>CBDCEW010000102.1:0-122500 GCA_965215885.1 Candidatus Moanibacter sp.
ATTATTGAAACTGCGTTTAACAGATTGATCCTTACCCCTCAGGGCGACGGTGAAAAGTTGGCGCTCCACACCGCCCAACAGAAAAACAGCACCTACCGGCTCACCTTCAAAATAAGTCCGGTAGATTCACGCGAGTTTCTAAGAGTTTGGGATGCCTCCTTTGAATGGGAAATGATGCGTTATCCACTGCTCACACGGATCGTCGGTGAGCGGCAGCTGTATCTGCAGGGTAATCGGTTTCAGACACGCACCCACGATCATGTCGAGCGCCGCGAGATTTCTGCCGAAGAACTGATCCCGGAAATTGCCCGTGATTTCGGAATCGACCCAACCGTGGCCGGCCGCGCCCTATCGATCTTGAAAGGGAGGGGAGAACCCTATGGCTAATCCGCGACCCGCTGATCCGGTAAAATACCTCGTCGCCATCCTCTGGAGAGAGAAAATGGCCCTCGAAGAGGCGCTGGAATGTTTACAGTTTCAATGGGGCCCGATCGACACCATGGGCCAGGACCATCCTTTTAACGTGACCGAATACTACGAGTGCGAGATGGGCACGGGAATTAGGCGACGTCTGATCTCATTTGCGAAACTAAAGCCGCCGGAGGAAATACGCGAGGCGAAGCTCGCCTGCAACAAACTCGAAAGGAGCCTGGCCGAGGATCACCGACGTCGCGTAAACCTGGATATCGGTTACCTCGATCACAACAAGATCGTCCTCGCCAGTCTCAAATATGCCGGGCAAAAAATACACCTCGGCGACGGCGTATACGCCGACCTAATAGCCCGTTATAGGAACCGCGGATTTCGGCCTCTTGAATGGACCTTTCCCGATTTCCGAGACGGTCGATACGACGCCGAACTGCTTGAGATTCGCAGGAACTACCTGATTCAGCTACGCCAGTACAAAGCGGGCTAATGACGCACGTCGAATTCGATAAGCTTGTCAAGCGGGTCGAGAAGGAGGCCGCCTCGCGCCTTTGGCTCTACGAGCTCAAACTGCGTATTCTTGCCCTTTTGGGATATGGTTACATCACTGGAATTCTGACGACCATCCTTGTGCTCCTCCTTTTGATGTGGAGCCTGTTGCTATTTGTGCCAGAGCTTAATGTCACGGCATCGAGGGTCGCATTTGGCCTTGTTTCTGCCTACGTCCTGTTCAGATTGGCGAGGATTTTCCTCATAAGGTTTCCTCCACCTGGCGGGATGGAAGTCTATCCCGAACAGTTGCCACAGCTTTTCGAAATGGTAGACCGTTTGCAAGAGGAGTTCAGATCGCCCCCAGTCCATCACATTGTCCTCACTCCCGAATTCAATGCGGCCATGATGTATCGGCCGCGGATTGGGCCGTTTCGGAAGAGCCGAAATTATCTCATACTGGGTCTTCCCCTCTTTTTTGGGTTGTCGCAGCCGGAATTCACCGCGGTGGTCGCTCACGAACTTGGGCACCTCTCCTACGAACATGGTAAGTTTGGCGCCTACATATACAGAATCAGGGAGAGGTGGTATCGCCTGATGGAATCCTTCGGCCAGAGAAAGGGAGGAATCGGCGCATTGTTTACATGGTTCTTCTCCTGGTACGCACCCTATTTCGGTGCCTATTCTTTCGTTGAGGTCCGTCAGAGAGAGTACGAAGCTGATCGGGGAGCAGCTGATGTCACTCACCCAAACTGGGCTGCCAGTGCATTGTGCCGGGTTTCAGTCATCGGTCGCTATGTACATGAAGTCTTTTGGCCATCGATCGAAGAAGAATCATATAAGTCTCCCGAGGTCACAGTACTCCCGTTCAAGAGTATGTCGCGAAAACTCCCCGACGGCCCCGGCTATACGATCGCCCAGGGATTGACACATGAGTGCCTCCTTGAGGATGCCGGCACCACCGACACCCATCCCTCTTTGAACGAACGGCTGCGTGCTCTTGAAGTCGAGCCGTCAACCGATTACTTGCCTAGTAAAGATCCTCGGGGCAAGCCCCGAGGCATTTGATATTAGACTTTATGAATTAGAAACGAAGCAAGCTTCGGGGAATTAAACCCGAAGCGATTAAACCGGCCGCCAACGTATTCTTAGGTCAATTGAAGTCACCGTTGGTCGAAGAATTTGACCGGTGGTGGCAAGAATCCCTTGCCGAGACCTGGAAAAAATCCTTTGAGAGCCGCAATTCGAGGGAGGAGGCACTGAAGGAACTCGAGGAAAAGGCGCGTGGAGATAATCCGTTTACCTCCAATGCTCGCTGGAATTACGCCTCCCTCGTAGAAGAGTTTCACGGAGGGGAAGCGGCTCTTCCTCATTTCGAAGCCATTATGGATGTCAATCCGCTCGACGCTGAAGCGGAGTTGTGCATTGGACGCATTCTTCTTGTCGAACAACCTGCTGAGGGCATCCAACGCCTTGAAAAGATTATTGATGAACACGTTGAACTCGCCCCTGAAGCGGCCACTTTGCTTTACACTCATTTTGCGAAACTCGGAGAAAAGGAGGCAGCCGAACGCTTTCGAAAACAATCCCTGAGCAGTCTGGACAATCACGAGGAAGCCCTGGCAGCGGAAAGCGATCCCTTCGATCCCCAACAATACATCGAACACGGATTACTTCCTGATAAAATTTCTCAGCTCGGCTCGTTATTCAGCCGATCCGAAGCAATCAAGGCAGTTTACCTGGTGCGCAAGAAGAAACGGCAATTCGGTCGACCTTCCGTGTTCGTCGTGGGTTTAAGTTTCCACCGCTTTAAAGGCAGGGAAAGCAAAGTGGATGAGGCGGTCGGGCTTCTCCTTCTGGAATTCGAATTGCCAGGACCATTTGAAGTCGCGCCGATGATCAAAAATCTCACCAACTTGCAAAAGACTTTCCAGCAGATACCCGATTCCCTTATTTTCCAGAGCCGCTAGGAATCTGTCCGACATTACAGAATTGCCTGTCTCCGCTTGCTTTTTTTGACAATGTTTTCGAAGCCCTGCTATTCTCCGTTTATGCTTCCACACGATCGAGTCTCGTGTCCCGTGATTTGCTTCATACAAGCGAGACAGGAGACCGAATACTTTTTCACTTAATTTACTTAACATCTTGCCGGGCTCGTGATAGCGTCACCAGCGTTTGACCGCAATATCGTCTTTGGGATGGAGAAGAAAACCAGTTCTGCTGGCAAGGGCGGGCGTCGTTCAGACGTAGCTATCGTCCTAACAGGTGTAGTGGAAATCCCTGCCGCCGAAGAAGCAGAACCGCAGACCACTCCCACAGAGGGAGCAGAATCGGATTCGGCTCCTACCGGGGTAGCAGAACGGGATCCTATTGCCGTCCTCAATGAGGATTTTGATTGTATCGCAGCAACCTGCGAAAAACTCAAAGGGAAAATTCTTGAGCGATCGGAGACCGGGTTCCTAATGTCTTTTCGGAGCCCTCTCCTGGCAGTCAATTATAGTCTGGAAATACGAAAAGCGCTTGCTGACAGGCATGTGGATCCAGAATCGGAACCCGAAACGGAGTCAGGAATTGACGACGAAGTGAATCACCGTGTCGGCATTCACGTCGGCGAAGTTGCCAAATCATCCAAAGAAGTAAGCGGCAACGCTTTAGAGATCGTCACTCAGACGAATTCGGCGGCAGAGCCGGGAGGAATCTGCCTCTCTCAGGAAGCTTACCAGCTTGTTAAGGAAGAGCCCACCCTGCCTCCATCAATTTTCGAACACGGGACTGTCAAGACCGATCAGGGAACATTCCGAGTTCACCACATTCTCGTCGATATTTCGAGAGTTGAAGCGGCGCAGGCGGAGGCGTCCGAAGCGCGACTGGAGGCACGTCGGGAAGCAACCGCGCGCAGGGAAGCAGAAGAGCAGGCAGCAGCCTGGCTGGCCTCGGAAAAAGAGGCGACAGAAGAGAAGGCCAAGGCGCAACAGGAAGCGATGGATGCCAAGATGGCCCGAGTCCGGGAAGAGATGGCCCGCAAGAAGGCAGAGAAGAGGATAGTCATCGCCACAGCGAAGGCGGAAAAGGCAGCGAAACAGAAGAAACAGAACTTCCGATACCTTGGATTGGTCATCTTTGGCTTGCTTGCTGTTATTATCTGGCAGATTGTTAAACCGGCTCCCGTAGCGCCGGCGGCTTCAGGCCCGCTTGCGCAGGGCGCGGCCGTAACGGAAAAGACTCAACCTGCTCTTCCTGAGCAAATCCCCGCCGCCAGGGAGGAGGTGGAGACTGTTGTTGAAAAAGCGACCCCACGGGAGCCTGAAGTAGTATCGAAGGCCACTGTGAGTCCACAGCCGCCCCCTTTTGTGGTGGAAAAAGAGGTGGCGAAAGTGGAGGAGCCGAAGGTTGAGGAACCCGAAGTTGTCGTAGAAATCGAGCAACCTGAAATAGCAGTGGAAATTCCCGCAACGGAAGTAGCGAAAGAGGGTGATGGGGAACTGATCGCCGAGCAGGAACTGGAAATCGACTTTCCGGAAGGCGATCCCGTATCAAGCGAATTAGCCAAACTGGCTATCTCCGATGAAGAGTCGAAGGGGATGGAGGTCAGCCAGGTCATACCTCCCTCGACCGGTTCTCTCAGGCTCATATTGATGGCCAACGCCAAGGTTTTGCCTCCGGGCATCCAAAATAAAATGGCCGTTTCCGTAGACGGCAAATCGGTTCCGTTTAACGGAAGTGTCATATCCGAACTCGATGGCGGACAGCACAACGTGGAAGTAAGCCACCGGGATTTCAAGACCTGGCAAGGCACTGTTGTCGTGTCACCGAGAGAATCCCACGAAAGGGTAGTCGATCTGACACCCAAAACGACCCAGGTGAAACTCGTGATTGTCCCGACTACCGATTACGATGTGACGGTGAACGGACGCCAGTTCTATGTGGAGGAAGGTAGGATCGAGCTGCCCACTGGTATCCCGGTCGAAATTGAAATCGAAGCTCCCCCCTTCCGCAAACATCGCGAGTCCTTACCGCTTGAGCGCGGGAGAAAGGAGTGAACTCGAGGTCAAGCTTACGCCCGACGTGCCCGCCATGTCGGAACTGGACGAAGAGGCCAAAATTTATAGGCGGCCGAACCCGTCCTACCCCACCAAACTATGGAAAGACGGAATCACAGGTGTTGTGGAGCTGCAATTCGTAGTTTCCAAACTTGGAACGGTCGATGAGGTGTGGGTGATGAATTCGGCGCATCCCGACATCGCTAAAGCCTGTGTTCTAGCGATGGAGGACTGGCGATTCGAACCGGGCAAATGGGGTGACAGCCTCACCCGGTATTACGCCTCGGAGGTATTCGAATTTCCACCAAAAGGTCGGGCGCTTTGGAATCAGATGACCTTCGATTCCACGGGCAGTGGGTCGACTGCGAATGTCCAGCCCCCGGAACCCGTTAATACAGTGATGCCGCTTTACCCTGCAAAACAATATAAGTGGCTGGGCGGTATGTCGGATTTAATCGCTTCGGGTTTAATTCCCCGAAGCTTGCTTCGTTTCTAATTCATAAAGTCTAATATTAAATGCCTCGGGGCTTGCCCCGAGGACTGGAGTTTGGCCCGTTTCGAGTCACGTAGAAACTACGAGTTAATTCTTAAGCGGCTTGAAAGAGGGAGCTGGCAAGATGGGGGCTGAGTTTCTCCGACTTGTGGGTACCACTTTTAGGATCAACGAAGTGGGAGAAACTCGATGGTCGCAGACTGCCCGCCCAAGTCTCGTATCTGAGTTGCTGCAGTAAGTCTGAAGTGGTTGGGCCCTGCATGGAGCGTTTATCGGTGCGCCACTTGGCCGGCTCGAAGATGCCTTGTTGATGGCGCTTGGGATCGGATTGGTAGGAGGCCAGCCACAACATCGAGTAGGCTGCCACGTTGAGGGCGGGAAGGTTTCTGTTGGACGCTTCGGTCCTGACCTGGGCCTCGCCCATGCCTAAGAGGGTCTTCTCATCGCGGAAGTTGGGCTCTATCTGCCAGCGCCAAAGATAGTATTGGAGAAACTCTTCAAGCGCTAATTGGGGATCGGTGCAAATCAGGTAAGCGGGCTTTCTGTAGAGCAACTTTGCCTTCTTCTGAAGCCGGTATCGGAGCGGAGCAATGATCAAAAGCTGCAAAGGGCGTTTTGCTCCGCTCTTGCGCCACAAAAGATCCTTCACCCTCTTGACCTTAAAGCGGTGGCGCTTACCGGCCGCGAAGGCCTCCACATATTCCCACGGCCCTTCCTGGTCCTTGCGAATCTGTTCGGGCGTGGGAATCTCTGGCCCGTAGCTTGGTCGGCGTCCGGTTTTGGACGCCTGCCCGGGCATTTTGCAAAGCGTAGCGTCCTTGCGGATGCGCCCGATCATGGTGGTGCGTTCGGGCAGAGCCTTGAGGAAGTCTCCATTGGTATAGCTGCCGTCGGCCACGACGATCAGTTCGCGTTCGACCTCCATAGAGTCTCTGAGCAGTGCAACGCGCTCTATTGCCTGTCGATTGAGTTTGAGCTGCTTTTTGCTCTCTTTATAGCATTGGACCTGCTCCTGTGTGGCTTTTGCCCCCGGCTTGCGCGCGGAGGGCGCATGGGTCAGATCAATAGGAATCATGCGGGCCGAACCGTCCTCTGCGGCAAGGGCGGCGGAAAGTTGGATGAATCGCTGGGCGAGCACGAGGTTAACTTGGAATTTGGGACCGAGGGGATCTCTGCGCCAGCCCACTCCGTGGATACGAGTTCCACTTTTTTGCCGTAGGGTGTCGTCAAGTGCTACGACCATGGGCCTACCGGGCGGAAGCATTCGCTCGATCTTCTCGCGGATAACCGCGAAGCACTCATCAGGGTCGACTCTGCTCTTCGAATACATCCTGTAGTGTGCGCTCCAATCCTCGTATTGGCGTCCGCCCGTCGTGATGATTCCAGTGACGGTACGCCTGCCCAGGCACAGAAGGGTGCACAAGATGTGCTCTCTGAAGCGATTGAAGCAGCTTGTTGTGGAGCAGGCTTTGGCACACGATCCAATGATACCTTCCAAGGTTTCTAGAAGTGAGGAGCCGTTTTTTTTACACCCACCGGATTGGGAGGGGCATGGGATCGGGCCAGGATCATAATGGCCTTTGTCGGCAATAATCCACTCCACCATCTCTCCTTTGCCAAACTCCATCGCCTGAGCTACCGCCGAAGGCAGATTGATATACCACTGTTCGCTACGCTTGCGCCTGATGAGTTGAACTTTAGTTGGGAATCCCATGGGCCATGATCTAGTTACATAACTAGATCACAGTCAAGCTAAATACTTGCTTTTGAAGAAAAAAGGGATAATAAGGGAGCAATATATCTAGTAAAAGGCCAAACTCCAGGCCTCGGGGCTTGCCCCGAGGATCTTTACTCAAAGTTTCGATCACCGTCGACGAGCGGGGAGCTGTCGAAACCTACCGGATCCACGATTCGACCAATAAGGGTTTTGACGAAGCGATCGCAAGCGTCATTACGCTATGGAGCTTTAAGCCCGCCAGACAGAGTGGAGTTCCCGTAAGGGCTCAAGTCACGGTTCCCATTGAGTTCAAGGAGAAATAGCCGGCATCGTTTGCGGGGATGAAGTTATCGTGGGTTCTATTCGGGCTATGGGCCATGAAGAGGACACAATCGCCCAGGGACTTTTTCATGGCTGGCCGTTAATTTTTCCATCCGGTTGTCCAACTTATTCTGGGGCCTTTCAGTGCCCTACCACTTCGATCCTGGGGCCATTTCCCTGGTCGTGTCGCGCATCCTCTTTTTCTCCATCTCCCTGCTCTCCAAACCGCCGACTCTTGACCCCGATATCGAGAGAGTTATGGATCTGTAGGCCTTGGGAATCTGTCGGACTTAGTTTCTTAATCATCTCGAAGGCTGAGAGCCGGCTTGTCACGGGAGTTTCGGGTGGATGGCCGACTCTCTGGATTCTTGTAAATCCGGCTACCGAGGAGAACTGAACTGTTGATATTTGTAGCCGGATTCGCAAGAATCCGGAAATTACCGTTGGGACTAAGTCGATGTTATGTTGGCGCTTCCGCCTGGCGTCTCATTTGCGTTGCGTTGACCTGCTCTTTAGGGGACATTCTTTAGGAGGAAGCATGCAACTCGGCTACAGCAACTACGCGATGAAGGAATTCGACATTTTCGAGGTGCTTCCGCGGCTGAGGGAGATCGGCTACGAAGCGATGGAGATCGCCGTCCGAAGGGGTTGGCAGACGTCAGCCGAGAATCTCGACAAGGCGTCTCGCAGCCGACTGGTGGAGGCGTTCCAGTCATGCGAGTTTCCGCCCCCGCCACTTATGGACGAGCTGGCGACCTGCATACAGGATGATCGTTGGGACGAAACGGTGAATCGATTTGAATCGAGCTGCATTCTGGCCCGCGATTTGAGTTTTGAAGACCAACCGGCCGTCGTAACCAGCACTCTGGGAGGCTGCCCGTCGCCATGGGAGCAGGTGCGGAATGAAATTAGAGAGAGCCTGATGCGGTTAGCCGACATTGCGGAGCAGTACCACGTGATTCTAGCCCTGGAGCCCCATGTCGGGAATGAATTCGACACGCCCGAAAAGGCGGTGTGGATGATGGAGGCAACACAGCATGGGTCCATCAAGCTAAACTTTGATATGAGTCATTTTCACGTGCAGGGGATAGAATTGAATCACTGCGTCGAACTATGCGCTCCCTATTCGGTCCATACTCACGTCAAGGATGGATTTATCAAAGAGGGGAAAGTGCATTTTCTGTTGCCGGGCGAGGGCACGCTGGACCTCACTGAATATATGACCGCAGTGAACAAGGCGGGGATCGAAACTCCGATAACGGTCGAGGTGAGCGCGATGATCTGGAGTCGACCGCACTATGATCCCTGGAAGACCGCGGAGTACTGTTTCAAGGCCCTCAATGAAGCGCGGGTGAACGTTGAAGCGAGGTGATAGGTTTAGGGTGGGAGAAGGTGTCGGGTATCAGGTTCGAATTCAGCTATTGATTAGCCGCATCCGTCCTTGGCCTGCCGGGACTGACTCATCTTCCCGCTCAGCGGGATTGCGGCTTCGCTGCGCCAGGTTCTCTGCGTGCTTTTGTGGCTTTCCCTGTTTCGTGTTTCCGTCTTAGAACCCTTTAATCGCTTCGGGTTTAATTCCCCGAAGCTTGCTTCGTTTCTAATTCATAAAGTCTAATATCAAATGCCTCGGGGCTTGCCCCGAGGATCTTTACTCATGGAAAAAATCCCTCTATGTTTGATCGGTTGCGGTGGCATGGGCCACCGGCACATCTTCGGCTATAAGGAGCTCGATGAGAGCGGAATAGGAAACATCGAACTCGTCGCGGTGTGTGATTTGCGGGAAGAAAGCGCCAATTTGTGTGCCCGCGAAGTCGAGCGCCTCTTCGGTCGTAAGCCTCTCATATTCACGGATCCAGAGAAGGTTTATGCCCATCCTGATATCAGCGCCGTCGACGTTGTGACAGAGCCCGCCTACCACCATTCCATCGCGGTTCCGGCGCTGCTGGCGGGAAAGCATGTCCAGGTCGAGAAACCTCTGGGACTGACCATACGATCCTGTAAAGCAATTATCGGTGCGGCTGAGAAGGGTCAACGCGTCCTCTCCACGGAGGAAAATTACCGGCGTGATCCGGTGAACCGGCTGGTGCGCGGTATCCTCGATGAAGGGCTTATCGGCGACCCCTATCTGATGGTTCAGAAGAACATTGGCAGAGGCGCCAACTATGCCATCACTCCCTGGAGGCACCTGAAGAATCAGGGAACAATCGCTTTCGATGCAGGTGTTCATTTCACGGACCTTTTTCAGTATTTCCTTGGAGAGTACGATCAGATCTTCGGAACGGGAATGATTGTGGAGGCGACGCGCTTCCGGCCGGAGAAATTCGATCATGTATTGGAGTCTTATAGGGAACGGCACAAAACGCTTCCTGATTCCATAAGAGCGACCGGTGAGGATTCGGTTGTGGCACTCTACAGAATGAAGTCGGGTGCGATGGTTCAGTTTTCGATGGTCATCGCTGGGAGAGGGGAGAGCTCTTACGAGCGAACCATCCACGGTCGTTCAGGTTCTCTCACGCTTCCAGGAGACCGAAACGGCGGTCAAGTAATTCTTCGAAAGGGTGGAAATGAGGTACGGGGACGTGAGATCCTCCCTTTGCTACCGGGATTTCGAATAAATGAGATTACGGAGAGACTTTTCGGAAGGGAATCCGTCGAGTACGAGCTTCCGTTTACGGCGATTGATGCGAAGATACTCGCCATTGAATTTCATGATTTCGGTGAAGCAATCCTCAACGGTCGTGCTCCGGAAGTCGGTGGTCACACCGGCATGACCGCTGCCGCCGGTGTCCTCGGCGCCTTTGAGTCCGCCGCCGTGAACCGATCCGTTGGGCTGGACGAGATTCTCTCCGGCGAAGTCAGATCCTATCAGGAGGAACTCGATTCGGAGCTGGGGCTGGGTAGTGGGTGATTGCTTCGGAATCCTCACGAATTTTCTGACCTGAAACTTCACTGCGGTACGGCAGAGTTTGATCCGGCAGGCCATAGTACGCTGGGGGCGCGACTAACCAGGAGCTACCTTTGCACATCGATTAAGTTTTTCCCTTCCAGGCACCTTCAGGATCAGCGCGACTGAATGCGTCACGGATCCGTCTGACTGTATCGTCCGGAAGAGGACCCTTCTCCACTGCAGCGAGGTTCGCTCTGGCATTATCCGGGTTTGTCGTTCCTATAATGGCCACATCGACGCCGGACTGACTGATGGTAAAGCGGAGGGCCAACTCGGGCCACGCCTCTTCCGGTGGGCCGGTCAGGCCGAGTTCCTCTGGATTTAGATTCATGATTTTCAGACGATCTGTGTAGGCGGCGGCGTAGCTGCCCATGTAACCGGGTTGGTCCGCAATATTCTTCCAAGCAGCATTTGCGATCGGTCGTTTGGCCAGCACCCCGATGCCTCTTTCACGCGTTTGAGGAAGGACGAGATCGATGTTAACCTGATCGGCGAGATTGACGGACGTCTCGATCACGGAAACTCCTTCCAGCCCCGCGGCGTAAACAGCGGTCTCATTGTCTCCCGAGTAGCCGGCGAACCGGATCTTACCAGCCGCCTTTGCTTCGATGAGAGCACCGAACGCATCCCCCTCTTCCAGCACCGTCCTGTCGCAGGAGTGGAGAAGCATCACGTCAAGGCGATCGGTTGCCAGGCGGCGAAGCGCCTGGTCGACCGTGTATTCGATCACTTTTGCAGACCAGGCGGGTGCATCGACCCCGCTCTGCTCCTGGCCACACTTGGAGACAAGAACGTATTCATCCCGCCGGTGACCGACTGCCTTCGCAATTGCCTCTTCCGAGCCGGTATACGAAGCAGCTGTGTCGATAAGATTGACCCCGGCGTCGAGGAGCAGGTTCAGAGTCGTAGCTACTCGTTTCTCTTCGGTGCCTAGATATGCGAAGGGAGCTCCACCGAATCCCAACGGCGAGACCATGAGTTCCGTTTTTCCAAAAGGCTTTCTTTCCATGGTTCGGAATTCTCCGCGAGAACGCGTTGATTGTCAATCGATGGCGCTGATACCGATACGATTCATGAGCCTACCGAAATTTGCCGGAATGCAATCGATCTCGATCCTTGTGAGAAACGCTGGTTCAATTATCGAAACTATCCCAGGTTAATTCGATAAACCCGAACAGATTCAGTGTTCCCACAATGATGGCAGTAACCCCGCATATCAGAAAGATCGGGAGGCGAGCGGGTGCTCCAGTGAAAAGAACGGAATCCTTTGGATTCCTCGGATCGTAGTAAACCGGCACCTTTCTTCCCTTTGGGTATTTTGAGATGAACTTTTCGGCTGAGTTTCGAGAATTGAACTCACCCATACCAAATCTTACCCTCTTCGAACTGAATACCGTTTTTCCAACAGTATACTTATATGCGATATTCGGCACATATCCTACTAAATCGCCACTGTAACTCGAAGCACTGGATAGGATAACTTCCCCCGTTACAGAGGGCCATGTCTCCGACTCGCGTCCTTTATGCTGTGTTTGGAACCCCCAGATCAACATTCCCGCTCCTAAAACAAACAGCAGTATGCTGAAAGGATATATCCTATTCCTCACTGGAGTAGAAACACGATGACTGCCGCTTAGGATCTAAACTCGATGCAGACGATCACTCCTGCTGCGGCCCCAATTGCGCGATAAAACTCGCGTCATTGGGCAAGAGTTCCACCACAGCCTTTGATTCGAGCAGTTGCTCGACTTCCATCACTTCAAGGAGCGCGGCGAGGATCTCGGGATCCTGTTTTTCGATCTGGTTCAGCGTCGATCCCACTACCTCCGGGCGTTTCGTCTGGGCTTTGGCCATCTCTTCGGAAACCTTCCTGGCGGTTTCACTGTGGATCAGGCCGACGCGATTCTCCCCGTCCTAGCGCATCGCGCTGGTGACCTGGACGAGACGCTTAACGACCTTTTCGGTGATGTCATGGACCATCTGACTGTCCGTAAACGCGACTTTGCGAATATATACCGAACCGAGCTGATAACCCCACTTTTCGGAAAGCGGCGAGACATGCGAACGAACGGTCCGGCTGAGGCTATGCCGGTCTTCCAGAAGTTTCTCCATCTCCAGGTTGCTCAACGTTGTGACGGCGGCGGAAGCCACGTTGGCTTTCAGGGATCCTTCCGGATCAGTGTTGGCGAAGAGGTAGGCTACCGGATCGTTTACCCGCATCTCGGACCAAATCCCCACACCCATGGGCGTGCCTTCCTCCGAATTCACCATTTGGTTGCGCAGGTAGCTCTGGCGCAATGCCGTGCTCACTTCGAAGCGTTTGCCAAAAATTGGAACGATGAGTGCCCGAATGCCGAAGCGTCTTATGGGGAAATACAGCCCGGCCTCTTCGATGGATCCAATCACTTTCCCGAAGAGCGTAAAGACAAGGGTCATGCATTCGGGAACGACGGCGTAAAGACCAAAAAAGCGAGCGAGTGCGAGAATGAAGGGGACGCTGAACAGCCCTGCGAGGACGGCTATGATGATAAGGAAAGGTTGCATTATTTGCTGCGCTCGACCATGCGCTTGGTATGTTTCAAGAGAGGTACCCGCATATTGCGCAAATAGGTTGTGAGAGCCTTGCTCCCGCCCGATGCCTTGATCGCGGTGAGGGTTTCCCCCATTCGCAGGAGAGGTGCGATTTCCGCCTCCGCGTTATTTGTCGCTATCTCCACCGCCCGCTTGGACATCGTGATCTGTTGGTCCGCTTCCGCCCGCGCCGTGCTGATATCAGCAGCTACCTGGTTTCGCGTGCTGTTGATCGCGGCAAGCGCCCGGTCAACCTCCTCCGGCGGGTCCATCTTTGTAATGAGAGCCGCATCGAGTTCGATGCCATAGCGCGCCGCTGTCGTTGTGCACTGCTCTTCCATGTACTGGTTGAGCAAAGCGAGATTCTTCCGGAGATCGTTTATGGAGACGCCCTCCGTCAGCTCACTCGCTTCCGCCTCCATCTCGGTGTCTTCGAGGAGAGTATTTTTCGGATCGGAGAAATTAGCCACGCGCTCGCGCAGGATGGATACAAAATATCCCATGATGTGTTCGAGCGGGCTTTGCACGCCGAAAAGGTAGGCGTAGAGGTTGCGCTCACTGACGCGAAAGCGAATCTGACCATTGATGCCGGTTGTCAGGTTGTCCTTGGTAACCGCTTCGATCACTGTCTGCGGTTTTGTGGGATCCCAGGTAATGGGCACTGAATCGGTTGCAATGTTTACTTTGTGCACCCGTTGCCACGGCCATTTAAAATATGGACCGCCCGGTTTGATCACGCTCAGTTGCGGGTAATTGTAGCGTTCCAGTTCAACCTCCGACAGTTCGGGAACGGTTTCCGCCAGATCCCCGGATAGCCGTTGAGCTCGCCCGAAAGAAGCTATGACGGCCCTCTCATTCGGCTTTACCGTAAAAAAAGCGGTAGCTCCCACCCGTACGACCAGGTAGACACCTAAGGCGACGAAAAATGCGGTTATCGGCAGCATGTTTTATTTGAGAGCTGGAAAAAAAGGTGGTAGAAATTGAGTCGCAACGCCAGCAAAAAACTACAGATCGCCCGCTTCATCCATCTTACCCGTCCAGCCGTGAAGCAGAAGCACGGTGCCGGTCGGAGCGCTCTCACCCTCCTCGGGGGAAACCACTTTACCTGCCACTCCCTCGGCAACGGTGACGTCGATCTCAGTGAATTGCGCCGTTGCAGGCGCACCGATTCCAGTCACTGTCAAGAGAAGCAAGATGTACGAAGTACGCATGATTCGATGATAACCGTTGATCCGGTTCGGGCAATGCCCGATTTAGGGGAGCAAAGGGACAGGCATTTTAGTCGCCGCATCTTGCGAATGATGTGGTGTAAGCTTTCCCTTCGCTTTTCGTTTGCCTCGGCGCCGAAAGGTATCAGAGTTTCTCCCTTGCGGCAGGAGCAGTACTAAGTTTGGCCCTTCCAAATTGGGTTGTACTTGCGTTCCGATGTGCGGGCTGATGGCGAGCTCGAAGAGCATTCGCTCATTAGTGCCGATTTGAAACTTAAAGAATACAAAATTGCTACTATGAATTCACTCTATTCAGTCATTATCTACGTTGCGGCCGGATTTTCCCTTATCGGCTGCGGGTCGAAGGAAACGGTAACGAAGGAACTTCCGAATCAGGCCGAAGTTGAGGAAGAGGCGAAATCGCCTCCGACCGCTGATATCGGGGACGGTGTAGTAGTCTCGACGGTCGATGTGAGAAAGGAACTGCCTGATCTTCCTGATTCCGGTGAAATTCGGGAGGCGGTTAATCTTCCGGCGGTTGTGGAAGAGTTCGAGGATTCGATCGAAGACGCCGTGCCGGCCGAACCTTCTAAGCTGATGCCGGATAAGAGTGTTTCTAAGTCGATTTCCGAGCGTCTGTCTCTCGGTTCAAATGAAACGGTGAGTAAACTGATGAGTAGTTTCAAGGGTGGCGATTCCTCGCTTCGGTCCGGCCTGGACCAGGCACTCAAGGCGTTTGGAAGCGGGAGTGATCGGAATGCACTCAGTTATTTGGCCAAGCTTCGTTCTGCTTCCCTCACCCCGGAACAAAAGGAATTGGCTGCCGAGATTCGCGATGTTATGGCCACAGCAATTGTGGAACGGAATTTTGAAGTGGGTGGAGATGGCACAATCGCAAGTGTCGTCAAATCGATCGAGAATCGGGATGCCGCCGGGACTGTGAAAACCCTCCGCAATCTCGCCGGAGAAGCAGGGCTAACCCCGGGGCAGAAGGAGCTTCTTCAGACTCTCATTGCCGATTATGCTCCCGATATTTCCGCTGCTGCTGATTCCGTGAAGAAAAATCTGAATAGCGTCAATCCGTTTGGAAATTGAAGAGTAAGAATGCATCACGAATTTAGCCCGACCCATTACCAAACTACAATCGGTCCGCACGAGCCCGTCCTCAGGATCAAGAGCGGCGATAGCGTCTCAACGACCACCGTGGACGCAGGCGGCAGGGATAGGGAGGGCAACCAGGTAACGGAAGGAGGCAACCCGCAGACAGGGCCGTTCTACGTCGAGGGGGCGAAACCTGGGGACACGCTCGTTGTACGATGGGATCGCCTGATGCCGAACCGCGAATACGGCTACACGTCCGATCGGATCGCTGGTAACGTCTTGGACCCTGGCTATCTCCCGAAGTTCGAATCCGATGTCGGCCGGTTCATATGGAAAATTGATTTTGAGAATAGCGTCGCGAGTCCGGCCGAGGTCACGTCGCACCAAAGTGCGACACGACTCGGCGAAGGCGAGCCGGTCGAAGGGCTGCTCTCCAACCTGAAGCTCCCGCTCAATCCGCATTCAGGCTGCTTCGGCGTGGCGCCACCGCGAGGTCAGGCAATCTCCACGGCGACTTCGTCAACACATGGGGGCAATATGGATTACAATGGTTTCATCCAGGGAGTGACGATGTTCCTTCCGATATTTGTGGAAGGAGCCCTCTTTCATTTGGGAGATGGCCACGCCCTCCAGGGAGACGGTGAAATTGTCGGGACCGGAATCGAAATCTCGTTCGACGTGACTTTCACCGTCGAGGTTCTATCCGGCAAGACCATCCAATGGCCACGGGCCGAAAGCGACATTCATATTATGGCAGCCGGAAACGCCCGGCCGCTCGACCAGTGCGTCGAGCATGCCTCAACCGAGATGATCCGGATGCTGGAACGGGACTGGGGCCTCACGACCCGCGAAGCTCATGTCCTGATGGGCGAAGCCGTTGAGTACGACATGGGTAACATGTTCGACCCGGCCTACACCATGATCTGTAAAATGTCCAAGTCCGTCCTCGAGCAAATGGGCGCCAGCCGTCGATCCTGAATCTCACTCGGAACTCCGTGGCCGTCGCCTCTCTGTGGCTAGCGAATATCCGCCGCCTCTTCCTGCTCTTTTCTCAACGCCTCGAGTTCCGATTCAAGTTCCCGGATTCTTTCCTCGGTTTCAATTCGCCGCGCTTCTGCTTCGCCGATGGCATTTTCCCTCGCCTCCGCTTTTGCAACTCGTGCCTGGAGTTCCTTGAGGCGTCTTTCCGATTCATCGGCCCGCCTCTGAGCCTCCCGAACTTCCGAATTGGTGGTGGAATAGCCCTCGATAATCACGAGATCTTCATTCCCCTCTGATTCCAGGTACTCCCCATTGCGAATCGTGATGATCTCCTGCTGGTGTGCCCGTTCCTGGGCCATCCGTGTTTGTTGTCTCTCTTCCTCGCGCACCCGTCTGTCCCGGGTGTGCCCCATGACACCACCGATGACAATACCACTGGCGGCTCCTATGGCTGCGCCCTTCCCCGCGTCTCCCGCGGCTACGCCGATCAGGGCCCCCAGAGCGGCGCCTCCCAAGCCTCCATTCACCACACCTTTGGCTCCATTGCTCCAACCGCTTCGGTTATTTTCCGTTGCGCCATAGGCGCTAACCGCAATAATGAGAAGCGGAACGAGTGTGGAAACGGCGAGGGATTGACCTCTGAATAAATAAAATGACTTTTGCTCTTTCATCGATTTTCTGCGCTGACGATTATCAATATCTACATTTTTTTAAACCCCGGCTTTCATAAATAGACGCAAAAACATCCATTTTATTCCAAAATAGCGGCTTCCCTACCATCCTTTGCCTTGCGAATTCGGCGCAATCAAGGAAAGGACACAGTCCGTTTTGACAATGAAGTGGGTTGCCAATCGTTTTCGCGCATTTAATCTTCGTGGCCGAAAGGAACACGTCTAAGTAAACCCCACTTTCCGTCCCCTTTTTCCGAAGCGCGAGCACCTATCTCCAGGAGAAGGCGTTTTGTGGTGTCCTCATCTGCACCCACTACGGTAGAAAGTTTATTAAGCGTACGCCACTTTTGATCTGGATGTCGTAGCATCCTTCTTAATATCTCTTTCCGTTTTCGATCAGCCACCTTGGAGCGGCAAAGGCTTTGCTGAGGAGGCCGTGAGCGATGGGTCTCGGGAAGAATCCCAGCATGATTCACCCATCACAACATTACCACTTCGCCCTTCCGAACTGACTCGTCCGCGGCAAGCACAATGCGAAGGCTATTGACGGCATCTTGCATGTGGCTGGAGAGATCGGTATCGTTGTGGATGACGTCGCGAAAGAAGGCTTGTTCGCGCTCGCAGAGTTCGTCGTGACCGGGTTCGTCTTCCATGTCGAACCACTCATCCGGATGGAGAGAATTGCCTTCCCCGTCGAGTTCGGAGCGATGGTACCGGATGGAGCTCGTCTTGGTATGAGTATCCATATCCGCGCTCACTCCATCCGGCGTTCTAGGGTTGAGGCTGATGCTGACACAACCCTTTGGGCCCATGATGTCCTTGATGAAGAACGCCTCCTCGCTGATCATGGGCCCCCAACCGGCTTCGTACCAACCAATGGAACCGTCATCGAAGCTGATGTTGAAATGTCCGAAGTTGTACATGGCCGCCGCGATTTCATCCGAGAGCCGGGCGCCCACTCCGTGGACCCGAACCGGCTTGGCGCCTGTAATCAGGCACATGATGTCGACGTAATGTACGCCACAGTCGACGATCGGCGAGAGCGTCTGCATGAGGTTTTTATGCCACGTCCATGCCTCTCCCGTGCTCTGCTGGTTGAGGTTCATCCGCATCACCAGCGGTTTACCCAGCGTGCGTGCGAGGTCGACCAGTTTTATCCACGAAGGATGATGCCGCAGAATGTAGCCGACAACAAGCTTGCGACCGGTGGCGTTCGCCTTTTCCACCACGCGCTCGGCATCCTCGACCGTCTCCGCCAGGGGCTTCTCCACGAACACATCCGCTCCCGCCTCGAAGGCTTTGATCGAATAGTTCGCGTGCGTGTCCGAAAAGGTGTTGATCGACACTGCGTCGGGCTTCAACGTCGCTAACGCCTCTTCGTATTTTTCGAAGCGCGGTGCATCTTTCACCTCATCGGGAAGCGCTCCGACACCTTTCCACGAACGTTTGCAAAGTCCCACAATCTCGAAGCCGTCGAGATTCATGTAGGCCTTCATGTGCGACAGCCCCATATGCCCGATTCCCACTACTAGTATACGAATCGCTTCGTTCATAATTCTTCTTCCTCAGATTAAGGCGGAATAATTAGACAGGCTATTTATTAAGGGCCAGAATAATCAGACAGGTTGTTTAGTGTTGGTTTGCGAATCCGCATATTTATGTGATCAAAGGGACGATTTTGTTTGTTCGGGTGGAAATCTATTGCTCGTAGGAGCGGGAGGGCCCACTGTGTATGGGCCATGAAGTATCGCACACTTGGAAAGACAGGCTGGGAAGTAAGCTCAGTTTCGATGGGTTGCTGGGGAATCGGCGGCCAATGGGGAGTGGTCGACGAACGGCAGGCGATCGATACAATTCATGCGGCTCGCGAGGCCGGAGTGAATCTCTTCGATACGGCGGATGCGTATGGGATGGGCCGCAGCGAAGAGTTGGTGGGCAAGGCGTTTAGCAGTGGGAAGCCGGACGATGTCATAATTGCCACTAAGGTGGGACACTGGGGACGACGATACGGCGGTCCGCTGGGGCTCGATTCGATCTACAGCACCATCAACTGCTGTCATGCCAGTCTCTACCGCCTTGGAATTGAGCCGATCGACCTCTACCAATGTCACATCGGAATTCCCGAGAATCCGGAGGTATTCGTGGAGGCGTTCGAATTGCTAAAAGAGCAGGGAAAGATTCGCCAGTACGCTATCTCGGCGAACGATCTCGCTTCCCTTGAGGCGATCAATGTGAACGGACAGTGCGCAAGCTGCCAGATAGCCTATTCCATTATCTCACGTTCCGCGGAAAGGGACATTCTTCCCTATTGTCTGGAGAATAACATCGGCGTGCTTCTTCGGGGTCCTTTAGGGAAGGGGGTCCTGTCGGGGAAATTCGGCGCCGAGACCCGGTTTGAAGACAGGGTCCGGGAAAAATGGAATGAAGGCGCGGGCCGCCGGAGTTTCCTATCCGAGCTCGAAGATGTCGAACGCCTGAGAAGCCTTGTGACCGAGGACCGAAGCCTCGTCGATATCGCTCTCCAATTTACCCTCGCCCATCCCGCCGTCACCTGTCCCATACCGGGTATGAAGACACCCGAACAGGCCAGGGAGAACGCCGCCGCCGCCGATGGGGCGTTGAGTGACAAGGATCTCGCCTTTATTGAGACCCTGGGATCTGGGAGTGAGTGAGGGGGGACGGAGAAACGGTTTTCGGTTTTGGGTTGTCGGTTGTGGGGGAGGAGGGAAGTGACGAGTGATCAGTGTTCAGCAAACAGTGATCAGACACGGACCAGCGAAGAGGAGACCCTGCCGTAGGGTGGGGTGTATTCAGAATGGATTGCAGGCGTTGTTCGGATAAGAAATACTCGAACGCCCAACGTCCAAGTGGGGAAGTTGGGCGGAAGATTGGTGTTCGGTGGTGGGAAGCTATGGAAATTGGAGCGATTCGTCGGCGAGGACGCGGATGAAGAGGGTGTCCTCGCCCGCAACGGGTATTTCGATGAGCAGGTCACCGCTGTCGATGGCTGTATTTGTCGGTGTGAGGATGAATTGAGACCAGTCATCGCTGAGGAGCTCCGAGGTTTCCTGGACACGGAAACGGACAAAGATTTCACCGGTCTGCGGATCCCGCGCGATGAGAGGCACGAGCATGTTCAGGTTGCGAATCTCTGATTCGGAATAGAGGCCGGCGCCGACCGCGGCCGCGTAGAGACTATCGCGCAGGGTAGCGTTGTCGACGGTTGGATCGAATCCAAAGGCCGCCAGCAACACTTCCGCGCTGTCATTCATTCCATCGCCGTCGGTGTCGTCCGAAAGCGGATTCGTGCCGGAGATGAACTCGTTTTCGTTATCGAGGCCATCGCCATCGCTGTCGAGTGCCATGTCGGTGTCATCGTTCGCGTTGAAACCGTAGGTCAGCTCCCACTGGTCGGGGACACCGTCGCCGTCGCCGTCGACGGTGTCAATTAGGACGGTGGCGTAGGCGGAGACGCCCCGATTACCCATCGTGTCGTAGGGCGTCACTTCGAGGACCGCGGTCTGTCCCTGCTGGAGCCCGGCGAGCGATGCAAGCTCCGTAAAGAGGATCACCTTGGCCGGGGCGCCGGGGAGGAGCGAAATCTCGTTTCCCACGGGCACGCCGTTGACCAGCCACCGGTAATCGATGCGCTGCATCAGAAGCTCGGGAGGCGGAGGGGGCGGATCCGCCATTTTTAGAAAGACACGGGTGAATGCGGCCGACCAGTCACCGTCGTCGTCCCGGACCCGGGTGGCGAGGCGATGAAACCCGTCGGAGAGAGCGGCGATAGTCCCCGCCGGGATATCGACCGTAAGGTCGACGGCAGTTCCCAAGGTGACATTGAATTGCGAGCCGTTGCCTGGTCCCGGATCGGAGTCAAAAAAGTATTCGCCGTCGACGATGTTCGGCACGGTGTTGTCGATAGTAAAATTCGACTTGCGGAAGACACGCGTGAAAGCGGCGGACCAATTGCCATTGTCGTCCTTCACGCGGGTGGCAATACGATGAACCCCGTCGGAAAGAGCGAGTATGGTTGCCGCCGGAATATTGACCGTATGGTCGATGGCCGTTCCGGGGGTCAGAGTGAATTGCGTGCCGTTTCCCTGTCCCGGATCGGTGTCGAAGAAATATTCGCCGTCGACGATGTTCGGCACAGTGTTGTCGATCGTGACATTCGATTTCAGGAAGGTGCGCGCGAAGGCAACAGACCAGTCGCCATCGCTGTCCCTTACACGGCAGACAAGGAGGTGGTTGCCGTCGGACAAGGCGGCAATGGTGGCCACGGGTACGGCAACGGATTCGTTGATCGTTGAGCCCTGCGTTGGCGCAATCTGCGTGCCCATTCCCACGCCGGGGTCGACGTCGATGAAATACTCAATGAGGTCGATGTTCTGTGCCGGGGATAACTTCGCGAGGGCGAAAAGGGCGAATGCAGCAACTATGGAATGGCGCTTGTTCATGGCGCGCTGAAGAAATGAGGGACTAATTCGCTTACTCGGGGAAAGCCTCGGCAGCCACGTCGAACGACAATCCGGAAGTATCCGTGGCCGTCGCCGGAACGAGGAACTGCGTCAGCCGCGGGATGCCCGGTATGAGGGAGAGCCCGTATGGCGTGGCGCCTCCAAAGATACCCATATCGACACCGTTAAAACCGGTACCCTCCGCGGTACTCCCGCTCTTCAACTGGTATTGGTCGTCGAAAGTTCCGGAAGGCACAAATACGTCCGTAATAATCTGCCCGTTGAGGTTGTTGCCGCCACTTGGCAGAAAAGTGCCGCCGATCGCCATACAGTGGGTATACGAGGCATCGAGGTCCACTCCGGAGGTAAGGAAGATGGTGTTGGAAACGCTCGAAGAGGGAACAGCGGAGATCGAGGTGGTAATGATGCAGTGCGTGGCAGTCGTGTTTTCGATATTGAGGGCCAGCTTTGTGATTATGCAGTTAGAAACAGAGCTGTTGCTTGTATTTAGACTTAAAGTTGCACCCGTTGACGTGAAATAACTGCGGCTGATCGTCGCAACGCCGCTGATGGTCCAGATATGGTTGCCGTTCCAGCACTTATCGATAATGATATTAATGACATTGGCATCGACGATGATCTGGCCCGAGATGCCGCGCGCGGTGGATCCGGAGCTGTCGCCGAACGTTGGATTTGTCGCGAAATTTACATCCACGTCAGCGGTATTGTTGTTGAGACCGGGCACCCCGTTCACATCGGGAAGATAGCCGGGGCCCAGCAAGGTGAGCTGTTTGTAAGAGGTGACCGAGCCGTAGGCCGTGGCTGACGGGGCGAACAAAAGGGTATCGCCATTAGAGGCTGCATTGTAGGCATCGGTAAGGTTGTCGTACATGGCCACCGTGCCCGGATTGTTGTCGATTGTGAGCACGTCGGCCGGCAGCGAAAAGCAGGTTAGGAAGAGACAGAGAAGCGGAGTGGTGTATTTCATGAATAATGTTTGGTTGGAACTTTTATAGTGAACAGTGAAGAGATTCCGCTGAATTTAATAAGGAGGCCGGCTCGCACAGGCAAGGCTATAAGCCCGCGATGAACGGCTCAGATGTCGATGAGGCAGAATAATCAGACAGGTTGTTTATTGGAATCCGGTGAAAAATCCTCCACGTTCTTGCGAACGCGGCTACAACGTTTGGTAAGTCGTTGATATTTGTAGCCGTCCCGCTCGGCGGGACAAGAACGTGGTCGCGGAATTCAAAGGGAGAGGTTTTTCAGCAGAATCTTATTGAAGGCCTGTCCCGGCGCTCTTCGGTTTGCCGGATCAATCGGGGATGAAACTGTCGGCCTCCACGAAGACGAAAAGCTTTCGCTTTCCGCTACAGTCCGATTCGATTTATGTAGCGGAAAGCGAAAGCTTTTCGATCTTCGCGAATCTCCGAGTACGAGCACGAAATCTGCAATTTTCGCTCTTGAGAGGACTGAAAATCATCGCCCGGCAATCCGCATCTACATTGAATATTAGGTCAGCAACGACAGGCTCTTGTGCGCCTGCGCTTGCGTGATTTGAGCTGTCGGTTCATTCTAACAGTAATCGTTGCTACTCTATACTTGGAAGAGAAAAGGTAGACACCCCATGCTCGGCGCCATCGCAGGAGATATCATAGGATCGATTTATGAGGGCAACCCCATCAAGACGACCGACTTCCCACTCTTTCAGGCAAGTTCCCGCTTTACCGATGACACGGTTCTGACGGTGGCGACGGCCGACGCCATTCTGAACGGAATCGATTACGCGGACGCATACGGCAGCTATTTCCGGCGTTATCCGAACGCGGGATACGGCCTATCCTTCATCCAATGGGCCAGTCAATCTACCAAAAGACCCTACGGCAGCTGGGGTAACGGATCGGCCATGCGGGTGAGCCCCGTCGGCTGGGTGGAAGATAGCATCGAGGGTGTCCTCGAACGAGCGGAAGCCAGTGCAGCGGTAACCCATAATCATCCAGAGGGGATCAAGGGCGCACAGACCACTGCGATGGCTGTCTTTCTTGCCCGCCGTGGGAAATCGAAAGAATCTATCAGAACGGCCCTTGAAGATCGGTTCGGTTACGACCTGAGTCGGCCGCTGGATGAGATTCGACCCACTTACCACTTTGATATCTCCTGCCAGGGTTCGGTCCCCCAAGCCATACGCGCCTTTCTGGAGGGCGAGAATTTTGAAGGTGCGGTTCGGCTGGCCGTTTCACTCGGAGGCGACGCCGATACCCAGGCCTGTATCGCCGGAGCAATCGCAGAAGCTTTCTTTGGTAGCGTATCCTCCGAGATTGAGAGGGAAACCTTAGAGCGCCTCGACGTCCCCCTCAGGCGGGTCGTGGAGACCTTCCGCGGACGCTACTAGGAATTTGTAGGACTTCGCTTTGCGATTCTGCGGTGCGCTGGATCTATCCGGGTGCATTCGTGGTTCGCGGCCGATTCCACCACCGATATCTTCCTAAGCCGTCAGGTATCGAGATCGATCTGGCTAAAGTCCAGCTTGCCGAGGGGGTTGTAGGGAATCTCTTCAACCTCGATCCATTTTTTTGGCATTTCATGTGGAGCAAGTCTCTCTTTGAGAGCCGTCCTGAGGCGATCCGAAGTCACATTCTCGGCTTCTTCATCGACCACATAGATGACCACGACACATTCTCCCCACTCCGGATCTGGGGCTCCGGCAACGACCGCTTCGGCCACAAGACCGGTTTCAGCGAGGATCCTCTCGACGACGTAAGGATTGATCTTTTCGCCGCCTGAATTGATGATGCGGTCGAGCCGTCCTTTAATGAAAAGGCTACCGTCATCGTCGAATAACCCGAGGTCATGGGTTGCGAATCCATCATCGAGGGACTGTGGAAGGTTTGGATAGTAGCCGCGAAAGAGTGCATCGGAATTCACGATGATGCGCCCGTTTACATTGGGTCTGGCGGGCAGGCCGGCCGGATCTCGCACAAAGATACTGGCGTGGGGCAACGGGTTTCCCACGCCGTCTTTTCCGTCGAGAAAGTCGTTGCTATCGAGAAGGGAGATTGCCGCTGCCGACTCCGTCATTCCATAACAGGGTGCGATCGGCAATTTCGCCTGGCGGGCGGTATTGAGTAGCTCAGGGCCGGCCGGACCTCCTCCCAAAAGAATCCTCTTCAACTTCCGCAGCCATCGCCCCGTTTCCGCATTCTTAAGTAAACGAATCAACTGCGTGGGCACGAGAGAGAGAAAGTAATGCTCCGGTTCAATCTCTGGGAAGTTTCCTTTGAGAAGGGCTTTGTACTCAAAAAAGCTGAGACTACCTTCGCTCACAAGAGACCGAAACACCTGCATCAATCCACTGACGTGATAAAGAGGAAGCACACAACAATTGTGAAGCGGCTCCCTTCCGAAGTATTCATAAAAGCCATCCGCTGCAATAAACAGGTTGTCCCAGGTATGGATGGCAAAGCGCACTTCACCTGAGCTACCGCCAGTCGGGATCATGATGGCGGGCCAGTCTCTGACTTTCATTTCCTCACCTTCAGGCTTGTAATCGATATCCGGGGGCAATCCTCCCACGATGTGGTGTGGTCGGGCCATAGTCAGAACGAAGTCTATCAATTCACGTTTCCACTCCGGATTGGCCAAAAAAACCGCACACTCCCTCTCCACGGCCGTCAAGAGGGCAGCGACAAACACGTTCGGATCCCGTTCTGCTATTAGGATTCGCTGTCCCGCTTCGGCTTCCTTGAAAAATGCCGTTTCTGAGATCAAATTCGAAGAGATACCCCCTTCAGGCAACCGAGGATACATACTTTCCCAACTAGGCGTCATAAGGCTCCTCTGTTTTCTGACCTAAAACCGTCACGGGTCAAGAAAGGACGTTATCCAATATTTCCATTCTTTACCTTTTTTTTCTTGCGCAGCGCTTATCTATTTATACGATTGGTTAACCGAGGCCCGGGAAAGAGAGCAATTACATTTCCACCCGAATACTCCAGGCTAGAAGAGAAGAAAATTGATAAGAATAACGCTTTCAAAAATGACACTGGCTGAACAGATCGAAAAGGTCGACGATTTTGCGTCCAATCTGGACGCCCGTTTTTATCAAAGGGCGGACCCATTTTTCGAGGAGAATATTCCAAGCGCATTGACCTACGATGACGTGTCGCTGGCCAGCAATTACTCTGAACTGCTACCCCGGGAAACCATCCTTGAGACGGTACTCTCAGAGACGCTCAAACTATGCATTCCCATTATCTCGGCCGACATGGATACGGTAACGGAAGCGCGCATGGCGATAGCGATGGCGTTGAACGGAGGCTTGGGCCTCATCCACTACAACATGCCTGAGAAACAACAGGTAAAGGAAGTGGCACGGGTGAAGAATCATATCCACGGGCTGATCCAGGATCCGATAAAGGTGAAGCCGGACCAACTGGTGGGGGACGTTTTGGAGATGATCGCAAACTCCCAATTTGACTTCAGTACATTTCCGGTAGTGGACGATCGTGGAAAACTGCTGGGGCTGCTTCGCGGCAGCGTTTTGAAATCACGCTACCAGCACCGCTCCGTAAACGATGCCATGACAAAGCGTGATCAGTTATTTACGATCGAAGAAAAGGAGATGGATGACGATCCGATCGGGACAGCCGACAGATTTTTCAGCGAACACATGGGCATCCACAAACTCCTCGTAGTGGATGGACATGACCACCTTCGCGGTTTGTTTACATTGAGTGATATTGAGAGTATCACAGAAGAGAGGGGCGCGCGAGTGAAAGCGGCCCGAGACAGCAGATTTCGTCTCGTGTGCGGCGCCGCCGTGGCAGCCCAAAGAAGCAAAGCGAAAATGCTCGAAACCGACCCCCTCCTTGAACATATCGGCCACCTCGTGGATGAAGGTATTGACGCCGTCGCAATATCAACGGCGCACGGCCATACCGTTGGTGTGGGCGAAGCTATCAGGATCATTCGGAAAGAGTTTAATCATCTGACCATCATCGCTGGAAACGTGACCTCCGCAGAGGGCGTCGAGTTCCTGGCCGATTGCGGAGCAGACACCATAAAGGTCGGCCAGGGTCCGGGTTCGATCTGTACGACACGCCTTGTAGCCGGGATAGGGATTCCCCAACTCACCGCTCTTTACGTCGCCTCACGAACTGCATCCCGGCGAGGCGTAGGCATACTGGCTGATGGGGGAATCACGAAAGGTGGTGACATGGTAAAAGCGCTCACTCTGTCACAGGCGGTCATCTGCGGGAGCCTCTTCGCCGGCTGTCTTGAAGCTCCGGGCAAAGTAATGGAAATCGACGGAAAACTTTATAAGGAGTATCGCGGGATGGGCAGTTTCGTAGCCATGAAAGCCGGCGCTGCTAGCCGTTACGGGCATACCGGAAATGAGACCGCACAGAAGGCTGCTGCAGAAGGCATCGAGGCCCTCAAGGAGGTTTCCGGCTCCCTGGACGAAACCCTCCGAGAACTTGTAGCCGGCATCCAGTCCGGAATGGGCTATTTGGGAGCTCAAAATCTGGATGAACTGAAGGAGAAGGCCCGCTACGTAAGAGTAACTCCGGCCGGTCAGCGCGAATCGGCTCCGCATGACGTGGTCGAGATTAAGGCCACACACAAATAACGCGAAGGAGCGCTATCCTATAGATGAACTATGCCTTTATGTGCCTGCATTCAATGGGTGACCGAGTTGAGGGGGGAGGATATTGAGAAGCTATGGCGTTAGTACCGATCAGCAGCCAAATCATTGCCGACGTGGGAATCAGTATGGGCGACGAAGGGAAGGGCCGCCTGATTTACGAACTTATCGACGAGCTGTCTAGCTCGACGAGTGGAAACTCCCCTGTGTTCATGGTGATGAAAATCAACGGTGGGGCCAATTCCGGACACACCGCGGGTGGCTTGAAACTGAACCTGTTACCCGCCGCTATTATAGCAGACTCTGTCCCCTGCCTCGCCCTGGGTTGTGGCACGGTGGCTGACCCGCGCAAGCTCTGGTGGGAGATAAAACCCCTGGAGAAGGCTGGTTACTCTGTCCGCGAGCGCCTTCTCATCGACGAACGCACTCAGGTGAGCGATCTCACACACCGCCTTCTCGACCTCGGATGGGAATACTACCGGGCAAACGTTCTCCAGGAATCTGCACGCGGTACGACGGGCAGAGGAATCACTCCGGCCTACGGAGATGAAGTCGGACAAAGCCAGATATTCTTCAACGATTTTAAAGGCGACAACGAACCCTATCGCCACAAGCTCGCTAGACGCATCGACCGCACATTGGCAATTATACGATACGTCTGCCGGGTGAGCGAGGAGGCTTGGGATCAATTCTTTGAGACGCTGACGGTGGCCGAGCAAAGGGCAAACGCCGAGACCGTAGAGAGCGGCATTTTCAATTTGGAGGAGTTCGATTTCCGCTGCTTCAAAGGAAAGGAACCGTTCTCCCTGGACGAGAATTTGATCTTGGACACGTATTGGAAGGCCGGATCCAAACTCGCGCCGAATATCGGTGATGCTCGTGAAGCCGCGCTCAAGGCCCTTCGCAATGGAAAAACTATCATCGGCGAATTCGGCCAGTCCTACTGGCTCGACAAACGTCACGGTTTTTCACCGAACGTGACGGCCTCCCATACCTATACGCCAGAATTTTTCCAGTCTGCAGGATTGCCCATCCAGCCCATCCATACCATCGGTGTGTGCAAGGCCTATGACACGAAAGTTGGGACGCACGTCTTCATCACGGAAATGCCGGATGCCCACCCGCTGTCCAGGAAACTGCGACAACTGGAATACGGAACCTCTACCGGGAGGCAACGGATGGTCGGCTGGTTTGATGCAGTTGAAAAAGGGGATTCTCTCCGATACGGCGGATTTCAGGACCTGATGATTAATAAACTCGATGCCCTGAGCTATTCAGATGACTGGCAGGGAGGTGAACTCCTGGTTTGCGCGGCATATCGCGACGCAAACGGAACCCTTTACAAAGGTGTGCCCCGTGACGATTCCCTGAGAAAGAAGCTGCAACCGGTCTTTCTCCAGCTTCCTGGTTGGAGCG
Organism: Candidatus Moanibacter sp.; assembly: GCA_965215885.1. Taxonomy (GTDB): domain Bacteria; phylum Verrucomicrobiota; class Verrucomicrobiia; order Opitutales; family UBA2987; genus CBDCEW01. The sequence goes on from CBDCEW010000102.1 coordinate 28,486, forward strand.
AAGACATCACCCAGGTTCGCCATTTCGCGGACCTGCCCGGAAATGCGAAACGCTTTGTTGCCACACTCGTGAAGAGTATCTTTGACATTGCCTATCGGGATGGCCATCGCCCCTCTCCGCTGCCCAACCTTCGCTATATCGGGGTAGGACCCGACCGTTCTCAGATTATAAACGACGTACCGTACACGGAGGCTCTCCTAAAACTGGCCTAGGCCAGTTCGTGGGGAGTGCTGAGGTGCTCGAGTATTTGTCTGGTGGAGAATTCGTGGAGTCGATCTCCTCCATTTAAGAGGCGCTGGGCCTTCAGGGCCTTCTGAAATGCGGCGTTCACTCCTTCCAGAGTCCGGTTCCTATTTTCGAGAATTAATGGCCGATGACCCGGCAAACACTTCGCTCTCTTGAGAAGATGAGCGGCCCGGTAGACACCTTGAATCACGCACCAGTGCAAACGACAGCGGTGCCAACCTTGAAATGCCTCTGGTTCCGATTCGAAGTAGTTCTCCTCCAGACTCTCCGCAGCATCCGCATGACGTCCGAGTAGAAAATAGGTTGCCCAGGCCAACTCCTGCCGTGTGGGTGCAAAGCCCACGGAATCCAAGTCGAACCACACCAACTCTCCGTTCTCTTTCCGTAGAAGATTGTTCCAATGAATATCTCCATGACAAAGGGCGGATTGTCCTATTAAAGATGGGTCACTGAGGTAGAATCTAGCGCGATTAATGACTCCGATGTCGAAATCCTTAATAGATTCTCGATCAGGCGACCGTTCCAACGCCCTGATGGTGCGCATGAAGTCAGAAACACTTTGGATTCTCCAATGAGCGAGTGAGCCGTTCAGTCGAACTCGATCAAGAGAATGCCACCGTTTCAATTCCCGGCCCAGTTGCACCCCGAGGTCCCGATCCCAGACACCTATTCTCGATCCCTCAACGCGGGTTTGAAATTGAAGTATGCACCAGCGCCTTCCAATTCTCCTAAAAATCGAGAAGGCCACCTGGGGACACCGGATGGGAGTGGCTCCGAGACCTTGAGAACTCAAATACACGGAAAAGGCTCTCGCCACATGGCGAATCCAGAACGCGTGAATGAAGAATTTCTCCCCGTTAAATGTGAACGGCGTCGTCTTCGGAAACTCCTCGCGTTCCCCTCCGACTTCATAAGTTTCGTAGGCTTTGCGCAAAGCCTCATCGAATTCGGGCATCTTCCTGCGAAGACGATGGGTCTGCAATATGCAATTCCCAATCCATTGTGCAAGTATCCTGGCTTGAATCTTCAATGCTGGAGCCTTTTTGCGTAGGATGAATGCGCTTTTCTTTCCACTATAAAAACCAAGAACAGATAAAGTGAGTCAATGCGTTCCAACACTCAGTTTCATTTTCCTCCTATGAATCTGTCGGACCCTAAGTCTGACAGATTCCTTGTCGATACGTTTCCGTGCCCTCATAAAATTAAAAGGCCCGGAGGAAAACCTCCAGGCCCTTTAAAGAGTTGGGACGGCGCTCGCCACACGCTCTTTCCCAGGTTGCTGTCATTTGGCGCTCTGCTTACGCAGGCTGACAGCTCCCCGACGCTATTCCTCGCGGCAACACGAAGTTTCGGTCTCATAGCAGGACCGTCGAAGTAGTTACTCACTTCGGTTTTCCAGTGAGGCCTCTCAGCGCGGTTCGGTTTTCGCCTGCCGACGTAAACTCGCCGCACCTGGTGAGGAACTCGCTGCATTGCGCCTTCCTCACACGTTTTCCCAAGGTCTGCCTCAGGAGGCTTCCTGAGCGTTGGCCTTGGGTTACGGGTCTGGCCTCTTACCTTTCAGGACACTCTTTGAATGCAGTGCAGTCGATGTGTTTTCACACCGCCTGCCACGAGAGAAGTGTTAGCGGAGCTTTTGTTAAAGCCCGTTCACTCCCCGATACGGTCCGGCTTTTTCGCGCCTCCTGCGCCTAGCTTTTGGAGGCCTTCTGGATCGGCTGCCCTCTCCAGCCAGTTCCGTTCGGACTGGTATCCACGGTGGTATCCTTGACCATATCTAGGCCACCGTCTCCAGTGAAGAGTATCGAAACAACACTCTCCACGATCACTCAGCTCGGCACTGTTTCTATAATTTGTGGCTAACTGCCTCATCCTGCAGAACGCGATACATCAGGACACGACTCCTGAGGGCAGGACGGGTGGAATATGCCTTTGCCAAGTTCACGATTCACGAGGAATCGGTTGCTCTTTAAAAGGGGCCAGGAACACCAGTTTATTCATGACCTTTTCCCGGTTACCCGGGATTATCCTGAGGTAAGTCTATTCTTCACACGAGGTGAAAAACAGATCTTCCTTTTCTGCCAAAGAACTAATTAATAAGGTGTTGGTTTTCCTTAATCGCTTCGGGTTTAATTCCCCGAAGCTTGCTTCGTTTCTAATTCATAAAGTCTAATATCAAATGCCTCGGGGCTTGCCCCGAGGATCTTTACTATGTCAAATAAAAAGTGACATAAATTATTAATAACGAACAAGTTGTGAATAACGTGAGAATAAATCAGAGGGGTTCCGTGAATAAGTTCATAAACTTTCGTCAAAACAAGCAATTACGGAGCTGGCTGAGGTGAACAACCTACAGGAGACTGCTACCACGCATTGTGAATAAAGATTCGCTGAGAAAGTTTTTTGATTCTTTTTTCGTTTTTTTTCGAAAAAGCCTCTCTTTTTCAGCAGCATGAAGAAACCCTACTGGAGGGTGTGTTCGTGAACAGGGATATCATGAAAGACGGCATCCATAATCTCACCGATGAGATAAATGGATCCAGTAGCGACGAGGATGTCATTGTCTTCGCCCATGGCACAATGACCAGGGAAAGGAAAGACCTCCTTTACGGTACTCTGGACGATATTGCCCTGGTAGGAAGTTGGGATAGCGGATCGGAGCTCCTGGAAAGAAGCAGCGCGGGGTTGTGCGGGTATGAGCAGGACAATCTGACGAGCGTAACGAGCGACTACGGGCATGAGAACGCCGGCCCGAAAGCTCCCAAGGGTACCGACAATCACGACGGGCTTACGTCCGCACTCAATGATCAGGTCTTCCAGATTTTCGCATAGCATATCGGCCCCCTCCAAGTTGTGGGAAGTGTCAAAGTAGATCTTCTTTCCGCCGACGAAATGAGCATCCCAGCGCGCTGGCCAGTGAACCGATTGGAGGGCCGAATCCGCCGTCTTTTTGGTGACGGGAAACTCCTCGCTTAAGCGCTCGGCAACCATGGTGGCGACGGCCGCATTCCAACGCTGGTAGCGCCCCTTAAGGTTGGTCGATGGATAGCCATCGAGATCAGAACCGAATCGCTCTTTGATCGAGAATAACTCCACTCCACGTTGGCTTGCGACATCCCGAATGACGTCTTCCGCATCACCTGGCAAATGTCCTAATACGAGGGGCCTTCCCTCTTTAATGATACCGGCCTTCTCAAGGGCAATCTGCTCCAAGGAATGGCCCAGGATATCGCAGTGATCGTAACTGATGGAAGTAATGATTGTTATCTCGGGACGGACGATATTGGTTGCGTCGAGGCGACCACCTAGACCCGTTTCAATAATACCGATATCAACTTCCTCCTGGCAGAAGCGCATGAACGCCATGGCGGTAACAAATTCGAAAAAGGAGGGGTGATCATCCGAATCAACAGCGGCCAGATTTTCCGCGACTTCCCGAAGGCGGCGGGAATGGGAAATGATCGAATCTCGATCTAAAGGATGCCTGTTCACCTGAATACGTTCACCGAGAAAGACCAGGTGTGGAGAAGTGAAGAGGCCGGTCTTATACCCTCCACTTCGGAAAATAGCCTCCAGCATGGCACAGGTCGAGCCCTTCCCGTTCGTTCCAGCGACATGAATAACCGGATAAGCTCTTTCGGGATGGCCGAGCGCCTCGGCCAATAATTCCATACGTTCGATACCGTACTTGGCACCATGGTGCCTGAGCCCATAGAGGTAGGCTTTAACATCTTCGTAGCTATTCATCATCTTTATGCAGAATGTCGTTACGGCGGGGTGCGGGAATATGGTCAGAGGAGGGACGATGGCTGTGCCAGGGGCCTATCGGACGAGGTTTGGCCCTTGCACAGCAATCCGACGACAAAGTCCGGCAGCCTGTTAGCCCGCCTTTCTCCCGTTGGCGGGTTGTCTACCGTGGTAAAGTGCGTGAAATAGCACAATCAGGCGTTCACGCAGTAAGGCTCGCGGTACGATCTGATCTATAAGGCCATGTTCGAGAAGGAATTCCGCGGTTTGAAAACCCTCGGGCAACTTTTCCTGAATGGTTTCCTTGATCACTCGAGGGCCGGAGAAGCCAACAAGGGCGCCGGGTTCCGCCAAAATAACATCGCCTAGAGTAGCAAAACTCGCGGTCACTCCCGCGAAGGTTGGATTCGTCAAGATAGAGATGTAAGGTACTTTTGCTTCACTCAATATTGCCAACGCCGCACTGGTCTTTGCCATCTGCATAAGGCTAAGGATTCCCTCTTCCATGCGCGCACCTCCGGATGCGCAAACGATCACCAATGGGATCTTTCGGCGGGATGATCGTTCGATGGCACGAGTGATTTTCTCGCCGACAACCGAGCCCATACTGGCTCCTCGAAAACGGAAATCCATTATGGCGATGGAGACCAGAGTTCGGCCGATCTTTCCCAACCCACTGATTACGGCATCATTCATTCCGGTCTTTTTCTTATCCTTTTCCAGTTTATCCCGATAGGAAGCCGCACCCTTGAAGTTCAGTGGATCCGCCGAACTCAGCTCTGCATCGTGCTCTTCGAAAGACCCGGGGTTGAGCAGCAATTCGATACGTTCGGGAGCACTGAGGGGAAAGTGGTAGCCGCTCTTCGGCACGACCATGAGATTCTTCTCAAGCTCCTTGTTATAGACAATCTCACCGGAGAGGGGACATTTCGTATAGAGGTTCTTCGGGATGTCCTTCCTTTTGACGTCCACGGTGACTGTGGAATACTGCGGTTTGTTGAAGAATGCCATAGCTGCTCTGCCTTCGATTTCAGTAATCCCGAATCGACTCTATCCCGCTCGGCGGAATCATCATAATTACGAATCGGAATACCTGGTTACTGTCGGCCTGTGGAGGATGATACCGGAAATCTGAAAGAGTATTCCTAAGCGAGATAATCATCCATGCGCAAGAGTCAAGACTCTCAAATTCCGCGCACCCGACTTCCTCAACACCCGACAACAGGCATTCAGGGTTACACCGGTGGTAAATACGTCGTCAATGACAATATAGGATACGTCTTTTCGTAAAGCCTCCTTTTCGGACACGGCAAAGGCATTTGAGATATTCCGCTTGCGCTCTTCACGCTTAAGGCGCGTCTGGGTATCTGTATCCTTTGTGCGAACGAGGACATCCGCGATGGACAGTCCATTGCCTGCCGCAGAAAAGCACTGGGTAAGCACAAGGCTCTGATTATACCCTCTCTCGCGCTGTTTACGTGCATGCAATGGAACGGGGACTAGAACAGAATTCTCCAGAAAACCGGGTAACCAGGAACACATCTTCATGATAGTCTGGACGTCCTCCAAGAGATAGAAAGCCCGGTGGTACTTCAATCTCTGGATGATTTCTCTACCCAGACCACGATGAAGTAGGAGGGTTCGGCCGCTCTCGAAGATCGGTTCGAGGTCAATGCAGTGGGGACAGACACGGTCTTCCTCGACCGCACCAGGAATCGGATATCCGCAGACCCCGCAACAGGGCGGCGCCACTCGATGGAGATGGGAGACACACCGCGTGCAGATATTTTTGAAAGGGCTACCCTCTATGAGTCCTTCGCATCCTATACAAGAGTGCGGATAAATCACGTCGAGTAGCGCTTCCATCGATTGATAGCCCATTTTTGAGATCTTCCGATTACTGCTTCCCAGGTTCCTCATTCCCTTTAAGCGAATAGTAGAGCCAAAGAGACATGCTAAGCAAGAGGAGGGTAGCCATCCCGCCGTCGATGATTCGCTCACTTCCCCACCAGAACTTCGAGTCGGTGCCGCCCGGACGGTAAAGCTTTTTAACAACCGCCAACAGAGAAACCCAGCCTGCATGCATGCCCATGCAGGACCAAAGCGAACGTGTCCGCATGAAGAGAAGTGTCAGGACCAGACCCACAAAAAACAGACCCACGAAGCGAAGAGGATGGAAAGTCTGCGTGATGCTTATGAGAGTCCAGAATCCGACATAGAATCCGCTTCCCAGCGTCACGTCAGAGTCCGGAGCCCAAACCTGCTCGGGAATCTTTTTGAAATGCACGCATGCAAAGAAAAGGGAACTAATAAGTGCAGCTATAAGAGGACTGCAAACGCAGTAAAAGGTGCGGAAGATTACACCTCGAAAGACCACCTCTTCGAGAAAGCCGACGATAATACCCGAGAGAAGAGCGGTAATGATGATACCAAGAAACTCACTCCCAGAAAAATTAGCCCGCAGGATAAGGCTGCCCGCAAGAATCTGCCCTAAGACCACAATGAAGAGCAATGCGCTTCCCACGCCTGCCCATCGCAGAAGTTCCCGCCAGAGACCTCGTTCGAGGCGAAAACCCAGAGTCACCCACGACCACAGACCACAGCGTCTTATCAGCCACGGCAGAAATAGGACGACAGGTAACCATCGGAGTCGGTCAAAATACCGCGGAAACCCTTTTTCAGCGAGATACTTGTTCAACTCGTTTGGAGCAGATTCGGCCCAAGCTGCGAACCCCCAGTAAACGAGGGGACTGACCACGGCGGCGAAGAGAAGAGAGCCGAAAAACAATAGAGCCACGAGGCAAAGGCCGCGCCAGGAGCGCTCATGAACTCCAAGTCCAAAAAGCAGAAAGGTGCTTTCGCGTGGCAACCCCATATCAATCGTAGAATACCCTATCAAGGAAGAGACCTTTGGAGGGAGCGGTCGGGATCAGGGCGGTGCGCTTCTTCTCTTTGAGAATTGCCTCGATATCGCCGACCTTCAGTTTTCCGATTCCCACATCGACAAGCGCCCCAGTCACACTGCGTACCATCTTATAGAGGTAACCGCCAGCCTCGGTCGTCAGGCGGAGGCGGGGACCCTTCTGTGTGAGATCGAGACGCCGCATCTCTTTGATCGGATTCTCCCGAGAGCCATCTCCCCGGTCTGCCGCGAACGCGGAAAAATCGTGGTTACCTAAGAGAATTCGAGCGGCCTCTCGCATCAGTGTGGTATCGAGACGCCGCTTCCCGAGTGACCAGCAGTAGCGTGTTTCGCGAGGCGGTGCATACCCCTCATAGATGTGGTAGATGTAACGCTTGCCCGAAGCAGAGTAACGAGCGTGAAAGGATTGGGGGACACTCCGGATGGAAGAAACCTGAATACTCGCAGGAACTCCGGAACGGAAGGCGCGCAGGAGGTGCTCATGGGGATGCTCCCACTCAGCATCGAAATGAAAGACTTGCCTGCTGGCATGCACGCCGCTATCGGTTCGCCCGCTCCCGTGAATGCGAACCGGAACGTTGAGAATCGCGCGGAGACGGCCCTCCAGAATATCCTGCACGGTATTTCCGTCGACCTGGCTCTGCCATCCGTAAAAATCGGTGCCGTCATAGGCAACTATCGCCTTAAAGCGCATGATTACCCTGGGAAGCTGTCGGACTGATTATTGGCAGGCCGAAAGTGAGCGATGGGCATCGAGAAAATCCTGCAGGATCAAAGTGGCAGCGCGGGAATCGATTTCCCCGGATTTGCGGGATAGGCGTTTGCCGATCGACTTCAAATCGATTTCCGCCTGATAGGTTGTTAACGTTTCATCGACGCGATGCGCCTCGATTCCAAATCGACCTTGCAGTTCGTCGATAAAACGATCGACCTCCTTTGCTTTAAATCCCTCGCTTCCGTCCATATTAATCGGATAGCCAACTACAAGATAGGAGATATCGCGGGCTGCTATGACTTCCCCTATGTGGCGCATGCGGTCCTTCTTTCGCCGTTGTCTGGCGGCGTCGAGAGGAACAGCCACGCCCAATTCATCAGCATAGCTCAATCCGATGCGTTTTTCACCGTAATCTATTCCAAGATAGTTCATCAAGAGAGATGATTCGTGTCGGGATCCTCGGCAATAGTCTGAACCAACGCCTTGATCTCCTGCGCCTTGGATTTCGAGCAGATCAGAGTCGCGTCGGGCGTCTGAACCACTATAAGGTCGTCGACTCCGAGAAGTGCGGTCATATGCCCTTCCTCAGAGACAACAATATTTCCTGTTGAGTCTTTCACCAGAGCGTGTCCCTTAATTACATTATTGTGTTCGTCACCAGTATGATGCCGAGCAATGGCCGGCCATTCTCCGACGTCATCCCATTTGAACGAGGATTCGATTGTAAGCACGTTGCCCGCCTTTTCAAGGAGGGCGTAATCTACCGAAATTCTGTCGAGGGAGGGATAGCAGGTATCCAGCAGCACATCCAGTTCTCCTCCCTTGGAAAGTTCCCTTTCAACTTTCTGCATAGCACCACAGAGAGATGGCGTATGCCGCATCATTTCGACTTCGATTACGGGAACACGCCAAACGAAAATCCCCGCGTTCCAATAAAATTCGCCTGATGCCAGATATCTCTCCGCCGTCGGGCGATCGGGCTTTTCCACAAAACGCTGAACAGAATAGATGGACCGATTTTCAAGGGTAAAACGCACGGCGCCTCGATGAATGTATCCATAGCCAGTGGCGGGACGTGACGGTTTGACGCCGATGGTGACCAAGGCAGCTTCTCTTTCGGCCGCCTCGAAGCACGCTTCCAGGTCCTCGCGAAATCGAGCGGCGGAATCGATTACTGCGTCGGCCGGCAGTATTGCGAAGGCCCCGTCCGCCTCCCGAAGCTTGACCAGGATGGTGGCGAGCCCTACTGCGGCAGCGGTATCCCGGCCCATCGGTTCGCCGATCACCTGTTCCGGCACAACCTCGAGAGGAAGATCGAGAATCGCTTCTCGCTGCTCGCGGTTTGTAATGATAAAGATGTTTTCGGCAGGCACCAGATCGGCGATTCGATCGATTGTCTGGACCAGCATCGGCTTGTCCCCGACGATGGGTAACAAGTGTTTGGGACGGACGATGCGACTTAATGGCCAGAACCTCTCACCGCGTCCACCAGCCATAATTACGATAAAACGCTTATTCATTGGAGATCATCCGGATGAAAACTCCCCGTCCCGGCTCGCCGGGACGAGGTATTACCAAGTTAAAAAAGAGCGATATTACAACCTTACCCGTACCCGTCAACGGCCTAACTGCTCGTCGGAAGAAATCCGGTTTCTGATAGCTTAGCATTCCCCTGCGCCTCCTCACAGACGCTCGAGGATGCGAGCGTCTGTGAGGAGGCGCAGGGGAAAGGTAAATAGATCTCATCATTTAGCACGAAATCCTAATTATCCCCGGCGCGAGGCCGGGGGATTTCCGATACCGCTGAGCGGGACCAGGACAGGCCGCGCACAATGAGAAAGAGTCAAGACAGAGATCCCGTCCGGCTTGCTGGGATGGGGTTCCAAGTTAAAAGTACAAAGTTGACAGGTTACATATCGGAACTTTGGTTTATTGTGTCCGGTCCTGAAGCGGGCAAAGGATTTCGGAGCCGATTGGAGAAGTGTAGCAATAATGGATACAAGCATTGATTCCAAAATCGAATTGTCGCCTGATCAGATCGCTCGCTACAGCCGGCACGTCATACTCCCGCAAGTTGGGCTTGAGGGGCAGAAAAAGCTGGAAGCGGGAAGCGCGCTTGTTGTCGGGATGGGGGGATTGGGCAGCCCCGTAGCCCTCTATCTTGCCGCCGCCGGCGTGGGCACTCTCGGCCTGGCGGACTTTGACGACATCGAAGATCACAACCTGCAAAGACAGATAATCCATCGCACCGACAGGGTGGGGACGCCCAAGTTAGACTCGGCCTTAGAGGAACTCCGAAATTTGAATCCTCACACGACCTTGCGGGAACATCGAGAGGGTGTCACGATCGACAATGCGCTGAATGTCTTCTCAAAATATGACATCATCGTTGATGGTTCGGATAACTTTCCCACACGATACCTCGTGAACGACGCCGCCTACTTTGCCGAAAGACCCCTCGTTTACGGGAGCATCTTTCAGTTCGAAGGTCAGGTCTCACTATTTCATTCGAAAGCGGGAGGACCCTGCTATCGATGCCTCTTTCCGAGCATGCCTGCACCCGGCACTGTACCGAATTGCGCGGAAGCCGGTGTCTTTGGGGCACTTTGCGGCGTCATCGGAAGCATGCAGGCCATGGAAGCAATCAAGCATCTTGTGGCCATAGGCGATTCGCTCATGGGAAGACTCCTGGTCATCGATGCCCTTTCCATGAAATTGCGCGACCTCAACCTGAAACGGGCTCCGGAATGCCCTCTATGCGGACCAAATGCGCGGATTCATAGCCTCGAGGCTGAGAATTATGAATTTGATTGCGAGGTCGAATCCGAGGAAGCGACGGATGAAGAGACCGTCGGCGATTACCCCATGGAAGTTTCGATTGAGGATGCGAAGGCTCTCCTCGATACGAATGAGTCCGCCTATCTCCTGGATGTGCGCGAGCCTTTCGAAGTGGCTATTTGTGCTATCCAAGGGAGCGTGAATATACCCATGCAACAGATTGCAGAGAATATTGGTGCGCTTCCCAGAGACGGAAATATACTGGTGCACTGTCACCATGGTGGACGAAGCCTCCACGTAACTAAGTACCTTCGGGCAAAGGGATTTCCGGCTGTCAGTAACGTAGCCGGAGGTATCGATGCATGGGCAGTGCGTATTGAACCGGGGATGAAGCGGTACTGAGCTTGAACTCCAATCTTACTTCCGGGAGCTACGGATTTATCGTTAATGGCTCATTCTGATCGTCCTCTGAGTTCACCGCATCCTCAACCCCAATATAGGTCCCCTCATGGCTCGAACTGAGGGAGGGCCGAATTTCGGCTCCACCATCTGGAACCGGGAAGCGGAGAACTTCAATGCTGGGATCCCGCAAAATCACTGTCTCCGGAGGATAGGGGAGTTCAGAGGATTCAAGGTAGGCGGTGGCGGATTCAGGATCCCGCATCATCCACCTACTGGCTACCATGGTAACAGTCACTTCCCTTAAGCGATCTTCGGTGATTGATTCCGCCCAGGTCATGGCCGCTTCGGGATCTTCACTCATGACAGTTAAAGCTACCTGTTTGACGGCACGATCGTAATCGGGGTGCGAGGGTTGCCGGTTAAGCCACTCCGCTGCCACCGCGGTATCTCCAGCACGCAGCCAGGAATCGACTACTGCAGCAACGCTGCTGACACGCGCAGCACCTGCTGGTAAGGCCACCGCCCACTGCGCCGCTCTTTGCGGATCCGAGGCTGCCCAATTCGAGGCAATGGTGGTTAAGGCCATGCTGTTACTGCGTTTTTCTGAAATATCAAGGACCCATTCCGCCGCATAGAGGGGCTCGTAACGACTCCATAACCTTGCTATGTGATCAATCGTCATCTGTCTGACTGAACTCTCTGGAAGATCGGAAAACCAACTCAGACGATCTCTAAATTGATCTGTTGCGAAGAGATGATCAGCGACTGTCTTGAGCGCGCTGGTGCGAAGTGCTTCGTTTGCAACAGATGCAGCCAGTGAAAATCCGATACGCGGATCATCCTGTGAAATTTCCCGGATTACGGCGTTTATGCGCTCACTCTGAAAGGGACCGGCTCCGGGATTCTCCACCGTCCAGTCCCATGCGCTTTCCGGATCACTATTGGACCAGCCGGCAAGCGCGGAGGATACTGCGGCCTCAATGTTCCAGTGTTCCGAATGTTCGAAGGCGAATGCCAGAGCGGAACGACCATCGAGTTCTCCCCAACGCCGTAGAAGCCGTTCGAGCATCTCATCTCGCCTTGCGCCCAGTGGCAAATTTCCTATAAAAGCTACGGCCTCGCCAATGTCATTCAGCACCAGGCCTGAAAGAATAACGTCTACGGCATACCCTCGCCGGTGCGGTTGCGCCTCCCGCAAGGCTCGGGTGAGTGCTTGCTGCACCTGGGGCGGAAAACTCCCTGCTGGATCAAGTGTGGGAGTTTCTCCACTAAATTTTCGAATGACGACAATTCGCTCAATTGTCTCTTGTGCCTTTTCGAAATCCTGTTCACCGACCACGGAAAGGGAATCCCCGCCTCTGGAACGGGCCCAGTGCGAGCCCAACCAAAACGCGATGGCGATAGTGAACAGCCAGGCGCTGGAAATCATAAGAGTTTTTCTCCCCAGTTCGCGCTTCATGCTCAGTTTCAATTTCTTGTCATTGTGAGCCTGCCGGCAAAGTTCGACAGGCTCTTAGCTAGACCTTATCCGAAAAGCTACTGATTGGCCGCAAAGAGGCGCAAAAGGCGCAAGAAAAACTTGAGAAAAATCATTTTTTGGCTTGATAAAAAGTGTCGCAACATGCTAGTGTTTAACAACCTAAGATTAAGAAAGGAGTTAAACATGCCAACATGTGCGACAGAGGAGAACAAAAGCGATAAGACGCCCCTTAGCAACCTCATTCTGCCGGTTCCAGACACGGATTTCCGTGATTTTCTGGATGAAGTTGAAGAATTGGCCGGGTTCGCGGCGCAAATCATCGAGGCGATCGAGAAGGATCTGGACGCCCATGCGCGTGAGAAGAAGAAACTTCGATTGGAAGATCGCAGGTTCTTTGAAGGGCGCACAGCGGAGCTGCCGGAGCTGGACATCGAGGAGGAGAATATTCTGGCTGCTGAATTGAATCTTGGGGCAGGCCGGCCGCGGATGCCGGCTTATGCGGTATACGTGTTCGTGATGATTCGAGGGTTTCTGGGTTCGTTGACCACGAAACCGGCACGGCGGTTTGTGCGCGAGTCGATGAGCTTGTACGGATTTTTGCAGAGCGGGGGACTGAGAATGCCGGCGGTGACGACGATTCTGGAGAACGTGAACCTGGTCAGCCATACGACCCGCGAGTTGATCTTTGATAAACAGATTGGGTTTATCCTCCAGGAGCAATGGGACGATTTCGGGAAGCTGACGATCGACAGCACCTCGGTGAAAGCAAACAGCTGCTGGCCCACCGATGGGAAGATTCTGAGCGGTCTTTTGATGCGGGCCAATCGTTTGGGTCAGAAGTTGCATGTCTTCGGGCTGGAGGATTTTCGCAAGGGATGGGTTGGGCGTTGGCTGGAGGAAATGGACAAGCTGGAGTTTCAGATTTGTCTGGCCGCGGGCAAACCGAAGTCGAAGGGCAAGCTGAAGAAACACTACCGGCGGTTGCTCAAGCGGGGCCGCAAGGCGGCCGACTCACTAACGGGGGAACTGAGCCATCTTGAAGAGGGCCTGTCGATGGATTCACTGCCTCCCACTCGCCGGGAGCTTCTGGAGCGGGCATTGAGCCAGATCAGGGGCGATATTGCCGACGCCAAGCGGGTTGTTGAGTATGCTCATGATCGGGTGTTTCACGAAAAGAAGCTACCGTCCACACAGAAGGTCCTGAGCCTCTCGGACGGATCGGCGGCCTACATCAAGAAGGGCAGCCGCAATCCAGTGATCGGGTACAAGCCACAACTGGTTCGCAGCGAAAACGGTTTTGTCACCAGCCTGATCGTACCGCAAGGCAACGCGGCAGACTCCATTGAGCTGGCGCCGGCCATCGGCGATTCGATCAAGCGCACCGGTGTCATTGCTGAACTGGTCAGCACCGATGACGGATATGCTTCGGCGAAGGGACGCAAGGAGGTGCTGAGCATGGGGGTAAAGCAGATCAGTATCAGTGGGGCGAAGGGCAAGAAGTTGACCACCCCCGAGGACTGGGAGAGCGAGGCGTATCGCGAGGCACGCCGCGATCGCTCCGCAGTGGAGTCGCTGATGTTCACGATTAAAGATGGATTTGCCTTTGGCGAACTCGGCCGCCGCGGCATCGATGCGGTAGGCGATGAACTGCTCGAGAAGGTTCTGGCCTACAACTTCTGCCGCATCATACTGATGAAGAAACGCCGAGGGGAGGAACTGGAACAGGCAGCCTGAATCTGACCGCTTTGAAGCTCAGAGAAAAAAGCACCACGGGATGAGTATGCCTCCAGACAGCGGCAAATATACGTATTGTGCAGCAAGCCACGCCGATGGCCGCTCAATACCTGCTCATCGGCAGCGCCGGCAGCCTAAAACCCGAAACCTGCCAGCCATAGGCTGGTCCGCCCGTGGCGGAGAACCTTAAACCGCCCGCTCGAAAGGCTTTTCGAATGGGGTCTAGCTAAGTCGGCCTTCATCGACCTCGATCATATCAGCAAAGCTGACTAGATCCTCTCTTTCGGCCAAACCCATAAGCTCCCTGACTTCAGCAAGTTTCTCTCTGCCCATCGGACTCATTCCCATTTGTCCTACTTTCCGATTCCACACGTGGACTCTGAGGTCCTGGGGAAACATCTCTTTCAACTTTTCATTCAGTTGGTCATCGTCTATGCACGACCGCACCACCTCGATGACATCTTTGGGATCAATATTGAGATGAAGACAGAGAAAGCCGTCGAAGCCTCGGGTGAAATTCCGTTGATATGATTCGGGAAGCTCTCCTGCGAGGTGTTTGCGTATCTTTGCTATAAAACGCGGTAAATGCAATAACCCGCAAGGGTGCGGAAGATACGGCGAGGGCAGGTCATACAGAATGGCGCCGGTGGGGCCTAAATCCGATTCCGACATGGCGAATCCAATAATGAGTTGCGCGGGCAAAGTATGCAAAGTAAATTCTCACCTGAATCGAAGGCAATGAACGTCATCTGGAGAGTATCGAATTATCTCTTTCGCTACCGTAAGCTGTTCCTTCTTACTTTGGGTCTGGCGATCGGCAGTATGCTCTTCCTCCTTACGGTTCCGCGTGTAATCCAATGGGTATTCGACGAGATAATCGCCCAGGAAAATTACAGCGGGCTTTGGATTGGTGTGTCGCTGGTGGCCGGATGTTACTTTGGAAGGGAGATATTTAACAGCTTTCGCATTCGCGTGAACAATACCCTGGAACAAAAGGTCCTGGTCGATCTGCGGCACGATTTACATGCCAAATTACTTGATTTACCGGTATCTTTCTACGACCGCAGAAAGAGCGGAGAAGTGGCCTCCCGCGTGATTGAGGACGTTCAGGACCTCGAAAGGGCTCTTCTCGACGGGACTGAACAGGGCAGTGTCGCGATCCTCTCTGTAATCGGAATCACCTCAATGCTCTTCTGGATGGAAGCGCGCCTGGCGGTGCTTGTGGTCGCACCCCTTCCTCTGTTGTTGTACCTGGCGTGGAACCACTCCAAGGTTACTCGAATAAACTGGCGACAGGTAAGGGAAGCGGCCGGTGAGCTGAACAGCCTCCTAATCGAGGACATCCAGGGAAATCGACTCATCCATTCGTTCGCCCTGAGAGAACGGGAACGCAACCGTTTCAACGAGCAGGCAGAAGAACTGCGTTCGCGAACCCTTACGGCAATGTTTCGATGGTCGATTTACAACCCTGTCTCAAATTTTATATCGAGCCTCGGAACCGTGGCAGTAGTCGGGATGGGGGGTTATTTGCTACTTACCGATAGCAATTTCACATTTGGTGAGTTTGTGGCTTTCTTCGCCTACTGTGCGATGCTTTACGATCCGATTGGCAGGCTCAACATGCTGAACCATATGATAAGCGCGGCAAAGGCTTCCGGAGAACGGGTATTCGAGATTCTCGATCATCCGGTCGCGATAAAGAATCCTAAGAACCCCAATCCTTTTCCCAAGGGAGTTTTGACTGTCAGTTACGACGATGTCTTCTTTTCTTATCCGCAGAGAGATCAAATAATCGAGAATCTTAATCTGGTGCTTCCGGCTGGAGAAGTAACGGCTCTGGTGGGCCATACGGGTGCCGGCAAGAGCACAATTGCCAACCTCCTTCTCCGCTACTATGATGTCGATCAAGGGTCCGTCTCAATTGAAGGGAACGATGTCCGCACCCTCGACCTTTCGGAACTGCGCGGGAATATTGGCTATGTGGCACAAGATCCCTTTCTCTTTGACGGCACAGTCGAGGAGAACATGCTGCTGGCGCGGGAGGATGCTACGGAAATGGACCTCGTTCAAGCGCTCGAAGCGGCCCGGGCGTGGGAATTTGTCTCTAAACTGCCTTTTGGTATTCGCACAACCATTGGAGAGCGGGGAATTCGCCTGAGTATGGGCGAAAAACAGCGTCTCACGATCGCTCGAGTACTCTTGAAAAACCCACCGATCATCCTCCTCGATGAAGCCACTTCGAGCGTCGACAGCGTTACCGAAAGCTACATACAAGAGGCGCTCGAATACCTCATGCAGGAGAGGACCGTCCTCGTGATTGCTCACCGCCTTTCAACCGTGAGGAAGGCCGACCAGATCGTGGTCCTCGATCAGGGGACAGTCACGGAGATGGGCTCACATGCTGAGCTTCTCGCATCGGGGTGTTACTATGCGCACCTCTGGCATACCCAGCATGATCTGATCCCCGAGAGAGCGGACTCGACATCACTTCGAGAAAAAGTTGGCCTGAAAGTGACACCTTATGAGCAGTAGCGACGCGCAGTCAGATCCTGTAGAACTCGAACGGACTCTGGTGGTAAAAAATAAGATGGGTATACATGCCCGACCCGCTGCCATGATCGTACGGACAACCAACAAGTACGATGTGGAAGTCTCTGTCGAAAAGGATGATGGGCAGGTGAACGGCCGAAGTATAATGGGATTAATGATGCTCGCTGCAGGTCAGGGCTCGAAACTCCGGTTTACCGTTAAAGGTAGAAAGTCGGAGGAACTCCTCAATGAATTGGGCGTACTGTTTGAACGGCAATTTGAAGAGGCCTAGCATCCTTTCGGAATTCGAGCACGGTATTTTGATTCTCGGAGCATTAGGTGATGATATTGATGGCCTTATGTAAGTTAAAGACGAAATCATCACAGAGTGCGGGAGTGGATTCAGCGCCCATGGAAGACTTGAGGCTGAGAACCAGTTGCCTGCATGCAGCAAGAATTCTGGCTGCGTTATGATTACGGATCATACATCGATCTTCATCGAAGAAGCGATCCTTGGGGTAATGATTTTTATTTTCGATCGACCAATGGTTGCGAATTTTCGAGAGGAACTGTTGAGGGCTCAAATCGGCGGGATCGAGACTGCTTACGTAGTAAGAGCGTTCAGAGGAAGGTTCAGCTTTGTTTGGATAATGGAAGGTGCGTTGCACACAGGCGAACTGGCGGGCATGGGGCAGGCCGGCAGAGGGAGCGCTTAGAGAATGGGTTGCTATTTGACGTATTTCGAGTCGCCCATGGTCATTGTCCACGGTTTGGTGGAGAAAAAGGGGGTGGAGCTGAAGAGATTCTGAGCGTATTGATGCATGTTGGGCTGATTGTCTTTAATTTGAATAACATAGTCAGCACTGAGTTCTTCGACGACGATGTGGGCAGTTTCTTTTTGATTATGCATGGCGTCGAAGGTGAAGGTGGAGCCGTCCAAAATGGGCATCTTTCGCAAGAGAGTCTGGGCGGCGGTGATCGCGTTGGATTTATCGGCGGTAGCGACTTGGGCTAAGGTTTGAGCGCTTTGGTGATCGACTGCGGCCACCAGGTGCAGAGCCTTTGATTCTTCGGTGTTTGTGCCTTTGAGGGTCTTGCCGTCGACGGCAATATCGCGGGGCAAACAGCCGTCTTGTAAGCAGATGAATTCGGTGAGGGTTTTATCGAAGAGCTCGGCCTTTACGTTTTGCAAGACCCGATAGAAGACATCATAGCAAGGGGCCTTATAGCGGCCTGTTTTGGGGTTTTTCCAGGAGCGTAAGGCGCGCAATTGGGCTTGATTGAGATGATGGGCCAGGCGCACGATGCCCTTGAGGGTCTGTTTGCCGCACATCGTGCCGAGCACAATCATGCTCAGGACCGTGGCGAGCCGATATCTAAGGCCCGCTTTACGACGGAAGTCTTCTATCTGATTGAAGCGTTCCCACAGGCTGCTCATCTGTTCCACTTTGAGGCAGACCGCATGGGAGTTATCGGTTTCATTGAGCGCCTGGCTCTGTGCCGCGGGCAATGGCCCTGAAGCGCGCAAAAGCTCAAGGGCATTAGCCTTGAGGGGTTTGACCCAGATCTGCTTGGGACGCTCATGGCGTTGATAGAAATCTTCGCGTTGGCGGCCATATCCCGCGCTCAAGCCCAAGGGCGTCCACCCGCTCGCTTCGTAGCAAGTGCCCCGGTGAATCTGTGGGTCCACGAACGTTTCCGCTACTAAGGGACGATAGCCAAAAGCCTCCTGCCAGTGATCGGCTAAGACTCTCAGGCACATACCCAACGTCTTGGAGGCCAAATTTGCAAGATCCACCCCGGGCAAAATCAGAAAACGCCGGTTCTGTACTACCAGTTTCAATCGTGCATGCCGTTGCGCCCCGTCCCTCCCGATCCATTCGTCTCGATCCTTCAGCCGGTAGGATGCGGCCCCCCACAAGAGCAGGCCCATCCATTGCCCGTCGATCTGCGCCACATAGCGCAGGGTCTCTCCTGCGCTGCCCGCACTGTGTAAATAATGATGTTGTTTCAATAGATCATTGAATCGCTCCTGCTCTTCGGGCAGGACCAGACGCAGAGTTAAACGATCTATCGAAGGATTCAGTTGGTAAGATTTTTTGTCTTTCATCCCATCTTAACATGACTGATTCCCTCGGGTTTGTTTAGCTCTTTTTTTATCTTCTTGCTTATCAGCTAGTTGCTTCCTGGAATCCTTTTACCCTGGGAATTCGAGCCATTGTCGGAGGAGTTTCTCGATTTTATTCCGAAAGGCTGCTAGATAGGAATCTGTCGGTCTCATCTGCGTTGGAATGTAGATCTGTTACCATCAATACTGCACCACGGAGTTGTTAGGAATTCAAAGTCCGACAGATTCCTAGTCCCGGCTTGTACGTGATTAGCGTGTCTTTGATTGCTGGCTGCCCCGGTCTTGTGCCGGGGTGGCGCGCGTTCCCTGCTATATACCGTGTGCTTCTACCAACCCCTCCCCCGGTCCTTTCTCGCCCAAGCCGAAACACGGCTTGGGCGAGAAAGGACCGGGGGAGGGGTGCGCGGTGGCAAATGCGTATTGTAGCTGTATACCGTGCGCCACCCCGGCACAAGACCCATAATTACGAAATTGGGTTGGAGAACCCAAAGTAAATGTTATTCAGGCACTTGCAAGATTCTATTGATTACATAGTATGCCAGAATGGAGTTTCAACGATTGTTGTGTGTGGGTTCGTTAGAGGTAGAGAGCTTTTCCTGCAGGTTTGTTTTCAGTTAGAAACTTGTTGAGTATTAATCAGTTACAAAAGCGCTTTGAACGGGGAGTTGATTTCTGGTGGCAATTGAGTAGAAGCGAAGGGAGCTGGAGAAAGTTGGTATTGGCATTGTATGTAAAATAAAGTTTGCAGTTTTGCCTCCTTTCCATACTGTGCCGGTGCATGCAAGAAGAGCTTTCGCGTAAAGAGAGGGAGGTGGTCGAAGCGGTACGGCGGGATCGGGTAAGCACGGTGTGGAGGCTGATGAAGGAGCAGAGGGTGTCGCGGCGAACGGTCTATCGGGCTTTGCAAAAATATGGCCATTACTCCAGTTACAATGCCAATTGTGGCTACCTGAGCTTGAAAGACATTCCGCGCTTTGACGGGGCCGGTTTGTGGCGTTTTCGCAAGGGGCGCTTTTCGCGCCACGGCACCTTGGAGGAGACCGTGGAGGCGGTGGTGGGAGCTTCGCTTTGCGGCTACACGGTGGCTGAGTTGGAGACCCTCCTTGGGGTACGGGTGCACAACCCCATAAGCGTGCTTTGTAGAAAGAAGCGGTTGAGTCGATACTATGAAGGGCGTCACTGCGTGTATGTCTCGGCCGGGGAACAGGGCGGGGCCGAACAGAAAAAGCGGCGGCAAGGGCGAAGAACAGCGGCACAAGTTCAGGCAGGGGACCCCGGGGGCGCTTTGCAGGCAGCTCCCGAAGGGCTCGAAACGATGGTCGTGATCGCTTTGCTGGTCGCCTGTATCGGCCATCCCGAGGCCGGGGTCAAGGAGCTTGTCGAGCTTATGCAAGAGCAGGGAGTAGAGCTGAGCGGGGAGCAAATTGAGCGGGTGATGGCGTTTTACTCGCTCAAAAAAAACCGGAACGATCGCGGTAGCGGAGCTGTTACATGATTTGCGGGCAGAGGCTGAACGGGCCCTGCAAACGGTGGGGGCTGTGCCTGCGCAAACGAGTTATCGCTTCGATGCCCGGGAGGACGAAGAGGGTCCTTCAGAGGTGCGCAAGACCCTGCGCCGCAAGGTGGTCAGTTTCTCCTATGGATGCTTCCAGGCGGTGGAAGTTGTGCGCGAGCAGGGGCAAGGGAGCCACCGCAACAGCTACCGTTCTGCTCGCCTGGAACAGATCGTGCCCTCGCATAGTCGCTACGCTTACGATCTGATTGCCTATGTGGGCAAGCGATGTTTGTGCGAAAGCGCCACCCTCAAAGAGGTGCACAGGGAACTGCGCGAGGGCCCGGGGCAGCTGCAGATTGCTCAAAGCAGCCTCTATGAGATGCAGCAGAAGTTTCTTTTTTATCTGGGTCGGCTGCACGCCGCGGCCGCTCCGGTGCTTAAAGATTACCTGAGCGCTCGCCCTTGCCTGCGCTGGCTGGTGGATGGGACCGTGGAACCGCAGACGCCGGTTTTCTTCGCTGTTCAGGAAGCCGACGAAGGGATCCTTTTGGGCAGCTGGAAAATGCCTTCCGAACAGAGCGAAACGATCAGTGGCTGTTTTGCCCGGGCGGCCCGGGCTTTTGGCCAACCCCACCATGTCTATCATGATTTAAGCGCTCAGATCAGCAAGGCCTGCGAGAGCGAAACCTTCCAGGCCCCCCATGGCGTCTGCCATTATCATTTCGCCCGCAATGTGGGCGAACAGCTTTATCGAAAACCCCAGCAGATGCTCAACGGGCGCTTGCGGCAATTGAAGCTCATGGAGCGCATGCGCGAGCAACGCAAACACATCACCGCAAAGCTCCGTGACGCCCTCCGTGAAAAACACGCCCTCGTCCTGGCCGATTTGCTCACCGCCAAAGCGCTCGCAGTGCCCTTCGATCCCACCCTTGCACGGGAACTGCTCATGGCCCTGCAATTGTGGATTTTGGATTATCCCTGCGACGGTCACCGCCAGGGCTTTCCCTTCGATCCTTACCTGCTTTATTGGCATCGGCGGGTCGTGCGCGCCCATGCCGCCCTGGAGCAGTGGCTTGCCCGCGCTCCTGCCAGTTGCTCTGTTCTGCGAAGCTTCTTTCATCTTTCGACCGGGTTGAAGCAGTATCTGGCTGATGCCCTCGTCATCGAAGCCGCTACTATCTATGAAAACGCTTTTTGCATTTTCAGCGCTTTGCGCGATGCCCTTTGGCTCAGCGCCAGCGGCCCCTGCCCTTTAAGCGACCCTTATCTGTTGCAAGCAGGACAAGCCGCTGAGCTCACCGAGGCTCTCCAGTTGCTGCGTGCCCAATATCGCCAAAAAGGCGCCTCCCTGACCAACCCCTCGAAAGCCAAACTCTACCGCACCGTGGTCACTCATCTGGACAAATACTGGCAGCGGCTGCTTCCCCCACCGGCCCATCCAGACAGCGTACGCACGACCAATGAGCTGGAAGGCACCTGGCGCACCTCCAAGCGCAAACGCCGTCAAACCCACGGGCGCAAAAATCTGACGCGCGACTTTGAAGCGCTCCCCGAAGAATACATGCTCCTGGCCAACTTACACAATCCCCGCTATGTGGAGCTGGTTTTAGGCAGTATCGATAATCTGCCCCAAAAGCTTGCCCAGGCTGCACAGAAAGCACCCCCCTTCAGTCACTGGCGGGCGAACAGAAAAACCCTCGCCGTGGGTCGATTGCCCAAAAAGCTCCTGCGAAAAGAAAACTTCCTTGAGGAACTCTTCGAAGTCTGTAATCGCCAGGATCAATCCTTAAACCCGCAACCCCATCGGATTGCCTCCTGACAACGACTCCAGTGCCCTCCCTCTGCTCCCCATTTTCTTCATGCTCTAACCAGAGAACTCCACGCAATTTGCGGGCCAACCGAAATTCAGAACGATGGGCACAAGACCGGGGCAGCCTCAGAAGCGCTAAACAGGTACCCCGGATTGCCGGGACTAGATAGGAAGATGACTCTCGCATCTGTGGGTTTGGTAGAAAACGTTTGGGGATGGGAACGAAAGTGTGAGAATCGCGTCTGAGAGACGTATGCGGACATGTTTATCAAGGTCTCTTCTTATTTTATTGGGAAGTACCACACTTTTGCGAAGCGGCCTGCCTGCTGAGACATTCACAAGTTCGGAGACAAAGGTTCGCCTCATAGAGCTCTTTACCTCGGAAGGCTGCAGCAGTTGTCCACCCGCGGACCGTTGGCTGAGTAAGCTCAAGGATTCCCCAGACTTATGGTCTAAGTTCGTTCCTTTAGCATTTCACGTAGACTACTGGGACTCCATCGGGTGGAAAGATCCCTTTGCTTCACGGGGCAATTCGGAACGCCAGCGATCATACGCCAGGATTGGTGCAGGGCGGGTATACACACCGGCATTCTTTCTCAATGGAAAGGAGTGGAGGGGATTCTTTCGAGGCGAGCGGCTTTCGCCAGAAGAGACTGAAAAGATCGGTATCCTCTCCGCTGAGGGAAAGGGCGATGGCCGCTTCAATGTAACCTTTTCACCACTACGATCGAAAAATGAATCCTACGTCCTGCACGCGGCCCTTCTCGGTTTTGGTCTGAAATCCAGTGTAGACCGCGGCGAAAATCGCGGACGTCTCCTCGAGCATGATTTTGTCGTCCTGCGGCTTCAGAAAACTCGTATGAAAGGCTTCCATCAGGTCTACAGAACGGATGTGTATCTGGAGCCTCCCCTCGAGACGGAAGTGACGAAATATGCGACAGCATTTTGGATCTCGAGAGAGGAAGGTCTCGAACCATTACAAGCGACAGGGGGTTTTATCGACTAGCCCGAACATTTCACAAACCTTCTACTACGACCGCGGATTTCACTGCATATCAAAGCCTTTCCTTGCACGGCGACCTCAGAGGGTTCCAACACACTGTCGCCCGCCGTCCTGCGAAAAGGCTTTGATACGCAGCAACCTACGCAGTCTCGCTACGAAGTGTGTGAAATGTCCGGGCTAGCCCCTTCGGCGGCGTTTCAGATTCAACTCCGCCGCATTGCTAAAACCCTTGTTGCGTCGCTTCGGTTGCGGCTTCTTATCCTCCAGAACGGGCGACCAGTTGTAATCGAAGCCCTCTACTCTCTTTCGTTCGATGGGCTGTCCCACAAAGTTCTCGATTCCGCGCAGAAAGTCTCTGTCACTTGCTGTGAACAAAGTTACCGCGTCGCCCTCTTTGCTCATTCGACCGGTTCGCCCGAGTCGATGAACATAATCCTCGGGATGCTGTGGAATGTCATAATTGATGACGTGACTTACGTCCGCGATGTCGATGCCGCGTGAAACAATATCAGTGGCAACAAGAATATCCACTTTCCCGTTTTTGAATCCCATCAAGGCACTATCACGCTCCTTCTGGGAGCGATCTGAGTGAAGAATCGCCGAATTGTGCCTCGCCGAGGAAAGCCATCTTCCGATCATCTCAGCGCCGACCTTGGTCCGGCAAAAAATAAGCACGCTCTTAAATTCGTCCCTTTTCAATATTTCCAGGAGAAGGTCGAATTTTTGCCGGTCGTCGACCGGGAAGACGGCGTGGCTGATTTTTGCCGCCAATTCTGTTCCACTGCCAATCGCTACGCGGACAGGATTCCGCAGGACCCATCCGGCCATGGTATCGATCTCAGGCACCAGAGTCGCGGAAAAGAGCATGCTCTGTCGCTTTCGCGGACACTCCCGTATTATTCTCCGAACGTCGGGAATGAACCCCATGTCGAGCATTCTGTCCGCCTCGTCGAGGATGAGGATTTCGATCTGCCTGAGTGAAAGTGTTCGCTGGCCCAGATGGTCGAGCAATCTTCCTGGTGTGGCGACGACAATATCGGCTCCCTCTTTCAATTCCTGCCGCTGCTTCCCGTATCCAACGCCACCGTGCAAGAGGGTGACACGAAGATTGAGCGCCTTGCCATAAGCGCGGAATGCCCTCTCAACCTGTTGAGCGAGTTCCCGAGTCGGCTCCAGCACGAGGCACCGTAATTGGCCATGTTTTCGCAAAAGGGTGAGCACAGGGAGGGCAAAAGCAGCTGTCTTGCCAGTTCCTGTCTGGGCGGCGCCGATGATATCCTTACCATTCAGTACTAAAGGTATTGCTCGGGCCTGAATCGGAGTCGGTTCCTCGTACCCCTGTGCCTCGACGCCCCGTAGCACCGCTTCGCTGAGATTGAGATTCTGAAAATTTAACTGTTTCTGAGATACGTCACTCATTCATTGATTGGGATTGCAAGTGTTTGATGCTCAAACCACTCTGCTTGAATTGCAGATTTTAGACACCGCGTATTTAGGGCCAAGGCTCACTTCTTCGCAAGATTAAATACACGGGAATCTGTTGGACTCAATATTGCAAATTCTCCTTCATACCGATCTCATTTCGACAGATCGAAGTTCAAACGAAAACCAGGCCGCGAGATTCCCTGGAAGTGCCATTCTCCAGAAAATCCGATTACAGAGGACGAATTGCCCCGACACCGAGCGGGCTCCTCCACCTTGGACATGCTCGCACGTTTTCAATGGCGCACGATCGGGCAAAGGAAAAATGTGGCATCCTTATCCTGCGCAACGAAGATCTGGACCATCAACGCTGCAGATCGGAATTTGTCGAGAGTATGATGAGAGATCTTCGATGGTTTGGTTTCACTTGGGAAGAAGGGCCGGATGTGGGCGGTCCTTTTTCTCCCTATGTTCAGAGCAAGAGGCTTCATCTTTATCAGGAGGTTTGGCAGAAACTCAAATCTGACGGCCTCATCTATCCATCCCCCCACTCACGTAAGGATGTAAGACGAGCCCTCCAGGCTCCTCACCAAGGAGTTGAGGAAGCAATCTTCCCACCCTCTTTGAGACCTGACGCAAGTACGGAGTCTACCCTGACGTGCCCCCAGAATCACAACTGGCGATTTCGAGTGGAGGACGGAGAAGTAATCACCTTCTCCGACGGTCGTAAAGGAGACGTTACCTATATTGCCGGAAAGGATTTCGGCGACTTTATAGTCTGGCGAAAAGATGGTTTCCCTTCTTACGAGTTAGCCGTCGTAACCGATGACCGTGCAATGAAGATCACCGAGGTCGTCCGCGGGGAAGATCTCCTTGTATCCACGGCAAGGCAATTGCTGATATACAGGGCTCTCGGCTGGACTCCACCAGACTTTTTTCATTGCCCCCTGGTGCGGGATGAGACAGGGAAACGCATGGCAAAAAGATCCGATTCACTCAGCCTGCACCACTTCCGCAATAAGGGGTTGGATCCCGCTGATATTCGAGCAAAATGGGGAGAGGAGTTTACATTTTCCTAAAACAAGCGGGCCTCCGGTCCCACTAGGGAACCGAAGGCCCTCTCCCAATATGCAAAACACCGACAGCCATTAATGATGCAGGACCCATGCCAATAATCTCGGTAGTCCCTTATCTGCTTGCCCGCTAATGAGATAAGTTTTTCCACTCCAGTCCTCGTCTCATGGCGGTGTTCCAAACGCCGAAAAATGCAATGCATTAGCAATGCTTAAGTGCTGCAAATTGTTCCGACAAAGCCCTTGTGAAAGTAGAGAAAGAGGGGTATAAAGGGAGAGAAAAGAGAAAGAAGGAGAGCGAATGGAAGAGAAGCGGAAGAAGAGGGGAGTTGGGCGCTGGATAATTCTTGGGATCGTGGTGTGGGCGGTTGGGTCGGGAACGTTAGCTGGGCGAAGCTGGACAACAACAGAGGGTGAAGAATTTGAAGCGGATCTGGTTCGGTACAAGAACGGAATAGTGATATTAAAGAAGAGCGAAGGCGGCAACACAATGTTATCGCTGGGCAAACTATCGGGGGCGGACCAGGAGTATGTACGGGAAAAATATCCCGAGGGAGACAGGAAGGAAGCGGAGCGAGTAACGCGACAGGCACGGCCGGTGCCGAAACCGGCCCCTCAATCGAGGGAGGCGCCGCCGGCAATGCAACGGCAGCCGGAAAGGAGGCAGCCACAAGGACCAACTCCCTATTTGAAGGAACTCAATCCGGGAGATTTGGCGCCCGAAGTAATTGGGCGACTACCAAAGAGCGGGGAGAAGATGGAACTTACCAAGCTGAAGGGAACACTGGTTCTGATCGATTTTTTTCGATACAGAACCAAAGGACACGGAAGGAGATGCCGGCCGTAGTGGCGGCCTACAGGAAGTACGGTGGAAAGGGTTTCGAAATAATCGGCGTCACGCTTGAAAGCGACTATCGGTCCCTCTATAAATTCAAGCAGGCCTACGGGGTTACGTGGTCAACGACAACGGATAAGTATAAGAGACTCGTGAATCGATGGGGCGTTGTTGCCATACCGACACGGGTACTTGTCGACCAGAATGGGTATATTTTGAAGGAGCATGTTCACGCTCAGAACCTGGACGCCACGATTCAGAAATATCTCAGGCGGAGGCGCTAGCCCGCAAATTTCACAAGCCATCTGCTACGACAGCGGATCTTACGGCACCTCAAGGACTTGGCTCGTCCGCCGACTTCCACGTGTTCCAACACACCGTCATCCGCCGGACTTTGGTAAGCCCTTGATCCGCCGCAACCTCCGCTGTCTCGCGACGAAGTGTGTGAAATATGCGGGCTAGGAATCTGCCGGGCTTGGAGTCCGACAGATTCCTAGCTGCATCGAATCCAAACAGTCGCCTGGGCCACGCTCCACTGAAATTTTCGGGCGTGTTCGCGAATAAGGAAGGGCATATCCCTGGCGGAAACCAATTCAAATTCGCCGTCGAGGATCACTTTTATTACATCGAGGGGAGCGCCTGAATCGGGAGTACCGCCCAACCAGTTCCGTCGCGGGGTATGGTCTTGAGACCAGGTGTTGGGAGTGGTAAGGATCAGTTGCCGGCCCGGTTTGAGGAGGGAACTGAATCGGGCGAGCAATTGGCGTGGATGAGTCATTCGGCAGAGAATATTAGCGGCGTGCACAACATCGAAAGTACCGATTGACTCGGGCAGGCTGTGAGCGTCTCCGATCTGGAAGTGAACCCGGCTTCGATCGATACCAACCGGGACGAGTGCGAGAGCGGGTTCAACGACTTCGCCCACAATCTTCTTCCGATAATTCAACTCACCGAATTCTCTGAGGGTATTCGCGGCCCCGATAAAAGTGGCAGAATAATCGATAGCGACCACCTCAGCACAATAGCGTGCCAGCTCAAAACTTGAACGGCCTACGGCACAACCGAGATCCAGGGCACGCGCCGGGAAGGGCAACACATTGCGGTCGAGACACTCCGATATGGATCGGCGTGGAAAGCCGAGCGCACTCTTGGGACCAAACGGATAGGGTAGAATCTCCTCAGGATCGCCGTAATGGAAGAGAAGATACTCCTGGAGTAACTCATCCGATTCATAAAGATTCTCCATGGCGAGTAATCAAACCGTAGATGACCTCCCGCAGGAGTCGGAGCCGAAAGCGTCCTTAGTTCTCCAGCAGAGAGATCAGGTAAGCGGTAGGTTTATAATTGGCCAGGACTACGGTAGTAGAGCCGCCGCGATTCATACGCACTTCCGGGATGTTTATCTCCGGAGTCTTAAAGGGAGCGAATAGGATATCGTCATGCGTTGCATTCTTATGCTCGGAAAACAGATCCGGCGTGAGGTGACCTCCTAGATGATCGCTACGACCGGTAGCAACGTGGATCGTACCGAGGATTTTCTCGTCCTGAATATCGCGGCCGGAGACAGGTAAGACTTGCGTGCCGAAGCCCAATTCACCGATTTCGCCGGTTACAGGGTCCGAAGAGAGTTTTTCATTGTGCGCATCGATCGTACTCTGCTCTCCGCTGAGTAGTTGGGCTTTCCTGATACGGCCGCCACTCACTTCCATGATACCGATACTGCTGTCGCTGTAATACATAGGGAATTCTCCCTCCGCCCCTTCAGGAACGAAATAGACTTCCCCGGCCGGTAAATTGGCAACGTCAGGGGTTTTGCCGCGGCAGAGCCCATGGCTTTTCTGCGCCTCCTGCTCATTGCAGATAAGCCTGAGCACGTAGAGATCCCCCGATACCTCGAAATCGATCTCGAAGGAATCGGCCCTGGTCATTCCGGCGCGGAGTTTCTCCGCGTCGTGGCTCACCTCATTGTAATCGACGCAAAGGCCCGAAGTGAGAATCGTTTCATTCAGCCCGTGCAGAGTGGCGCCTCGAAAACCGAATCGTTTTGCCGAGGCTGTCAGAGGCGCGGTGGCTGAATATGTGGAAATGCACAGGAAGATATCAATTGCGGGGTAGAGCTCTCCTTCAAAGCTCATGCAGTTTCCGTCGACGTCATACGCTTCATCCGGAAGATCGAGGTTGCTGCCCCCGGTAACCTTATAGGCAAACATGTCGCCGCCTGTGAGGCCCAGACCGTCGAGTTCTCCGTTCCCGAATGCCTTGTGAAAAATGGAATAGGCATATTGTTGAATGGAGAGCGATGGATCCTTCAGAAAAGCGAAGTCCTTTATTTGGGAGGGTTCTTCCAGGTCGATAAGGATCGCTACACGCTCGCCTCCCTCGGGTTCGAATACCGTATCGAGAAGTCGGGTAATACTGAAGGGCGGGAACGTGCGCTGTGAAGGATTCAGGATCATGTTATGGCGGTTATAGTATGTGCGTTTTGCTTTGTAAAGCATCCGATGCATTCTCGTTGCATTTCTCCAGGCCAATTCCTATTAGTTTCAACTTTGGATAAGATTACCAGGACATGGCGAAGCATTCGCCGAGGAGCGAGCTTTCTTCTTGAGCATAATCGACTCGATCCATTTCCGATTAGAAGATCCATCCGGGGCTATGATCGGTTCAAAGCGCGGAGCGACATTCGCGCCGGAATAAATGTAGCCTTGCTGGCTTTTCCACAGGGTATGGCCTATGCTTATATCGGTGGCCTGCCGATCGAATACGGTATCTATGGTTCCGCCGTGGCCGCTATGGTGGGGCCCCTCTTTTCCGGCTCACGGTTTCTTTTATTGGGACCGACTAACGCTACTTCGGTCTTACTCTTTTCCTCATTTCTCGCACTCAACGTCTCAGAGTCTGAGAAACTTGCCATGTTGCCGCTCCTTGTCGCGATGGTGGGTGCATTCCTCATGTTTTGCGCCATTTGTCGAGTAGCAAATCTCATCCAATACGTCTCCCGCACCGTAGTAACGGGCTATATCGCCGCCGCCGCCCTTTACATTATTCTGAATCAGGTCCGCAAGGTGCTCGGGATCGATATTGAGATCCCGCAAGGGACCACCTTTTTCGGAATTGTCCGCCTCACAGCGGCGAGTTTGCCCGACCTCCACATTCCCTCGCTTTTCGTCGGCGTGCTTACCGCGGTCCTTTTCGTTGTTCTGAAGAGGCGCTTCCGAGAGTTGCCCACCGTCGCCACGACACTCTTCACTATGTCCCTCGCAATATTCGTTTGCGACGCGGCTTTAGAAAAAAGCAGCGCTTTGGAGGGCATATTTGGTGAAGGCCTGAAAATGCTGCATTCCATTGACGCCGGAACGTGGTCCCTGGGCATTCCGCAATTCAACGATGAATGGATCAGCCAGCTCGCCGGGACAGCCGGAATTCTCGCCTTTTTATCCATGCTCGAAGGCGCCGCGATCGGCAAGGAATTAGCCGCTCGAGCCGGAGAGAGACTCGATACCAATCAGGAGATCTTCGGTATGGGGGTCGCAAATATCGCTTGCTCATTCGCTTCCGGGATGCCGGCTTCGGGTTCGCTGACGCGCTCGCAACTGAATTGGGGGAGCGGCGCCTCGACACCTCTCGCCAGCATTCTCTGTGGCTTCGTTTGCGTTCTGGGCGCATACTTGCTGGGGCCCTTTATCAGGTTCATTCCACAGGCCGTGCTCGGTGTCCTCGTCATAACGATAGGACTCTCGTTAATCAACCGGCGCGAGATACGCGTTGTAACGAAGACAACGCGATCTGATGCTATTGTATTTGTCGCCACATTTGGCGCCGCCGTATTTGTGGGACTTGCGTTCGGGATAGTCCTCGGTACGGCTATCTCAATAGGGCTTTTCCTGAGAAAGGCGGCCACCCCCGAGCTGGTGGAATACGCATTCTCGGAAGAGGGCTACCTCACTCAGCTCACAGCGGGGAAGCGACCCGACCCTGAAGTCTCGATTGTCCACGTGGAGGGGGAACTCTTCTTTGGAGCGGCGGAACTCTTTCGCGATCAGATGCGAAGAGTCGTGGAAGACCCAAACCTGAAGATCGTGATTCTAAAAATGAGAAACGCGCACCATCTGGATGCAACGAGTGTCCTCGCCTTAGAGGAACTCATCGTATATCTCAACCAGACCGACCGGCACCTTCTCGTCAGTGAGGCGCGCAAGGAAGTCGTGAGAGTATTCAAGAACTCAGGGCTGATGGAAATCCTCGGGCGCGAGAATTTCTTTGCCGATGCCGCGAGAAATCCCGTGCTCTCGACCGCACGCGCCATAAAAAGGGCCCGCCAGATTCTCGCTGGGCAATCTGCTCGCGTCACGATATTTGCCGAGGGAAAGAAACCCAGCAAGAGGGGTTAAACATCACTTTCACGGTGAATAGATATTGCAATTCTCCAGACTGTCCTTATTGTTTGTTAACTTTCTTTACATTTTATTTACGCTGCTTCTGCTTCGCTGCTCTTTCAGCATCGTGTTTATTATAATATTATGACCAAAAATGAAGAATATCATTGGGAACCTGAAGGGGTTCAATCTGGGGGACATACCGGTCGGTATGAATATCCCCGCCCTCATTATTACCTGGATTATACCTTTGTGGGGCAAGGTATTAGATTCCGCTTATAACTTTAGTCTCATCTGGAACGCCCGCATCTTTTCCGGTGCAAACGGGCAGCTGAGTTCCGAGAAAGAGAACAATTGCCTCTTCACGATGATGGAGGGAGAGATCCGCTTGGCAGGAAAAGGTTGCTCAGCGCGTCGAATGGGACAAGTCCGTCACAGTTTGGCGGACAACTCCGGGCAAAGTGCGAACTTACACACGTATTAGAATTTCGTATATAAAACTATACTCATAATAAACGCGAAAGGAAGAATATCATGAATAATCGTAGTGAAAGGGGATTCACCCTCGTGGAAATAATGATCGTTGTGGTGATCATCGGCTTACTCGCCGCCATGGCGATACCAGCCTTCAACAAGGTGCGGGAGACCTCCCAGGATAAAGCGGTCACCAACAACCTGCGCCAGATAGCCTCTGCTGCACAGCAGTATATGCTCGATGAGGGAGTATCACAAGTATCGACCGTCATGATTCTGGGACCCGGACTACACATGACCGGTCTTTCCAGTGTGGCCGATGAAACCTATGACGTCACGGTGGGAACAAATACCACCCGCATACAAACAGCACTCAATGCCAGGACTATATTCTACGAATTCTGAGCCGGAGAATCATAGAAAATCGAAATGTGGAGAACGGATGGCCGGGTTTTCCCGCCATCCGTTTTGCTGTCCAATTTTTGAATTGAACGTAACGATAATTTATGGGTTCATTCATTCTCAGGGAACAAGCCACCCGCGAACGGGACGATGTCGTCAGGTCTCGGCCAAATGAATATCTACATAATCGTTTCCATTGCCAGGGCTTCTCAGAGAGCGATTGGGGCATTCAGCAGCAATGAAAAAGCCAATGGGTATATCGCGGAGCAGAATATTCAAGACGCGGAGATTTCTCTTTTTGAACTACCTTCGGATACCCGCGAGATGCCCGAAATGGTCCATATCGCACACAAATCGGGGGGTGCGGGGCTCTATACAATATCGGGATATTTCCTGAAGAAGTTTGAGGCCACGCTAGCTCGGGGGGAAGGAGGCTACGTCAAGACCCTGAGCGTCGATGATCCCGACCCTGAAGCCATCGAGGAACGGCTGCCGGAAGAGAGGACCCGGGCCAGCGCTGAGAGGGCGCAATTGCACCCACCGGAAGCGATCGACACGGAATCCGGTGCAGGCGGTCGTCGAAATGTGATGTTCCTCATCGCTACCCTTTCCATACTGACTATTGTCAATGTCCTATACTATCTGCGCTCTCCAAGATTCGAGCTGGCAGAAAACGTCAGCTCTGTAGCATGGCTGCCGAGCGAGGCCAACGACATCTCCTATTTATTTACAGAGAAAGTGAGGGTCTTCGAATTCACGATCTCGGAATCGGGCTTCATGACTTGGTTAGTCGGCGAAGGTCTGACGGCTACGAAATTAGAAAACAGTAACATGAAAATCCCGCGTTACACGTTTGATGCTGATATTCCTATCGAAGGGCTGGAAAATGAAAGCGAAGAAGAGCAATTCGAGATTTGGGAATCATTTACTAAGGCGACGATCAGCGATGGATTCGCGTTCAATACTGAAGCACCGGATGAATCTTCCACCGTTATGGGGGGCTACGACCTGCCGAAGAAACGAGCTTACTACCGGCAGAAGTTTCATTGAGATAATTCTGCCCATCGATGGATCAGATGCAGATCAATCAAGCCGAGTGGGAGAATCCTGAAAACTGGGGAGGGCCGAGGTGGTTCTCGATCTATTTCAGCAAAAGGGATTCGCGCGTTTGGGTTAAGAAACAAATTCCCTGGATGGGGTGGACTTTAAACCTGGCCCACACTGGAGGCGTCCTTTGGTTTACCCTGATATTTGTTGCGATTGTAGTCGCTGTGCTTTTCTTCCGCGCGACCACTTCCGCCCATTAGGTGACGACGGGCTATGGCACGGCCGCGCATACAATTGGCGCTACTTTTCGGGTCTGGAAGCAGCGAGTTTAATATCGCAGCTGGCAGAGCTTTACTGGAAACCCTGGGCCTGTTCCGCCATTAGGCCGCGGCCAATGCGGTGAGCTGATTCTGCTTGCTCAGGTGAATAAGCGTCCCCAACTGAGAACTTCGAGGCCAGGAAGAGGCTATTCACCAGAACACAATACTGATTATTGACCATAAGCCCGAGAAAGTCTCCCGTTTTGGCGAATACGAGATCTCCGCGCTTCGGGGAAAACTCACCGAAGAGCCTGTTAAAGAGTCTCGACTGCATTCGGAGGTATTCACTACGGCCGCTCTCTAACTTGAAGGTGGACTCTCCATAGTAGTCTTCATTGCCACTGATAAGAACGGCGCCGGGAAATCGGAAAGGATCCTGAGCCAATGGGAATACCTTAGTTCCGGAGATTTCGTCGGACCCCCGTTTCATACGAGCGACCATCACACGGGGATCCACCGCGAGAAAAGCGACCTCTACCACCTTAAGATTCGACTCTCCCAGATTTGCTGAAGCCGAAATGGAACTGTATTGACTCCTTGAGGCGTCGAGACGGAAGGGTGTATCCCGGGCGTGAAACAGTGCAAAGGTATCCTCCCCGTCTGAAACCAGAATACCGTCGGCATCAAAGTTTCTCTCTCTTCCATTGGACAGCTCGGTGGTGAAACTGACGGTCGCTCTGTTATCCTTGAACTCTCGAAATATAGTATTGAGCGAGAGCGGTTGAATCTGTCGAATCTCCTCGTGGATAGCGGTTGACGATTTCGCCAATACACTGACTCCTTCAGCCAGTTTTGAAGTTTGTTTTTGAATCGCCTTTTTTTCCACTCGCACCGTTTCAATTTCGGCCTGAGCGGCAATCAGGTTCT
This sequence comes from Candidatus Moanibacter sp., assembly GCA_965215885.1. Lineage (GTDB taxonomy): Bacteria > Verrucomicrobiota > Verrucomicrobiia > Opitutales > UBA2987 > CBDCEW01. The sequence goes on from CBDCEW010000102.1 coordinate 62,292, forward strand.
GTTGGAGCATCCTCTTTTCCGTTTCCCGGATCTGCAGTTGAGTGTCAAGCTGCCGATTCTCACGCTCCACCGTCCGGCGCTGTTCCTCGAGTGCTCTTATGTCCTTATCAGCGCGTTCAATTTCAGTCTCCTTATCCTCGAGCTGTTCCTGGAGAAATCGGACGCGTTCCTTCCTGGCAGCCGCCGATTCGCGAGCTTCGCTGAGACGTTCGGCAAGACCGCTGCGCTCCTCTTCCGAGGCAACCAGCATCGCTTGAGTAGCGGAAAATTCCTCGGTCAATACGCTCCTTTTTTCCTCGAGCTCCTCTCTTATCGACTCCAGATTCTCCTTCTCCTCGGCGAGCAGACTGGCCGTCGCTGATCGTTCCTCCAAGTCTTCCCTCGACTTCCGCAATTCGGATTCGGTCACCTCCAAAGTCTCTACCCGCGAATCGAGCTCGCTCCGCGTATCTCTTAGCTGATCAACCAGACTCCGTCTATTCTGCTCTTCATTTTCCAAAGAGATTTTGAGCATCTCAAAAAGGTCCTGCTCAGCCGCCGATTCCTCCTGAAGCCTCACTTGCTCCTCTGGAGGAGGACCTTCATCCGGCTGATCGAACCGAGCCAGGGCGAGCAGGCTGAGAAGCAGAAAATCAGCTATTATCAGGAGTAGCGCCCGACTCATTTTGAAGGGAATCTATATTGACGATGATTAAGCGTCGGTAAGGACGCACGTGGACCACCTTGAGCACAGCCACGAAGAGGATACCGAAAAGCGTCGAAGAATAGGCGGCGATGAGGCTGGCTTGAACGATGTCCATGGCAAGCAGGATAAGCGAAGCCACGGTTCCGCCGAGCCCCACATAGAGACCGAGATCGAAGAGATTGTCTTCATTTTCAAGCAGCTTCAGTTTCAGATCGAGGGTGGCCTCTTGCTTTTTGATTTCGGAAATTTGGATCAGACAGAAAACGTAGACAATCATCTGCAGGAGAAAGAATAGGATAATAATAAGGATCGTGATTTGATCGAGCATGGCAGTATCGAGATTCTGCGATTTTAGCGATTCGAGGTTACTAGCAATATTAAATATCAAACGCAACCGCGCTTTCGGTTCAGGACCGCTGGCAAACAGGGCCGGTTCCATGAGCACCCACAAGGTTGTGGCAAAGAAGAGAGCGACGATGCTGTTGCGTGTAATCACAAGCGGGTGCAGCCGGGGGATCTTCCGTCTTCCCATTATGATCTCGAGAATGTTACTGAGAAACAGGGCTACCGCGTAACCGGCAGCCAAAATAGCCAGTATCTTGAGATTTATAGCTGCCTGGGGGTGGTGATGAGTAAAGCTGAGGAGCGGCGCTTGATGAACCCATGCCGTGATTCGATCCAGCGCTTCGACAAAAGCGGGCGGGCGGTAAACGGGTTTGCTGTGCTTGAGGAGTGCGTCCACCGCTCCCTTGCCCGCGGAAAGGGCGAAGGAGAGATCATCCCATACTTCCTCGCCAAAATCCCTGGCATAGTTAACGACTGCTCCCGGCTGATTAGAGAGAAGAACCAGACCGTAGATCATGGGCATAGCTTCCGGATTTCTTCGTAAGAATGAGGCTGTCAGATTCAAGGTCTCTACAGACGAGAACCGCTTTAGTAACTCGGAGAGCTGCACCCAATTGAGCCTCCTTGCCAAACTAAGCACGGTCAGATAAAACTCCTCCAGGCGCTCCAAAGCCAAACGGTCTTGGGCGATCGTTCGCTCTGCCATGAACTTGATTTCCCTCAACACTTCTGGAGATAAATGACTGCCCTGAACGAGGAGTGCAGTAGTCAATATCGCTGCATCCAAGGGCTGCCCAGCCGGAGTAGCGACCGGCATAAATCGAGTATATGCCGTCAGCCTTCGAGTTTCCAGGAGTGTGTGGACAGCTGCATTACTCGAATTCTCCAGAAACCCGAGCAGATGCCTGCGATATTCGGAACGGATCAGGAGGCTCATCACTTCATTCTCCGGAAGTGACTTCGGATCGACCGCCAACATACTCAGGAACTGCTCAAAATAGGGAGCAGGTCCGCCGGAGAGGGCATAGGCGGGACGTCTCTCCAATAGGAACCGCTGCCTCTCTTCGAATGACGCTCTTCCGACGCGTATTTTCGGTAGGGAACGTATAATTTCTACAGGCCCGATTTTTCCCGAATCCAGGTAGAGAATAGCCAGTTCATCAAGAGATTCCGTTCCTCTTCCCGCTTCGACTAATACTCCAGGCGCAACCGCGCGAAAATGCACCGGAATACCCGCTCCAAACAATGCCAGGACAGATGCTAGCACCAGAAGTAAGAGGGCTTCGAAGAGTATCGCCTGCTTTGTCATTACTTACCGGGTGTTTTTGTTGCTCGATAAATTGTGAACCTTGTAGGAGATTAGAGCACTATGTTGCTCCGCGTGACGAAATACGGCGAGGCCATTTTGCGAAGAAAAGGGGAAAAAGTCCAACGCTTCGACCGTACCCTCGCGCAGCTGGCCGAAGATATGATTGAAACGATGGTCGGCCACGAAGGGATAGGCCTGGCCGCACAGCAAGTGAATCAATCAGTCATGCTTTGTGTGCTGGACCTCCAGTTGGCTGGGAAGGAGATTGAGATAGAGTATTCCATTGACGGGAAGCAGCCACCGCTCGAGCTGTTGATGCCCCTGGTGTTGATTAATCCTGAAGTTGAAATCACCTCTAGCGTAGAAGCTCCCTATGAAGAGGGATGCCTTTCCTTTCCCGAAATTCGGGGCGAGGTTTATCGGCCAAATGCCGTTACTGTCGTATATCAGGATCAAGAAGGCGTCTCTCACAGGTTGGAATGCGACGGACTGCTAGCTCGCGTCATTCAACACGAGGTCGATCACCTGAACGGCATTCTCTTTATTGATCGCATGGAGCCTCTGGTCCTTAAATCCATAGAGCCCGAGATCAGAAAATTGAAACGCCAAACTCGTGAGTAGATTAAAGCGCAAAGATAAAGAATCGCACCCACCCCTTTGCAATCACTCTCCAAAATGGCAAATCTCCGGAACACGAAACAGCGTAAAGCGATCTTGACCGCTCTGAACGAAGCAAGACGACCGCTCAGCGCAAGCGAAATTTACGAAAATGGACGTCGATCTTCCCCTGGCCTGGGAATACGGACGGTTTACCGATTTATCCACGATATGGTGGAGGAGGGAAAACTGGTCGGCCTCGACTACCCAGGACAACCGCCGCGCTTCGAACTCGTCCATAGGCGCCATCATCCTCATTTTATCTGCAGCAAGTGCAAAAAGCTTTTCGACTTCAAGAAGGAGACCCCGGATGTACCTTATGACCCTCCCGCGGGTTTCATAATCGAAGGCCAGGAGGTTACTTTTTACGGCACCTGCCCCAGTTGCCTCGATCAGGTGGATTCCTAAGACAGTATTCGGCCGCAGACATAACGAACGCAGGAATAGAAAAGAAACCACGGATTACGCTGATTGCACGGATGGGGAACTAAAAGACTGATCTTGCTGAGCGGTGCTGCAAATCGGGAGTCGACTCAGTCTTGGTCCTTGGTACCGAGCAGCATGCATCTTCAGAGACTCTTAGCTTCCAAATTCGCACTCTCCTATCCGTGTATATCCGTATTACAATCCGGCAGAACCTTGTTTCTTTAGCAAGTTTCTGCGTAGAAGAGGTTGGTATTCAATAAATTGCAGTCGACAAGGTTTGGGATCCCGCTCAGCGGGATTCGCGACGAGGTTACCCAAGGGAAGTAGGAGTTTCCTTCTGCATTCGCGTCCATCTGCGTGCATCTGCGGTTCTCTTCTTCTTTTTGGTTGCGGCTAAGCTGCCCTAAGTCATCCGTGTTCATTACAATCTCCGAACAACGTAAGCAAACTACGGGGTAAGACCTAGTCGACCCCAAAGAGTTCCGGGTGAATTGCTTCGACCAGCTCCTCGAGGGCATCGATCATGCGTGGGCCCGGGATTGCAAATAGATCCTCTCTGATGATCTCCAGGCGCCTGTTCCTTACCGCCGATACATGACGCCAGACTTCGTGATGGGCCAGATTCGATAAACCCCGACCCGCTTCCTGCCTGGCCCGCAAATCGGGTGGCACGGCCAATATTAGAACCTGGGGATCCGTTTTTACCAAGCCCTCCAGGGATAACTGCGGCCAGCTCGATCGAAGTTTAGCAGCGACGTTTTCAGCATAGCAGAGTTCAATCAAATCTCCCGCCCAGGAACCCCTCCCGGCACTGTGTAATCCTTCGAGATCATAGAGCAGCGCCACACGAGGCCTCACCAGATTTTCTGCACTCTCCAATATCATTGCAATCTCATCGCGTCTCTTCTCAATTCCAGAAATCAGCCGCAATGCCTCACCTTTTGATCCGGTGATTTTCCCAATCTCACCAATGTCTCGCAGGACGCCTTGAAAACTACCATGCTCAAACGCAGCCGAGGTCAGACCAACAGCCTCCATGCGGGCATATACCCGCAACGAGCTCAAAACTGTCCCCAATACAAGGTCCGGCTGTAGCTGTACTATCAACTCAATATTGGGATGCCGCAGGTCGCCGATCTTTGGAACTGACTGTGCTCCCTCCGGGTAATTGCAGTATGTCGTGTTGCCTACCAATCGATCCTCCGCCTTTAATGCGAATATTATCTCCGTAATGCTCGGAGCTAGAGACACTATCCGTCTCGGTGAATACTCAATTTTCACTCTGCGGTCGTAGCCATCCTTTAGCCAAAGTGGATACGTCCCCTCCGCTGCAATCATCCCTCCTGTCCGACTCCCTCCCTCCCTCCTGTAGGGGACCGGCAGAACTATCAATATCAGACAGCCTATCAGCACACCAATAAAGTAATATCGCGCGCGACGTCCCATCCTATTTTATTGGCATATAATTGTCATTAAGCCTTGAAAAAGAGAGCTAGGCAAACAAAAGAGTATGGGGTATGGAAGAGAATCTCGAGAAAATGAGAAGCGCGTTGAAGGTATTTTCAGTACTATTTACTGTTATAGTGCTTTCTGAAACGGAAGTGTGGGGTCAAGAAAGCAAGGAAACGAGGCGAGAGGTGGAGGAGGAAAGCGAACTGCATGCCTACGTGGTAGTGGCATCGCGAACACCGATAACTATGGAACGAACGTCTCCCTCGATATCAGTAGTCTACAAAGAGGAGATCGAAGACCGGCAATATCAGCGGCTGGAAGATGTGCTGAGGATTCTACCCGGGCTCAGTCTTGCGACGACGGGACAGAGAGGTGCCGTCACCTCGCTATTTACTCGTGGCACGAACAGCGATCACACGGCGTTTCTCTTGGATGGACGAAAATTGAATGGAGGATTTTCCGGCAGTTACAATCTGGCGCAGCTCGGTCTGGAAAACATAGAGAGTGTCGAGGTCATGCGGGGCGCATCCTCCACTCTTTATGGCGCGGAGGGGCTTGGGGGGGTGGTAAACCTGCGGTATCGGCACAAGACTGATAGAGAGGGGCAAGCGATTACCGCAACAGGCGAGGGAGGATCTTTTGATTCTTACCGGGCCACCCTGAGCGGAGAATGGGAAAGCGATCGGGTTGGAGCTTCGTTGGGCATTTCGCACTTTGAAACGGCCAACCAGGAACCGAACAGTCGCTACCGGATCACAAATCTGATGCCCCGCTTCAGATTCAAACTCGATGAGAGAGCGGAGATTGATCTTGTCGGGCTCTACTATAATTCGGACATCGGGACGCCTGACAACAGAAAGTCGTTTGCCTACCCGGCTCTATTTGACTTCCAGACCACAAAGTCGTGGATGATCTCACCGGGCCTATCATGGAAATACAGGAAGGCGCTTTCGGCCCGCCTCTTCTACTCTCGTAGCGAGGATAGAATTGAGGCGAAGAATGTCGGATTTTTCTTTCATACGGATTCACGGACTCATACCGATCAGGTCGATCTCCAGGTTGACTGGTCACCGACCGACAACGTAACCGGTACTGTTGGAGCGGTTTACTTCAACCAGGACTATCTTCAGGAAGATCTTCTTTTCGGGGGACGGCCTTTTGACAATAGTTGGAACAGCCGGAGCATCTACGGCCAGATTCAATGGCAGACGAAGCAGAATTTTTTCCTAACCGGGGGAGTACGGTATGACGACTACTCCGATTTCGGTAGCCCTCTGACATGGAACCTATCGATTAACAGGAAACTCCCCCTTTTCGGCGCAGATCTTTTTGCCAAAGCGGCCACCGCATATGCAACCCCGCAGGCCATCGACCTATATGGCATCTTCGGCAACCCGGAACTCAATGCGGAGGAGAGTGATAGCTGGGAATTCGGAATAAAGCAAAAGCTCTACGGAGAGAAGATCTCCTGGAGTGCGCTATTTTTCCACAATGATTTTGTTAATCTGATCACCGGATTTCCTCCGGTTAACGCCGGAAGAGCATTTTCCGAAGGTCTCGAGACTTCCTTTCGGCTAACTCCCCATAAGCGGCTCCTTATCTACGCGAACTACACCTACCTCACAGCGGAGAATCTCGACAGCAATTCTCGACTGGCGAGGCGTCCCCGGCACCAGGGGACAATTGGGCTGAGACTGAGGGACAAGAGAGGTCTAACCGCGGGCTTCGAATTTCGGTTCGTGAGCGATCGGGAAGATATCGATGGAGGGACCTTTGTTCGCATCGATGGAGAAGATTATTCAGTAGCGCGCATCTATGGAAGTTACCGTATTTCCGAAAGCTTCTCCGTCTTTGGGCGGGTGGAGAATCTTTTCAATGAGCAGTACGACGAAGTCGACGGTTTCAAGACGTTGGACATGGGCGCCTATTTCGGCGCCCGGCTCTCCTTCAGATAGCAGTTGAGCGAAATTAAAGCTTGAGGACTCTTTTCTAAGATTTCTCCCACGGTGGGCTGCGCCCTATACCACTGTGCTTGCCAGTGATCCTCGCTCCCATGTTCGAATGGAGTCTCGGTTGAGCTTTTCTCCTTCATCGATCGATCACCGCAAGGAACAGTGGTATGGCTACTGCATCCGAGGGCTTTCTCTCTGTGTGAATTCTTTTCCATCGGGGGCTTCCCGATCGTCTCGCGCTGAGTGGGACTTCCGCCTCCCCCAGCATCCTAAATCGCCTCAGATCCTCTCAGTGGGATGACCGTAATTGCGAATTGGAGTACTTTGCCATGGCGGTTTAATCCGTTGACCTTAAAGTCGATAGCTTCAAGTAATGAATTGACCATACTTGACGGATGCCTGATACAGAATCTCAAAGGCAGGTCTTAGAGGTCGAGCAGACCTTGAAGGATCTCCTCGAAAGGCGGATTGTCATCCTCGATGGCGCGATGGGGACGATGATTCAATCCTATGAACTTGGGGAGGACGACTTTCGAGGAGACATATTCAGGGATCATCCGACCGATCTGAGAGGCAACAATGAACTCCTTTGTCTGACCCGCCCGGAAATTGTCGAGGAGATTCACTGTGGCTTTTTGCAGGCGGGCGCTGATCTCATTGAAACGAACACGTTTAATGGTACCGGTGTGTCTCAGTCCGACTATGGATTGTCGGAGATCGTATACGATCTTAACAGATCCGCCGCGAAACTGGCGAGAAAGTCGGCCGATGAGTATACGAGACGGAATCCCGAGCGGCCGCGCTTTGTAGCCGGGGCAATGGGTCCCACGAATCGCACCGCTTCGCTCTCGCCTGACGTGAACAGGCCCGAATACCGAACGATAACGTTCGACCAGCTCGTTGAGGCCTATTACGAACAGGCGAGGTGACTGGTCGACGGTGGGGTTGATCTTCTCATTCCGGAGACAGTGTTTGACACTCTGAATTTGAAAGCCGCTCTCATTGCGATAAACAATCTGAAGGAGGAACGCGGCGTAGAAGTCCCGTTGATGATCTCCGTGACCATCACTGACGCTTCCGGGCGCACGCTTTCGGGGCAAACGATCGAGGGTTTCTGGAATTCAGTGGCGCACGCGAGTCCGCTCAGCGTAGGAATCAACTGCGCCCTGGGTGCCACGGAGATGCGCCCCTATATTGAGGAACTCTCACGCCTTTCCGACTGTTATCTCAGCTGCTATCCCAATGCCGGGCTTCCCAACGCATTCGGTGGTTATGACGATTCTCCGGAAAAGATGGCACGGCTGCTGGGGGAGTTCGCCAGCGAGGGGTGGCTCAACATGGTTGGCGGCTGTTGCGGGACAACCCCGCGCCACATTGAGGCGATAGCGGGCGCCGTTCAGGCAATTCCCCCCCGTAAGAGGCCGACCATTCCGATGGCCACAAGACTGAGTGGCCTCGAAGCGCTTAATCTCGTAGGTGATGAAGCCCCTTTTATGATTGTGGGCGAACGTACCAATGTCACGGGCTCGCCGGGTTTTCGAAAGCTTATCAAAGCCAATGACTTCGAGGCCGCACTTGCCGTTGCACGCCATCAAGTGGAAAGCGGCGCCAATATGATCGATGTAAACTTCGATGAAGCCCTCCTCGATGGTGAGGCGAGCATGACTCGGTTTCTCAATTTGGTCGCATCGGAACCTGATATATCCCGAATCCCGGTTCTGGTCGACAGCTCGAGATGGTCCGTCATCGAGGCCGGCCTGAAATGCGTTCAGGGAAAATGTATCGTCAACTCCATCAGCTTGAAAGAGGGGGAGGAGAGGTTTCTTGAACAGGCACGCACTATCCAGAGTTACGGAGCGGCCGTCGTTGTCATGGCCTTCGACGAGAAAGGCCAGGCCACCACGGTTGAACAAAAAGTTGGAATATGCCGGCGCGCGTATGCTCTCCTGACGGAGAGACTCGGTTTCTGCCCCGCCGACATCATTTTTGATCCAAACATCCTTACAATAGCCACCGGGATGGAAGAACACAACGAATACGCGGTGAATTTCCTGAAGGCGATACCTGAGATCAAGAAACATTGTCCCCATGCCCTGGTAAACGGTGGCGTCAGTAATATTTCTTTCTCGTTTCGAAGCCAGAAGGTGGTACGGGAAGCGATGCACGCAGCTTTCCTTTACCACGCCATAAAAGCTGGGCTCGATATGGCGATCGTCAACGCCGGCCTCCTTGCTGTTTACGAGGAGATTCCGGAAGATCTCCTCGAGCATGTGGAGGATGCTATTTTTAACCGGCGTCCGGATGCCACGGAACGGCTTATCGTGTTCGCCGAAAAAACCCGGGATCGAGAGAAGGGCAAGAGCAGGAAACAGACGCTTCCATGGAGGGAGGGGAGTGTTGAAGAGCGGCTTTCCCATTCCCTCATTCATGGCATTACTGATTTCATAGAAAAGGATACCGAAGAGGCCCGTTTGGCCTGCGACCGTCCTCTCGATGTCATCGAGGGACCGCTTATGGACGGCATGAAAGTAGTGGGTGACCTGTTCGGGGAGGGTAAAATGTTCCTCCCACAAGTGGTGAAGAGCGCCCGCGTTATGAAGAAGGCGGTAGCCTATTTGAACCCATTTATGGAGGATGAGAAGGAAAGAACGGGTGTCAGGAGCAGCCAGGGAAAAGTCGTTCTCGCCACCGTCAAGGGGGATGTCCACGATATCGGTAAGAGCATCGTGGGAGTAGTTCTGGCATGCAACAATTACGAAGTGAAGGACCTCGGTGTTATGGTGCCGTGTGAAAAGATTCTCGAGACAGCTCGCGCCAACAATGTCGACTTCATCGGCTTGAGCGGGCTGATTACGCCCTCGCTGGACGAGATGGTGCACAACGCCGCGGTGATGCAGCGTGAGGGCTTCACTTTGCCCCTTCTCATCGGCGGGGCCACCACCAGCAAAGCACACACTGCCATCAAAGTTTCACCTGAATATGAAGGTGCGGTGTGCCATGTTCTCGATGCGTCACGTGTAGTCGGGGTATGTAATCAGCTTCTCAAACCAGATACACGGGATTCGTTTGTGGAAAAGACTGCCCGGGAATACGATAAAATTCGGGTGCGCCACAAGGCGAGGATAGGCGGTCGCAAAGTGACGATATCCCTTGAAAAAGCTCGTGAAAAAAAGCTCAAGGTCGATTGGCAAAACACGAAAATCTCTCTTCCCACAAGATTAGGTACGCAATCCTTTGACGGCGTCTCCCTCGAGGAGATCGCGACCTATATCGATTGGTCGCCTTTTTTCTGGGTCTGGGAGTTGAGGGGCGTTTATCCGGGTATTCTGGAGCATGAGAAGTACGGAGAAGAGGCCAGCGAGCTCTATGACGATGCGAAAAGGCTAATGGAGGATATCATTGAGAACGACCGCTTCCGCGCCAGGGCCGTCTTCGGTATCTGGCCCGCCAACAGCATTGGCGACGATCTGCGGGTCTACGATCTGAAAGATAAGGATAGAGTGATCGCGGATTTTCATTGTTTGCGGCAGCAGAAAGAAAAGATCAAGAGTTCCGCATACCTCTGCCTCTCCGATTTTGTCGCGCCCCTTGATAGTGGAAGGGAGGATTACCTGGGCTTTTTCGCGGTGACCGCGGGCGAAGAGGTGCAGGAATACGCCTCCTTTTTCGAAGGGGAACACGATGACTACTCGTCCATAATGGTCAAGGCGCTGGGAGATCGATTTGCGGAAGCCCTGGCCGAACTCATTCATAAGAAGGCGCGCGTTTTCTGGGAGTACGGAAAGGAGGAGAGCCTGACCATGGATGCGATCATACGGGATGAGTACCGTGGAATCCGCCCCGCGTCCGGGTACCCAGCTTGCCCCGACCACACCGAGAAAGCGGCGTTATGGGATCTCCTCGAGGTGGAGAAACACACCGGTATCACGCTGACTGAGACTTTCGCCATGAACCCGCCCAGTTCGGTTTCAGGGCTCTATTTCGCCCATCCCCATTCAAGATATTTCAGCGTCGGAAAAATTGGCAGAGACCAGGTCGAAGACTACGCCGTACGCAAAAATATGAAGGTCGAGGAAGTGGAAAAATGGCTGGCTCCCAGTCTGGGATATGCTTGACCTATTGGAATTGGCGGGGAAAAAGGCCGAGGAATCCCGTTCTCCTCAATCGGACTGGGTTTCTGCTTTAGAGAGACATCTTCCCGATTTAAGAGCGGCAATCAAAGAAGAAGGGAGTATTGCCCTCGTTGTCGCGAGCTGTGCTTCGTTATCCCAGCTAACCCTCATATCAAAGGCCCTGTCCCATCACTCCGGGACTTCATCTCTATCGAGCAACAGGTTTGAGGAACTCGTTCGCAGGGTCGACGAGTCTCCTTATACGCTCTCCGAGTGGATTGCGGCCTGGGAGACATTTAATGTCTGGCTCGAACGAAATAACCGAAGATCCGATTTTCTAAATGCGCTCGGTTACCTCGACTGCTGTGTCGAATATATCCGGCCGGCACCCTTCCAACCAACCTTTCCGGAACTCGTCGCTACGATGCTCGATGAGTATGGGTACGAAGGCTAGGAATCCACCCTCCCTCCCCGGCTATCCGGGAGGGAGGGTGGATTCCTAGATCAAAAGACGACCTTGTAGACCCTCCCATCGTTGGAGCGTGCTTCGCCGTGGCCACTCCTCGACAGGATGTTATAATCAGCCACGAGTTCCAGGACGAGTCCGGTCTTGGCACTATGGAGTAGGGAATAGAAATTCCCCGTGCCTCTAACACCGACCGATGGATGGACACCGTAACCGGTCCGGCGTCCATAGCGTCCGATACCGGCTCCAATCGTAAAGCGGGCGTTGCTCATTTTTGTATATTTACCGGTGAGCACTTCACCATCTTCCAGGTAGACCCTGACTTCCCCTTTACCAGAGTCCCAAAACCCTTGCGCCGAATCACCGGACTTGAATTCCACAAATTGCATTTCCTTTAAGCAACCGGAGAGGAAAAGCGCCGAAATCGCGAAGAGAGTTAATTGCTTCAATTTTGTCACCATAGGTGGAAGGAGTTTATTAGTGCGAAGTCCACTTCCCATATATCCCCGTAGCCCGGGATTAGTTTCAAGAATCTCGGAATAGGATTGCAATCGCCCTTCACATGCCAATGAACCCGAAGATAAAATGAAGATCTCTCCTACCGTACTCGAGGCGATTGGAAACACACCACTCGTTAAGCTCAACAAAATCTCACGTGACCACGCAGCCCACCTTTTTGCGAAATTGGAATATCTCAACCCTTCGGGCAGCGTAAAGGACAGGATGGCATGGTACATGGTGGAAGACGCCGAGAAGAGGGGGTTGCTTAAGCCGGGGGGCACGATAGTAGAAAATTCCTCCGGCAATACGGGCTCCGCCCTGGCCATGATCGCCGCTGTAAAGGGCTACGAATGCATCATTACGATGCCCGACAAGATGAGCGATGAGAAACAGAATTTGATGCGTGCCTTCGGGGCGGAAGTGGTGGTAACTCCTACCAATGTGCCGGCTGACTCTCCTGAGAGCTATTACAGTGTGGCGAGACGCCTCGCCAAGGAGATTCCAAACGCCTACTACCCCGACCAGTACAACAACCCAAAGAATATCGAGGCACATTATCATACGACCGGCCCGGAAATCTGGGAACAGACGGAAGGCCAGATCGATCTACTCGTTTGCGGAATCGGCACGGGGGGTACCCTCAGCGGGGCAGGGCGCTACTTAAAGGAGAATAAGCCGGAGATTAAGATTGTGGCGGTGGATCCGGAAGGCTCCGTCTTTTACCATTACTTCAAGACTGGAGAATTACCGGAACCCCACGTTTACCAGGTCGAAGGTATCGGTGAGGATTACCTCGTAAAGGCGGTTGATTTCAGTATCATTGACGAGATCATCCAGGTAAACGACCGAGATTCGTTTTTAATGGCGCGCAGGCTCTGCCGGGAAGAGGGACTGTTCGCCGGCGGTTCCAGTGGCAGCGCTTTGTGGGCGGCTCGGAAAGTAGCCGGAACCCTTGAGAAGCCCAGTAATATTGTGGTCGTTCTACCCGATTCCGGCGATCGCTACCTGAGCAAGATCTATAACGACGAGTGGATGCGGGCGAAGGGGTACCTCTAACCCGAATATTTCACAAACCTTCTACTACGATCCCGGCGTGCCGGGATCGACCGCTGTGCTGCGGAAAAGCTTTGATACGCAGTCCCGGCGAGCCGGGACAATCTCGCTACGAAGTGTGTGAAATGTCCGGGCTAAAGAACACGAAACCGGGGCGGGCCTTCCACGAACCCGCCCCGGTTCGTCTCAGTTAGCAGTGGGCTTTATGGGCGTTGGGGGGAAATATCTATTCGCTATTGGCAGGCTTCGCATTCTTCACCGTCCATCATTGCCTCTATGCTGCAGGCTGATTTTTCAGTTTCGCTATATTCTTTGCCGGAAGACTCGTCGGACTCAACGCTGCTGGCCATGATTCCGCGAGTCTGTTTCTTCACGCTGATCGTGGCCTTCTCAATATTGGATGCCCCTAAAGTGCGCAGGTAATAAGTAGTTTTGAGGCCCTTATGCCAGGCAGCCCTATACATGTGTGAGAGCGTCTTAAGGTTGGGTTTGCCGAGGAACAAATTGACTGATTGTGACTGGTCGATCCATTTTTGCCGTCGTGCCGCCGCATCGATGAGATACTTAAAATCGATATCAAAGGCGGCGAGGTACTTCTGCTTCAATTCCTCCGGGATCGATTCAATAGTCGTCAAATCGCCGTCGAAGTATTTTAACTGATCCAACATATCGCGATCCCACAAGCCGCTCTTTTTGAGATCGCGCACAAGATATTGATTCAGGACGATGAATTCGCCGGACAGATTACTCTTCACGAAAATGTTCTTATAAGCCGGTTCGATACATGGAGAAGTGCCCATGATGTTCGATATTGTAGCGGTGGGCGCGATCGCCAGGACATTGCTGTTTCGCATCCCCTGCTTTGCTACCTTCTTCCTCAATGGTTCCCAATCCATCTTTCCTTCCCGCGGTATATCGATCTTTACGCCGCGTTCTCTCTCAACCAGCTCAATTGAATCCGCAGGTAAGATGCCGTTTTCCCATTTGGATCCAGCGTAGCTACTGTACTTTCCGCGTTCTCTGGCCAGATCGCTGGATGCTTCAATGGCGTAATAGGACACAGCTTCCATGAGTTCATCATTGAATTCGACCGCCTCGTCGGAAGCGAAAGAGAGGTCCTTCTTATATAGCGCATACTGTAGTCCCATAATCCCCAAACCGATGGGACGGTGGCGCATGTTCGATTTTCGCGCGGTATTCGTGGGGTAGTAGTTGATGTCAATGACATTATCGAGGGAACGTATTGCTATTCGAATCGTTTCCCGAAGGCTGCGATGGTCAATATTACCATTCGCCTTGATGTGTGTGTCGACGACGACAGAACCTAGATTACAGACCGCCGTCTCCTCGGCATCCGTGTTTAGAGTGATCTCGGTGCAGAGATTGGAACTATGGATAACGCCGACATGGTCCTGTGGGCTACGCAAATTACAGGTGTCCTTAAAAGTTATCCAGGGATGACCGGTTTCAAAGAGCATGGTGAGCATCTTCTTCCAGAGATCGATGGCCGGAATGGTTTGACCGAATATTTCGCCACGCTCCGCCACCCCTTCGTAATAGCAGTACCGTTCCTCAAATTTCTTGCCATAGAGTTCATGGAGATCCTCCACTTCATTGGAGCGAAAGAGCGTCCAATCCTGGCGTTTTTCCATTCGCTTCATGAAGAGATCGGGAATCCAGTTGGCTGTATTCATGTCATGAGTGCGGCGGCGGTCATCACCAGTATTTCGCCGCAGCTCGATAAAGTCTATTATGTCATTGTGCCAGGTTTCCAGATAAGAGCAGCCCGAACCCCGACGCTTGCCACCCTGGTTCACCGCCACGAGCTGATCGTTGTGCAATTTGAGAAACGGTATTACACCCTGGCTCTCCCCATTTGTACCTTTGATATAGCTTCCGGTTCCCCGCACCGACGTCCAACTGCCCCCTAGACCGCCGGCCCATTTTGAGAGAAAGGCATTCTCCGCGATTCCGCGTATCATGATCGATTCAATATTATCATCGACTTTGTAAAGATAGCAGGAGGAGAGCTGCGGATGGCACGTGCCGCTATTAAATAAAGTGGGCGTCGATGAACAAAACCGTCGGCTCTTGTAGAGATTGTAGAGTCGAATGGCACAATCCTCCCCGTTCTTTTCGTTCTCGATAGAGAGCCCCATCGCAACTCGCATCCAAAACATCTGTGGCGTCTCTATGCGCTTGGGTTTCTTTCCGGTCTTATCGATTATCAAATAGCGATCGTAAAGTGTCTGCACCCCCAGGTAGTCAAATTCGAGATCGGAAGAGGGATCGATGGCGCGGGCTAATTTCTCGATATCACAATTGAGCATCTTATCATCAAGCCGTTCGATTTTGACAGCATGTTCGAGATACCCCTTAAACCTCAGCCGATGGGCTTCCTTAAGTGACTCGATACCGTCGCGAACGATATCCCAACCGAGCACCTCTTCGTAGATGTAGGTTAGGAGTATCCGACCTGCGAATTTGCTGAAATCAGCATCCCTTTCATTTAACGCTTTAGCGTTGAGTATGATCGTTTTGCACAGGTCATCGAGCGTCACCTCCGAGTAGAGGGAGCGCCGCAACTCAGTTTCAATCTCCTCCTTGTCGAGGCAGAGATCGAGTCCGATCATACCGAATTCGATCCGCTTCTTAAGATCGTTCCCATCCCAGAAATAGGTATCGCCTTCCGGGGTGCGGACCACGATCATGGATTCCTGGAGCATTTCGTTTTCCGGTTCCTTCTCCTGCTCTTCCCGTAGACGCGCCCGATGCGCCCGGTACAAAATATAGCCCTCCGCTACCTTGTAGTGACCTTGGCGCATAAGTTCCTCTTGGACAAAGTCTTGCAAGTCTTCAATGTGGGTAAAAGCCTGGCCGAGCTTGCGTACATGTTCGGTTACGGCCATGGCTATGGATATGGCTGGATCGGATTCAAAGTTATTTGAGAGAAATGCCTTACGCACCGCTATTTCAATCTTGTCGATATTCCACGGTACAACTTGCCCGTTTCTTCGAATGAGCCGTACCGTCAGGGGAGCGCTTTGTGGAACCTTCGTCGGCACATTACCTTGTTGAGAGCGCCGAAAAACTACGCTCTTGGCGACATCATGCGCATTGCGTTGTATGAGGGCCTTCTCGATGAGGAGATATATGTCCCCATCGGAGAGCTTCAGCATTCTCCCCTCCTCCATCTGCGCTGCCAGCCGCTCCCCGACTTCCTTTGCCACATCTGCTACGAATTCCTGATTCTCATTCGTAAAGATCTCTTCTTCTCTTCGTGAAAGTAAGAGATCGGTAAGCGCGTTGCCGATCGTTTCGGCTACCTCGGCGAGATCAAAATCCCTCGCTCTGCCTTCCACATCGACCGTAATCTCCGGCTGAACAAGCCGCTCCTCAAGTAGCACATCACGCCATTTAAAGCGTGGCTTCTCATCTTTTGGAGTTGTCGCAAAGCGCTTTAGTTCGAGGTCTTCTTCAAGTGAGAGTTGACGGATCATGGAGAAATTCGACGTTTGAGTTTTAGAAGCAACAGATTCGAATAAAGATGGATATAAACACTCGGGATGGATTGAATTCGATGATATGCCTCAAGCAGCGATTCCATTCAAAGCTCGTCGTCGTCAACCGCATCCAGAGCGGACGCCTTTTGATACTCAGTGACGCGGCCCTCAAAGAAATTCTGCTCCTTCTCAATGTCCATAAGTTCGGCTAGCCAGGGGAATGGATTCCTTATTCCAGGATTTAGAGGTTTCAAACCCACGCCTTCCAGACGCCGGTCCGCGATAAAATCGATATAAGAGACAAATTCCTCAGCGCTCAGGCCCACCGCATTAACCGGCAGGCAGTCGCAGATGAATCTCTTTTCGAGATAAACGGCCTCAACCATCAGCTCCGTGAGTTCCTTCCTGAACTCCGAAGTCCAGATTTCGGGATTCTCCTCCACCAGGTCCATAATAAGGTTGCGGAGGAGCTCGATATGGTTCGACTCGTCACGCAAAGTGTAGCGAAACATCTGACCGATTCCGGGAAATTTGTTCTGCCGGTAAAGAGAGAGAATCATACCGAAAAGGCCGTAGAACTGGGTGCCTTCCATGCATTGACCAAAAACGAATATGTTCTTCGCCAGTTTCTGTTTGTCCTCGGTTTTCTTCAGATCGAGTTCCCCCCGGAGGGATTTTGATACTTTCGACACGAACTCGGTCTTCTCCAAAACCGATTCAATATCCTCCAGAATTGACTCGCATTCATGGGGGTTCACCCCCAACGAGCTGATCATATATACAAGGCTATCGGCATGAATATTCTCTTCGTGGGCGTGCCGTCCCAAGACAAGTTTCAGCTCAGGCGCGGTGACGCATTCGCGCACCACATGTAAGATATTATCGCCGACAATCCCTTCCGCCGCCGAAAAATAACCGATGCCCATTTTTATGATCCATCGTTCGATATCAGTGATTTGATTGGAGCGCCATTGTTCGCAATCCTTCTGCATGGGAATATCTTCGGGTTCCCAATGATTCGCTTTCATGGTACGGTAGAGTTCGTAGGCCCACTGATATTTGAGAGGAAGAATATTGAAATACATGGTCTTCCTGCCATTGATGACTCTTTTCGCCGAATAAGCTTTCTGCGCTTTTTCCGAATCGAGGACGAACGACTTGTTACCAATAGTGTATGTGGACTGCATGAGCGATTTCTCGTGTTCGAGCGTTATCTGTCGCCTTCGGGGGTTGGCGACGGCCAGAGAGAGTCTCCTTTTCGAAGGTCAAACATGCGAAGGATTGTCTAAGGCCTTAATAAAACGTCTCGCCATCTCGTGGATTTTGCAATCGCCGGGAGAGTTACTCTCCCATTCCCTTTCCCAAACCACAAGATGTTGTGGGCTCTACTAAAAATAGCCACTATATATTGTGTCAACAGATTTCAAATGTGAAAGCAAGAAAAATTCATCCCTTTCCCCGAAAGTTCACAGCTATCGCCCAATTCAGACTCGGTGCTCTTCCTCGTTTCTCTCCTTGTGGTAACTGTTGAGCTCCATGCGCCGAGAGACGAATCGCCTACAATCGGAAGCACAAGCGTCTCTCTATTCTTTATCCTCAGCAACTTTTTCTTCTTAGAACTTATTGGCTCTCTTCTTAACCAAAGATCGGGATCGGGACCTTCCGCATATTCGCGGATTCAAGCGGTTGTTTACATTATTCACAGAGTCCCTGTCGTGTTTATTAACAGTCTTGCCATCCACACCCCCCTTCGCCTTTCCTAAAACCGCGAATGGCAGTGGCGGATTTTCCCGCCCAACTGACAGAAAAGCGGACTGTGTGAAACTTTTTGGAAAACTGTGCGGTTAAATTATCGTGATGACACAACCTCTAGGTATACCGGCTTGGCCGGTATTCACTTCCACGCTTTGTCCCGTCAATATGCCTGAAGAGGACCACTTCAATGGGGCTGGGCAAGACGAAGCATTGAATGCTGCGCGTGGGTGCGGGTGACGAAACTGCATTGGAGATTCTCATTGATCGATGGAAGAATCCGCTCATCAACTTCTTTTATCGCTCACTCAGATCGGTTGAAGAATCCGAAGATCTCGCACAAATGGTGTATCTTCGCCTCTATCGCTCAGCTCCCAGGTACAAACCGACGGCAAAATTCTCAACTTACCTTTTCCACATTGCCCGCCGGTTGCTTATCAATGAATATCGCAGACGGCAGCGCAAACCCCTCCAGACTGTAGATCCTGCCGACCTACGGGCTAGCACACCGGGGCGCAACGATTTGAGAATTCTTGAGATTGAGGAGGCTTTCAGCGCAGCCCTCAAGGGTTTGCCCGAAAATCAGAGCACTGCCATTCTTCTCCTTAAACAACAGGAACTCAGCTACAGGGAAATTGCCGATATTATGGAAGCCACTGAGTCGGCCGTAAAAACCTGGATTTTTCGTGCCAGAAAGCATCTTAAAAAGGAATTAAAAGGAATCTTGTGAACTCGTGTCGTGTCCGACACCAAACTAGGAGATCTATCTCAAAATGAACCCCCGCGAACAACCGGATCAGATCGATCTGAAACTGGATGAACTCTTGCGTTCCTCACCTCTTGAGGCATCGCCCCACTTTAAAAAGAATCTGTTGGAGCGTCTGCATGATGTGGAGAGAAGGCAGGCAGGGATCGATGCAACATTGAGTGCGCTCCTTGCGCGTCAGCCGATCCAGGCGTCTCCAGACTTTGCAAAGAACACGTTGCAGCGAATTCGCGCCGAAAAAGTGCGGGAAGAAAGAGTGAAGGTAATCAGTTTTCCTTTCCTTGCCTGCTGGTTTAGTGCCGCTGCTGCAATCTTCGTTATCGGCTTTTTCGGAGTGCAATTCCTGATGCCTCCAAAAAGCGTTCCTACAGAGAAGTACCCCGTAGCAAAGAGTATTCCTGTCACGCCCTACGAAATCCAAGTTGTAGAGGAGTCGGAAGAAATCGAAGAGATCATTGCCGAAGTGAGGGAGGCTCCACACATTCCAATTATGCTTAAAGTTCTCGAGGAGACCGAAGTGTTGCCGGATCTGCAAATGGCAGAGCTCTTCCTGCTGGCCGAATCCATGACTGA
Source organism: Candidatus Moanibacter sp. (assembly GCA_965215885.1). Classification (GTDB taxonomy): domain Bacteria; phylum Verrucomicrobiota; class Verrucomicrobiia; order Opitutales; family UBA2987; genus CBDCEW01. The sequence goes on from CBDCEW010000102.1 coordinate 81,844, forward strand.
CGCCGAGGTTCTTTTGGACGATGAGGTATTCGACACGCTTACTTTCATCGCAACACAATGGACTTTTCGATGGACCTCAAACCTGTAGAATTTCGGACAGCTTTCTTTGCCGTGTGGCGCCCTCTCATTGTGTTGGCGGCACTCCTCCTTGGGTTATCCGTATCGCCTTCCTCTGCAGTAGCGAAAGATAATTATTCGGACGCCGCTTCCGCCCGCAGATTGGGCACACCGAATGATCGGGTTTCGCCGGATCCAAGCCATCTCTCTCCAGCAGACCGCAAGCGTATGCGGGATATGGTCATGCTCGACCGTCTCCTCAGCCTTCCTCCCGAACGGCTGTCGCATATGCGCACCACGATCGAACGCATCGAGAGGATGTCGGATGACGAAAAGCACGATCTGAGGGAAAAAATCCGGGAATTTAAGCGACTCAATCCCAATCAGCGTACCCGGCTGCATCGGCAGTGGGAAGGGATTCCGAAAGAAACACGCTCTCTCCTCAGACAGCATTGGCAGGATATGTCCCAGGAGGATCGTCGAGCGGAAAGGCTCAAGCTACAGCATATGAATCCCCAGGAACGCAGGAAGTATCACCACGAGCTTCTTATGCGCCTCAGAGATATTCGGCCGGATTAGACGTTCCTCTTTTCCGGTTCAACAAAATGTGCTTGCCAATTTCTGGTTGACTGAGTTGACTAATCAGTCAACTTTACCGGAATAACCGCAGCCTAAGCCCGATGACTGAGCTATGAGGCCACGCAGGAACACCAGAGAACGGCTCGTAACAGTTGCTCTGCAAAGCATCTGGAAAAAGAGCTGTGCGGCGGTCAGCGTTGATGCAATTTGTCGGGAAGCGAGAGTCAATAAGGGTAGTTTCTACCATTTTTTTGAGTCTAAATCCGCCATAATTCTTGCGACCATTGATGCTGCCTGGCGCACAATGAGGGAGGATGTTTTGGAACCGGCATTTGATCCCGAATTCAACGCGCTGGAACGAATAGAGAGGCTCTTTGAAAGGGCCCACAATTTTCAAAAGGAGCAGAAAGCGATAACTGGTTTTGTTCCGGGTTGTCTCTTCTGTAATGTAGGCAGTGAGCTCAGTACGCTGGACGAGTCGATTCGCGTGAGAATCGAAGAGATTCTTTCCCGGCATGTCGCGTATATCGAATCGGCCCTTCGGGAGGCTAAAGACGAAGGTCGCTTTGCGGGAGATCCCTTGAGAGTGGCAAAATCCCTATTCTCTTATCTTGAGGGACTCATTTTACGCGCCAAGATTCAAAATAACCCCGATCTGATTATCGAACTAGGAATCTGTCGGACTGAGCTTTCTGAACATCCCTGTGGCACGGATTTTTGGGTGACGGATGTGGATTCCGACGAAGATGAGACCGACAGATTCCTTGAGAGAAAATGAACCTGAGATTTGAGACAGTTTGTCATATTTGCTGCGTTCTTGGCCAAGATCCTTCCGATAGAAAGTTGCCGCCGTTGCAACCATCGTGGCAAGATGGCCCAAAGCGCATCAGCTGAGGAGAATTTTGATCACTCACCCACAAATCTCAGATTCATTTTCTTAATGCTAGACCTTATCCGAAAAGCTACTGATTTGCCGCAAAGAGGCGCAAAAAGCGCAAGAAAAACTTGAGAAAAATCAGTTTTTCGGCTTGATAAAAAGTGTCGTAACATACTAGTGTTTAACAACTTAAGATTAAGAAATGAGTTAAACATGCCAACATGTGCGACAGAGGAGAACAAAAGCGACAAGACGCCCCTTAGCAACCTCATTCTGCCGGTTCCAGACACGGATTTTCGTGATTTTCTGGATGAAGTTGAAGAATTGGCCGGGTTCGCGGCGCAAATCATCGAGGCGATCGAGAAGGATCTGGACGCCCATGCGCGTGAGAAGAAGAAACTTCGATTGGAAGATCGAAGGTTCTTTGAAGGGCGCACAGCGGAGCTGCCGGAGCTGGACATCGAGGAGGAGAATATTCTGGCTGCTGAATTGAATCTTGCGGTAGGCCGGCCGCGGATGCCGGCTTATGCGGTATACGTGTGCGTGATGATTCGAGGGTTTCTGGGTTCGTTGACCACGAAACCGGCACGGCGGTTTCTGCGCGAGTCGATGAGCTTGTACGGATTTCTTCAGAGGCGGGGACTGAGAATGCCGGCGGTGACGACGATTCTGGAGAACGTGAACCTGGTCAGCCATAGGACCCGCGAGCTGATCTTTGATAAACAGATTGGGTTTATCCTCCAGGAGCAATGGGACGATTTCGGGAAGCTGACGATCGACAGCACCTCGGTGAAAGCAAACAGCTGCTGGCCCACCGATGGGAGGATTCTGGCCGGTCTTTTGATGCGGGCCAATCGTTTGGGTCAGAAGTTGCATATATTCGGGCTGGAGGATTTTCGCAAGGGATGGGTTGGGCGTTGGCTGCAGGAGATAGACAAGCTGGAGTTTCAGATTTGTCTGGCCGCGGGCAAACCGAAGTCGAAGGGCAAGCTGAAGAAACACTACCGGCGGTTGCTCAAGCGGGGCCGCAAGGCGGCCGACTCACTAACGGGGGAACTGAGCCATCTTGAAGAGGGCCTGTCGATGGATTCACTGCCTCCCACTCGCCGGGAGCTTCTGGAGCGGGCATTGAGCCAGATCAGGGGCGATATTGCCGACGCCAAGCGGGTTGTTGAGTATGCTCATGATCGGGTGTTTCACGAAAAGAAGCTACCGTCCACACAGAAGGTCCTGAGCCTCTCGGACGGATCGGCGGCCTACATCAAGAAGGGCAGCCGCAATCCAGTCATCGGGTACAAGCCACAACTGGTTCGCAGCGAAAACGGTTTTGTCACCAGCCTGATCGTACCGCAAGGCAATGCGGCAGACTCCATTGAGCTGGCGCCGGCCATCGGCGATTCGATCAAGCGCACCGGTGTCATTGCTGAACTGATCAGCACCGATGACGGATATGCTTCGGCGAAGGGGCGCAAGGAGGTGCTGGGCATGGGGGTAAAGCAAATCAGTATCAGTGGGGCGAAGGGCAAGAAGTTGACCACCCCCGAGGACCGGGAGAGCGAGGCGTATCGCGAGGCACGCCGCAATCGCTCCGCAGTGGAGTCGCTGATGTTCACGATTAAAGATGGATTTGCCTTTGGCGAACTCGGCCGCCGCGGCATCGATGCGGTAGGCGATGAACTGCTCGAGAAGGTTCTGGCCTACAACTTCTGCCGCATCATACTGATGAAGAAACGACGACGGGAGGAACTGGAACAGGCGGCCTGAATCTGACCGCTTTGCAGCTCGGAGAAAAAAGCACCACGGGATGAGTATGCCTCCAAACAGCGGCAAATATGCGTATTGTGCAGCAAGCCACGCCGATGGCCGCTCAATACCTGCTCATCGGCAGCGTCGGCAGCCTGAAACCCGACGCCTGCCAGCCATAGGCTGGTCCGCCTGTGGCGGAAAACCTGAAACCGTCCGCTCGAAAGGCTTTTCGAATGGGGTCATGCTAGCAGCCTGTCGGAATAAACTCGAGTATCTCTTCCGAAAGAAGCATAAACTCCGACAGGCTGCTAGCACCGGAACTACCAGTATTCATCGGCCTCTCCTGAGATTTGCTAGCTATATCAGGTCGGCACGTGCTGTGCTGGATTAATATAATTTGAAATAAACGCGTTTATCGATTATCTTATCTCTGTCCAGAGAGTAGTCCAAACAACTTGAATTACCAGAGCTTCTGGTAATTGCAATAGACTGAAAGGCCTTAAAACGGCCTGAGTGTTAAGACTAGCGACAGATAACACCAGAAGCTGGATTTGAGAGCGGCCCGGCTTCATTTAAGCCACCTGCCCGTCCACGGGAGGTGGCTTTTCCCTAGCCCGAACATTTCACCAAATCTTCCGCTACGAAGTGTGTGAAATGTCCGGGCCAGCTGCATTCGGCGAGTCTCGCCCGACGGACTGCAGAGCAAGAATCATGGCGCATTCTTCAGGGCCGCATTCAAGGCAAAAATGGAAGACCACGCCAGGAAAAGCGGGCTAAAAGGCGACGTCGATCTCGGCAAGAGCATCCTTTAGAGAGGGTTCCATGGGATGCCCGTTGAAGAGCACTTTCCCCTCTGGATTCAGAAGAATCATACGGGGCAGGGAGTCGATCATTAAAAGGCGGCCGATTGGACCACCGCTTGGCTCCACCAGCCAGGACAACTCGATAGCTTCATTCATTCGGAAATTCTCGGCTTTTTCGATCGATTCGGTATTTAAACCCGCTACTACGAGACCCTGTGGTTCGAGAATTTCCGCCTTCTTCATAAGTTCCGGCATCAGGGCGATACAGGGAGCGCACCAGGTGGCCCAAAAGTCTAAAAGTATCCCTTTCTTGTCTTTTGCCAGTTGCTCCAATGTTATGGAGTCTCCCTGAGAGGTGGATATTGGAAGATCCATAGGTAGAACGAGATTGTCCAATCTTTCGGCTTTTCGGTGCTCTTCGATAAAGAAGGCCAAAAGGGTTCCGAGCTCGGGATTGAACCAAAAACTCTCCTTGGTAGATGCCTCAAAGTCGGTGTTGTTCTCTTTCTGCTTTGCCTCCAGCGCGCGAAAGAAATGATAGTATCCGTATAATTCATCGGGATTGCGAAAAATCTCGCTCTTTTCGATATCCCACGAGTGCAGCAGGGCATCAATCTCCGGTAACAACACAACGACCTTTTCAAATTCTCCATTCTTCCAGATTCGGGCGATTCTGGCCTCCATCAGAATTTGGGGTGTAGCGCCGAGCATAGCCGCATTTCCCAAATAAGACTCGAATTCATGATCCGACTGGATCTCGTCGTCGAAAAGAATCCGTAACAGAGAATCGAGTTCATCTACGGCAGGATTAGTCTCCGCGTTTTCCTCCGCCGATAGTGATGGAGTGTAAAACGCCGAGATTAGAAACAATAAAATCCGAACTTGCCTACGCATTTTCCTTGATTCGTTAATTAGCACACCGTTGCGATTCCGGCCAATACTATTTGGAGATAAAGAGATATGTTTTATTTCCGGGATAGAAGACAAACCCTTGCGGAAACGCAAGTGGGCCTCGAATAATCCGACGGGCTCTTAAGGAAACACCCGCCTCTCGGAACGGTCTCACATAAGGTTTGACCCGTCTGAATAAAGATTCGATAAATCCAAGCCCTATGATCGCGTTAAGAGAAGTATACAAGAGTTTGGGCCTTATTGGCGCTCTTTCGCTGGCAACGATTACTGCGCCCCGTGCGTTCGCCCAGGAGGATGATTCTCCAGCACCGAAAAAGGATTCCCTGCACAACGAGGCCTTGCAGGCATACGGGTGGTACCTCGGATCTCAAGGGGGGCTGAATTGGGACTTCACGGAGGAAGATAAAGAGCAGATCATAATAGGGATTCGGCGGGCGGCGAACGGTCATGGCGCGCCCAGCGACATGGAGGCGCTCCTGCCCAGGATCGACAAAATTGTCAGCGCAAAGGCTGAGAAATTTCAGAAAGAGCAGGCCGAGCAAAATAAGGAGATATCCAGGCGCTACCTGGAAGAGGCGTTAAAGACAGAGGGGATCGAGAAAACCGAAAACGGACTGGTGTATCAAATCATAGAGCTCGGTATCGGAGCATTTCCGAAGCCAGATGATATGGTACGTCTCAACTATCGTGGGAGACTCATCAACGGCCAGGAATTTGACAGTTCGTTCCAACGGGGAAGGCCGGCTGACCTTGTCATGAGCAACGTCATACCGGGCTTTCGTGAAGGATTACAGCTTTTACGTGAAGGAGGCAGAATAATCCTCTACATACCTCCGGAATTGGGCTACGGTGAGGAAGCTCAACAAGGCATTCCCGCAAACTCGGTGCTCACCTTTGAAATCGACCTCATCGAGGTGAATCCGGTTGGGGTTCGCGCGCCACAATAGCAAATCGTTACGAATCGACCGGCGGAGGGATCTTCTCTCCTATCGAAAAAAGCAAAACGGCTATCAAAACAGGAGCGAGGATAAAGTACAACCAGACGGGCATTCCGAGGGCTACACCTACGTAACCTGACAGTGAGGCCACCGCCATCGTAGTCAGCGCGTAGACGATCTGGGTCGTAACGTGATCGATGTGGTCGCAGCCCGTGGAAATCGAGGAAAGAACCGTGGTATCGCTGATCGGGCTGCAGTGATCCCCGAAGATCGCACCATCCAGTACGGCCGCGGTTGCGAGCCAGAAGAGGATGCGATTGCCCTCTTCATAAGCGCCCATGGCATGGGCGAGTGGAAGGATAATGGGAATGAGTATACCCATCGAGCCAAAGCTCGTTCCTGTTGCAAACGCCATACCCGAAGCCGTGAGAAATACAACGAGAGGAAGCAATGTCAGCGGCAGCCGAGTGCCGAGGAGTGAGATCAGATATCTGTCGGTGTGAAGTCCGTAGGCATCGTTGGTACAGATCTCTTTCATTGCCCATGCCATGGTGAGTATAAATATCGCCATCCACAGAGTCGGAATGGCTCGAAGGTAAGCTCCCATTGACTGGCGGATTGACAATATTCTCTGGCCCACAGCCAGCGAAACGGCTATCACGCCGCCGGCCACGGAAGCCAGGAACAGTATCATCATCGCGCCTCCTCCTCCATAGGAGGGATTGGTAGTCGCTCCGAAAGCATCGCGCCAGCTCAACAGCTGGAGGAGCGAGAAGCTTCCCCCTCCATCGATGATACGGGCTCGGCCCAAAAGAAGGATTCCTGCCAAGGTGCCGAAAATCACGATGAAGAGTGGCGCGGCGGCATTGATCCAACGCTGTGGTTTATCAGGAATTGGCTCCATTTCTTCCCCACCTTCGCGCACGATCAATACGGCACTGTCTGAGACCAGCTTTCCTTCCACCGCGGCGCGAATTTCCGCTTTTCGCATGGGTCCGAAATCTCTGCCCGTTGCCGAAGCCAGGAAGACCATCATCAGGGTACCCCAGCAGTAGAAGCGAAACGGAATGATCGTTACGAAAATGAGGTATCCCCCTTCCTCCAGTGCCAGATCGTTTCCCACAGCTTCAAAGAGCCATACTTCAAATGCGATCCAGGTCGACAGCAGGGCCAGGCCGGCAACCGGTGCAGTCGTTGAATCAACCAGATAAGCCAGTTTCTCCCGTGATATCTTCCACTTGTCGCAGAGTTTTCTCATCGTAGAACCGACCACCACCGTGTTGGAGTAATCGTCGAAGAAGATCACCAATCCTGCCAACATTGTGGCTACTTTGGCGGAACGAGGGCCCTTCGCCACTCTGCTGATGATGGTGACGAGACCATGAATGCCGCCGCTCCTGTAGGCGACATGAATCATTCCGACGAGGGCGAATAGAAAGAGAAAGATGTATAGATTGAATTGTCCGGTGAAGTTGATCCAGATAAACTCCTTTATCCCCCTCGGAATCGCTGTCATGAATTGAGGATAGAACGCGAGAACGGAACCCAGGATGAAAGCGCTGCTCAATGCCCACACGAGCGTCCGAAAATAGACTGCTACCGTGATCGCCATGAGCGGCGGTAATATTGACGTCCAATGGCCGGCTTCCTCTTCCGCAAGATACACAACCTTATCTGTGGGAAGGTTGGCGAAAAACAGGCAGATACAGAGACAGGTAAGAATGAAAGCTCCCCATCGCGCAGGGCGCTTCCAATAATGTGTATCTCGTCTCTTCATCCCTGGGAATCTGTCGGACCTGGATTTGCCAACATCCCCGTGGTGCGGATTTCATGATGACAGATCGACATTCCAATGCAGATGAGAGCGACAGATTCCTTCTTTCTAGAGGCCGAAAAAATCCAGCGTGTTACGTGAGGCGGTTTCCGCAAATTCCTCGAATTCCATACCGAAGAGTTTGGCACAGAAATCGGCTGTATAGCGGACAAACGCCGGCTCGTTCGGTTTGCCCCTCTTTGGCTCCGGCGATAAATAGGGAGCGTCCGTTTCGACCATGACGGAGTCCACCCCCTGAAGGAGAGCTGCTTCGCGTATCTTTTGAGCATTCCGATAGGTGATGATCCCCGTAAATGAACCGCGGCCCCCCCGGTTGTTCAGTAGGCGTATCTCTTCCGGCCCTTCCGCGAAACAATGAAAGACCACCCGGCTCCAGTCCAGACCGCTTCCATCGATAACCCTGATACACTCATGAAAAGCGTTGCGCGAGTGTATGATTACGGGGCACCCGAATTGGAGAGCCAGGGCGAGCTGATGCTCGAATACCTCGATCTGCCGCGCTTTAACCTCAGCTGCTTCGTCAGGATACTTGGGAAGATGAAAATGATCGAGACCGATCTCGCCTAACGCTACAGGCAGGTTCTCCTGGGTGAAAAACGGCGAAAGTTGCACCAGCTGCTCCTCCCAATCATCTTCTATGTCTGTCGGGTGTAAGCCCACCGAATAGCCAATCTTCCCGTCACTACCGATCGACAGTTCCTGATTGTCGCTCCAGTCCGTTATGCTTGTGCCGATCGTAATTAATCGACCCACTCCGGCGTCCGCCGCATTCCTTAACGCCTCTTCCAGGGTGCCTCGTCTTTGCAGAGAAGCGAGATGACAATGACTGTCTATCAGCATTCGATTCCTCCAGTATACCTTATAGGCGGTTTCTCAGTCGTCATAGAACGACCCGAACCATTACGCAATATTTCAAATTTATTCGTTGCCCTCCATTTGTCCGGAGTTTTGACAGATTTCCTGACTCCAGCGAAACCGCATCCCCAAAGCTTCAATATTAAGAGAATTGAATTTGAAAAAGGAACCATTCAAGCGAATCTGAGAACGACACCGTGTAGATTATCCAAGCGGATGAAAAAGATTGCTTTCCGCTTCAACATTTTCGTTTTCAGAAACCTACGATGCGGTTTCGCGTTCTCTAACCCGAAGATAGGAAGATGTCTCCCGCTGAGTCGGGAGCGGTAGTGAAATCTTCGGGTTGGCTGCGTCGTTTCAAAGGACTCATTAGAATCTAAATGGAAAACGTTATTATCTTAGGGACTGGGTGCGCGGGCCTGACCGCAGCCATATATGCTTCTCGGGCAAACTTGAATCCGCTCGTTATTGAGGGAGGTCAACCAGGCGGTCAGTTGACGACAACCTCCGAAGTAGAGAACTTTCCCGGCTTTCCCGAAGGAGTCGACGGATTCGAGCTGATGGATCTCCTTCGTAAACAAGCGACTCGGTTTGGCACGCGAACCGCCCACGATTCAATTGAGAAGGTCGATTTCACGGACGGGAAAATGGTGGTGAGTTCCGCATCCAAGACCTACCAATCAAAGGCGCTGATCATTGCGACAGGAGCCTCTCCCCGGCTCCTCGGTATTCCGGGAGAACAGGAGATGTTCGGTGGAAAGGGTGTCACCACCTGCGCCACCTGTGACGGTGCGTTCTATCGCGGAATGGATGTCGTAGTCGTGGGCGGGGGAGATTCGGCCTGCGAGGAGGCACTCTTCCTTACCCGTTTCTGTAGCAAGATCTCTCTCATCCATCGCCGCGATGAATTGAGAGCATCCAAAATTATGGCTGGACGCCTTCTCGGCCACGATAAGATCGAGCCGATTTGGAACACTGTCGTCGATGAGGTGCTGGCCGACGAAAGCGGCGCGGCCCGTGCCGTATCCGTCCTCGGCGTCGACACCAATGTAAGGGGTGAAATCCCCTGCAAGGGTGTCTTTCTCGCCATCGGACATATCCCCAACACACAGCCATTTGCGGGAGTGCTCGAGCTCGACCGTCAAGGGTATATCATTCCCCGGTCGAATAATCAGGTTCTCACAAATATTCCCGGTGTGTTTGCCGCCGGCGATTGCGTCGATCATGTCTACAGGCAGGCCGTGACCGCCGCCGGTATGGGTTGTCAGGCCGCCATAGAGGCGGAGAGATGGTTGGCCAGTCATGAGCATTAATTGTTGGTGACAATTGATGTTCCTTGGCTGTAGAGTTGAACGAGCTTATGTCAAATTTACTCAAGAGAGTTATATGTTGTTCAATTCGTAACGATTTACCTGTTGGCAGCACGGGTTATCGGTGCGGCGGCGGCTTACATGGACATTGACCGGTTCTACAGAAAAAGAAGAGTAAGCATTCCTACTGTTCTGCGACACATACCCACTGACATTTTCATAATCGCAAACCAAGAAAACAATCCGATGGGCTATGGATACGATTGGTGTAGAGTCAACTAAGGAGATGCTGGAAAAACGACGTTCATCCGACCAGAGTTAGATCGGAAGCCTTCGATTTAATTCTACCTCCAATCTTTAGTTTGCGCGAGCGTGCTCTCCAAGATCTCGAATCAATGAGTTGATTGTGTGTATGCCCGAAAAGATAAAGAAATCCGATGAAGATTGGAGGGCGCAACTCACTCCAATGCAGTATAACGTGGCGCGCCAGAAAGGCACCGAGAGGCCCTTCCAGAATGAGTACCACGATAGTAAGGAGCCGGGTACGTATCGCTGCGTTTGCTGTCACGCACCACTCTTTAGTGCCGACGAAAAGTTCGATTCCGGTACCGGTTGGCCGAGTTACACCGCTCCCGTCAATGATGACGCAATCGCCACCGAAACCGACTCCGGTCTGTTCATGAAACGCACCGAAGTGCTCTGCCGCAAGTGCGATGCCCACCTAGGGCATGTCTTTCCCGATGGCCCCGCCCCCACCGGACTGCGCTACTGCATCAACTCCGCCGCGCTCGCCTTCGAGCGCGATCCTGCGTCAGACATGTAGATATCAGAGGATCGCGAATGCGTGTTCTCCGTAAGATTCCCACTCCATGGACGCCCTATTCCGTAATGTTCAGCCGGGATGGCGGCCGGCTGGCAATTGGCGGCGGCACATGGTATGGAATGGGCGGCATCATTTTATCTTCATTATCCAATGAAGACAGGGAGCTCTTTGACTTCAACCGTCCTCCTGAGCATTCGAATGGTGACATTCTGTCGTCTACTGTTTCCGGTATCTGTTTCACGGGGGATGACCGCCATCTGGCGGCCTCCACTTGGTTTGATCGCCATAACTACGGTCCCACCTACCTCTTTGAGGTCTCCGTGCTGAGACTGACCCATCGGGAGACCCTTAAATATGCGTGGCACGACGATATTGGAAATCCCTGTCCCACCGGGGTGCTCTTTTACGACCGCCATCTCATTGTCCGTCACAATGCTACCATCCCTCGTGACGTCATCGCCGTTTGGCCAATGCCACCGGAAATTGCGGTTCAAACGGAAGAAATTCGTCCGCATCTCACAAGCAGTCGAATGGTGGTCGTTGACGGTGACGTGATAACTGGCGGTGGCGGTTCGCTAAGTCTCGTCGCTTGGCGTATTGATATGGGCATGCAAGAGGAGGGTAGGGCATGCGGCGGCATGGTTCAGGCAACTCTTCAGTCGCAAGGCGATGATGTTCGGTTTATACCGGTCGCCGATTGCCGTAGGGTTACGGCAATTGTCACCGACCGGATCGGGAATGGCATCATAACCGGTGGCCTGGACGGGGAAGTGGATCGCTGGTCAACGGGCAACGACTGGGAGCAGCGACGATTGCAGGAAGTAAGAACGAAGGATGCTCCGAAGTCCCCTGAACTTGCTTGGGCAACTTATGAACCCGCCAGCATCGTCGGAATCTGCCATCTTTGTAAGAACGATCTGTGGGTCACTGTGGATGCAGTCGGAGAACTTACCCTATGGCAAAGGGACGAGATTTGTCGTACTTGGCGACTTCCTGAGGCAGGTTCACCCCGATCCATAGCCGCCCATCCCTTCGAGCCATGGATCGCAGTCGCCATCAAAAAGGGAGGCTTGGGCTGCGCCGAGTCAGCAGTTCTGTTGCTGGATTTGCGCGAGAGCGTCATGTGAGACGGATCGAACTCTACGCAGTTTCATAGGTGAACGAAACAGCTGATGCATTCGACTTCCGTGTTTCCGTAGTAATTCCGACTTTTAATCGGCGGAACCTCCTATCCAGGGCCCTCGACTCGGTCCTGGGGCAGACTGTTTCACCGGAAGAGACTATCGTGGTCGATGATGGTTCCACCGACGAGACAACGGTCTTGCTCAACGAAAAGTATCCTTCCGTGCAAGTAGCGATTCAGGAAAATCGGGGGGTCTCCGCGGCGCGAAACACCGGCATAGCGATGGCCCGCTGCGATTGGCTCGCCTTTCTCGATTCGGACGACGAATGGCTGCCGCGAAAACTGGAAAATCAGCGTAGCGCACTCTCCCGCAATCCGAACATGCTCGTCTGTCATGGCAACGACATCTGGGTACGGAACGGAAAGCGGGTGAATCCTCCAAAAAGATACGAAAAGTCCGGCGGGAGGATTTTTCAGAAGTGTCTGCCCGTCTGTGTCATATCGCCATCTGCCGTCATCATCCACCGGCAGATTTTCGATCAAGTCGGTCTCTTTGACGAAGCCCTGCCCGCAGCAGAGGATTACGACATGTGGCTACGCATTTGCTCACGATTTCCCGTGCTCTATGTGGAAGAACCACTCATCGTCAAATATGATGGACACCCCGACCAGCTTTCCCACCAGTGGGGAATCGACCGTTACCGCATTCAAGCCCTGTGTAAGATCCTCGATTCAGGGCTTCTCAATGCCTCCGATTACGATGCCACGCTCAAGGTCTTAGGCGAAAAGTGCGCTGTTTATTCGCACGGCTCAAAAAAACGCGGGAAATATGATGAGGCGGAGAACTACTCCCGAATACCCCAGCGTTACCACACCCGTCGCTAAGTACTCCAATTCGCAAATACGATGACGTATGCCGAGGCGATTGTTGCTCATCCTGGCGACATTCGACTTTGACAGACCTCTCAATTTTCCGAATGGTCACCCTTCACGTCTATGGACACCTTGACGAGCGAACAGCGCATACAGACGACCTGTCTACTGATCATCAGTGCCTTCGCCATTGGTGTGGCCTTTTACTTCCTGCGGCCCGTCCTCGTGCCCTTTGTCCTGGCCATCTTTTTTACTTACTGCCTGAGCCCAGTTATCGACCTTCAACGGCGACATCTCAAGATGCCCCGTCTCCTCGCCATCTTCATTACCATCGTTCTGGGCTGTCTTATTCTCACCGTTCTGGCAATGGTCGTATCCGCTTCGGTCAGCCAAATGACGGAGCACGCGGAAGATTATCAGGAGCGGCTCAAGGCGCTGCTCGCCGGATTACCCGTATCGATTCCCCTGGAGAAACTGGGTGTCGAGCCGGCTGCAATTACCAGCACTCTTTTCCAAAATTTTCAATCTACGGTGGGTGGCATGGTCAGCGGTACAATCAGCGCAATCGTCAACGTCCTCTCCAAAGGTGTGCTCGTTCTTGTCTTTATGATCTTTATGCTTCTCGGACGAAAAGAGATGGGAGGCGCCGAGACGGGTCTATGGAGTGAAGTCGAAAAACGCATCCGGAAGTATATTCTCAATATGATGCTCATCTCCGGCGCTACCGGACTCCTTGTGGGTTCAGCCTTGAGCATCATGGGTGTCGAATTTGCCCTCGTTTTCGGAGTCTCGGCATTTTTCCTCAACTTCATTCCCAGCATCGGTTCCATTATCGCCACCCTTCTCCCGCTGCCCGTTGTCCTCTTGGATGCAGAGCTCGGTATCCTTCTAAAAATCTTCGCCTTCGCTATTCCGGGACTCATTCAGTTTTGCATCGGTAATCTTCTTGCCCCGAAGATATTGGGGGACTCCCTCGACCTTCATCCCGTCGCCGTCATCTCCGCATTGATCTTCTTTGGAGTGATTTGGGGATTTGTGGGCATGTTTCTCGCCACACCAATCACCGCCATTACCAAGATTCTTCTCGAGAAAATGGAGCAGACCCGGCCCGTCGCCGCCCTCCTCGCCGGCCGCATCGGGTGATCTCTCTGGCTTGACATGCCCGGATTCTTAATTTTAATGATATTAAATCTCATTTACTATTGATTTTTGGTCTCATTCCAAATAACTTACGGGTGTATCCACAAATTCAGCTATGAATCTCTCAACAACACAAAGGGAAGTCCTCAATCGAGCACTTGATTATGGGGGATTGCGTTCCACTCGGCAGCGTGAACATGTATTTGGAGTTTTGCTGGGCAAGCGCGATCATCCGACAGCAGACGAAGTCTACGCCAGGTCGAAGATGGAGATGCCGAGCATATCTCTGGCCACGGTTTACAATTGCCTGGAGGCGCTGGTTGAATGCAAGCTGGTAAAGCAGGTGAATTTCGAGCGGGAACCCTCTCGATTCTGTCCGAACCTGGCCGAACATGCTCATTTCTACGATGAGGATAGCGGTAGCGTATTTGACATAGATCTACCGGAGGAACTCTTTGAAAAGCTAAAAGGAGTCCTGCCGAATGACCTCGAGGCAACCACCGTGGAACTCAGTTTTCGAGGCAAGAACAAGGCCTTATTGAGCAGAGCGGAGGCAGATTAATTCACTTTCCTGGAAATTCAACGACACCAGCATAGGGAAGTTACCTCCGATTGCATAACAAAGCGAAAGCACGAACTCATGAGCGCCTTTGAAATCAACAATCTGAATATTGAAGTGGGAGAGAAACTCATTGTAAAGGACCTGTCGCTCAGGGTGCCTAAAGGGGAGGTCCACGCTCTGATGGGCCCAAACGGTTCGGGAAAGAGCACGCTGGCAAAGGCTCTTGCCGGTCACGAGGATTATGTGATCAAAGGAGGTGAAGCCCTACTCGACGGCCAGAACATCATCGGCTGGGAACCGGATGAGATCGCCCGAGCCGGACTCTTTATGGCCTTTCAATACCCCAATGAGATTCCGGGTGTGAGCATTGCCAATTTTATCCGAGCCGCCATCACGGCCCGCCTAGAGGAGGGCGAGGAGTTGGATGTCGCGCAGTACTATCGACGTCTTTACGAAAAGATGGACATGCTCCAAATTGATCGCAAGTTCACTTCCCGTTCCGTTAACGAAGGCTTTTCCGGTGGGGAGAAAAAGCGCGGCGAAATCCTTCAAATGGCGATGCTGGACCCCAAGTACGCCATAATGGACGAAACCGACAGCGGGCTCGATATCGACGCTTTGAAAATCGTCGCCGCGGGGGTCAACGCCATGCGGGGACCGAATAGAGGCATGCTTGTAATCACGCACTATCAGCGGCTCCTGAATTATATTGAGCCGGAGGTTGTCCACGTGATGTGGGATGGCGGCATCGTCCTCAGTGGCGGCAAAGAGCTTGCTTTGGAACTCGAAGAAAGGGGATACGACTGGGTGAAGGAAGAACTCGTCGCTGCCGTTTAATCGCTTCGGGTTTAATTCCCCGAAGCTTGCTTCGTTTCTAATTCATAAATTAATATCAAATGCCTCGGGGCTTCTCTTTACTCCACAGGATATTAAACGTTCTAAGAGAATAGGGAAAAAATGCTAGAGACACCTACCATAGACATTGATCGAGAGAGAGGAAACTTCCGGTATGCCGAGGACTACAGCTTCGACGCGGGATACGGCCTCAATGAAGATACGATTCGTTACATTTCCGATGTTAAAAAAGAGGATGATTGGGTACGGGACTTCCGCTCCAAGGCGCTGCGAATCTTTGAAAGTAAGCCCATGCCGACACACTGGGCCTCCAGGGACCTTGAGAATATCGAATTCTCCAAGATCCGCTACTATCTGGCCAAAGGGCAACAACCGAGCCGAAGTTGGGAGGAGGTGCCCGACGATGTAAAAGAGACTTTTGAGAGACTTGGGATTCCCGAGCAGGAGCGTAGGTTTCTAGCTGGGGTGGAGGCCCAATTTGACAGTGAGGCGGCCTATTCCAACGTAAAAGAAAGACTGACTAAGCAAGGGGTGATTTTTATCGGATCGACGGAAGGGTTGAAGGAACATCCGGAAATCTTCCGTCGCTTCTTCGGCAAAGTTATCCCTATTGCCGACAACAAGTTCTCCGCTCTAAACAGTGCTGTCTTCAGCGGGGGCAGCTTTATATATGTGCCGCCCGGCGTTAAGGTGGATCAACCCTTGCAGGCCTATTTCCGGATAAATGCGGAGAACTTTGGCCAATTTGAAAGGACTCTGATTATCGCTGATGAAGGCGCCGAAGTTACCTATATGGAAGGGTGCACGGCGCCGAAATTTGAAACGACGACCCTGCACAGCGCCGTCGTAGAACTTGTCGCTCTGAGAGGTGCTAATATTCAGTATATCACCGTGCAGAACTGGTCCAACAATGTCTTCAACCTCGTGACCAAGCGCGGACTGGCAATGGAAGAGGCGAAAATCAAATGGATAGACTGTAACATTGGAAGTCGCCTCACTATGAAATACCCGGGAGTCGTTCTAAAAGGGCGTAAATCGCGTGGCGAAGTGCTCTCGATCGCTCTCGCGAACGATGGCCAACACCAGGATACAGGCGCCAAAATGGTCCATGCCGCAGACGAAACGACTTCGAATATTACCTCAAAGAGCATCAGTGTGGGAGAGGGGCGTGCCACCTATCGCGGAGTCGTTCATATGCCGAAGCATCTGAAGAATTGTAGGAATAACACCGAATGTGACGCGCTTCTCATAAACTCAAACAGCCGAACAGACACCTATCCGGCAATAACGGTTCGAGGAGATGGTAATTCCGTGCAACATGAAGCGAGCGTCTCGAAAATGAGCGCTGAACAGATCTTTTACATGATGCAACGAGGGCTTAATGAAGGTGAGGCCATGAGCCTGGCCGTAAATGGATTTGTCAATGACCTCATTCGCCAATTCCCGATGGAATACAGCGTCGAACTCAAGAGGCTGATCGACATCGAAATGGAGGGCTCGGTAGGGTGAGTTAACTCTCCCTCTGTCCCGGCGTTCCTATCCCCTCAAGGCGGGGTAATGAGATTCCAAAATGGCTCACATTAAGGTGGGGGAGGGTAGATCATCGGCGACGACCGGCGAGATTTTAAGTGCGGATGCGTTCCAGCGCCACCTTGCCTGCTTGCGAAATGCTCCCGGATGGGTCGCCCGATTAAAGAAAGAACAGCGGGAACGGTTTGACGAGCTTCCGCTTCCCGTCCGAACCGACGAAAAGTGGCGTTTCTCCAACACTCGTAATCTCTCTTTAGACGGCTTCGAGCTAGCAAATGAAGGTTGTGCCATCGAAAAATCCTCCCTCCTGGATATCTCACCCTACTCCGCGAAATCGGCCGGGAGACTCATCTTCGCAGACGATCAACTCATCTTGGAAGAGGCCCCGACGAAAGAGTTGCTGGGAAAAGGGGTAATTTGGACGAGCCTGAAGAAGGCATTTTCCCGAGAGGGAGACCTTCTCCAGAGTTTTCTCATGAAATGGACACCGGACCTCGGTTCGGAGAAATTCCAAGCCCTCCATGGCGCCTTCTTGAGCAACGGCACCCTGCTCTACGTGCCGAAAGGTGTTGAAATTGAATTGCCGTTCATCATTCGACATTGGGGATGTAATGACGGAGTGGCGCTCTTTCCCCACACCCTCGTGATCGCCGAAGATAACGCCCGGGTCACCCTAGTCGATTATTTCGAGAATCGAGTAGCCGACACCCGCCATTTCGTTTGCGGGTTGGCTAGTATCATCGCCGGTCGCGGCTCTCAGGTATTTTACAAGGCCGTCCAGGATTGGAACCTGAATACCTTGTCCTTTCACCTGAACTCCGTGACTGCCAAGCGTGACTCTAACGTAAAGACGGTTATGTTGAATCTGGGCTCCCGGCAAACACGGAATGAACACCACACCCGTATCGTGGGAGAAGGCTCTAACGTGGAGAGCTATTCCTTAAGCATACCAACCGGCACACAGGAATTTGACCAGCGCACTCTTCAGACACACAGCGCCCCCCATGCCCGTTCCGATGTCCTCTACAAGAATGCCCTCATGGAAGACTCCCGTACCATATTTTCCGGTCTCATTCATGTGGACCGGATCGCTCAGCAGACCGACGCCTACCAGACAAACCGAAACCTTCTTCTTAGTGATACCGCGGAGGCCAATTCCCTACCCGGCCTCGAGATTTTAGCTAACGACGTGAAATGTAGTCATGGCGCCACTACTGGAAAACTTGACGCAGATCAGCTCTATTACCTTTTAGCGCGAGGAATCCACAGGCCGGTGGCGCAGCAGCTTCTTGTCTTTGGATTTCTCGAGGAGATCATTGATAAACTGGACAACGAACAATTGAGGGATAACGTGCGAATACTCATTCAACAGAAATTGCGAAAGTAAGATGAACTCAGCGGAGAGCAAGTTACTGACCAGGGATTGTCATGCTACGGTTGTTCCTTCCGGGGAATCGGTAACCATTCCGGAAGGGACCAACGTCTACATAACCCATCGGCTTGGTGGGAATTACACTGTACAGTGGGCTATGGGAATGGCTCGCATTTCAGGGGAAGACGGTGATGCCCTGGGAGAGGAGATCATGACTGAGGCGAAACCCACTGCGGCGTCCGGAGAGGCTCACCAGGGTCCTCCAGATGGCGCCGCGGTTTGGGATCGGCTGAAAGAAGTTTTTGATCCCGAAATTCCTGTGAACATTGTCGATCTGGGACTCATCTATTCGATGGAAGTCAAGGAACATGACGAAAATGGTGAGTATGAAGTCGAAGTGCAGATGACCCTTACCGCTCCCGGGTGTGGGATGGGTCCGGCAATCGCGGAGGACGCTAGGTCCAGGGTTATGCAGGTGCCGGGAGTTGACCGCGCTTCCGTCGATCTCGTCTGGGACCCCCCTTGGCATCAGGATATGATATCGGAGGAGGGCAAGATGCAATTGGGTTTGATCTAATACCCGTTCATGTAGTAGATAATACCGATAAAATACGTAATCGAATGAACGATTTCAAAAATATGCTTAATGAGGATGCCGGGGAGAAGGACCTACAGAAGGGCATTGACCAAATAATGCAGAAGAAATTCCTCGAAGAGAGGAAGATTTTTCTTTGGGGAGAAATCGACGATAAGACCTGCCAGGATGTCACCGAAAAGCTTCTCTATCTGGAGACCACGGATCCGGGGAAAGAAATTACTGTGTATCTGAATACTCCGGGTGGATCGGTCACCGCTGGAATGGCTGTGTATGATACCATGGAACTCATCGGTTCACCTGTTAAGGTTGTTGTTACAGGCATTGCCGCAAGCATGGGTGCCATCCTGCTCTGTGCAGCTCAAAAGGGGAAGCGATTTTTATTTCCCAACTCGCGTTTACTCATCCATCAGCCACTCATGCACGGACGTATGATGGCAGCGGCAATCGACATTCACATTCAGGCTCAGGAGTTCGAAAAGACACGCGAACAGATCAACAGAATCCTTGCCGACGCTTCTGGACAACCTTTGGAGAAAATCCAGCAGGATACTGACCGAGACTTTTATATGTCAGCTGAGGAAGCCATCGCCTACGGACTCGCGGACTCCATCGTGGCGGAAATCTAAGTCCGACAGATTCCTAGATCCAGAACTGCCACCACTTTTTCGTCGCTCGCTTCCTCCGGACCTCGCGGTACCATTCCTGCCCGCTCATCAATTCTCCAACCCATGAGGAGAAAGAGAATCCCTGCCTGAAACGATCGATTTCTTCAGGGTCGAATTGTTCCATTTCGTGAGTAATTGCGAAAACCGGGGAATCGTCTCTCGCAAGATCGACGAAATAGACATCCCCTGCGCGATTTCCCCCGATGACGAAGAGTGATTCCGGCCAATTATTGCCCCGAAATCCAGATTCCCTGAATTCCCGGTTCACGCGGTAGATTAGATCGAGATCCTCGTAGAGCAAGGGTTCCTCCCCATCTCCGGTAAGAGGGAAATCCAGCAAGGTCGATTTGTAGTCTTCCGGCAACCGGATTCTCAACCCCGATTCTATAGCCGATAACTTTTCCTCGTTGTTCACGTTAGCCCGCTTTTCTCACAGATTTCCTAGAACACTGTCACGACAAATGGTTCTTTGCGACACTCCGCAGTACGGCAGAGCCAGCCGAGAAAAGCGGGCTAGGGCGTGCTGAGGCGTGCGCTCCACTCCACCGATAAGGGGAGATCTCCGATTCTGCGGGCTAGTTCCTTGCCTTTTTTCATGAATTCGTCTCTCAGCGGCTTTGGAAGGCCGGGACTGTCGATCAGATTTCGATAGATCACGACGGCGACGCGAACCTCTCCGTGGGCAACTAGCAGGTCGGCGATTCCCTTTGCCGGCAACCAATCGTCACTCGAAAAGTAGGAGATATACTCGGCAAAACGCAAAGTGCTTACTGCCTGATTTCTTTGTCCCGAAGCGAGATAGGCTTTGCCCAATTCCAATCCGAGAGCGAGACCCGGACTCTCACGGAACCCCCTCTCTCCCCATTCGATCGTCTCCGTGAACCTGCCTTCGGCACGCAGCAAACGCATTTTTCGAATAAAGGCATACTGGCCAAGCGCCATTTGTTCTTCACCAAGTCGGGCAAGCTGTTCCTCGAGGTCGACTTTAAATGGTTGATAAAGTGGGTCTCCTAAAAGCACTGCCTGCCAACTCAATGTGGGGAGGGCGTAATAGGCAGCGTCTCCCAAATTCATCCCCTCGACTATTGCGCTTACGAATGCGTCCAGGTGGTGCGTAAACTCGAGGTAAGGTTCAGCGACATTTCCCAAAGTTGCGGTGACCCCCCGTGAGATAAACGGACCACACCAGGATTTTTTCGGATCTCTTAGGGTAGAGGCCGACGTGCTGTGAATATGAACGGCGATGGCGCCGGGTGGAAAGCGAAAGCCCGGGTTGAGAAAGGGCCCGTTGACGCTATGCGCGTACCAGCCGAAATAGAGGGCCGGCGCATCGAACCGATCTGTCTGACCAAAGTTTCGCGCAGACGTCTCCGCGGAGTGGTCGTAACCGAGAGGCCTGATGGTCGAAGCAACCGTGTCCAGCCACTCGTCGCCCTTTCGGTGACGTCCGCCACTGTCGACATAAGTTCTCCCCATTAATCCCTTTTTTTCAGCAATCAAAGCTCCATCAATCATTCCTTTCACCGCGGTTACGCTGGGACCATCCAAACGGGCAACCTTTATGACCTGTTGTTGCTCGTAGATACTTGGATTTCTTCTGCGAAACAGCGGATTCGCCACCAATCCGGTTATCGCGTGTTCGGACATTGCCATCAACGCGAGTTCAGCATCAACAGAAGAGCGATTTATTCTGAATGCCTCCTGGACTTCGCTCGCGGCTTCCCGCTTTAGTCGCTCCGGATCATTTTCAATCTTCAGAGGCACTCCTCGGCAAAGAACCAGATATCCGATTCTGTGCCCCGTAATTCCAAACCTCCGGCGACCAACGCTATCGAAAAGATCGCTCGCTACGGCTTCAATCCATTCTTTTTCGACGAGCTCGGACAACAATGGATTGTAGATTTCAGCGAGAAATGTTGACCAGCTTATGGTCTCATCTTTGGGAGTCGATATGAGCAGAAGATTAGCCTTTGGGATCTTGCGCTTCTCCTGATAATGCCGGGCCAGTAGAATGGAATTCTCGTCGTCCTCGTTGGCAACAATTACGACGTTCTCTTCATTCCCTGCCTTCCCGAGTAACGGAATCAGAACCAATATCAATGTGATTGTTTTCCTCGGCACGGCGATTCTCATATTTGGAGATTAACACTCTCAGTCCTTCGATTCCGCTCCAACCGATTTTCCCCTGAGTCGGTTAATTGTCCTCTGATACCGAAAAACCCCAGTTGCAATGGCTTGAGCGATGCGCTGGCGATAGGCCTGCGTCTTCAACATGCGCGCTTCTTTCGAATTCGTCACAAATGCGGCCTCGATGAGTAAACCCGGACATTCCAATGTGCGGAGGACATCCCAGCGACCACGCTTGAGGCCGCGATCGGGAGTCTTGAGGCTATTCGTCAGCTCACGCTGCACGTAATAACCGACGAGCGTGCTCCATTCATTGTTGCGGTTTCCAGGATAGAACCTGCGGTCGCTGGCGCTTAACTTTGAGTTCTTCGTCGAGGGCTGGTTTCGGGGTGTAAAGGCATAAGTTTCCGATCCGTTCACACTCCCGGACGCAGTGCCGTTTAGGTGGACGCTCAGAAAAAGATCCGCCTTCAGTCGATTTGCCAGACGTGGTCGCTCGTCGAGCCTGATAAAACGGTCGCTCTTTCGAGTATACTCCACTTCATAGCCCATATTCTGGAGAAGCAGCCCCAAACGCTGCGAGATATCGAGTACTAAGGTCTTCTCTTCCAATCCTTGCTTCTTGTTTTGCGTCCCCGGATCCTTTCCACCATGTCCGGCGTCAAGGACGATGCGGTAGAGTTTGGGCACCTTAGAATAGATCTGCGGTGTCAGGACTGGCGAAACTGTGTATTCCAAATCGAGCTTGCTGATATTGAGATCTCCTTGACGAAAGGCGACCGGCGATCCGAGGTATACCCGTATCCCATTGATTCTGATATCGCGGTCATTTACTCGAAATTCCATCCGCGTCCAATCGCTCCGCAGGATCATCTGCTTTCCCATAACAACCCATTGCCTTTTCATCCCGAGTCGCTCGGCCACCGTCCGCAGACTCACATATTCCGTTCCATTTACTTTCAGGGTCGCACCATCGAGTGCTCCTATCAATCCCGCTATCGAGAATAGTAACACCGACCCATACCCGAGAACTTTCAGCTCTGTTCGCACTTATCCACCTTCAATATCAACCGTCTCCTCTTGTCTCTTGACTCGGAAACTCGATCTCAGTTTCATTTTCTTAATACTAGGAGCCTGTCGGACGAGATTTGTCACTTGCACAGAAATCCGAAGACAAAGTCCGACAGTCTCCTGGCGCGGGTGGGACTTCACCCAACCGACACCCGGGTGGCTTTCCGGATAGTTTTCTCATCCGGGTGGTAGAAACGGTCGCAAGAAAAAGTCTGGGAGAATCAAATAGGGGCGGTCAGCTGCACCGGCTTATTCCTCTTGCCGTTCGTTATATTTTAGCGTGCGTCGGGCGACCGGCAAAGGACTCACGAGCAGAATGATATTTCGACCTGCCATTTTCGGCTCTGCTTCCCCGCTACCGATGTGGGTAAGATCCTTTACCGCGCGATTAATTACGTCGAATCCCAATTCCGTATGCTCCAACTCCCGCCCCCGAAACGACAGCGTCAATTTTACCTTATTACCTTTGTCGAGGAAATCTTCCGCCCGCCGCAACTTTACCATATAATCATGCTGCTCGATACGAACGCGAAACTTTACCTCCTTTATCTTCGAAGTGGGATGCTTCTTGTTTTCTCTCCCTTTCTTCGATTGCTCATACTTATACTTACCGAAATCCAGAATGCGGCATACCGGCGGCCTCGCGGTAGGTGAAATCTCGACCAAGTCCAGCCCCACCTGTCGGGCCAATTTGAGAGCTTCGGAAGTTTGCAGGATGCCTATCTGCTTCGCATCTGGCCCAATTACACGCACTTCACGGGAACGAATCCTCTCGTTCTTTCGAAGATACGGTTTCCGATGGTGACGCCGCCTGCCTCTGAAGCGGCCACCTGCGTGGGGAAATTTTGCCATCAACGCGTGATCACGTAATTAACTCATACCGCGTCTTCAGGCTACCCGTGCGTTCCGGGTTTTGTAATTTGCGAAATGTAAGCAGCGATAAAGTCTTCTCCTTAAGACCATGGGAAAGCGTCCTATTAAGATTCCCTCTCCATCGATTTACAACCTTTTTCATGAACGAATCATTTCGCGCCCACACCGCTCAATACCACTGGTATGGTGCGAAATATTATGACCATGTCTAACCATAGACTCCACGAGTCGATGTATTCCAAATCGAGCTTTACCCACTCCGAAAAATCCGCGATCTCGTTTCGGCCTGAAACCTGCCACAATCCTGTCAGACCGGGCAACACACTATAACGGCGGTGATCCTTAAAAGCCTCGAAATTCTCGGTCTCGTATACCGGAAGTGGTCGCGGCCCTACCAAACTCATCTCTCCCTTTAAGACATTATGCAGCTGCGGCAATTCATCCAAACTGTAACGTCGAAGAAAACACCCCATCACTGTAACACGGGGATCGTCACTCAATTTGTATACAGGGCCCTTCATCTCGTTTCGCTGCATGAGATCAGACTGTTCATCCTCCGCACCAGCTTTCATGGTGCGGAATTTATACATACTGAACGATTTCCCCCTCAACCCGGTCCGTCTCTGTGCATAAACTGCCGGGCCTTTCGAAGTCGCTCTGATGAGAAATGCAATTAGAAGCAAGAGTGGACATAACAGCACGAGGAAAGTGGAGGAGACGACGACATCAAAAAGCCGTTTTGCGAAAACCTTTCCACCCAAATTGGGGGTCGTCTTGAATATGATCACGGGTTTGCCTCCGTATTCATCCACTTCCGGCCTTGAAAGAATTGGTGTCAAGATCTCCGCGAAATACCAGACATCTATTCCTTGCTCCTCCGCCGCGTTGAGAACTTTCTGCGTATTCTTCGACTCACTCACGAGCAGTCCCAGAAAAACAAAATCGTAGCTCCCTTTGGACAAAATATCGGCAAACTCATCGAGATTTCCAACTACGAGATTGCCCAGGTGGGCCGGCAGTTCATTCTTCGACCCCTCGGACAGCACTATTCCCTTAATCGTTATACCGGAGAGTTGCCGATCGGAAAACTCGGTCATTCGCGCTTCCGCGCTCTCGGTCGAACAGACTAACAACGCCTCCAGCGGTCTTTTGCGATAATGCCTGTTCAAAAGATAGCTGCGCAGAAGGGTTTCCTTCGTGATGAGGTATAATAAAAATACGCCCGCAAATCCGAAAAAGAGGGAACGATTGACCTGAATTATGGAGAAAAAATAGAAAAAGACGGCTGTCATTCCCATCCCAATAGCCACACATTTCAAAGACTGAAAAACCAGTTTCGGCCATTTCGCAAACAGATCTATTTGATAGAAGCGGTTGAGCTTCAAAGCCGCGAACAGATTCAAGAGAATCACCAGAAACAGCCAGCCCTGTTCTTGCAAATGGGTTACCGTCTGGATATTAAAGGGGTAGCCGGTTGCCGCTCGCAGAAACTGTTGCCATTCTCTTCCGAATAAATGGAGGAAGAAGTAGACCGCTATCATCACCAGGATTCCACCCAGCACATCGATCAGGAAACTGATCTCTTCCAGCAATCGCTTTCTCCGTCCCAGCATATTTTATGCGCCCTTGTATGCAAACACGCTTAACAGATATTCGACCGACACGCTCCTAGAGGCTGAAACTCTCCCCACAGGAGCAGCTGCTCTTCGCATTGGGGTTTGCGAATTTAAACCCACCTGTAATCAGTTTTTGCGAATAGTCGAGTTCAGTTCCCTTTAGATAGAGCGCACTCTTGGAGTCAATCACCACACGGGCTCCGGCGGAGTCCACCATAATATCGCCTCGCTTCGGTTCCTCAATGAATTTCAGCCGATAGGACAAGCCATTGCAACCGCCCCCCGTAATGGCAACCCGCAAGAGATCTCCTTCTCTCTCCCGTGCAGCGAGTTCACCGATTTTCTCCCCTGCAGCTGCAGTCAACAGGATGAGCTTTTCGTTTCCCTTACGGACGCCCTCAGGTAGGACCCTGGAATCTGACTCATTCATTACTGAAAAGAAACAAATATAGGGAACTGATCGTGGATTTGCAATCTAAGTACTCGAATTCGTAAATACGGTGATGTATGTGGGAGCGCCGTTGGGGGTAGTGCAAGGCGCGCCGGCGACGGACAGCCCTGGCGGGCTCTCCTCGTCGGCGCAACGCCGCAATACCCTCAATGCCGCCCCATCCCCTTGGGACCGGGCGCTTTTGGCGCTGGGCAGCGTTGGTCGAGTCGCCCAAGGCCTAATGGCCTGGCACGACTCGACCGCCTCCCCCAGAATCCAAAATCGCCTCGGCATACATCATCGTATTTACGAATTTGAGTACTAAATTCGCGCACCGTTACCTCTTGCGCGCACCACCCGCATCTGGAAACAGTTCCATTTGAGGTTCTTTTATGAGGTCGTAGTTCTTTAAGATTCGCAGTATCTGTAGAATATCCGACTTCTGGTAATTGAGGTTTGTTTCCACTTTGGCGAGGATATCCTGCAACATCGAACGGAAAGATATAATTCCATCGACCCCGTGTTCCTTTAACAGCCGGATGCTCTCTGAGCGATGGGGTTCAGTTATCGGCAGGCCGGGTAGGACTATGATCTTCAGGAGACCGGATCCATCATCAAAATCCTCCTCGTCAACGAATAGATCTTCAGCCTTCTTAAGGACGTTTTTTCCCAGAAATTTCAGGACTTCGGAACTGTTTTTCAGCATCGCCGGCGTAAACCTCAAAGTCGTATGCCAGCCTTTAACTACCACAATGGCCCGGTGAATATAGCGTAATTCACTGGAAAAGAGCAGGAACTCAGGCTTCCTCTCGCTCCGCACGAAGGCCGGATTGAATACCATAAGGTCGATCTCCTCTTCGGCCAGCTTCCTGCGCGACTGCACCTGATATTTGCGCAATTGGCGAACGAGGAATCCGTGCAGCTCGAAATACTCGCGAACGATATTTTCGTCAAATCCTGCCATTCTCAGAAGAGTGAAATGCTTTTAGTTCCTAAAAGTTTGCCTCGTCAGCAGAATCTGTGGGTTATTTCGGGTTCAGGCAAGTCGCCCATGGTATGAAATAGGGCGATCTTAAGCACTTCGAAGCTCTTAAAGCCGTATGCTTTTCTGATAGTGAGATTTATATTGCGGTTAAAGCCCTCCACAATGCCGCAGGAAAAGGCCTTTTTGGCCCGAAACCAGTTGAGGATGAGCGGCTCGTGTTTGCGCACCGAGCGCACGAACCTTTTGATCGGTTTGAGGCGCGAACGCATGGCGCGCGTGCACCATTTTTTC
The DNA here is from genome assembly GCA_965215885.1 of Candidatus Moanibacter sp. Lineage (GTDB taxonomy): Bacteria > Verrucomicrobiota > Verrucomicrobiia > Opitutales > UBA2987 > CBDCEW01. Next base: position 108,689 of record CBDCEW010000102.1, read on the forward strand.
AGATACCATTGGGCCCAGTAGGGACTTTTATAATGCCACAAGAGCTGAAAGCTCTCCTTTAGTAGATAGGCCCGCACGCTCTTCAGATCGTATTGGAGCACCTCCTTGAGGCGGATCTGTTGGGTGGGGGTGAGATTTTGCGGATTTTTCAAGAAACAGTATTTGCTTTTGACCAGCACGTTGATGTAGCCGTCCCGTTGCAATCGCCTGGCTTCCGCAGCACGAATCTCATTGAGGGCCTTGTTCAGGTTGGCTACCAAGTGGAAGCGATCGAGGATGTGCAGCGCCTGGGGTGCCTTTTTCTTGATCACTTTGAGGTAAGGCTTCCACAGATCCGAGCAGACGTAGAGGATCTGGCTGCTCTTTTGCGCTCCCAATTCCCAGAAAAAACGCAAGAGCGATTTTACGTTGCGCTTATTGAATACGCCCAATAGCCGCCGCCGCCCCTCGTCAAGCTGGTAGACCACGGTGAGATAGTGATGGCCTCGATGATACTGCACCTCATCGACTCCGATCGCCTCAATCCCGCTCATATCGCGCCGTTTGAGCCCCCAACGCACCATCGCCTCGACCGACTCGAAGACGTTGCGCCAGTTCGTGCGAAAAACCCTTGCCGTCTCTTCCCAGCTCAAGCGCCTCGCCCACTGGGCCAGAAACCATTGCATTGGCCAACTCAGATGACTCTTGCCCTTGGCCCAGGGCACCTCTTCGACCTTCACCCCGCACCGCCGGCAATTGACCCGCCGCATGCGGTAACGAAAATACACCTTCATCCCCCACAAGGGCACAAATTCAAAATGCCTCGCCTCGCTCATGTGGTCGTAGCCGCTGGCCGTCCGGCCACACCCCGAACAGCACACCCGACTATTCTTGCGCGGCTCAATCTGCACCACAATCGCCTCCTCCGATTTCACCATTTCCATACTCGCCTTTGCGTAAACAAAGCTCTTGAGCCAATAGCACCGATTCAGTAGCGTTTTGATGAGCACTGGGTCCTCCGTGTTCAGGATGTATTTTCGGTACTACTTTCATCCTCGGAACGGCCCGGTGCTTCAACCTTTCAATCCCATATGCAAAGAAAACACCGACCAGCCCCTCCGGCTGTGGAGGAGCGGGATTCAGGGCAGCGCCCTGACTTCTCCTTGTGCTCACCGACTCTATTTCCTCTTGTAAGCGACGTTACCCACCCACAGATTCTGCTGTAGACCCAAAAGTTTAATCATCCACCGCGCCGGCCTCCATCCACAATTCTCGGACTAATTCCGAAGGTGCGTCGTTTCTCGAAACGGCCGAGCCTATTTTATCCAGGACAATGTAACGCATGGTTCCATACCTCACTTTCTTGTCTCGCTGCATTGCTTCGAGGAGCCGCCCAACCGATAGGGGATTCGCAAGCCGCACGGGCAAATCGTATTTCGCGATCAAAGTCGATATCGCGCCCACCTCCGCTTCCTTCAATAACCCAATCCTGCAGGAAAGCCTAGCCGCCAGAACCATACCAACCGCCACTGCTTCCCCATGCAGATATTCGGCATAATTGGTCACCGCCTCGATCGCATGACCAAAAGTATGGCCCAGGTTTAAGAGTGCTCGCCCTCCTGAGGGGGCATTCTCCCTCTCATCATCCATAACAATTCTCCCCTTGATTGCGCAACAGGAATGGATGATTCGAGGCAGTTCCTTGTGTCCCGGTTCAAGCCTGTCCAACGACTCCAGTGTAGTAAAGAGTTCCACGTCGGCAAGCAAACCGGACTTGATCACCTCCGCCATACCCGACGAAAATTCACGGGATGAAAGCGTGCGCAAAAGATCCGTGTCGGCAAAGACGGCTTTCGGCTGGTAAAAGGCCCCCACAAGGTTTTTCCCCCTCCTCAGGTTTATGCCGGTCTTTCCGCCTACCGAGCTGTCCACCATCGCCAGAAGGGTAGTGGGAACCTGATAGTAGTCGATTCCTCGCATGTAACTGGCTGCGGCAAAACCTCCTAAGTCTCCTACTACCCCTCCTCCAAAGGCGAAAAGATAGCCTGTCCGATCGACCTTTCTCTCGGATAGAAAGTCGTAAACTCTGCCCAAATGTTCAAGGGCTTTTGTCTCTTCGCCCGATGGCAGCACAAGTAAGGGCAAATCGGGAAACGCTTTCTCGATATACTCCCTCTGGTGGGAATAGACTCCCTCATCCGTCAAAACAGCGCCGTTGCGATTCTCCGCGCGCAGCACATCTACCGCTTTGTGAACCCGGTCGAGTAGTTCCTCACCTACCAGAATCCTGTAGCCGCGCTCGCCAAGATCAACCTCCAGATCATAGCTCATTTGGAGTGTTTAGCCGGGACATTTCACACACTTCGTAGCGAGAGTACGTAGATTGCTGCATATCAAAGCCTTTCCGCAGCACGGCGGGCGATCCCGGCGTGCCGGGATTGGGACCCTCTGAAGTCGGCGGGCAAGGGAACGCTTTGATAGGTACCGGCGCGCCGGGATCGTAGTAGAAGGTTTGTGGCATGTTCGGGCCAGATCATGTCAAATTAAGGAGTGTCTAAGCAAGCCAAAGGGAGAAAAGCGGATCAGTCACGACCGAGAATTGCCTCGACGTAGTTGCGTGTTGAAAACGGCTGCAAATCCTCCGCCTGTTCGCCAAGCCCTACAAAGTAGATCGGTAACTTGAGCTCCCGATAAATGCCGACCAGTGCACCCCCTCGGCTTGTCCCATCGAGCTTCGTGATGACAATGCCTGTGAGACCAAACTCGCGATGAAACACCCTTGCCTGCTCAATCGAGTTCGAGCCGACCGTTCCATCTATGACGATCCAGCTGTGGTGCGGCGCAGCTTCTTCGTGTTTCTGCAGCACCTTTCGAATTTTCTGCAGTTCCGCCATGAGGTTACTCCGGGTGTGTAACCGCCCCGCCGTATCCAATATTAACGCATCGCGCTTTCGGCTTCTAGCTGCCTCATAGGCATCAAAGGCAACAGCTGCGGCATCCGCCCCAGAATGGCTTGAAATGAGCTCCAGACCCAGACGATCCGCCCATATCTGTATCTGCTCGTTGGCGGCAGCTCGAAAAGTATCGCACGCCCCTAGGATGGGTTGATACCCCTTTCCCTTTAATCGAAATGCAAGCTTTGCCGCCGTAGTTGTTTTTCCCGATCCATTTGCCCCTACCAGACAGAAGACTTCGGGTCTTCCATCACCCACTTCAAACGCTCCTTCGGCGCCTTCCAGGATCCGATTTAAGACAGCTGCTCCGATCTGCCTCGCATCCTTTCCCAGCAACCCCCTGTCCTCTTGCACCGCGCTACGAATCTCATCGATTATATCCGTGGTTGTCTCCACTCCGAAGTCGGTGCTGTAAAGTGCCTCTTCAATCTGCTCTATGGCCGCATTATCAAGTTTTTCTGTTCCTAAGACCCCCGCGATCGCCCCGAACAAAGACTCTTTGGTGTGTGCCAATCCCCTCTTGAATCTGGAATACACACCGAGCATATTATCGGTCTCAAATCTTAGTAATATATCCTTGCCGGGAAACGGTAAGGTTCCTAATCCCCCGATGCCTCCCGTAAGGGCCTCTTCAACTTCAGTTTGTACTCGTCGAGTATTCCATTTATAAAGCGCTTGGAATCCTCGATCGAAAACAGCTTACTGAGCTCAATGGCTTCGTTTATCGAGACGATGGGAGGTATGTCATTGCGAAACATCATCTCGTAGATAGCCAGGCGGAGAATGGAAAGATCGATCTTTGCGATTCGTCGAAAATCCCAATTTTTGGCGTATTCATTAATCACTGCGTCGATTTCACTACGACTTTCAATAACGCCGTTCACCAGATCTTCCGCGAAACTGTAATAGTCTCGAGGGTGCTCCTGCTTCTCGAGGAACTCTCGGATGTCGCCGGCAAAGTCTTCGGAAGGGTTTATCTCCCACATATACAGTAGTTGAATCGTAGCAATACGGTTGTCTCGCCTGCTGCTCATAACGATACTTAGCGACCCCGATCAGGACTTCCATTGGTCCGAATCACGATCCTCTTCCAGGAAAATATCCCGCAATTTTCCTTCTTCTTCATACTCCTCGTGAATTTCCCCAAACTGTTCCGCAAACTGATTTGAGAGGCTCGCCATTTCAAGCGCGGCGAAAGCAAATTCTTCGCCCCGGTTAATCTTCTCTCCGCATCGCGCCTCCGCTTGTTCAGGGGTTTCAGCCACGATGATACCGTTTATAACCGGTACTCCTGTCTCCAGTCCGATTCTAATAAAGGCCTCACTGGTGTTATTCGCAATTATCTCATGATGCTGCGTATCACCGGCAATCAAAACACCGAGCGCGATGATACAATCAAAGAAGCCCGTTCCCGCAAGCATACCGACAGCGTAGGGAACTTCGTGCGATCCCGGAACACGAACTGTCTGCAAATCAAGTTTGTCGACCATGGATGCATGCAGCGTCTTGAGGACATTTTCCAGCAACCGATCGACATACTTCTGATTGTAGCGTGCCGCCACGATGCCGAGATTCAAATATCCACCTTCGTATGATGTCCCTTTGGGAGAATCCTGACTCATCGGTAGTCGATCGTTGCCTGGTGTTTCAGCTCAGTGGAATTTGCTCGACGATTTCCAATCCGTAACTGTCGAGACCAATGATATGTCGAGGGGTACTCGACAGAAGACGAACTTTGCCGAGACCGAGTTCAACCAATATCTGTGCACCAATACCGTAGTCTCTAAAATCAAGCGGTACTGATGAAGCCTCTGCCGGCTTCTCCTTGTGGGCATTCAGCAGGTTCAAACCACTATTCCGTTTTTCCAGGTAAACCACCACGCCCTGTCCCTCACTCACAATCATTTCGAGTGATTTCTCCAGGTTTTCGTGGCTCCTCACTGCCTTCGACTTGAAGATGTCTCCTAAGAGATTTTGTCTCTGGACCCGAACCAACGTGGGGCTCTTATCCAGGGCACCTTTGACCAGAGCAACATGATGTCGCCCGTCCACCTTGCTGCGAAAAATATGCAGGTCGAATTCACCGTATTCGGAAGAGAAAGGTTGAGAGGAAACACATTCGATTAATTTCTCTCTCTGATGGCGGTAAACGATCAACTCCGCGATCGCCATCAACTTCAACCCGAATCGCTCCTTGTATTCAATCAGTTGTGGAAGATGCGCACAAGATCCGTCCTCATTGAGAATCTCGCATACTACAGCACTGGGATGGAGCCCTGCCAATGCCGCGAGATCGACGCTGGCTTCAGTGTGCCCGGCTCGTTCGAGAACACCTCCGGAACGGGCGCGTAGGGGAAAGACATGGCCAGGCTGAACCAGCATGTCTGACGTCGACTTGGGATCACCAAGAATATTGATTGTTCTCGTGCGGTCATAAGCACTGATTCCCGTCGTGATCCCATCTGCAGCATCGACCGATACCGTGAAATCCGTCCGATGGGATTCGCGATTCTGTTCGACCATCGTGTTGATACCGAGTCTTCTTAACTGGTTGTCCGTAGTAGGCACGCAGATTAGCCCGCGGGCGTGCCGGATCATCATATTTATTGTCTCAGTTGTGGCCTTGGAAGCCGCCATCACCAGGTCGCCTTCGTTTTCACGGTTTCTGTCATCGGTAACGATGACTAACTTTCCCGCGGCAATATCGGCGATTGCCTCTTCTACCGAATTAAACGGTGATGATAATGATGATGGCATAGCTGAAAGAGCGCAGATCAATTTGCCTACGCCATATTTCTACCGTTAACAACTTTAAAATCGGCGCTAGTCCCGGCCAGCCGGGATCGGATTTTATGCTTCTTTCGAAGGATTTACTCGGTCCTTATGAACATGCTACCGAAGAGACTCAGGTAAATTGCATAAAGATCAAAAACAAAGTGAACCTTTCGCGGTAGACTTCGAGTCGCTCCAATGTCGACTCGGGGCTGATCTGTTGGGTCGCCGGATGCGAAAACAGGCCGAGTTATGGGCCCGTCTCGTGCATCAGGGCCAAGGCATCCTTTCCCTTGAGAGATATCTTCCCATCGACAGGATACTCAATTCGTGCTTACGCGTTTTCGGGTTTTACGAAAGGGGAAACCGGAATTTTCGAGATTTGGGCCTTGTCGAAAATCACGTATCACTTGCGAACCTTCCACTCCCCTTCGACGGATATCGCATTCTGCAGATGAGCGATCTCCACCTTGACCTCGATACTTCTCTCACTCCCGCTATTATCGAAGTTCTAGGCAAAGCCGATTGCGATCTGGCTGTCATAACGGGTGACTTTCGCAATACCACTACGGATTTTCACGGCGAGGCCCTTCGACAGTTGAAAAGAATCATGAAGCATCTACCGATGCCGGTTTACGGTGTTCTCGGCAATCACGACTTTATTGAAATGGTCCCGGAACTTGAAGCATTAGGCCTGCGTATACTGCTGAACGAGAACGTTGTCCTCCAACTAAAGGATTCCACTATTCGCCTGGCCGGAGTCGACGATCCTACTTTCTACGAAACGCACGATTTGAAGGCAGCCGGCCGTAACAGAGCGAAACGCGAGTTCACCATCCTCCTCTCCCACGGACCGAAGATCTACCGTGATGCCGAAGGAGCGGATATTGATCTCATGCTATGTGGACATACGCATGGTGGCCAGATTTGCCTCCCTGGTGGTTGGATTGTCGTCCGCAACGGCGAATGCCCTCTTCGAATGATCTCCGGTGCCTGGAGATACAGGGAGCTTTCCGGCTACACTTCCCGAGGCACCGGATGCACCGGAATCGCCATCCGGTTCAATTGTCCGCCCGAAATTACCGTGCATGTCCTCCACGCGAAATCTGTCGGATCCTAGCAGCCTGTCGGACTCTTTTCATCAGGCTGCTAGGAATCTTATAGTAGCTCCAGGTTATTCATCCAAGGGGCCGAGTGGAGCCGCAGGAAAAACTCGGCGAGGCCCCTTTGTGAATAACTTGGCCGATCAGTGGTTGGCGATGGGTCAAAGAGTTTGTTTGGCTAAGGGTGAAAATATTCAAAGGCAGCCGTCCACTACGAACTTAGGAATCAGTCCGAAGAGGACTTCCGACAGAATTTCGAGTGGACGGCCTGCCTGGATGACCGAAAACGAACACTCAGTTTACATCCTCATAACAGGATCCAACTATAAGGACTTCGCCTGGACATCCAGTGCCTTTGAAAAAAGCAAAAAGACAAACTAAAGGAACAAAGGGATGCAGAAAAGGGAAAAAACAAATCGATATAGTGTGGTGATAGGAATTGATTGGGCGGATCAGAAAAACGATCTGTGGATCATAGAGAGCGAAACGGGAAAAGGGACCCATCGACAGGTGGCGCAGGATGCGGTCAGCTTGCACGAATTTGCCGTAGAGATGAGAGAAAAGTATGCCAGCGTGGGCAAGCGCATGGCCATGGTGGTGGACCAGAAGCGAGGAGGGTTGATCAACTTTCTGATGGGCTTGGAGTTTGTCGATATCTATCCAGTGCATGCGGCCAGGGCGAAGGATTATCGCCGGGCGCTGTATCCATCAGGGGCCAAGAGCGACCCGGTCGATGCGCAAATACACGCGGAGTTTTTCCTCAAACATCCCGAGCTTTTTACCAAATGTTTCATACCTGACACGGCCCAAACACGGGAGCTGAACCTGTTGTGCGAGGACCGCCGTGGATTCGTCGATCAGGCTACCAGCCTCGAACAGCAGTTGGGCAGTTGTCTGAAGCAATATAACCCTTTGGTCTTGAAATTGTTCGATGATCTAGGCAGTGGCCTGTGCCTGCACTTTATATTGCGTTGGCCGACCCTCAAGAAGCTGCACAGAGCATCGGAGGGTGTCTTGCGAAAGTTCTTCTATAAGCACAACTGTCGCAGTGACGCCAAAATCCAGGAGCGTCTCGAATTGATCGGTAACGCACGAGCCTTGACCGAAGATGCAGCCATCATTGAAGCATCCAGCAGAAAAGCACAGACGTTGGCCGGACAGCTTTTGACCCTGTGCCCGCAGATCAAAGCGTATGAGAAGCGTATCAGGGAGCTATTCAGAAGCCATCCCGATGCAGCCGTGTTCAGTGGCATTCCCGGAGCCGGCGAGGTCATGAGTCCCCGGTTGCTGTGCGCGTTCGGGACCGATCGTTCGCACTTCGAAACGGCCCAGAACATGACCCAGTGGAATGGATCCGCTCCGGTCACGATCAACAGCGGGCAGGACAAAAGAACCGGACAACCGAAACGAATGGTCAACTGGCGGTGGGCGGCTCCTACCTTCGTGCGGCAAAGTTTCGTTGAATTTGCCGAACATTCGATCCGAAACTGTGCCTGGGCAAAGGCCTTTTACCAGATCAAAAAAGAACAGGGCAAACCCCGCCAAACCATTCTTCGTGCCCTCGCTCTCAAGTGGACCCGCATTCTGTTTCGCTGTTGGCAAAATAGCGAACGCTACGATGAGCAAAAGTATCTCCAATCGCTCCAACGCACCGGTTCACCGGTGTGGAAAAGACTTCAGCAAGCAAATGCCAACGCCTTGTAAACACAACATGAGAAAAAACTCAAAAAATCCCTTGACGGACTACCTCAGTTTTCTGTCGGTCTTATCCGCGTCGGAAAGTCGATCTGTCACCTTAAAAATCTACACCACGGAGATGTTAGGAAATCTAAGTCCGACAGATTCCTAAGTCAGACAGATTGCCGTTAGCCCGGACAGTGCACACACTTCGTAGCGAGATCCGCGGTCGTAGTAGAAGGTCTGTGAAATGTTCGGGTTAGTTCGCTATCGCGTCAGATTCAGCATTTCGAAGATGGCATCTTTTATCAATTGCGGCCTTGACCAGGGTATAAAGTGATTGAGGTCAGGGTAGCTGTTTACCGAAGTGTGAGTGGAATTTTTCAGCACCTGTTTGGCAAAATCGGCATTCGCGGGAGAGACAAGACCGTCTCTTTCACCCTGTATCACGATTACTGGAATCTTCAATTCTTCCCAGTAGGGCAGCAATTTCTCCAGTTCGCCCCTTAGCGGAAGGATTTCCTCGTTGGCTACAATCATCGTTTCCGGAATGATCCAGCGAAAAGGTGGAATCTTCGCGAAATGGTGATACCACTGGGCACACTCCAATTCGGGATCAATCGAAGCCGCGATGAGAATAAGTGCGGCCACTTTGTCGGGATAATCCATCGCCAGCCGAACTCCCACGCCCCCGCCAAACGAATGTCCCACGAGAATCGCACCGTGACCCGCTTTGTCACGATCGAGGACGGGACGAATCGAGGCAGCGTGCTGCTCCAATGACTTCACCCACTTTCCCGCTTCGGATTTGCCGTAGCCGGGCCGATCCACCGAAATCATGCGGCACATTTTCTGCAGCTCCGGATCCGCCATCAAATGCGAAAAAGATCTCCAGGATCCGGGCGACCCGTGGATGAATACGACAAGGGGCAGATTCGTATCTCCGATATCCGCGTAGTGTAGATCCCGGCCACCCAATACGCTGGTGTGAAACACAGGCCACTTTTCACCTAGAAATACCTGATTCGCCAGATGGGTGTCGTCCGGCAGTGACGCACATCCCCCAAGAACGAGGCTTGTGATTAGACTGGGAACGATGATGAAGCGACGCCGCATTTGGTAGCCTGGCAGCCTGTCGGACTTTATACTTCTCATTTTGCTCGAAGTGAACCCATTTTATCGGTTATCCGACTTTTTAGCTTAACTGATGAGTGCGAATGCGCCCAGCCTCCCTCGACATGCAGTTTGTGGGTCATGAGGTGTGGGAAGTCTCCTTGGTGATGCGATATCATAATAAGCTGCGTTCCCTCCACGCAAAGGTCGGTGATGAACTGCCTCATTTCCCTCCGATATATCTCATCAAGACCCTCAAATGGCTCATCCAGAAGAAGCATAAGCGGCCTGATTACCGCGGCCCTGGCCAACAGAGCCAGGCGCACCTGGCCATACGATAGCCTGGAAATACGCTCGGTAGCCAACTTGCCCAGGTCAAACCTCTTGAGAGTATTTCGCACCTTTCGCCACTCTTGAGGAGATACCTCCTCGATAAGTCCGATACTGGCGTGAAAACCACTCGCCACCGTCTCCGCCACACTCAGATTTCCGACGTAGGATGACTGAAGTTCCGCCGACACGTAGCCGATCCGCTGCCTCGTTTCGATCACGGAAAGTGTCCGTCGATTCAGAATACGGTCTACCGCACCACCCGCAGCGCAGGAGTAATCTCCGTATATCAGTTTTAGCAGAGTCGTTTTTCCCGCGCCATTGGGTCCGGTCACAGCCCAATTTTCTCTCGGCATGATCGTCCAGTCGACATTGCTGAGCACTCTCCGACCGGAGAGGTAAACACTGGCATTGAGTAGCTTCACGGTGAATTCGGATCCTTTCTTCCCCGCTGTGGACTTCACGGCGCCTGGCGACTTTCCTGAACGTTTGTGCCTTTCTCTTGAGACCCTGGCTTGAGACCGCCTTCCCTGCCGCAGGATCTTCCCGTCTTCCATGTAAGCGATGTGCGTGACTGCCCGAGGAGTCTCTTCTCGCCTATTTGCTGTCATCACGAACTGTCGACCCGAATCTGATAGGTCATCGATGAAATTCAGCATTTCACGCCGGGCCGAGCCATCCAGTCCTCCGCAGATTTCATCCAGGACCAGAAGTGAAGGATTCCCTGCGACCGCCCGCAGTAGCAGTAATTTTCGAAGCTGGCCCTGCGAGATTTGCGAAAAAGATTTCTTCCTCAATGCCTCCATCCCGAATTTTCTAAAGAGGCGATTCGCTTCTCGATGTTCCGAATTTCGGGGCCTTCTGTAAAGCATATCAGAATTTTCCGATCCGGTAAGCACAATCTCCTCGCCCGTCATATCCCAGTCTTGGCGACTATAACGCGCCTGCATTTCCGGCGAGAAATAGGAGATCTCTCCTTCCAGACCTACCGGGCTTTCGCTTACATCTCCACCGATTCTGTAGACACGAGTTCCCCCTCCCGGGCACGAGGGCCAGAGTAATCCACATATCAGGCGAAGGAAGGTTGTCTTTCCCGAGCCATTTCGACCCTCAATCAGCCAATTTTCGCCTCTGTGCAGTTTCCAATCGATATTGCTGAGTATTCGATTTCCCTCGATTGCCACTTCGACTCTATCGAGTTCTATGAGCGTTGTGTTAGCCAAGGCCCGGCAATTTAAGTTAGGAATCTTCTTAGATTGAACTTGGAGATTATGATCATACCATTGATTACGTCTAATTAATACTGTGAAATTGAAGAATTCCGCCAACCTCACTGATTGGAACTCGCGTTACGAGGCGGGTGACACTCCTTGGGAAAAGGGCGCCGCCGCCCCGCCCCTCCTTGAGTACCTGCGGAAACATCAAGTTTCCGGTTCTGTCTTCGTGCCGGGTTGCGGATATGGGCACGATGTTCGGCTCCTCGCAAAACATGGAGCTGAGCCTCTCGGCTTCGACCTCGCTCCTTTTGCCCTCGCATGCGCTGAAAGCTTTCCGCGGGTCGGTGCGGAGAGCTACTGTCTGGGTGATCTCTTCGACTTGGATGAATCATTTCGAGAACGGTTCGACACCGGTTTCGAGCACACCTGCTTTTGTGCCATCGATCCTTCCCTTCGGGAAGAATACGTCCGTGTCATCCATTCAACTTTGAGAAAATCAGGCACTCTCTTGGCGATCTTTTATATCGAGATTGAAGATCCGGAAGGTCCGCCCTTCCCCGTTTCCGACGAGGAATTAGACAGTCTGTTCGATCCCCATTTTAAGACAATGCGGCGTTGGATACCCTCCATGGCTTACCCCGGGCGCGAGAACTGCGAGCAGATGCGGCTCATGCGAAGACTCTAAATGCTTCCGGCGTCGATCAACGTCCAGATTCCACCCGTCCAAAAGACCCATCCCAAACTCGCTTTGGGCTGTTGGGCCTTCGCCGGAGAGCATTGGGGAGGCCAGCCCGAGTCAGAGACCTTTGCCGCAATGGAAGTGGCATGGGAGCAGGGCTTGCGACATTGGGACACCGCCATTGCTTATGGAAAGGGGTACTCTGAGAGACTCTGTGGGCGTTTCCTTAAAGGAAAATGGGACGAGGTTTTCGTCGCCACCAAAGGCGACATAGGAAGGAAGCCTCAGTCAATCGTGAAGGCGCTTCGGAAGAGCCTCGAAAACCTCGGAGCGGATTCCATCGACCTTTACTATATTCATTATCCGAAGTCCGGAGTCGATATGCGCCCCCACCTCGAACTACTCGAGAAGGAGCGCGAAAAGGGCACTATTCGAGCCATCGGAGTGAGCAATTTCTCAGTCCCGCAGATGATGGAGATAAGCCAGGCCGGCCGTATCGATGCACACCAGCTCGGTTATAACCTCCTCTGGCGCGTTCCTGAATCCGATCTCATACCCTACTGCATTGAAAAGAAGATCGCTGTTGTCTCCTACTGTTCTCTCGCCCAAGGTATCTTGACAGGAAAATTTCCTGCCCATCCCCTCTTCGGAGAAGGCGACATTCGACCCAACACCGTTCCCTTCGCTACCGAGGTCTGGCCGCACGTTTATGAAGCGGTGCGGAGCTTGAAAGATCTGGCCGGTAGTCTCGAAGTTCCCCTCTCGCATCTCGCCATCCAATGGCTCGCGCAACAGCCCGGAATTACTTCTCTCATTGTCGGCTCTCGCAACAGCCATCAGGCTGACGAAAATGCCGCCGCCTTTCTGTCTTCCATCCCACCCGAAGCTTTCCACGCTATGACTGCAATCAGTGACTCCCTTCAACCCGCTTACCAGGGAGAATCCAACATCTTTCGGTGGTACCCCTAGCCCGGACATTCGTATACGAATGTCCGGACACTGGAGTTTGGCCTTTTACTAGATATATTGCGCCCTTATTCCCCTTTTTTCTTCAAAAGCAAGTATTTAGCTTGACTGTGATCTAGTTATGTAACTAGATCATGGCCCATGGGATTCCCAACTAAAGTTCAACTCATCAGGCGCAAGCGTAGCGAACAGTGGTATATCAATCTGCCTTCGGCGGTAGCTCAGGCGATGGAGTTTGGCAAAGGAGAGATGGTGGAGTGGATTATTGCCGACAAAGGCCATATGATCCTGGCCCGATCCAATGCCCCTCCCAATCCGGTGGGTGTAAAAAAAACGGCTCCTCACTTCTAGAAACCTTGGAAGGTATCATTGGATCGTGTGCCAAAGCCTGCTCCACAACAAGCTGCTTCAATCGCTTCAGAGAGCACATCTTGTGCACCCTTCTGTGCCTGGGCAGGCGTACCGTCACTGGAATCATCACGACGGGCGGACGCCAATACGAGGATTGGAGCGCACACTACAGGATGTATTCGAAGAGCAGAGTCGACCCTGATGAGTGCTTCGCGGTTATCCGTGAGAAGATCGAGCGAATGCTTCCGCCCGATAGGCCCATGGTCGTAGCACTTGACGACACCCTACGGCAAAAAAGTGGAACTCGTATCCACGGAGTGGGCTGGCGCAGAGATCCCCTCGGTCCCAAATTCCAAGTTAACCTCGTGCTCGCCCAGCGATTCATCCAACTTTCCGCCGCCCTTGCCGCAGAGGACGGTTCGGCCCGCATGATTCCTATTGATCTGACCCATGCGCCCTCCGCGCGCAAGCCGGGGGCAAAAGCCACACAGGAGCAGGTCCAATGCTATAAAGAGAGCAAAAAGCAGCTCAAACTCAATCGACAGGCAATAGAGCGCGTTGCACTGCTCAGAGACTCTATGGAGGTCGAACGCGAACTGATCGTCGTGGCCGACGGCAGCTATACCAATGGAGACTTCCTCAAGGCTCTGCCCGAACGCACCACCATGATC
>CBDCEW010000102.1:130000-187993 GCA_965215885.1 Candidatus Moanibacter sp.
CATTGAGGAACTTCTGCGGATAAACAACATCGATCAATTTTTCGAATTCGTTGTGACCTCGATCGGAGCAGGATGGAAGAAACCTCACCGGAGAATCTATGAGGCGGCAATCAATCTGGCGGGAATGTCGCCGGGAGAGATTCTATTTGTCGGTGATGACCTCGAATGCGATTTCGTCGGTCCCAAATCGGTGGGAGTGAAGTCCCTGCTCCTCGACAGGAATAACGACAGCCACTCGGTCGACGATAAAGTGCGAAGCTTTGCGGAATTACTTACTTATCTAAATTGCGATTGATTGATCCTGCATGATTCGATGACAGATCTCTACCTAAGTCGAATTGAGGAAATCCACCGCGAACTCGCAATTCCATCCGACTACGCTTCCCGTTGTGGACTTTCGCTCGTGCTTGAAGCGGTCGCTCTCGTGGACATCGGTGTCGACGTTTTTGGTCGTCGGCAGAAACTCTCTAAGGACGCCGCTGAATCGTGGATGCGCATGATGGAAACTGCGTCGAAAGAGGGGATCTCTCTGCTGATCGTTTCAGGCTTCAGAAGCGTAGAATATCAGCGGTCCTTGATCCTCAAAAAGCTGAATTCCGGAGAACACATCGCCTCGATCCTGAAAGTAAATGCCGCCCCTGGTTACAGCGAACACCACACGGGCAGGGCAGTGGATGTCACGGCGGAAGGTTTCGAAGCTCTCTCTGAATCATTCGACCGCTCTGAATCTTTTCCGTGGTTAGGAAATCACGCTGATTCTTTCGGCTTCCGGATGTCCTACCCGAAAGGAAACCGGCACGGATTCGCCTATGAACCGTGGCACTGGATATTTGGTAAGAGATAATGTACGTGTTTGGCGTGATGGCAAATGCCTTAGTCCTGCCGTACTGCAGGATTCGGGTCCGCCGCCTTGATCCTGCTGAATTGCGGGACCCGGAGCATGCGTAGGGCGATTTGTGGTTCTGCTGAAAATTGCCACGTTCTTGCGAACGCGGCTACTATGCTCCGTAAGTCGTTGAATTTTGTAGCCGCGTTCGCAAGAACGTGGTCAGATGACAATGGAAGCGTCTGCTTCTCATAAAGACCGATAAGGTGGATTCAAGCCCATCAAGTATTTCATTCCAGGAATTCGACTACTCGAGCCTTGCGTTTCTTCTTTGCCAATGCCAATGGCGTTAGTCCAGCGCCATTCCTGAGTCTCAGATTGGCCCCATACTTCAGGAGCATCGCCAGGGCGTTATTATTGACACCTCGCGATACGGCCACATGCAGCGCCGTCTCCCGATCTTTGCCGCTTTTAATATTGGGATCGGCCCCATGTTCAAGGAGCCACTTGACGGATCCCGTCCCACCCCATTTCAGCACCCACCAGAGAGGCGTGCATACTCCCTCGTTGGCGGTGTCGTTCAAGTCGCCTCCGTATTCAAGCAGCACATCAAGACATTCAAAGTAGCCTTCCTGTGCGGAGTGCAGGAGCGACTCACCGTCGTTTGGATTCGCACCATTCTCTAGAAGGAGGCGGGCCAACTGGGGATGATTTCCGTGGCCGGTCGCGTAGTAGAGCGCTTGTAGCGGCCACTTCCCTGCCCAATGCCAAACGGTCTTGGGATCTGCACCCGCCGCAATGAGCTTTTCACAGATTCCGATTTGTCGCTCGCTCGCTGATGGATCCGACCAGTGCAGGCGCGATGCGGCGGCATACATGAGCGGCTCCCAACCGTTTCCGTCCTGCGCCGTAGCCTGCGATGTATCCTTCCTTAGAATTCTCGACACTTCATTCTCTTCTGCCAGGACCGCGGCGTGGAATATATCGAGCTTCCGCATTTTGCGCCGCAGATGGGGCAGGAACCGGGGTTCGCCCGTTATTGCGGCGTGTGCCACCGCGGTCACCTTCTCATATCCCCCTCGCAGCCGAACATCGGCGCCGTGTTTGAGGAGCGTCTGCACCGTCTTCTCATGGCCCACGTGTTTGGGGAAAGTCTTCTTATGCTCGATCGCCCTGTGCAAAGGGCGATGGCGTTGAACGGTTTTGGAGAGAACGTTGGGGTCGGCTCCGTGTTTGAGCAGCAGACTCACGACTTCCGCGGATCCGCCATAAGAGGCATCCATGATCGGCTTCCAATACTTCGCCATGCTGCTGTTCTTCTTCAAAGACTTGGATATACCGCTCAGGTCCGCGCGATTGACTGCCCGCTTTAACGCATCGGTTACCTGCTTCTCCGCGCCTTTGAGTATTTTCCGTAGTTTCTTGTATTCATTCTCCTTTGCCATTCGCTCAGCGGTCCAACCGTTGGAATCAGTCGCGCCGATATCGGCTCCGTGTTCCAGCAGGATCGAGATGATTTCTTCCTGGTTGCCAAAGGTCGCTGCAATGAGCGGCGTATTCCCTACGCTGTTCTCTGCGATTGCGTTCAAGTCCGCCCCGCCATCGCACAATGTCCTGACGATCGGGGCCTTCCCATAATGGGCGGCCAGATGCAGGGGCGTCCAACCGTCGTCAGCCCCTTGCTTTTTCATATATGCTACGTGATCCTCGCGCACTTGACCTCTGCAGTGAAGGAGTGCGTTTCCCTTATTCAGGAGTTGCGTGACCTCCTCTGCGTCGCCGCGAATACAGGCTTCGCTAAATCTCCTGCTAAGCCCCGCCTCCACTGTTTTGGCGGACCTTCGTTTCCTGGACAGTTTAGAAATCATCTCGATGATCCTCTCGTTTCCGTGTTTCTGTGCAAGTTCAAGTGGTGTTCCCCACTCGGCACGCAAATCAACGACCTGTGGGTTGTTTCTTAGAAGGCGCTTCACGAGGCCGTCGTACCCCCAGCTGATCGTGCAGAATATGCCAAACTCCGCGGGAACTTTCTGAAATGAATAATCCTTCATACCCGGATCCGCACCATGTGAAAGGAGAAGGCTGACCAGACGGCGATTCCCGGTGAACTCCGCCCAATGAAGGCAGGTCCCTCCCATGTAAGCGCGAAAGTTGGGATCGGGTTCCTTGTCGAGGAGAATTTCCGCTACTTCGTAATGTTCATTTCGGCAGGCGATATAAAGCGCGTCGGCGATTATCTCATTCTCCCTGAGTGGCGGCTTTGGGAGAGATTTTCCTTTTTCGTCCCGGCGAGACGCACCTGTGCGTGATGCACCCGGTCGTAACCGGCCCGTTTCATCCCAGAAACTGCGGACCGAATCGAGCAGGCCCATTCCACTCGCACACCAGAGATCCGCTCCTGCCCCCTTATTCAACAGGTAGTGCGCCATCTTCAGATTGCCTAACGTGATTGCCCGCGAAAGGGGAGAATGGCTTCCATCCGCGCAAAAATTGATGACCGCACCACTCTTGATGAGGATCTTAACCAATGGTTCGGAACCGGATTCCACCGCGAATTGCAGGGCAGAGAACCCGTGCTTACCGGTTGCCGTAATCAGATCCGGATCATACTCAATAAGGAGTTCTGTTCTGCTGATATCGCCTTTCAAAGCGGCATCCATCAGTTGCTCAATGCGAGACACCCGGTTCGGTGGTATAGCGGCTTTTCTGGACTCTCTCTCGACGTAAGTCTTCAGTTTCGACCAGGATTCGAAACCGTAACGACGCGCGAGGATGTACTGGGCATCGCTCAGTTTGAACGCTTCGTCTTTTTGAAGCTTTTCCTTATTCTTGGAGAAACGCTGATGCGTTTTGACGGCCTCCGCGAGCGCTTCGGGATCTCCCGAGCGCAATGCCTTGAGCAGATGCTTGGCTTCTTTTCGGCAGTGCTCCAGGCTCGGGCGAGAAGAAATGGACTGGGTCATACGACCTCCTTTCCTGAATTGGCCTGGCGTCCGCAACACAGGCAGAAAGAAGGCTTATCCTTCAAAAGACGGAATGGCGGGTTTGACCCTTCCCGCGGACGCGGCGGCTCCCAACTGAGCGACATTGTAACAGTCGCTTGAAACGTCGACTATGTCAAGAGCGTTCAATTTCCGATTGGACATGCATGGCGGCTGCCTAGAGATTGCGTGGGATGATCCGAATCCCGGCCGTCCTGTTCTTCGCCGTCACCGCCTTCATGATGGACTGTCTGCACGGTATGGCCCAATTGAACGACGCGTTCTTCGCCCACTCGGATTTTCACGCAGAACAGTGGCAGCAGGGCTTGCTCGCTGCCGTCAACGCGGTCGGCTACGCATTCGGCTGCCTCATTTTCGGATTGCTCAGTGAGAAGACGGGCCGGCGCGTATTCGTCCTCGTGGCAATCGCTGGAGTGGGAATTACGATTTTCGGACTTATTTTTGTATCGGATCTGAAGACACTTTACGCGCTCTCCACCCTTCGCCGAATCTTCCTTTCCATGTTCTGGCCACCCCTCATGGCCTGGGTGGCGGACCGCTCGACCCCTAAGAGCCTTCTCTTCAATCTTTGTGTCTTCAATATTAGCTGGACACTCGGTGCAAGCTGTGGGCACTGGTTAGTGGGGCATATCGGAGAATGGGCCGCCGCTGTGCCTGCTGACTATCACTCCACGGCGGCTTACTGGGTATCCGGTGTTCTCGCCGTTGTTCTGATAGCCTTCGTCTTCATCTGCATTCCAACAGAAAGCGGGAGCCGGAAATTGGCTGGTGCCGAGTTGAGCCCCAATTCTTCTTCGCAGCTCCTGAAACAGGCATGGCTTCTGGTGTTTCTCGTGTATGCTCTTACGAACATAGGGGTATACATGCTGCCTAAGCTTGCCATGGAAAAGTCGCTGGATCTCTCTCAAGCTTCTCAATCCAATTTGCATGCGGCTCGCATTCTCTTCGGACTGGCCATCTTTATACTCATGCTTGTGAATCGTCACTGGCAGGGCCGCCGCTATCCCATCTACGCCGCTCTCTCTTTCGCGGGAAGTGGCATTCTCCTTATGGGGCTGGTGTCTCAATTCGAAGCGTTTCTTGGTGCAAGCATATTATTGGGTTCTGCGTTGGGCCTGGCCTATACTCTTAGCCTCTTCTATTCCCTTACCGTGCCTAAACGAAGGGGGCAGGGGAGCGGCACTCACGAAGCGTTTATCGGACTCGGCGGCGGAATAGGTCCCATCGTTGCCGGAGGCGTCGGCTCCTTCACCGGAAGCGCGAGTGCTCCATTTTATGTCGGTTTCGTGTTTGTCATTCTCTTTGCTCTTGCGGCTACCTGGTCCCATCGAAAGGGAGACAACCCAATCCGTGAGCTGTAGCTTTCTCCGTCGATCAGCAAAGGTCCAAGAAGCAGCCCGAATGGCTCCAGGATATCAGGCAAAATTGGTAATTCAGGCTTGGACATTTTCGGCCGCAAGCGACCTTCCTACAATGACTTGCATTTGTCGTAGGAAGCTCGCTTGCGAGCGATGAGCCCGTTGTAGATCCTATCAAGCTAACTTCCAACCGATCGTGTCTACCGGGCCTTTATTCGTATTTCGCCGAAATAGGAACAAAAATCTCATGCGGATGTTTACGACCTTAGAAAGGGGTTGTCTATGCGTTTCGCTGAGGGATCAGCCGGTCGAAGCCGGGACGACAGGCGAAACGGAAGCTGGCTGTTTGCCTTTGTGTTCCGCGTGATGGGACATAGATTCTTTGGTAGAAATAAATCTCACAAATCGACCCTATCCAAATTTGCCAGAAACGCATCCTTCCAGGCATAACCGTCGAGAATGGAGGGATCGTCTTCGCCGAGGATTCTTTTTGCTGTGTAAAGCGCTTCAATTGACGCAAGTCCCCATTCGGGATCGACGAAAAGTTTGCTCCTGCGCGGATAGGCAGTGCCCACTTTTGAGGGAATGCTTCGGCGCACCGGCTCGCCGGCTACGCACCGCACCAGTTTCGGCAGCAGGCGCCAGGTGCTGTCCAGAATCAGAAGAGGGCAGCCGGCGTCTCCCCTGTTTAGAGAGGGAGCGTCGAGGGCGAGCAATATAAAGCCGGTTGCGTCAAATTTGAATCCCGAAAGAGCCTTCAGAAATGTGATGTCGTCTCTTCCCATTAAAGACCTCAGGCTGCATTTCGAGATTCTCTCCTTGGGGTGCTGGATTACCGTGACCGGAAGCATCTCTCTGTATTCTTCACCCCATTGTTTTTAAATATTCGAGAAATGATGGGGTTCACTTGGATAGCACCTCCGACACGACTCTGAGCAGCTCATCCCGACTAACCGGTTTTGGTAGGACCCCATTGAATCCGTATTCCGAAGGGCTTGCCATTACCGGATCGTCCGAATATCCGCTTGAGACGATAGCACGGACGTGGGGATCGATGCCCTTCAACCGCTGAATAGTCTCGAGGCCACCCATTCCTCCAGGGACCGTCATGTCGAGGATTACAAGATTATACCGGTCGGGCGTGTTGAAAGCAGTCTCATACGCTACTATTGTCTCCTCCCCTCTCTCCGTGCACGTCACTGTGTAACATTCCTTCTCCAAGAGTCGCGTAACCCCTCTTCGAATAATTTCCTGATCTTCAAGACAAAGGATCCGCCCCTGACCGCCTTCCAAGAGGCGTTCAGCCGGTTTGCTGGCGAGGCGCGTATCGGGCTGAGCTGGTAGATAACAGCTAAAACAGGCACCTTCCCCCATTTCGGATTTTACCTCGATGTATCCTCTGTGTCTGTCGATTACCGAATAGGCGGTGGCCAATCCCAAACCACTTCCCTTTTTCTTGGTCGTAAAATAGGGATCGAAAATCCTACCGATAAATCTCTCCGGAATACCCACCCCTTGGTCAGAGATGCGAATGACTACATAGGCGTCCTCTTTCAATCCGAAAGAGTTCTCTTCTTCGAGCTGTATATTTCTAAGGGAAATCTCAAGAGTGCCTCCGCCGGGCATGGCCTGATCAGCGTTGATGACCAGATTGCTAATCACCTGAACAATCTGTCCTTCATCAATTTCCGCATACCATATTCCGTCAGGGATATTGAAAATTGCTACCGACTGTGTGGCACGCTGTGCGAACTGAACGGACGATTTTACAATCTTCGTAAGGTCTATGAGTTTCTTGATCGGTTCTCCCCCCCTGGAAAATGTCAGGAGCTGTTGCGCCAGTTGCATGGCCTGTTCCATCACTGGCTCACACTCATGCAGATACTCAAATGCCTTTTCCTCCTCCCGTAACTCCATTCGCACGAGGGACAAGTTGCTCATCAGCGCGGTCATGATGTTATTGAGATCGTGGGCGATTCCACCCGCTAAAATACCCATCATTTCGAGTTTATCAGCTTTAACGCGCTCCTCCTCTGCTCTCTGCCGCTCCTTAATCTCTCGGATGAGACGCAATGTGCGATGGCTCAATACGCTGAGGTTAACCGGTTTTGTGATGAATTCGCTGACTCCCACACCGAAAGCACGATCAAACGACTCGGGGTCATCGAGGCCGGTTATCATTATTATGGGAAGCTGATTACCGTCCGATCCATTCCTGATACGTGAACAGACTTCGAAACCATCCATGCGGGGCATCACTGCATCAAGAATCATAGCGTCGACCCCGCCTTTGTGAAAAACATCCAAAGCCTCCAACCCATTCGACGCCTCGAAGATTTGGAAATTGTGTTTCTTCAAGGCCAGCTTTATCGTCTTACGCAATCCAGTATCGTCTTCCACCACGAGTACCGTATATGAAGGATCAGACATCGATGAGACCTTTAACTTGTAATATTCATATGTTGCTCAATAGAGTATTCTGAAATCAAATACCGAAATTCGAGGACAGAAACAATATCCAAAAGTGAATCCGCAACCTAATCGTCCACCAGTAGCGCTGCTGACGGACTTCGGAAATCGGGATTGGTATGTAGCGAGTATGAAAGGAGTGATTTGCACCATAACCCCGGGCGTGCCGATTGTGGATATCTGCCACGAGGTTCCACCGGGAGAAATACATAGAGGGGCGTTTATTTTGGGCCAGTGCTTTTTAGATTTTCCCCATGGTACTGTGTTTGTCGGTGTAGTTGATCCGGAGGTAGGTAGCAACCGACTGGGAATCGCTTTAAAGTGTAAAGGCTATTACTTCGTGGGCCCGGATAATGGCTTATTTGGTTTTTTAAAATCTGACTCCAATGAGCACGACCCGGACATCCATGTAATCGAAAATGAGGAATACCTTCCCTCCCGTATCAGCTCCACATTTCACGGTCGCGACATATTTGCTCCCGTTGGAGCTCACTTGGCCGGGGGCCTTGATCTCGCGAAAATTGGACCTCGCATTGAATCCATTAAAGCGAAGGCTTGGCCGGTGGCACAATACGCCAGATCCCATGCTGTAGGAGAGGTGGTATATGTTGATCGATTCGGCAATCTGATCTCTAACATTGGCTCGAACGCTCTCCCACAGCTGGAAAATCTCAATTTACTGGGCGTGTCGGTGAGCGGTCGATCGATACCTCTTGTAAAGACTTTTACCGACGTGGAACGGGGAGCACTTCTCGCCTACTTCGGTTCCGGCGGGTTTTTGGAAATTGCCGTCAACGGCGGAAACGCCGCGCAAACTCTCAGCCTGAATACAGGTAGCAGAGTCGAATTATCCCCAATTCGCTGATAACATTGAAAAAGCTTCCCCAGGGAGCCCTCAGTTGGGCATTCTACGATTGGGCGAACTCCGCCTTCGCCCTGACGATATTAGCAGGTTTCTTTGGCCCCTTCTTTAAGAGCTATTGGACCGATGGATCGAGCGCCGCTCTCTCCTGGCAGGGCTATACGGTATCGCTTGCCAGCCTGATTGCCGCTCTTCTCGCACCCTTTCTCGGAGCCCTCGCCGATCACGGGAAGGCGAGAAAGAGATTCCTCACCTTCTTCATGCTTGTGGGCTCTTTAGCCAGCGCCGGTCTCGCTCTTATCAAGATGGGACAATGGCGGCTTGCGTGCGTCGTATATATTATCGCGTCGATCGGATTCTATTGTGGGAACATCTTTTACGATTCTCTGCTCCCTAACGTCAGTAGCGAACGTAATCGACACTACGTTTCGGGACTGGGATTCTCCATCGGTTACTTTGGTAGCGTCTTGCTGTTTTGCCTCCAGGTCCTCGCCGTGATCAAACCCGACCTCGTTGGATTGCCCGATAGTGCCGCCGCCATCAAATTGTCCTTTCTCTCCGTGGCCTTCTGGTGGATCTTGTTCTCCATCCCCCTTTTGAAAAACGTTCCCGAAAGTGAGGCAAACAGCATGGAGGTGACGAGAATGGCGATCGGGGAAAGTCTAAACGAACTGAAGAAAACCGTCTCCGAAATTGCCACCCGGCGGCCCGTCATTCTCTGGTTTCTTCTTGCCTACTGGTTCTACATCGATGGCGCCTACACTTTGATCACTATGTCGACCGGGTACGGTGCCGCTCTCGGATTCTCGCAGACCGATCTGATGGGAACTCTTATCCTTGTTCAATTTGTAGGGGTGCCCTGTGCTCTGCTTTTTGGCTGGGCAGGTCAGCGATTCGGCCCCAGGCTATTTATCTTCATTGCAATTGTTATCTACCTGGGGGTTACCCTCTTCTCTTCCCGTCTCGACGTTGAACCACGGATGTTTTTCGGCAAACCAGTATCGGAAATATACGTTCTGGGGTTACTCATAGGCCTCGTTCAAGGCGGCCTGCAAAGCCTCAGCCGCTCTCTTTATATCACTCTCATTCCCGTTGAAAAAGCCGCTGCCTATTTTGGCCTCTACAATATGGTTGGAAAAGGTGCAGCCATCCTCGGTCCAGCCCTGCTTGCACTTACGGTTCAATTTACTGGCTCTGCCCGTGCCGGACCGTTAGCAATCTCGCTTCTTTTCCTATTGGGCGCAAGTTTCCTTTTGAAAGTAAAAACAGTCGCGCAGCCAAATTCCTTAGAGTAATGAGCGCCGGGAACATTTTCCGTCTGTCCAACCTTTTAGAGGAGGGACGCGAAATTCTCATCTTTACGGGAGCGGGAATTTCCACCGGCAGCGGTATCCCTGACTTTCGGGGTCCCGGCGGGGTATGGTCGCGCAGACAGCCGGTCTACTACGACGATTTCATGACTTCCGAAGCCGCTCGTATCGAGCATTGGGACTATAAACTGGAATCGTGGGAATCTTTCCGGGACGCCGTGCCTAACGCAGTGCACAACGCCTGCGTCGAATTGGAGAAGTCCGGAAGACTGCTCAAGCTCGTCACGCAGAATATTGACGGTCTCCACCAAAAGGCCGGCACTTCGAGAGATCTGCTCGTCGAACTTCACGGGACCAATGCGCAGGTGGAATGTCAAAGATGCTTAAAGCGCAGTAACCCGGACGATCATTTCCGGAAGTTTGCCAAAACGAAAAGCCCACCTTTCTGCGAGTGTGGAGGGTTTCTGAAGCAGGCCACTATCAGCTTCGGCCAAAACCTGAGGCAGGAAGACATCAACGCTGCCGAAAAAGCCGCCATGGCATGCGATCTCGTCATCGCTCTCGGCTCCAGTCTCTCTGTCTACCCGGCCGCTTCTTTCCCTCTGATCGCGGCCCAGAGAAGTGTCCCTTACGTCGTTATTAACCGCGGGACCACCGAGCATGACGGTAATCCCGCCGTGACACTTCGTCTCGAAGGCGATGTCGTGGATATCTTCCCCGCCGCCGTCGAGCATTCGCTAGCCTGAAAATCCTACGGATTTTCAGGCTAAGGGCACTTCGTTCTCCAAAATCTGATCCAACGTCTGGCGTTTGCGGATCGCAGCGATGCGGCCCGATTCGCGCAATAGGGCCTCGGAGGCTTCTGGGAAGGAATTATAGTTTTTCGCTGGCATTGAGGAACAGTAGGCCCCCGCGCCCTCAATAACGCAGAGGTCCCCGATCGAAGCATCCGCCAGCTCCCGCGGTGCCAGCAACTCAGGATCACCCTGGGCCGTAGTAAGTAGGTCACCCGATTCGCAACAATGACCCACTACAACATATTCTCGGGTCTCTCCGGTGGGATTCGCGGAAATCACAATTATGGGGTGCTCCGCTCCGTAGTGGCTGGGCCTCAGAATTTCGCTCATTCCGGAATCCAGCTTCAAAAAGGTGTAACCCTCCTCACCAGTAGTCACGATATCTTGAATCGTGGTGAGCAGGGAACAGGCGTTGGCTACCAGATAGGTGCCTGGTTCTATTTCGAGTTGGAGCTTCCTGCCCGTCTCCTCGAAAAGACTAACGAATGCCTCTCGTACTGAGCGCCCGATTTCGATCAAGTCCGAGTGTTCCTCATGTGCCATTCGCGCAACCTTGTATCCCCCTCCCAGGTTCAGCGTGTCTACTGCGGGAAAATGAGCTGCCAGATCGAGACTCAAGCGAGCGGCGCGCTGCCATGCTGTCGGATCTACTCCGGAACCGATATGTGTGTGCAAGCGAACCGCTGTCAGGTTAAATTCGTTGAGCAGGGCATGGACTTCATCGACATACTCATACCAAATCCCGAAACTGGAGGATGGGCCTCCCGTATTTGTGCGATTCGTGCTGCCTGACCCTAATCCTGGGTTAAGCCGGATACCGAGCTCTCCGCCCGGATGCAGTTCGCCGAAACGACTGATCTGGTTCAATGATGAGGCGTTGAAGGAAATTCCCTTCTCACAAAGCTCGCCTAGATTTCGCGGAATTTCCTGACTGCTCAGGCTTATCTTCTCAGGCGCAATTTCCGCCCTCAATGCCCGCTCAACTTCAAAACCACTACTCGCGTCAATATATAGACCGAGATCCTCAAATGTCTTCAATATTGCGGCATTGGAGCTGGCCTTCATGGCGTAGCGGACGGTCAGTCCATAAGCATTGGGAAATCTCAAACAGTTCTCTGCATTCTTTTTCAGCGTCCGCTCGTCGTACACGAAAACGGGTGTGCCGAATTGATCAGAGATCGTTCCTGCCTGCTCAGGAGTGAGAAATCGGAGAGTTTCCATTGCGGTTGTCTCAAGGAGCTTGCCGGACCTTGTTGTCGGATTGCTGTGCAAGTGCCAAAATTCGACCGGCAGGCTCCTAGACTGGTCGACCCAACGATCGGGGATTCTCTCCCGCTCGAAGCGACAAGAGGGAGCCCTCCTGACCCCTTTCAAGGCATTCGAATAAGTTGCGGACACACTGACCGATACGATCGCTGCCAAGTTCGTTTCTCTCAATTTCTTCAACCACCGCCCGGCCCAGTCCAGCGGCTCGGACCGCGATGCCAGAACTCTCGGGAGATCGCGGGTTTTCGCCTACTTCGTAAACGGGCATCAGCAGATGAAAGAGCTGATTGCAAGTAAAGATCAGTCTCCGATGTTCCGGATTTTCCGGATTCACCCTTCTATTGAGCAGGGTATTTAATCGATTGCTGATCTTACCGGCATGAGGCAAGTTCAGCGGTATCTTAAACTGCGGTACTTCCGGCGTCATTTGGAAAGGAATCCATCATACTTCGCCACACCGAGATGACAAGCCTCTAGGTAATTTCCTGGCAAGCGTAACACCGTCACCGACCGACAGCATGCTCACACAGACCCGCGTGTCCTTATGAAGTTTTGCATTCATCACGCGTATCGCTTCCGTGTCCTCGTCCTTCGATTCTGCCTGAGTTACACGTCCACCCCATAGCATGTTGTCAAAGATGATCAGACCGCCCCTTCGCACCAGTTCTAAGGAACGCTCGTAATAATGGGCGTAGTTCGTCTTGTCCGCGTCAATGAAGGCAATGTCAAATTTGCCGCTTTCACCTCCTGCGATAAGATTTTCGAGGGTGGCGAGCGCTGGTCCTAATCGCAGATCAATTTTGTTCGCCACACCCGCTTCGTTCCAATACCGGCGTGCTACCCTGGTCCACTCCTCACTTTCGTCGAGAGCGACTAGTTGTCCGTCCTCTGGAAGATTCAGAGCAAAACAAAGAGAACTGTAGCCGGTAAAGACACCAATTTCGAGGATCCTGCGGGCTTCCAGAATTCCCGCCAGCATAGCCATGAATTGCCCCTGATCGGGTGAGATCTGCATGCCGCGCTCCGGCATTATTGCAGTTTCTTCGCGCAGCCGTCTCAGTATATCCGGTTCATGCAACGAAACCGAGAGAAGATACTCGTAAAGATCGGAATCCAGGGAAATGAATTTGTCAGTCACTGCCACAGTGCAGGTTTGAAGAGCTTGAGAGGTAAGACAAGCGCGAACCTATCACTTTTCCAGCGCGTGAGCTTGGTCCGAAGCCGAGTTAATCGGTTTCGCGCATTTGAGAAATGCTCAAGGCAACTCCGTCGGGATCGGTTGTGGTGGCTAATGTGCCCAGGCCTCGGTATTCCTCCGGACCCTCCACTTTGTAGCCCTGCCTTCGTAGCTTCCGGCATGTGTCAGCGAGAGAACTCACCTCGATGCACAGGACGACTACCCTTGACGCCTTGTCGCCCGCACCCGAATCCTGGATGTGAAGACCGAGCTTGATCCCTCCCTCATCAAACTCGCTCCAGCGATTTCCTGTCTTAATGCAGGGCAGGCCAAGGATGTCCCTGTATAGCTCGATCGATGCTTTCATGTCGTCAACACAGACTAGTACCGTGGGTATTCTCGATTTCATCCTTACTCCCTCCTATCATATTCATCCAGTTCAACGAGGCGGTCTTCCGGATCGCGCACCTTTGCGGAACGCCCGTAAGCGACGTCGACGATTGGATCTTCTACCGTAGCTCCAGCCTCGGTAAACGCTCGAACCCCCGCCTCCAGATTTCCAAAGTGAAATCCGAATTTGGCCGTGTCTTTGTCCCCGTGCTGGGTTTCTGTAACTCTATGGAGAGCAAATACTGCGTTTGGCGCTATCGAATATGCGCACCAGTTCTTTCCTTTCTTGCCGGGAATCCCCAAGGCAATCTCATAAAATGCACAAAGGGCGTCATATTGATCCGTCATGTAAAACACTGTCATGCCCGTCTCTTTCAAGCCGACTTCGGTTCGACCCCGTCTCGAGAGATACTCGCCTAAGATCTCTTCCACCAGGTGATTCAAACGAACGTCTTCTTCGATGCATGCATGCTTGATTTCCCGAATCAAATGGCGGTCCAAGTAAACGTTGAATTGCTTTCGGTTCTTTTTCTTTTCCATTTTTAATTACTATAATCCTAGAATTCTATTATTCAAGTATTACTTGGCACTTTTTACAGGTGCTACTGATAATGCCGGGATTTACCCCGGACATTACACGCTCGGATCGTAGTAGAAAGTCTGTAGAATTCTCGGATTGGCCTCGCAATTTTTTGAAAATGGGTGAATTTATGTTCACATGAACCGGAAAATATCATCCCCTCTCTTTCCGCCTGGCCCGCGCGGTCGCGGAGCGGCGTCAAATCCGCGTGTTCGTTTCGAGAAGCTGGAGATGGTTCCGGATCCTGAATTCGATGAACTTGTCCGTCCCCAACCCACCCAATACCTGGCTGACCATTCCGTAAGTATCATTGCCCAGAATAACAGTCCCGACATCAATTTCGACAAGAGCATCAATCCCTATCGTGGCTGTGAACATGGATGTATCTACTGCTACGCGCGTCCCACGCATGAGTATCTGGGATTCTCGGCGGGGCTGGATTTCGAAACAAAAATTGTGGTCAAGCGAGATGCCTCACAGTTACTGGAAAGAGCCCTCTCATCACCCCGCTGGAAACCGGAAGTCCTGGCCATGAGCGGAGTTACCGATCCCTACCAGCCAATCGAGAGAAAGCTCCAGCTGACTCGCCAATGTCTCATAATCCTGGAACGTTACCGGAATCCGGTGCAGATCGTGACTAAGAACAGTCTCGTCACCCGAGACATCGACATTCTTGAGAAGCTGGCGGAGTCTGAGGCCGCCTCTGTTACCCTTTCCATAACCTCTCTGCGCGAGGAACTTACTCGAATCATGGAACCTCGAACCGCCGCGCCGCGCCGACGACTGAGAGCCGTTTCTGAATTGGTGGCAGCCGGCATTCCTGTTGGTGTAATGATAGCTCCGGTCATACCCGGTCTTAACGATGAGGAAATCCCCGCCATCCTGGCTGCCGCAAAGGAAGCGGGCGCTTCCTACGCGAGCTACACTGCGCTTCGGTTGCCTTATGGTGTCAAAGATCTCTTTCTCGAGTGGCTGGAAAGGCACTTTCCCGGGAAAATGGAGAAGGTCGTATCGCGGATTCTGGAGATGAGAGGAGGAGCGCTCAATCAAAACGAGTTCGGACTGCGGATGCGTGGCGAAGGAATCTGGGCAGACCAGATGAGAGCCGTCTTTGAAATGGGCTGCCGGCGCTGCTGTTTTGAAAATAAGGCTCCCATGCTTACCACGAAAGGATTTCGGCGGCCGGGCGGAAACCAATTAGAGCTATTCAGTTGAGTCCACGCACTGCCACTCCCGGCTTGCGGGTATTAGGAAGATGTCGGTGGTCGAAACCGCGGCAGTGCGGAATCACACCCGGACAGTGGAATCTTTCCGCGAATTCCGAGAACTTGATCCGACAGATTCCTGGTCACACCCCGACTTCCAACGGGCGCTCCGGCGGACCACTTCGCGCGATGGAGTCCAGCAGTTCCGCGATCCGTCTCGGCGCAAAGATCTCCGAAGAGGCCTTTATCTCGGCAATTGACCACCATCGAAAACCGCGAAAGGCTGATTTTTCTCCCATTGCCGGGTTGCCATCCATGGTCGGTTCGAATCTTTCCGTTTTAACGACGTAGAATTGCTCGTGTTGACGGACTTCATTGCCATTCCACTCGAAGGTATGCCTTCGCTTCCAAATGAGCGGTCCTACGCGAACGTCTCGAAGACCCGTTTCCTCATCCAGTTCCCGGATTAGACACGCTACAACACCTTCACCTGTATTGCGGGCGCCCCCTGGCGTGATCCAGAACTGCCGGCGGCTCGCCGGCTCTTCAAACTTCATCAACAGAATCTCATTTTCCGATGTCAAAAGCACCGCCCGCACCGCTTCTCGTATCCTCATTGGATTATTCGACGGATATTAGATGTGTGATGCCAACATCAAATTTTCCGACACTATCCGCTACTGCAGGACACGAGCGTCCCCGTGGCGCTGGGTGAGGCCGTCGCGGTCGAATTTTTCCAGGAGAGGCACCACAATGCGGCGGCTTGAACCGAGTTCCTGGCGGATTTGGCTCACCGTAGCCGGTCCTTGCCTTCGCAGGAAATCGACTACCTTCTCCCGGGCCTGGGAATACGCTCTTTCTGAAATCACGACAGATTCGCTGATTTCGACGGCTTCGCCGGTTTGGAGTAGGAAGCGCAAGGCCTGTTGAGTAAGAGGCTCGGGTGCCAACTGCTTTATAGAAGGGGGATCAAGAGTTCGTTTGTTGAGCACTGCGCGAATCCTGGTAGCGGCATCTTCAAGATGTGGTGGCAGAGAGGGGCGATGTGATTCTCTTTGGAAAAAGATCCCCATTTTGCGGAACCCATGTTCGATGAGGTGCGAGACCAAGGCATTGAATGTAGGGGAGGTGAGGCGTTCGTTCTGCAATTCCTTGCGAAACTTGCTTAGGGTCAATCCTGCCCGTTCCGGATGCTCCCTGTGTTCTGCGTCTATGGCGTCAGCAGCCCGTTTCCGCAGTGTCTTCCACCATTCTCCATCAACAATAAGATCGTCAACGATGATCAAATGATCCGATTCATCGAATGACTCTAATGCGCCTGAGATTTCTGATTCGCTGAAAACGGTTTGAACGAGAAGCTCCGATCGCGATACCGCCTTGGCACGCGAGATCTGAGTTTCAATCCAGGTTTGAACGCTCGCGAGGTTTTCCGCCCGCTCGGTCAAGAACGTAATATTGGCGCTGTCTCGATGAGGTCGGGCGTCGGCAGCTACATTAAGGACGATACCCCCGGCGAGAGTGGCCTGTTCTGACCAGTCGCGCAAGATGAAGTGATCGCCCTCATAGGCGAATAAAGGCGCCTCCATGCGCAGTTGTGCGAGCGCATTCTGACCCGGATGGAGTTTCTCACACTGCCGGAGAAGGACACGTGCCGGAATGTTGCTTGTGCCGTGATGGATGCGGACGCGCGTCCCACTCTTGAGTGGTCGTGCCGCCTTCGTTTTCGCCGTCTTGAGACGCGTCGATTTCTGGAGTATCACGTCGACAATCTCAAAAGGGCTTCCCAGACCGGGCAGGGTGATGACGTCGCCACGTCGGATTTCATCCATCTGTTCTGTCGAAGCTCTGGAGACTTTCGGCAGGTTCAATGCCGTGCGTGTGCCTGGATTACTGAGTTCAACATCTTGACCGTGGGACTGCAGATTACGTATCCGGATCTCTCTCCCACGCGGTTGTATCACGACCGACTGACCGCGACGGAACGAGCCACCGGTGAGAGTTCCGGTAACGACTGTTCCAATACCATGCATGGAAAAGACACGGTCTACCGAAAGTCGTGGTTTACCGATGTCGCAGGCAGGCGTAATCGCAGTCAGAACCTCAGCGATGGTGGATTTTAATTCCTCTAAACCCTCTCCGGTCTCGGTCGATGTCTTTACGATTGGTGAACCGGCTAACGGAGTGTCGTGGAGGCGCTCTTGCAGTCTCATGACCAGAGGGCCTTCCTTACCGTCCACAATATCCCATTTCGTCAGTGCGATAACTGCGTGCTTCACACCGAGATAGGTGAGGATTTGAAGATGCTCTTCACTCTGCGGCATCCATTCGTCGTCAGCCGCCACGACGAAAAGCGCCAGGTCTACGGAGCCGACACCCGCTACCATGTTTTTGACGAAATCCTCGTGGCCGGGCACGTCTACGATACCTAGACGAAATAGCGTTGAAGGATCATGAGGCGATCGAACTTCGAGATGGGCAAAGCCGAGATCGATAGTAAGACCCCGTTTCTTTTCCTCAGGTAGCCGATCAGGATCGGTCCCGGAGAGCGCTTTAATCAGGGAACTCTTGCCGTGGTCGACGTGACCGGCGGTGGCGAGGATGTGATGCTTGGTCGGCATGTGACGTTGAATCTACTCTAGCAGCCAGATGAAACGAGTCCGAATTAGTCCGGCTGGCTGCTAGGGTTCTACAGCTTCCCGTTCAAGAACTGAGCGGATGGCGTGGATCAATTCGTGGTCCTGCTCCAGAAAAATCGTGCGCAGATCGAGTCTATAGCAACCATCTGATATGTATCCGATGACCGGCGGGATTCCGGTTCGCAACTGCATGGCTAACTCATCCAACTCGATATGCTGAGGAACGAGGTCGACAGTGACTGAGGAGATAACTGAGCGTGGCAAGGCACCGCCCCCAATTTGCGCTTCACCTTTCCCGACGCTTGTCTTCAAAGGCAGACCCTTGAGGGCACCGACAATATTCTCGGCGCGGGATTTTAATTCATCGTTCGATACCCTCAACATGGTGAGGAGAGGAATGTTTTCATTGGCACTATTACTAAGATAGAGATCAACCGTGGTTTGCAAAGTGGAGAGAATCAGTTTGTCACACCGGAGAGCTCGAAAGAATGGTTCGCTCTTGAGGGCGGCCACGAGGTTCGCTCCCCCGGCTATGATGCCGGCCTGGGGGCCCCCCAGAAGTTTATCTCCGCTGAAGCAGACTAGATCTACTCCACTTCTCAGAGTCTCTTCGGGAGTCGGCTCATGCTCCAGGCAGGCGTAGTTTTCGGTGGCGATTACAGCGCCGCTCCCCAGGTCTTCGACAAAGGGAATGCGCTTCTCATTTGCGAGTGCGCTGATCTCCTTTGTGGACGGCGATTGGACAAAACCATCCATTGAGAAGTTACTGCGATGTACTTTCAGGATCAGCGCGGTCTTGCGGTTAATGGCCTTTTCATAGTCGGAGAGAGAAGTCTTGTTTGTGGTGCCGACTTCGTGGAGAACCGCCCCTGTGGATTCCAGAATGTCCGGTATACAAAATCCTCCTCCGATCTGAATGAGTTCCCCGCGTGAAATAACGACTTCCCTATTTTTTCCGGAAGTAAAATGGCGCAGAATCAAAACGAGGGCGGCAGCGCAGTTGTTTACCGCAGTGGCGGATTCTGCGCCACAGAGAAGAGCAAGATTGTTCTCGAGGTATTCGGCGCGTTTGCCGCGTTTGCCTGTGGCGAGATCGATTTCCAGATTGTTGTAGTTCGAGGCAATAGCGTTGAGCTCCGCCACTGCGGTTGCGGCGATGGGAGCGCGGCCCAGATTCGTGTGAACGAGTATGCCGGTTCCATTTATTACTGCTTGAATGCGTCTTTGGCAGAGGGTATCCAGGGAGGCGCGGACCCGTTTGAGCACTTCTTTGAAATCTGGAATAGCCTCACGCTTCCGCAAAGAAGCCAGTTCGCTGCGAACCGTAGCGACTACGGTAGGGCGCGGTAGGTCACACTGACTGAGCGCTTGTAATACCTTCTCAACAGATGGGATTGCACGTCGCGATTCTCTCATAGGATTTGAATTTCCGCTTTCGGCGAATGGACGATTCGGCCGATGACGGTGGCACAGGGAGTGCGGTGCTTTCTGAGGATCTTCAGGACCCTATGCAGATTCCTGGAGGAGACACATAGAAGAAGGCCGCCGCTCGTTTGCGCATCTGTTAAGAGGACTTTTTCCGAATCCGTAGCGTTGCCCCAATCCGTGAAGGCGTCGGCGGTTGATTGATTTTCGCGGCTTCCCCCAGGTATGCAGTCCTCTTCCATTAATTTGTAGACTCCCATACCGATTGCAGGGACACGTGGGGAAGTGATTTCAGCGCCAACGCCACTAGCCTGGCACATCGATCGGAGATGGCCCAGAAGGCCGAAACCGGTGATGTCAATGCCGGCGCGGACCAGGCCGCGTTCCGCTACTTCCGCACCGACAGTATTGAGATGACGCATGCTCGTTATCGCTTTTTTTGCCAGGTAAGGCGTTGTGCGGTCACGTTTGATTCCGGTCGTGACAATACCGGTTCCGAGCGGTTTCGTGAGGACGAGCAGGTCCTCAGGTCTCGCGGCGGCGTTTGTGATTATTCGGCTCTGTGATACCAGTCCTGTTACTGCCAATCCGTAGATCGGTTCCGGGTTGCGAATCGTGTGGCCGCCCACTATTGTGCACTTCGCCCTTTTCGCTGTGGCGGCGCCTCCACGCAGGATAGACACAACTGTCTTCTCAGAGACGGTATCCTTCGGTATCCCAAGGAGATTCAAAGCGGTAATCGGACGGCCACCCATAGCGAATACGTCCGAGAGTGCGTTCGCGGCGGCAATCTGCCCATAGGTCCTAGGGTCGTCCACAATGGGCGTAAAAAAGTCCACCGTCTGAACGAGCGCACGGTCGCGGTCGATGCGATAGACGCCCGCGTCATCCGATAAAACGGAACCGACCAGTAAGTTCTGGTCATCCGTAGTTGGTAACTGGCGCAAGACTTGCCCCAGAGCCTTTTGGCTGAGCTTAGATGCTCACCCGGCAAAGGATGAAAGCGAAGTCAGCTTGAGAATCTCCTCGCGCGACATATCCTTCACCTCCTTTCTCTAAATGGGCGGAGAGGGTAAGAATCGAACTTACCTCGACCTGCGAAACAGACCGACAACGGTTTTGAAGACCGCGGAGGCCACCAGGCACCCTTCACTCTCCGGTAAAATGCTACCAAATTCAGCAAAAAAAGTTGACCTCTTGATTGGCGGATTGCGCCCTGTGAGGATGAAATTGCCGGTTCCCCCCAGCCTCGCGCCGGGGGAACCGGCAATTGGTTAGACAGGCACCTCAGAATACCAGGAGAGAAAGTAATAGGAGGAACGGGAGGGCTACACCGCCTCAGGAACCCGTACCTAACAAAACTGTCAGTCGCAAATTTAGAGTCTCTTCTTGACCGTTTGGAAGATCGAATCCGGATCGGGGAATTCTCCCGTCTCCAGCTTGGAGTATATTTTATCTCCATCGACACTGACTTCAAAGGCGCCTCCGCTGGACGGAACCAGCTTAAGTGCAGCTATATCCTGCTTGAGAGTCAAAAGTCTCTCCGCCAGACCGACGGCTTTTGGCTCATAGCTTCAAGCTGCGCAATATTCGATCCTTATCTCCATTTCTCTTTCCCGGGCTACAGTGGTAACAGTGCCCTCATGAGTCAAGATTGCATTTACGCTCAGCTCGGCCTACTATGAAACTCGGAACCGCGTAGTATGATGTTTCCGGCCAACACCAGAGCGACGAGCACCGCGACAAAGTACCAGGGAAACCAAAGGAGCGCCGCTTCAAAGGCCTCCTCCTCGCCGCCTCCCAGTGATGCGGCCCTGCTTTCGGTGTGTCGCATGACGATGGCGAACATAATTCCGATTGCGCCGTAGCCGAAGTTCATCGCCAATCCCTTAAAACTCAGAATTGTGGCGCGTTTCGATGAGTCGACGACCGCGTTGAGATAGTGGGATGCGAAGAAGCTGAGCAGTGACATGCATACGAAGATGAGGACAACGAAAGCGAGTCCGAAATGCCCATTTTGGACGGCTCCACCTTCACCTTCGACGCCATGCATAATCAAAAAGAAACTGCCCACATCGTCGTCGAAGGGTCCACGCCCGGGCCGCTCCGAATAGGCCGACCAGGAGAATTATCGCCATCAACCAGAAGTTGAAGAGCGGAGACCGGTTTTGAGCCATGTTCCGCGCGATCGAAGGTACAAAGAATCCCATCAGCGCGAGGCCGGCGTTGATGAGACCGAAAGAAGCCTCCGGAAGCTCGATGAGCCGGAAAAAGTTACTCGAGACCGTGATGAAGAGTCGAATGATGCTGTCGAAGCCGATCACGGATAGGATTATTATGAAAGCCGGCGGAGTCTTCAGAATCCACATGCCCGCTCGCAATGTTTGCAGCCAGGTCTCCTTCACAGAGGGTGATCGCACGAATGATCGCACTCCGGAGTCGGTGGAGTCCCTTGGTGGCACTCCGGAGTCGGTGGAGTCCCTTGGGGAAGCAGTCTCTTTGAGCTGCAAGGCTGCAATGAAGGTAAGTGCTGCAGTCACGAAATTCAGGTATAAGGGAAAGCGCATCGTGATCTGTTGATTCAGTTCCACGTCGATTCCCAATGAGATCGCGCATCTCTGCATCACCTGAGGATCGTAGAGGACCGCTCCGATTCCCATGGCGACGAGAAATCCAATCGATTGAGCGCGCATGAGAAACTCCAGCACGCGAGGCCACAGTTCCTCTCTCTCGCTTTCCGGCATGGAATCATAGGCCAGTGCCTCATCCGCCCCGCTCGCAGCGGCTTCCGAAACTCCACTGATGATGCGGTTTACGAGAAAGGCGCAGAAGACGAGAGATACGTTGCCTAGTGGGACAAAGCACAACACGGCCATTTCAATAACCATCAATCCCGCCGAAATCAGAACGAGACGCCGGCGCCCGATGAGATCTGCCAGGGCGCCTGAAGGCACTTCGAGCAAAACAATCGTCACCGCCCACGCCACGTTGAGGAGCGCAAATTGCTCCATGCTCAGGCCGAAGTCCAGAAAGAGAATAGCAAATACCGGGTAGTAAAAGCGAGAATTGAAGAGAATTCTAAATGCGATAAACCACCGGATGTTTCTAGGAAATTGGTTCATGTCGAGCGCTCGATTCGGGGCCTGATTCTTTCCGAAACGGGACTAGACAGAATCCGATGGCGAATGGCAACCGCTGAGCGGGACTATTGCAGATCGGCGAGTGCGGTTGTGCAAAGGAGAAATATGAGGTGGAGGAGATATCCGGGTGGTCGTGTAAATGGCATGGGAGTCAGATTTTACTTGGGAACTTGAGGGAATTACAATTATTGCATGGAATTTTAGCCCATAATTGTTGTCAGGGCATCCTTGATGCGTGCATGATCGGGCTATGAAGCTGAAAAATCGAGTCGCGATAATAACCGGGGGCAGTTCGGGTATCGGCCGTGGGATTGCATTGGAGTTTGCTCGAGAGGGAGCGAGGGTGTGCATAGCGGATATTCAAGAGGAGCCGAAACGTGGAATATACCATGAGCAGGAAACTGTTATTCCTACTGTTGAGGAAGTCGAGAAATTGGGTGGCGAAGGCTATTTTGTGCAGACGGATATCGGTCAGGAAGAAGCCGTCCAAAGTATGGTCGATGAGACCATGGAGCGCTTTGGAGGGATCGATATTCTTGTGAATAACGCGGGTATCTACAAGGTAGGCGACAGTCAGGAAATCTCTCTCCGGGATTGGGATCGGATTATCGGAGTCAATTTGCGAGGGGTCTTTGTGGCGATAAAGTTCGCTCTTCCCCTTTTGAGAAGTTCACAGTACGGACGAATCATCAACATTGCATCGGTGCATGCATTCGGCGGGGGCGGCGGTCCTCCCTACGCATCGGCTAAGGCTGCCGTTGTTAACCTGACCCGCGACGTCGCCATCGAAGCGGCCGGAGACGAAGTCACGGCAAACGCAATTTGTCCCGGATACATCGAGACCGCGATCCAGGATTACTTGACGGAAGAACAGATCTCCTGGGCCCGCGAACACACTCCTTTACCCCGTTTCGGAACGCCCGCCGATATCGGCCGAGCGACGGTCTTTCTAGCATCGGATGATGCCGCCTGGATCACAGGCGTTGCCCTTCCCGTAGATGGTGGCTGGTTGGCTCCGGTATAACCCGTCAGGTCTTTTGGATGGAGCGGATAAAGAACCTGAAGATTACGGAATTGAGATAGCGGGGAAGGAGGCGGGCGGTGAAGGCGGCGAGTTTACTGGGAATGCCGGGTATAAGAAGCGACTTTTTCCCGAGACTCTTGATAGCGGATTCAACGACCTTTTCGGCTTTCATTGAGACCACCCTTCCGAATGCCGTTACATTCATAAACTCAGTAAGGGTAGTTCCAGGGCAGACGGCGAGGACGTCAACGTTGTCGGATTTCAATTCGTGAGCCAGGCCTTCGGCGAGGAGGAGAGCGTAGGCTTTGGTGGCTGCGTAGTTTGACCAAACAGGAATTCCGGCGAATGCGGTAATAGAGGAGAGGAAGATTATACCTCCCTTTCGGCGCTTGCGCATCCGCGACCCATAGGCATGGGCCAACTGCATGGAGGCCTCGCTATTGAGGCGAAGCATCTCCAATTCAATCTGCGGATCGTTATCGAGAAAATCCCCGGTGAGTCCCCTGCCAGCGTTATTTACGAGCAAGCCGATTTCGATGTCGCTGGTCGCTTCTGCTATTTTGTCCAGGAATCCGGTTTTGGTGAGATCCGCAACAGCGATCCGCACTTCCACACCGGAGGAGAATTCGAGCTCTTGGGCGAGGTTTTCAAGATTCTCTTTACGCCTTGCCACAAGGACGAGATTGAGTCCAATTGCTGCAAGCTGACGGGCAAATTGCTCACCCATTCCAGAAGAGGCACCTGTTACCAGAGCCCATGGACCATATTTCTCGGTGTGGTAATTCATACTACAATCCGGCAGAATCTTCTTTTTCTAGCAAGTTTCTGCGTAGAAGAAGTTGGTATTCAATGAAATGCAGTCGACCCGTCGCCGCTTCGCTTTGCCGAGGCAGGCAAGGTTTGGGATCCCGCTCAGCGGGATTCGCGACGAGGTTTCCAAGGGAAGTAGGAATTTCCTTCTGCATTCGCGTCCATCTGCGTGGTCTGCCGTACGGCAGACCGGTTCTCTTTTTCCTTTTTGGTTGCGGCTTTGCTTCCCTAAAATTTCCGTGTCATATTCAGGAAACGCTATTAATCGCTTCGGGTTTAATTCCCCGAAGCTTGCTTCGTTTCTAATTCATAAAGTCTAATATCAAATGCCTCGGGGCTTGCCCCGAGGATCTTTACTCATTTTTTGAATTTCTCAAAGGCCGCCGCAATGTTCATCATCCCGTTTGTCACCAAAGCACCGTCCGAGCCAAGGGCGACGAAGGTGAAACCCGTTTCCAGGGTACTCTCAATCTGGTCGATGCTCGCGAGGAGGATGCCTGCCGCCTTTCCCGCCTTTCGAGCGCTTTCCACGACCTTTGCGTATGCCTCCCGCTGAAGAGGGTGGTCGAACTGTCCGGGGTTTCCCAGGCTGACGCTTAGATCCATCGGTCCGATAAAGAGGACGTCAACACCGTCGATGGCCGCGATTCGATCGATATCCTCGATGGCCTCAGCGCGTTCGATCTGGATCACGGTCAGGAGCAGTTCGTGGTTTCTTGCGAAATAATCGTCGAAGTTACGGCCGAAGCCTATCGCTCGCGGCGACTTCGCGACACCTCGAATTCCCCGTGGTGGATAACGCATGGCTGCGACTGCCGCCTCCGCCTCCTCGGCATTGCGGACCCAGGGCACCATGATGCCGGAGGCTCCCAGATCGAGGGCCTTTTTGAAGCGGGTGGGTTCGTTGAATGCGATGCGAACAATTGGCGCTGCGGGTGTAGCTGAAGCCGCCTGCAGGTGGTGCACAAGGCTGTCGTGGTCGCCGGGACCGTGTTCCAGATCGATTAATATCCAGTCGAATCCGCTGTCACCTGCTATTTCTACGGTGAGGCTGGATCCGATATTGAGAAAGGTCCCTGTGAGCAGTTCTCCATTGAGGACTCGATCCCGTATACTTTTTACCTCGACTGCCATGGAACGGAGCCTAGGGAAACTTCCCCGTTCCGGTCAACCCGACAGTTTCCTAGCCCGGACATTTCACACACTGCGTAGCGAGACGGCGTAGATCGCTGCGTGTCGATGCCTTTCCGATGCACGGCGGGCGACAGTGTGTTAAGACCCTCTGAGGTCGCCGGGGAAGGGAAGGCATTGACACGCGGTGAGATCCGTCGTCGTAGCAGAATATTTGTGAAATGTTCGGGCTAAATATCGCGCCCCTCTGCATCGTCGGGCTCTACGATCCAGATAATTGTGAGGCCCGTCTCGCTGTCCACGTATACAACCGGCGTTGCGTCGGGAATCTCGGTCTCGACGTATTCCACCCTGGTGATTCCGTATTCGATTTCCTGTTCGTCCGTCCGATTTGAAATCCAGAAATATACCCCGGTACTAAATACGAGGAGAGCCGCGGCGGCCCCTGACCATACGAGATTCCCTCCGCCCGGAATGGAGGATCGCGTTGACGAACGCTCCTCGTCGATGCGTTCGCGAATCTCCGCCCAGGCGCCGGTCGAATCAACATTTTTCGGAACAGGGGAGGCTCTAAGGAGCGAGCCGTATTCTCGCCACTCTTCGAGTTGCTCCCGACATGCGGCACATTCGGCAAGATGCTCCTGCATCTGCAGTCTGTCGGACTCCGCAATTTCGTCATCCAGCAGTGCACTTAATTTCTGTTCGGCCTCAGCGCAGTTCATATTTCCTGAGTCTCCAGGAATCTGTCGGTCTCATCTGCGTTGGAATGTCGATCTGCCATAATGACATTTTCACCACTGGGATGTTAGGATTTCTAAGTCCGACAGATTCCTAGTAACGTCTCCTGTAGTTCGTCGCGTAGTGGTCACCACGATAGTGATCCACCCAGACCCTGGTTTTCCGATAGACGTAGTGGCTTGGTTTCCAATACCTGGTTGTGTACCCGCATTCATCGGTTTCGTAAATCCAGCGACCGGAGATCCAAGTCTTGACCGAACGGTATTCGTAATGACCCGATGGCCTCTTGTGGTAGGACGACCTCGAATCACGATAGGTATCGCACTGCCGATAGGATCCTCTGTATCGTTGCCCTTTACCGTAGTTATTTTGGTGCTTGATGCTGGTCACGATCGAACCTGCGATGAACCCACCCAACGCGGCCCAACCTTCGTCGCCCGCCCGTGCCACTGGCGCTGTGCCGGCAAATTCAGCCGCTGCGATCAGAATCCATGCTATTTTTTTCATTTTCATTCTCCTCCTCTCAGTGATTCTTCGATTGTTATGGCACCTGAATGCCTTACCTCTTCAGCCGTATAGACGAAACTAAGCTGTACTTATTCATCTTTTTTTATTCCGCCTCCAGGACGAGAATCAGGTTTCCCCGTTCGAAGGATGGGCCACCCAGAATCGCCGGAGTTTCTCTACCCATGACGATTGTCGTTTGAATCAATGCTTTTCCGCCCTTGAGCCATCGAACCCTGGCTCTGACCTTATTCCGTTCCACCGCTGATGCCTGAATCTTGACGCGATGAGCCTTGCCCAACGAGAGCGTTAATTGACCGGGCAGATTCGTGCTGCCCGTGCCCTCAGTAAGGTACCTGTATGACTTGAAGCGAAAGATCTTTCGGAGCTTCC
Source organism: Candidatus Moanibacter sp. (assembly GCA_965215885.1). Lineage (GTDB taxonomy): Bacteria > Verrucomicrobiota > Verrucomicrobiia > Opitutales > UBA2987 > CBDCEW01. The sequence goes on from CBDCEW010000102.1 coordinate 157,044, forward strand.
GCTCGTATCGCCCATCGCGACTGGTGGAGGTCGAGGCATCGTTAGATGCGATGATCAGGATGGCTTTGAACGTGACCCTGTTCTCCCCGGGTGGTTGGGCGGCCAAAGAAATCAAGCAGATGAAATTTATCAGGGCGATGCCGATCAGATGTAAACGCTTCATCGAAAATCCTTCATGTGAGTTTGTATTCGCTTGCGGGCGTTAAAGATTCGCGACATCACGGTACCAGTCCGGCAGTTCATAATTCGTGCGATTTCGCCGTATGACAATCCCTCAATTTCTCTGAGGACGAGGGCCGTCCGATGTTTCTCTGAGAGAGAGTTGAGCGCCAGTTGAAAGTGCTCCATGATCTCCTTGCGTTCAAAGAGTATGTTGGGTTCGGGGCTTTTGGATGTGGATATTTCGTGCTCAACGGCGCCGAATATGTCGCTCTCCTGGAAAGGAATTACGTCTGCCTGTCGGTTCTTTTTTCTAAGAAAGTCCCAGGCCGTAAAGGTTGCGATTCGGTAGACCCAGGTTTGAAAGGATGCCTCGCCTCGAAAAGATCTCAGGCTCTTCCAGACCTTGATCCAGGTCTGTTGAGAGAGGTCTTTAGCATCCGCGTCGTTCCTGACGATTTGAAAGATCAATCGGTAGACGCTCTCGTACTGGGATTTGACCAGTTCTCCAAACGCCTCCTCATTGCCCCTCTGTGCTTTGGCTACAAGGCGACGGCTCTCGTCCATCGTACTGACTTACTAACAGAGCTCGTCTTTCGTCAAGTAGCGAGTACCTAGCCCGCTTTTCCAAACTTGTGAGATTTCCGGGCTAGTCCATCTGTGCCCCGAAGCGCACGACTAAACGTTCATTTTCATAGCTGGCGTTGTCGATGTCGACGCGGGACAGAGTATCAGGGAGCTGAAGAACCCGGGTGTAACCTCCCGCTTTTATAATGAGTTCACCCTCTTTCCTGCCGATGTCGAGGCTCTCCCTGTCAAGATTCGGCAGAGTGAACGTCAGGAGGACGCGATCGTCCTCCTTTTCGAATCTGACCGCATTCGGTTCGGAGAGTACATCGAGGGGCATCTCGTCACCGTAGATTGTCTCTCCGAACCCCCTTAGCATGTTGTGGCCGAGAGGTGCATTATCGAGATAGGGAATAAGAAAAATACGCGTCTCCATAAACGACGAGTGTATCGCCATCAATTCTCTTTGCTGGTGCCGATACGTCTCGCTGAAGTAGCCTGCGGATACTTCTTCCGGTAGGAGCTTGTTTACGAATATGCCGTCGACTGGAAATCCGAATAGCGCCAGGTAGATATAGGTGCGCCGGGTTTCCGCGATTGCGATCGGATCGGGATTCAAGACCAGCCTGATTGAGGATTTCCCGGCGTCTTTAAGGAGATCCCCCAGGCGACCGATCTTTTGAATTATGGTTCCGAACGTTTCGTAGAGCTCGTCTTCAGGGAGTAACTCTCTTCCCAGTTGCGTGCGGCGCGCAAATGGTCGAACCAGTTTCAATATTTGTCTTTCCCAGTTGAGAATCCGATTGAGCTTCTTCGTGGATGAATCGCTGAAAGTGAGAAGTCGGAGGGTGCCCGCGGTAGGGGCGGCATCAATGATCACCGCGTCGTAGTTACCGCCCTCGATTTCCCGCAGAATTCGAGTCAAAAGAAACAGCTCCTCAATGCCTGGAATAAGCGCTACCTCCTCTGCTATGACCGCTTCGACGCCCAGATATGCCATGAATTGTGTGAGGTAACTTTGCACCGAATCCCAGTTCTCCGTGATCTCGTCCAGAATGTTCACTTCGAGAAGCGACAGGTTTTCGGACACCTCTATGGCCCGATCGGCCAGGTCTATTTGAAAGATGTCGCTGAGATTGTGAGCAAAGTCGGAACTCACGAGCAGAGTCTTTGCTCCGCCAACTGCCGATTTTGCCGCTGTCGCCGCCGCAATACTCGTTTTGCCAACGCCTCCCTTGCCTGTGAAGAGGAGCACTCGACCTGACGAATCCTGCTCGCTCATACTATCTGGATCTTCTTTACGATCGCTGAGGTGATCTTGCCCTTCTGCATCAGTAGACCGAGGAAATAGTCGACCGCTTCAAGATACTCCTTGATCTCAGCGAATCGCGCCTTGATTTGGGTGATGTCCTTTTTCTCTTCGCTGCTCTTACCTTCGATACCCTTCAGGTCCACTTCGCCTCTCGCGATCAGCTTGTTGAAGCGGTCCAGTTCGTCCCGTACCAGTGTCGATACGATCTCCGTCTCAATCTCCCATATGTCTCCCGCAATCTCGTAAAAATTCTTCCGCTCTCCACGGTGATATATCCTGCGGACTACTTTCCAGCGCTCCAAGTACCGGATGTTCGTCGATACCGACGCTTTCGATACTTCCAGCCGCGCTGCCATGTCGTCCAGCGACATCGCTTCGCGTGATAAATATAACAGCCCTTCCAGTTGGCCCGCTATTCTTGGGAATCCAAACTTCTCCGCCTTTTCTCCTATGTGGTCAATCCACTCGTTCTTTATGTCTTCCAGTATTCTTGCCATCGCTTTCTCCTCTCCTTAGCATTAAAAATATTCGGTTTGTTAAATATATATTGAACATACTATACGCCATTGAATTTGAATTGTCAAGGAAAGTCCGATAATTTACTTTTGGGCAAGGACCGGTGGAGGGGTTAGTAGAGGCACACGGTTTATAGCAGGGAACGCGCACCACCCCGGCACAAGACCCATCGTTCTGAATTTCGGTTGGCACGCAAATTGCGTGGAGTTCTCTGGTTAGAGCATGAAGAAAATGGGGAGCAGAGGGAGGGCACTGGAGTCGTTGTCAGGAGGCAATCCGATGGGGTTGCGGGTTTAAGGATTGATCCTGGCGATTACAGACTTCGAAGAGTTCCTCAAGGAAGTTTTCTTTTCGCAGGAGCTTTTTGGGCAATCGACCCACGGCGAGGGTTTTTCTGTTCGCCCGCCAGTGACTGAAGGGGGGTGCTTTCTGTGCAGCCTGGGCAAGCTTTTGGGGCAGATTATCGATACTGCCTAAAACCAGCTCCACATAGCGGGGATTGTGTAAGTTGGGCAGGAGCATGTATTCTTCGGGGAGCGCTTCAAAGTCGCGCGTCAGATTTTTGCGCCCGTGGGTTTGACGGCGTTTGCGCTTGGAGGTGCGCCAGGTGCCTTCCAGCTCATTGGTCGTGCGTACGCTGTCTGGATGGGCCGGTGGGGGAAGCAGCCGCTGCCAGTATTTGTCCAGATGAGTGACCACGGTGCGGTAGAGTTTGGCTTTCGAGGGGTTGGTCAGGGAGGCGCCTTTTTGGCGATATTGGGCACGCAGCAACTGGAGAGCCTCGGTGAGCTCAGCGGCTTGTCCTGCTTGCAACAGATAAGGGTCGCTTAAAGGGCAGGGGCCGCTGGCGCTGAGCCAAAGGGCATCGCGCAAAGCGCTGAAAATGCAAAAAGCGTTTTCATAGATAGTAGCGGCTTCGATGACGAGGGCATCAGCCAGATACTGCTTCAACCCGGTCGAAAGATGAAAGAAGCTTCGCAGAACAGAGCAACTGGCAGGAGCGCGGGCAAGCCACTGCTCCAGGGCGGCATGGGCGCGCACGACCCGCCGATGCCAATAAAGCAGGTAAGGATCGAAGGGAAAGCCCTGGCGGTGACCGTCGCAGGGATAATCCAAAATCCACAATTGCAGGGCCATGAGCAGTTCCCGTGCAAGGGTGCCCAACCCATCCCTTGGATCGAAGGGCACTGCGAGCGCTTTGGCGGTGAGCAAATCGGCCAGGACGAGGGCGTGTTTTTCACGGAGGGCGTCACGGAGCTTTGCGGTGATGTGTTTGCGTTGCTCGCGCATGCGCTCCATGAGCTTCAATTGCCGCAAGCGCCCGTTGAGCATCTGCTGGGGTTTTCGATAAAGCTGTTCGCCCACATTGCGGGCGAAATGATAATGGCAGACGCCATGGGGGGCCTGGAAGGTTTCGCTCTCGCAGGCCTTGCTGATCTGAGCGCTTAAATCATGATAGACATGGTGGGGTTGGCCAAAAGCCCGGGCCGCCCGGGCAAAACAGCCACTGATCGTTTCGCTCTGTTCGGAAGGCATTTTCCAGCTGCCCAAAAGGATCCCTTCGTCGGCTTCCTGAACAGCGAAGAAAACCGGCGTCTGCGGTTCCACGGTCCCATCCACCAGCCAGCGCAGGCAAGGGCGAGCGCTCAGGTAATCTTTAAGCACCGGAGCGGCCGCGGCGTGCAGCCGACCCAGATAAAAAAGAAACTTCTGCTGCATCTCATAGAGGCTGCTTTGAGCAATCTGCAGCTGCCCCGGGCCCTCGCGCAGTTCCCTGTGCACCTCTTTGAGGGTGGCGCTTTCGCACAAACATCGCTTGCCCACATAGGCAATCAGATCGTAAGCGTAGCGACTATGCGAGGGCACGATCTGTTCCAGGCGAGCAGAACGGTAGCTGTTGCGGTGGCTCCCTTGCCCCTGCTCGCGCACAACTTCCACCGCCTGGAAGCATCCATAGGAGAAACTGACCACCTTGCGGCGCAGGGTCTTGCGCACCTCTGAAGGACCCTCTTCGTCCTCCCGGGCATCGAAGCGATAACTCGTTTGCGCAGGCACAGCCCCCACCGTTTGCAGGGCCCGTTCAGCCTCTGCCCGCAAATCATGTAACAGCTCCGCTACCGCGATCGGTCCGGTTTTTTTTGAGCGAGTAAAACGCCATCACCCGCTCAATTTGCTCCCCGCTCAGCTCTACTCCCTGCTCTTGCATAAGCTCGACAAGCTCCTTGACCCCGGCCTCGGGATGGCCGATACAGGCGACCAGCAAAGCGATCACGACCATCGTTTCGAGCCCTTCGGGAGCTGCCTGCAAAGCGCCCCCGGGGTCCCCTGCCTGAACTTGTGCCGCTGTTCTTCGCCCTTGCCGCCGCTTTTTCTGTTCGGCCCCGCCCTGTTCCCCGGCCGAGACATACACGCAGTGACGCCCTTCATAGTATCGACTCAACCGCTTCTTTCTACAAAGCACGCTTATGGGGTTGTGCACCCGTACCCCAAGGAGGGTCTCCAACTCAGCCACCGTGTAGCCGCAAAGCGAAGCTCCCACCACCGCCTCCACGGTCTCCTCCAAGGTGCCGTGGCGCGAAAAGCGCCCCTTGCGAAAACGCCACAAACCGGCCCCGTCAAAGCGCGGAATGTCTTTCAAGCTCAGGTAGCCACAATTGGCATTGTAACTGGAGTAATGGCCATATTTTTGCAAAGCCCGATAGACCGTTCGCCGCGACACCCTCTGCTCCTTCATCAGCCTCCACACCGTGCTTACCCGATCCCGCCGTACCGCTTCGACCACCTCCCTCTCTTTACGCGAAAGCTCTTCTTGCATGCACCGGCACAGTATGGAAAGGAGGCAAAACTGCAAACTCTATTTTACATACAATGCCAATACCAACTTTCTCCAGCTCCCTTCGCTTCTACTCAATTGCCACCAGAAATCAACTCCCCGTTCAAAGCGCTTTTGTAACTGATTAATACTCAACAAGTTTCTAACTGAAAACAAACCTGCAGGAAAAGCTCTCTACCTCTAACGAACCCACACACAACAATCGTTGAAACTCCATTCTGGCATACTATGTAATCAATAGAATCTTGCAAGTGCCTGAATAACATTTACTTTGGGTTCTCCAACCCAATTTCGTAATTATGGGCACAAGACCGGGGCAGCCAGCAATCAAAGAAACACTAAGTACGTACCTGCCGCTCGGCAGAGCGCCTAGGAATATGTCGGTGGTCGAATCCCCCCGCAATGCACCATCCCACCTGAATAGTGGATTATCTCCGCGAGCTAAGACAGCTAAGTCCGACAGATTTCTAGCCCGGACATTTCAGACACATCGTAGCGAGACTGTCCCGGCTCGCCGGGATCGCAGCAGATGGTTTGTGAGATGTTCGGGCTAAGGGCTCTTATGATATTCCTCGACGACGCCGGAGCCTTTGCTAAATGCCGCCATCCCGTAATTTATCATGGCGACGCAACAGGACGTGACGGCAAAAGTGAGGAGGAGAGCAATTAGTGTCTGAATCCATTGCACGTCGAGGAGCTTGCGGCCGAGCAGGACTCCGGAAAGGAGAAGGAGGACCAGTGGGACTGCGATTTGGACGGTAGTCTGAGCCGCTTTTGAAGAGATCTGATCCAGGATGTAGAGATCAGATGCGGCCAGCCCGACAATGGCGATCAAAGCGGGCAGAAGCATGCCAAGAAAAACCGGGATCCATCCTCTTTTGCTTTGGACGATGTGAGTCGCGATGATCTTACCGAAAAGGAAGAGCGAACTGACAGCGGCAATGATAAGGACGGTAAAGGCGGTGCTTCCGGCTTCCGCGCGCAGGATGGTGCTCAACGCCTGCTTTGACGCTTCAATCCAAGTCTCCATGGTTATTAAGTGAATTGATAGGGCAGGTTAACCGGAAAAGCAACACCGACTTATTCTTGCAGGTTGCACCGACTTAAGATTGTGAGATAAGCGGGTTAGCCGATGAAGGATAAGAAGAAAAATAGAGGGAGCCTTTTCCAACTGAAGTACCTCCCATTTTTGATTCTGATTGCTCTCGCGATCATGTCGATTGTGTCACGCCTCTACCTCGTCTGGAAAAATCTGTGAGAGTTTCAATTAGAGACCGGCTTCGGGGGGAGCTGGAGAGGAACGACCTTTTGACGGTGCTGGCGATGCTGGCCTGCGGCTTCGTTCTGAGCTATTGGTTTGTCTATGCGCTGGTTGTGCCGGTGACCACCTATGATTCTCATGTTTACAATATGGCCCGTCTCCTGCTTGTGGAGCGTGATGGTCTTTTTGGAAACAGACTGTGGAACGATACTCGCCAGGTGTCTTTTCCCTGGAGTTTTGACGCTGTGCATTATCCATTGCTCAAACTCGGATGGGGGGTGGCGCTTCCAAGTTTTTCCTGCTTCGTTGGTCTTCTCTTTATCATTTTCAGGATTTCGAGGAGAGCAATCAATGCCGCGGCCGGATGGTGGTGCTGTTTAGCGCTCCTCGCCCTGCCACTGCTCGTTTTCCAGGCCACGGCAACCAAGAATGATGTCGCCGTGCTCTTTGGAGGAGCGTGTTGGTACTATGCGGTGTGGCTCTGGAAGAGAGAGAAGAGGGTTTTTCATGTGACATTTATGGCAATATCGCTGAGTTTCATGGCGGGATCGAAGACGAGTGGGTTGCCCTTGCTCGGCCTCCTCGGTTGCTACACCCTCTGGACCCTCAGAAGATTTCCAGGCGAATGGAAAATCTTCCTCTCGACTGGGGTTCTTTCGTTTGCGCTCTTGGGCAGCGTTGAAACCTATGCGAACAACTGGATCGCCTATGCTAATCCTTTGGGTGATGCGGACTTTGTAAACTATCATCGCAATCTGGACGGCTTCAAGGGGGCCGTGGCCAACTTCATTCGTTATATTTTCGGAAGTATCAGCGTACCGGTGGAAATATGGCCGAAAGACTCCGCCTTCATCAGTTGGCTGGAGGATGTATGCCGGAGTGTGCTCCAAACCTTCGGGTTGATCGACGCGGGTCACCGCCCGGGATATAGTGACGAGCATCTCAGATTCTTAAAGACGGGTCGGGAGGCCTCATCCGATTTTGGTGTCTTGGGGACCGTCGCACTACTCTCCTCCTGTTTGATCCTAGTTTCACAGAACTGGAAGAAACCGACCTGGCGTCTTACCCTGGCGGGCTTTCTTTCCATGAGTCTGACCTGTTACTTCGTATGCTGGATGCCGTGGAACAATCGATTTCTGCTCATCCCCTTTGTCCTTTTCACCTTGGCTCTGACGCTTACGGTTTTCGGGTTCTCGCGGTGCGTTTTCGGGGTTCGCTTCGTTTATCTGGGCCTCCTTCTTTTCGGCGCCTTGGTGTATCCCCTCTATTCATTCAACAAGAGTCCTTTCGACCTCATGCGATCGATTACAGAGCGCGAGGAGATCTTCTTCAAAGAACGCATCGTTACAAAGGAAGTGCGGGATCACGTGGTGAGATCGATGAGAGAACGGGGTGCGGAAATGCTTTTCTTGCGTGCTGGGAGCGATGCCTGGGTGCTGCCCTTTCTCTTACTCGACGATATCGAAGTTGAGCCGGTACCTGAACTGAGTCCGGAGGTATTCGATGCTTACGTAAGGAACAACCCGGGGGAAAGGCTCTTCTTCTTAACCCTCAAACGCCGGATCAATGAACGGCACTATCCGGGACTCTACAAGTATAAGAGCTATCGGGATCCAAGTAGCCAGTTATACGTTACTGGAATTGACGAATCGCGGTTGCTGGACTTTTCCCAGGACGAATTGCCCGCACTCTCGGAGGGATGGTTCGAGGTAGAGAAGGATGGACGTTGGTCTGGTGCGACGGCGGAAGTGATGCTTCCTCTACCTGAAGGGAAGTCACAGACGGTCAAATTCGATGCAAAGGCAGTCGAAAAAATGAAAGTGCTTGTGAGACTGAATGGTAATTTAGTGACAACGATTGAGATTCCTGGTAGAGGGTATCGATTGTATGAAGTGGAGCTACCGGGAGAATTTGTTGAGGGTGAAGACACCCTGCGCCTGGAAATGCAGGATCGGCGATCGCCGGATGATTCAGGAATGAGCACCGGCAGTCGCGAGATTGGAATTTTCGTTAGGTATTTATATTGGGAGGATTCATGATAGGAGGGTGGCTTGATGTGGACTCAGGAAAAAATCGAGACAAAGTAAGAATTTGACTTTGACACGAGTGAACTTCTCGGTCGATTAATATAGTAATGAGGAATTTTGAATATCGGGCTCCGGGTAGTCTTGCCGAAGCGGTAGAGCTATTAGGCGAGGATGGTGTTTCTGCCCGGGCACTGGCAGGTGGAACGGACCTGCTGGTTCAATTGAGAGCAGGCCGTTGGGTTGTCGACCGTATTGTGGATGTGAAGGGCGTTCCCGAACTCAACGAATTGACCCTTGATCCCGAGAATGGTTTGAGGATCGGGGCGAGTGTTCCCTGTCATCGGATATATGAAAACGATGAAATCCGTTCAGCTTACCCGGGTTTAATAGACGCGGTGGCAATCATCGGTGGCATACAGATACAGGGTCGTGCCAGTGTCGGCGGCAATATCTGCAATGCGTCGCCCAGCGCCGACACGACGCCAATACTGATTGCTTACAGGGCAAGCTGTATTGTGAGCGGACCTTCCGGGGAACGTCGAGTCGCCGCGGAGGATTTTTGCACGGGTCCTGGTAAGTCGGTCTTGGAGAATGGAGAGGTATTGGTGGCGATTGATATGCCGGCCCCAGCCCAGAATTCCGGAGCCCACTATTTGCGTTTTATCCCGAGAAATGAAATGGATATTGCGGTTGTGGGTGTGGGATCTTCGGTGGAGCTCAATGCGGATAAGACCGTCTTCGAGCGTGTGCGAATTGGCCTCGGGGCAGTTGCACCGACCCCGCTTTTGGCGAGTGAGGCAGGGGCAGCGTTGGAGGGGCGAGAGGTGACGGATGCGGCTATTGAGGAGGCATGTGGGTTGGCTCGTGGCATTACAAAACCAATCACCGACATGCGTGGGCCAAAGGATTATCGAGTACATCTTACCGGCGTTTTGACAAAGAGAACTCTGACTGGGGCGGTGGAGCGCGCCCGGGGAAATTTCGTTCCCAATGCGGTGGAAGAGTCGGTGGCGTGATTGAATTTGTTTGAGGAGCTAAGATCGAAATATAGAGAAACTATGGCGCGAAGAATACATGTTGAGGCGAAGATAAACGGAGAAGATATCGACTTCCTCTGTGAAGCGCGGCAGAGCTTGCTCGAGGTTTTGCGGGAGGAACTTGGCTTTACCGGAACTAAGGAAGGGTGCAATGACGGCAACTGTGGCGCCTGCACTGTAATATTGGATGGGGTGCTGGTAGACTCCTGTCTTGTCCTCGCACTGGAGATCGAAGGAAAAGAGGTAGTCACTGTAGAGGGCATTGCGACTCCTGAGGGTCTTCACCCATTGCAACAGAAGTTCCTTGAACACGCCGCTCTCCAATGTGGAATCTGCACACCAGGCTTTTTGGTAGCGGCAAAGGCATTACTGGATAAGAATCCGCAGCCCAACGAGCACCAGATTCGACACTGGTTATCCGGAAATCTCTGCCGTTGTACAGGATACGATAAGATCGTAAAGGCGGTCTTGGATACGGCTGACCAAGTCGTTTAAGTAATCTTAAGAAAGTGCCTACCGTTTTCGTTCCGCCGCTTCTTCAGCCTCTCACGGAGGGCAGAGAGACTATTGATATTGAGGGGCGTACCCTTCGCGAGGTTATTGAAGAACTGGATTCTGCGTTTCCCGGTCTAAAAGACAGGTTGTGTGATGAGGACCGGATTCGCCCCACTATTGCGGTCGCTGTTGATGGGCAGATTTCCAATGAGGGCATGCGTAGAAAAGTGGAGGCGGAGAGTGAGGTGCATTTTCTTCCTGCAATTGGGGGAGGTTGAACAAAGTCGTGTTTTCGGGTGTCGCTTTTACTGGACAATTTCGGAATATGAGGTTTCTTCTGCGTGATATTCGCATCTCTTGAGAAGGAAAGGGAACAATGAGAAATTACAGTCTTTGGGCAATAGCTACAATGAATTGTGCTGTTTTGGGAGTTAGAAGAGTTTTGAGTATTACATTCTTCTTCTTGAGCCTTTTCCTATCCATCGTGACTCCGGTCGCCTACGGTGAGTCGCACGATGTTAAAACGATTACTATTACCTGTAATGATACCATGCGGTACGATACCACGGCTTTCGAGGTCAATGCCGGAGAGAAAGTTCGGATTGTTCTTAAGAATGTCGGAACGTTGCCTAAAGCGGCTATGGGGCACAACTTCATCATCCTCAAGCAGGGTGTCAATATGGCCGAATTCGCTCAAGCTGCAATGACCGCTGCGGCCACCGATTATATTCCCGAGGACAAAAAAGACGATATTATTGTCCATACCAAGCTCCTCGGTCCCGGTGAATCTGATACCATAGAATTCTCTGCCCCTGACTCTGCCGGATCTTTTGAATTCCTCTGCTCCTTCCCTGGCCATTGGGCCCTCATGAAGGGCGTAATGACCGTAAAGTAGGTCGCAAAGACCATACATCGATCCTAAATCCGGTTAGCGCGGGAATTTGCGAGGATCCCCAAGGATTATCGCTGCGCCAAGCTTTAGATTCTCCATTCTTCACGAATACAGCGGTCATTACAGAAAGTTGCTACCTGCTGCGCGGCACGCATAACGGGGTAAGTCGCATCCTGAGCATGATTCACCGAGGCAGTTTACGGATCGAGTTTAGTTTGAGAATTGAGGTTTCTCGGGTTATGAAATTGATGAAGCAATACGAGGATTTGCCGATGTCTTTCGCTGAAGCCTGTGTGGTACGGATGGCGGAGAATATTGCCGATTCGAAAGTATTTACTCTCGACGAGGATTTTTCGGTCTTCCGAAAACTCGGTCGGCAAGTGATTCCCCTGATCGCTCCATTTTAGGAGCCATTCGCGCAATTGGTCGTATAAGCAACGCCTTCTTAACCCGCACCGAGAAATGCTCTCTAACCATTGCCTTCACAAAATTCGGCCCTGCCGTCTCTTGTGTGAGGCTGACGTTATGCAATTGGCAAAGCCCTTCGTCGAAGTTTGAAAAGGAGAACCCACCGCACGCGCAAGCGCACAGAAATTTCGCGTCTTTAGCGGGCAGAAAAAATCAGATATGCTAGAGATATAGTACAGACGATCCCTGTGTCGAAGAGCACGCGGAAACAAACGTAAAGCTAAGATTTGGCCCGCGAAACACGCCAAACACGCTAAAAATATCTTTGGGCGCAATCCCGGCAGGCCGGGAAAAGGACAGCAATCGCGACAGGCTGGGAAAAGAACCTGTCCTTTAAAAGGTGGGCTCCTGTGTTGAGGGAGAGCTATAGAGGAGAGAATTCTAGCCCGGACATTTCACACACTTCGTAGCGAGACAGCGTAGATTGCTGCATATCAGAGCCTTTCCGCAGGGCGGCGGGCGACAATGTGTTGGAACCCTCTGAGGTCGGCGGGCAAGGGAAGGCTTTGATATGTAGTGAGATCCGCGGTCGTAGTAGAAGGTTTGTGAGATGTTCGGGCTAGAATCTATTTTTCCACATCATCGACTCAATGGGAATGGATGAGCGGATGGCGTATTTTGCTGAATCCTTGCGATTGTAGGGGGTAATGACGTTTCCGCTGACTTCAAAATAGATGAGCTGACCGATCGGCATTCCGGCGTAAACACGAACGGGCTGGTGAACGGAGATTTCGAGCGTCCAATGATTACAAAATCCGACATCGCCTTTGCCGGCGGTGGCATGGATATCGATTCCAAGGCGGCCGACGCTTGATTTACCCTCAAGAAAGGGAACGTGTCGATGTGTTTCGGTGTACTCCGTGGTTATGCCGAGATATATCTTACCTGGGCAAAGGACGATCCCTTCGGCAGGGATGGAGAGCCGTTCGACATCGTTATGCTTCCTGGCGTCGAGGATCTCGTCTCGATAGAGAGCGAGTTGATCGCTGAGGTGGACGTCGTAGCTGTTAGTACCGAGGCAATCGCCGCAGAAGGGCTCGATCACAATGTCACCTTTCTTAAGCGATTCAAGAATGGCCTGATCGGAAAGAATCATGAGTTCGGAAATCTCTTACAATGCGGTTAGGGGTTGAGCAATTCCGGAGCTCTTTTGTCTTTTCCTGCCGTCTTGTGATACCGACCCGTTAGCTTGTCGCGTTCGTAGCGTGTAAATCCGGCATTCTCGACGCTCTTGCTACCGGTCAATTTGGCGGTGCGTCCCGGGGTGTACTTGGCGGAGACGTTTGGGGGAGAATAGACGCGTCGAACCTCCTGACCGGTCTTGGGATGCTGAGTCAAGGCCGGTTCCGACATGGATTGCTGGACCTCGAATATCTCACCGTCGGTCCCGTCGTCGTTGACTATCTGGTAGACGTAGGTAGGCATATCTGTGTAAGCGGAGTAGTTCTTTAATCGGATGAATAATTCGAAAAGTAAACTGTATTGAGCGGGCGCCCAACGAAGCCTGCAGGTAGACGCTACGGGATTCAATTGAATAAAGATGGAGAATCCGCCGAAAGTCAAAATCGGGTGTCGAATTTAGATGCCTGGATTCGTCTTATTCATTAGGCAAACGGAATAGACTCGAAAGGAAATAAGGTTTAGGGGAAGAGTGATGGATGAGTATATGATGATGTTGCGTGGCGGGTATGACGAATTTAACAGGATGACACCGGAAGAAACGCAGCGTTCTCTCGAAGAGTACCGAGCGTGGACGCAGCGCCTCATCGACAAGGGGAGGTTTGTTAGGGCCGAGAAACTGGGTTCGGACGGGGTTAGATACCTTAGAACAGATCGCGACCGAATCGTCGTTGATGGACCATTTGCCGAGACAAAGGAGACAATTGGGGGCTTAATAATCGTGAAGGCAGCCGATCTCGAAGATTTACAGGAAATTGCTGACGGGTGTCCGATATTCGGCCACGGAGGCGATATCGAAGTGAGAAGAATCGAGAAGATAGAGATTTAAGCAGAGCTCGCCAGAAATTCGTCCGACAATTGGGCAGTAGATTGCGAAATTTTCATCAATGAAGGAAAAGAATGAAGGGGTGCGAGGAGCGAATGATTTGGTTGCGACACTCGTCGAGCATTTCTTCCGGTACCGTTCAGGGCAGCTCGTCGCCAGTCTCACGCGGATATTTGGTGTCGAGAATATAGGTCTCGCCGAGGACGTCGTGCAGGAGACCCTCCTGAAAGCTCTCCGACTGTGGCCGTTCAAAGGTATTCCGGATGCACCGAGTGCATGGCTGACAAGAGTGGCTCGAAATCTTGCTATCGACCAGATACGGCGAAATGGACGACTTCAAGAGATTGCTGCTGAAGGAGACCCAGCGGGCAATTCATGGAGGTGCAGTGATCCGCTGATGGCGCTGGATGATCCGACAGGGGACGATCAGCTGACAATGATATTCCTGTGTTGCCACCCACTTCTTTCACAGGAGGTGCAGACCACGCTGGCTTTGCGATACGTGGGTGGACTTGGAAATTCGGAGATCGCGCAGGCTTTTCTGGTCAGGGAGGAGGCCATTGCACAGCGGATTGTCCGAGCGAAGCGGAAGTTGATCGATGCCGATATCTCGTTTAAACTGCCGGTTGAGAAGGAATTGGGGGAGCGTATCGAAGCGGTCTTGTCTGTCATTTATCTCCTCTTCAATGAGGGATATCTCGCAACTGCGGGGGAGTCGCTGGTTCGACGGGAAATGTGTGATGAGGCTGTGCGGCTCGCCTCGATCATGGCGTCGCATCCGAGGGTCTCGAGGCCAGAAGTTCACGCATTACTCGCCTTAATGAAATTTCAGAGCTCGCGAGTGGAGGCGCGAGTTGATCCGGCCGGTAATCTGCTTCTTCTTTCACAGCAGGATCGGCGGAGGTGGGACCGGAAGTCGATTGAGGAGGGCCTGCACCATCTGAGACTTGCGGCTGCGGGCGAGCAATTGAGCACCTATCACTTGCTCGCCGGAATTGCATCCTGTCATGCCGTTGCAGAGACCGTTAAAGAGACAGATTGGAATGCTGTCCTCTTCTATTATGATGAGCTGTATAGGCGGACGGACTCGCCCATCGTCGGTCTGAATCGCACGGTAGCAATCATGAGAGTGAAGGGACCTGAGGCCGGTATGATTGAGGCGGAAAGACTGGCCAAGGAATCTGTTCTTCAAAGGTACTATTTGTTGCCTGCTCTATTAGGGGAGATTCGCTTCAGAATGGGTCAATGCGATGATTCTATTCGGGATTTTGAAAGGGCACTCTGTCTGACCGAGAATAAGGTGGAGAAACGATTTATCAGAAGAAAGTTGGACGAAATTTGGAAAGAGCAGGAACGGGTGCGGTGCATTTCCGGTTCAGAGATGATCTCCACAACCCGGGTATAATATGAGGAGATTTCGGTCGGCAGGCAGAG
This sequence comes from Candidatus Moanibacter sp., assembly GCA_965215885.1. Classification (GTDB taxonomy): domain Bacteria; phylum Verrucomicrobiota; class Verrucomicrobiia; order Opitutales; family UBA2987; genus CBDCEW01. The sequence continues at coordinate 172,050 of CBDCEW010000102.1, forward strand.
TTTCGGGATGGGTGACATTGCTCTCCGTGTTGGGCGCTGCGAATTTAACCTCGAATGAGAAGGAAGTAAGCATGAGCAAAATTGAAGATATTCATAAGAGCTACCGCTTCGATCAATCGCCGGAGCGTGTCTTCGAGGCGTGGACGTCCAGCGACACGGTTGTTGAACCAGTGACTCGTCATGAGGTTGATCTCCGGGTAGGTGGAAAGATCCGCCTCTTTATCGAGACCGAAGAGATGACGTCTGTGATGGAGGGAGAATTCAAGGAGACCTCAAAGCCGGATAAGCTTATTTACACTTGGGAGTGGGTGGGAAGCGGAGAAGTGACGACGGTGGAGGTTCGGTTCGAGGCGACAGAGGGTGGGACGGAAGTGACTGTGGTTCATACCGGCTTCACTTCGCAGGATAGCAAAGAGACTCACGATAGCGGCTGGGACTCTTATCTGGAGCAGCTCGCGGAGCGGCTTTAGCGCGAAGATTCCAAAAATCTTCGGGCTAGAAAACGAAACTGCATTGAAACAGGTACTGTCACGCGGGCTTGCGCGTGGAGTTCTTATCCACAGGATTGATTCTGCTGAAAAAGTCGTCGTATCGGGATCTTCGACCACGTTCTTGCGAACGCGGCTACAGATATCAACGATTTACGAAACGTTGTAGCCGCGTTCGCAAGAACGTGGGGGTTTTTCAGCAGAATCAGGATTTGTGAATATGGATAAGAACAGCATTGCTGAGATCTTGAACGAGATTGGAGTTCTCCTCGAACTGAAGGGTGAGAATGCGTTCAAGATAAGGGCATATCAATCAGGCGCGCGCGCGCTGGAAAGTCTCGACGAGGATATCTCCGATGTGGTCAACGAAAGCCGCCTGAATTCGATAAAGGGTATCGGGAAGGCATTGGCGGAGAAAATCGAGACTCTGCATAGATCGGGAAAGCTGGAGTATTATGACAAGCTGAGGTCTTCTGTACCGAAAGGTCTGATTGAAATGCTGGAAATCGCCGGGATGGGTGCGAAAAAGATCAGGGCGGTGCATCAATCTCTCGAGATTGATTCCATCAGCGAGTTGGAAAAAGCGTGTAGGGAGGGGAGAATAGCGAACCTTACCGGATTCGGGGCGAAGTCACAAGAGAAGATCCTCACCGGCATCAGAAATCGCGAGATTTATAGTAAGCGGCACATCTGGTGGGATGCACGGAGTGTGGCGCAGCCGATATTGGATGGATTGCGTAAACTACCGGAGGTAACAAGAGCGGAACACGCGGGAAGCCTGCGTCGCGGTTGTGAGACGGTTGGAGATCTCGATTTTATCGTCGCCTCCTCAAATTCCGGCCCGATCATGGAATGGTTTACGGAGCAGGGTGGAATCGCGGAAGTAACCGCGAAGGGAGAAACGAAGTCCAGCGTACGATTGGAAGGCGGAATTCAGGCGGACCTTCGGGTAGTGCCTGAAGAGCAGTTTTACTTCGCGCTACACCACTTTACCGGATCGAAAGATCACAACGTGCTGATGAGACAACGTGCCATAAGTCGAGGGTACAGTCTCAGTGAATGGGGAATCACGGAAAGGAGTGAGCCGTCTTCGCTACGCTGCGCCGAGCCAGGGAGTGATGGTGAAGGGGAGAGGAAGGAATTGAGAACGATACGGTCGGAGAAGGACCTTTTCGGCTTTCTGGGATTAGCCTACATCATGCCGGAACTGCGGGAAGGTCTTGATGAAATCGAAGAGGCGGAGAAGCTCGGAATGCCGAACCTGGTAAAGGAAGAAGATATTCGAGGAGTTTTTCACAATCACACAACGGCGTCAGACGGGCACAATACACTGGAAGAAATGGCAGAGGCGGCGGAGAATCTGGGTTGGGAATATCTGGGCATTGCGGATCATTCCAAGGCGAGTTTTCAGGCGAATGGTTTGGACGAGGAACGCCTCTCGAGCCAGATCAGACAGATAGAAAGACTGAATCAATCCGGAAGGTTTCAAATCAGAATATTCAGTGGAGTGGAGTGTGACATTCTACCCAATGGCGATCTCGATCTGGCCGATGCGGTTCTGGAGGAACTCGATTATGTGGTCGTTTCCGTGCATTCTTCATTCAGTCAGAGCGAAGAGGAGATGACGGCCCGTATCATCAAAGGGATCGAGCACCCCTGTTCCACGATGTTGGCGCATATGACGGGACGAATACTCCTGAGGCGCGAAGGTTATCGAGTAAACGAGGAAAAAGTGATCGATGCGGCGATCGCGAACAAAAAGATCATTGAACTTAATGGGAATCCCTATCGACTCGATATGGACTGGCGGTTTTGGAAAAAGGCGGCTACAAAAGGCCTTAAGTGTGCGATTAATCCGGATGCGCACAGCACAGGAGGCCTCGAGTACTTCCGCGCCGGGGTAGTGGCAGCGAGAAAGGGCTGGCTAACGGCGGCGGATATCCTCAATACGAGCGCGGTGGAAAGGGTGGAGACTCATTTTGGCCGTCGCTAGGAATCTGTCGGATTCAGCTTTCTAGATTCGCGGAATGATTCAGCTATCTGGGTGCGTTCGTGGAATGCGGGCAATTTGACCACCGACATCTTCCTGGTCGCTCTGCCGAGTGGCAGAGCGGGAGAGGCAGAGTGTGGAAAAAGAGAGTATCGACAGAGAGTGTAGATTTGAGGAACATAAGGGCGTGAAAATAGACTGCATCATTCTATTGATGGTGTTTGCGGTGACCATTTTCGGATACGCGAAAGAGGCGGGGCAAGGGGATTCTTTCCCTTCAGGAAAGTGGGTCGACTTATCCCATGACTACTCGGAAGAAACACCCTATTGGCCGACGGCAGATGGATTCAAGCTGACGGTTGATTTTAATGGGATGACTGAGGGCGGCTATTACTACGCGGCCAATTCGTTTTGCGGCGCTGAGCATGGGGGCACCCATATTGACGCGCCGATACATTTTGCACGCGATCGATTGACGGTGGATCGGATACCCTTGGAGCAGCTGGTGGGTGAGGGCGTTGTCCTGGATGTTTCGGAGAACGCGTTGGGAAATCCTGATTATCTAGACCTTATCCGAAAAGCTACTGATTGGCCGCAAAGAGGCGCAAAAGGCGCAAGAAAAACTTGAGAAAAATCATTTTGTGGCTTGATAAAAAGTGTCGCAACATGCTAGTGTTTAACAACCTAAGATTAAGAAAGGAGTTAAACATGCCAACATGTGCGACAGAGGAGAACAAAAGCGATAAGACGCCCCTTAGCAACCTCATTCTGCCGGTTCCAGACACGGATTTCCGTGATTTTCTGGATGAAGTTGAAGAATTGGCCGGGTTCGCGGCGCAAATCATCGAGGCGATCGAGAAGGATCTGGACGCCCATGCGCGTGAGAAGAAGAAACTTCGATTGGAAGATCGCAGGTTCTTTGAAGGGCGCACAGCGGAGCTGCCGGAGCTGGACATCGAGGAGGAGAATATTCTGGCTGCTGAATTGAATCTTGGGGCAGGCCGGCCGCGGATGCCGGCTTATGCGGTATACGTGTTCGTGATGATTCGAGGGTTTCTGGGTTCGTTGACCACGAAACCGGCACGGCGGTTTGTGCGCGAGTCGATGAGCTTGTACGGATTTTTGCAGAGCGGGGGACTGAGAATGCCGGCGGTGACGACGATTCTGGAGAACGTGAACCTGGTCAGCCATACGACCCGCGAGTTGATCTTTGATAAACAGATTGGGTTTATCCTCCAGGAGCAATGGGACGATTTCGGGAAGCTGACGATCGACAGCACCTCGGTGAAAGCAAACAGCTGCTGGCCCACCGATGGGAAGATTCTGAGCGGTCTTTTGATGCGGGCCAATCGTTTGGGTCAGAAGTTGCATGTCTTCGGGCTGGAGGATTTTCGCAAGGGATGGGTTGGGCGTTGGCTGGAGGAAATGGACAAGCTGGAGTTTCAGATTTGTCTGGCCGCGGGCAAACCGAAGTCGAAGGGCAAGCTGAAGAAACACTACCGGCGGTTGCTCAAGCGGGGCCGCAAGGCGGCCGACTCACTAACGGGGGAACTGAGCCATCTTGAAGAGGGCCTGTCGATGGATTCACTGCCTCCCACTCGCCGGGAGCTTCTGGAGCGGGCATTGAGCCAGATCAGGGGCGATATTGCCGACGCCAAGCGGGTTGTTGAGTATGCTCATGATCGGGTGTTTCACGAAAAGAAGCTACCGTCCACACAGAAGGTCCTGAGCCTCTCGGACGGATCGGCGGCCTACATCAAGAAGGGCAGCCGCAATCCAGTGATCGGGTACAAGCCACAACTGGTTCGCAGCGAAAACGGTTTTGTCACCAGCCTGATCGTACCGCAAGGCAACGCGGCAGACTCCATTGAGCTGGCGCCGGCCATCGGCGATTCGATCAAGCGCACCGGTGTCATTGCTGAACTGGTCAGCACCGATGACGGATATGCTTCGGCGAAGGGACGCAAGGAGGTGCTGAGCATGGGGGTAAAGCAGATCAGTATCAGTGGGGCGAAGGGCAAGAAGTTGACCACCCCCGAGGACTGGGAGAGCGAGGCGTATCGCGAGGCACGCCGCGATCGCTCCGCAGTGGAGTCGCTGATGTTCACGATTAAAGATGGATTTGCCTTTGGCGAACTCGGCCGCCGCGGCATCGATGCGGTAGGCGATGAACTGCTCGAGAAGGTTCTGGCCTACAACTTCTGCCGCATCATACTGATGAAGAAACGCCGAGGGGAGGAACTGGAACAGGCAGCCTGAATCTGACCGCTTTGAAGCTCAGAGAAAAAAGCACCACGGGATGAGTATGCCTCCAGACAGCGGCAAATATACGTATTGTGCAGCAAGCCACGCCGATGGCCGCTCAATACCTGCTCATCGGCAGCGCCGGCAGCCTAAAACCCGAAACCTGCCAGCCATAGGCTGGTCCGCCCGTGGCGGAGAACCTTAAACCGCCCGCTCGAAAGGCTTTTCGAATGGGGTCTAGATACTCTGGCATGATCACCTACCGCACAGCAATCATCGGCTGCAGCCGGATGGGCGCCTTTATCGATAATGAGGTAGGAGACCTCGCAGCCGTTATGCGCCCGTTTTCTCACGCGGCCGGTTACCGGGCCTGCCCGCGCACCCGGATCGTGGCCTGTTCCGATGTCCGTGAAGAGGTTATGGTGTGTTTCGGTGAGGAATATGATGTTCCCGGAGAGAAACGGTATTCCGACTATCGCGACATGATAAAAAGAGAGTCTCCGGACATCGTTAGCGTCGCGACCCAGCCCGAACAACGGGCCGAAATCGTTATCCACGCCGCGAACTATGGCGTCAAAGCGATCTACGCTGAGAAGGCGCTGGCGGCTTCCCTGGAAGAAGCCGACGCCATGCGCAATGCCATCGAAGGGAATGGAACAGTTTTTAATATGGGAACCAACCGGCGTTGGGAGGTGGGTTATTTGGAGTTGAAAGCCCTCATCGAGAGCGGAAAATACGGCGCTCTCGAATCATTCATCATCTACGGTAACGGGACGCTCTTCAACACCGCCAGCCACACTCTCGACCTCATGCTCACGATGGCCGGCGATGTCGCTCCCGAATGGGTGCAGGCCACCCTCAGAGAAGGCGATAACAAGCTCTATCGTGACGGTGATCTCGCGATCGATCCGGTCGGGGAAGGCATCGTTCAATTTCCCGGCGGGGTTCGCGGGTACGCTCTCCATACCGCCCGCCGAGTCGATTTTGAGGCCATTTGCGAATCCGGGACGGTCACGGCCCGCAATAACGGTCAGAAATGGGAAGTCTACGAGCGCCACAGCGTCGCAGGTGCCCGGTATCCCATCTACCGACCCGGATCGTTTCCCGAATTCGAAAGGCGCAGTTCGACCTTGACGCTGATTGAGGATATCGTGCGGGCCCTTGATAGCGGCCGTCCTACCCGGGGGGGATTCGCGTGGCCTGCATCAACCTCGAGATTATCTTTGCCTTCATCGAATCCCACCGTCTTGGAGGCGCCCGCGTCGCCCTCCCCCTGGAAACCCGGGATCTGAAACTGAATCGCAAATTCGCGCCGAAGCAGCCAATATTCGAAGCGTAAGTATGACGGCGAAGGCGAGGCATGTAGGACCGCGCTTCCATCTTTCGTCCCAGCGGGCCGGGACTTCGGAGGACAGGTGCGCGGGATGAACATTGTTGTCGTCATCGGTGATCTACTTGATCAGGATGTGGTGGGAAACCGATGATGTTCGATGTCTGTGTGGTTGGCCACGTAACGAAGGACCTCGTGCGCACCGCAGAGGGTGAATTCGAGATGCCCGGGGGCACGGCCTATTATACGGCCATTGCTCTTAAGAATCTCGGCATGCGCGTTGCGGTAATTACGAAACTGCTCGAACAGGACGTAAGAGATATTGCCCATGCCGTCGGACAGCCTTTGCCTGAAAGGGCCTGATCTGAGACTTTACTGCCGGTGAGGGTCTCCGGGCGGTTCGCAGACACTTCTTAGGACCGAAAACCACGCCCGTAGGTGCGAGTTTATCTTACCCTTTGTCTACCATCTTTTGTGTAGCTCGACAAGGTTCGGGACGAGGTTCGCGACAAGGTTACCAGGGATTTCGGAACTATCTTCTGGATTCAATCCAACGGCGCCGAAAAGCTCCCGCTTTCCGCTACATTTCCCGATCACAAGCGTAGTCCCGGCGCGCCGGGACGGAAGCATTTCGTCCTCCTTTGGTCTCGGAATCCACCCGATGTTGGGCGATGATTTTGAGGAAAGCCGGGAGGACGGTACGCGCTCTTACTTTGCCGATTCCTGGGATAGCCATGGCTTCTTCCACCGTCAACGGTTTCATCGAGGCTAATCCGAGCAGGGAGCGGTTGGAAAAAATTGTATATGCCGGAACATTGCCGCGGGCTTTGGCGAGTTGGAGGCGCTTTGATTTGAGCGCTTCGTAGAGTTCTTTACCGACTTCGGTCTCGGATGAGGTTGTTTCGGCCACGGGTGATGCATGCTTTTTTGGACGGCGCGCCTTTCGCTCGGGCCAATCGAGTTTGACGGTGGACTGCCCCTTCATCACCTGCTCCCCCAGGGAGGTAAGGGTGATCATGCGGTATTGATCGTCGGTCGCTTGAACGAGGCCGGCCCTTTCCATTGCGGCAAAGAGGGATTTAACATAGGGGAGACCCTCTTCCTTTAAGAGACCGTAGGTGGAGAGTGTATCGAGACGGGCATCGAGCACATTCCGGCTGCGGCTGCCGACTAACATCTGGACAATGCGATTAAGACCGTAGCGGGCCTGCCATCTTGATGAAGATCCCCCACGCCACGAGGCGCGGGCGACACCGCTCAGCGCTTTCTGCAAAATAACCGCTTCATCGTTAGTCGGTTCACGCAAGTCTTTCGGAGGCGCCTCGTTACAACGGTCGCAGCAACCACAGGGCTGTGCGTCTCTTTCGCCAAAATAATGCAATATCCAGGCCTGTCGGCATCGTTCGGCGTAGCCGTATTGGATCATAGCTTGAAGTTTGCCGCGATCGCGCTGTTCCTTTTCAGCCAGAGCAGCCGCATCGAGATTGAGCGCATGGGGTTGTAAGTCGGGTTGCCGAAGACGCGTGCCCCGGATTCGGTCTCCGGGAATATCGAAGCGCTCGATCACGCCCATGCGGTTCAGGATGGTGAGGGAAGCGTTCACCTGCAGAGAATTATTGCCGTAGCTCATCTCTGACGTGAGGTCCCTTATCGACCGCCGTACTTCGCTATGGCTATCAGCCAATCGACGCAAATGAGTGTAAACATCCACGATCACAGCCTTGCTCGGATTGTTGCCTTCGATGAAGAATTCCTGCACGCGCTTATCCGCGTAATTGAACAGCAGTTCGCAGACTGCCGGTTTTCCATCGCGGCCCGCGCGACCCCCTTCCTGGTAATAGGCTTCAACACTGCCCGGCATCTCGAAGTGCGCCAGAAACCGAATGTCGGCCCGGTCGATTCCCATCCCGAATGCGTTTGTGGCCACGGCCACGTCGGATTTTCTTTGCAGAAATCTCTCCTGGGCACGTTTCCGTTCCGCATCATCCAACCCGGCGTGATAGGCGATATGGGCGATGTCCCAGCTTTTCAGACGCTCCGCGACCTCCTCGACGCGCTTTCGGGTCGCGCAATAGATTATGCCGGTTCGATTTCCGTCGATTAACTCGCTCAGCCTCAGGTATTTCTCAGCGGTCGAGCTAACCTGGGTCACTCGAAACTCGAGGTTCGGGCGTGCGAAACCGGTAACGCACTCTCGCGGGTCGTGGAGGCGGAGGAGGTCCCTTATGTCCTGCCGCACTTCCGGAGTAGCGGTAGCCGTAAAGGCTGCCACCGGGGGGCGACCCAGCGCTTCAAACGTGCCACCGAGCCGAAGATAGTCGGGACGGAAATCGTGTCCCCACATCGAGACGCAATGAGCTTCGTCGACAGCGAAAAATGAAATTGTTACCTTCTTCAGTGCCTCTACAAAGCGGGCCTGCCGAAAACGTTCCGGTGCGATATAGACCAGCCGGATTCGCCCTTGCCTCACCGCATCGATCCTCTCGCGCTGTTCTCTCCCGCTTAGGCTACTGTTTATAAACGTGGCCTCTATTTTCTGCTCTCTCAACGAGTCGACCTGATCTTTCATTAGAGCGATCAGTGGAGAGACAATCACTGCGACTCCCTCCATCATCAGAGCCGGCAGCTGGTAGCAGAGCGACTTTCCTCCGCCCGTCGGCATAACTACCATGGCATCAGTCCCACTCAGAATGGCGGCCGCTACTTCCTCCTGCCCAGGCCGAAACCTATCGAAATGGAAGTATTGTTTTAACGCCTTGTGCAGCTCCATCGCCGAGTAAAGGTAAACTTCACCGCCCTCAGCGCAAGTGCGGAGATCAGAATAAGGGACAGGCAATTTATACCGATTCGCAGGCGAAAAATCGAATTAGGAGCTATGAATAAGCAATCTATGAATTTAAGGGGTGTTGATGCAGTGTATCACTGGATGTTCTGGGGTCAGAATAAGGGACAGGCTATTTATACCTAGCAGATGGTAGAAGTTTGAGATGGGAGATATGAATAAGTAGTTTATAAGAATAAGAGGGCATAAACGCAGACTACCATTGGAATTCCTGGGGGCTGATTGTGGAGAATTCGGGACTGTGAAGCTGGCAAATGTGCGATAGAATAGGGATCTGCCGAGAATTTCCGCATTTGAGATCCGCCGGAGCGGAATCAGATAAATTACCTGTCCCTAATAAATGGGCGGTTGGGTTCATAAGCGTTCGGCAAGGGTGGAAATGGGCCGTGACAGGGGCGGATAAGAGATCGGAGAATCGACAATGTCGCAGGCACCGGAATTTTCTAGGGGACATTTTAGAGTGGTCATGCCGGCAAGGGTGTTGTAGCGTGAGTGGATAAGATACCGAACTCCGATGTCCCGACGCGTGTATCGAAGAATCGCCCTGCTGCCGCACCGATGGATGCCCCTGTCTTTTTGGGTGTGGGCATTGGCCATCCCGATTGCCGGGGCGGATGAGGAGAGGGAGAAGCAGGCCCCGACGGCCGAAGAGAAGGTCGAGGTGGAGGACAAGGAGGATGAGCTCGAAGAATTTGAGCGATTTGTTGTGACGGGGACGCGAATCAAGGAGATCGATCTCGAAAACGAGGTGCCGATAATCGCCCTGGATCGGCGGCAGATCGAAGAGAGTGGAGTCACTCAGCTCTCGGAGTTGATCGGGCAGTTGCCGATTACTTCAGGAGCGTCGGAATCAGGGCAGATCGGTTCCTTTGCGGGAGATGGGGCGCAGGCGAATCTGAGGGGAACCGGGGTAGCAGGGACTTTGGTGCTGTTGAACGGTCGCCGTATGGTGCCCTACGCTTTTTCGACGGGGCGAGGAGAAAACTTCGTCGATTTGAACGCAATCCCGGTGGGCGCGATTGAAAGGATCGAGATTCTGAAAGATGGAGGGTCGGCCATATACGGGTCCGATGCGCTCTCCGGGGTGATTAACTTCATCTTACGAAAGGATTACGAAGAAGGGGAGATAAGGGTCTATTATGAAGGTACGACACGGGAAGATGATGTCGCAATCTGGGGAACAGACGTTACCTGGGGCAAGACAACTGAGCGGTCGAGCATCATAATACACGTGAACTACTATCAGAGAGATCCTTTGATGCGGCGCGACCGGTCCTTCTCGGCCAGTCCGGATCAGTCGGATAAAGGCGGGTTTAACCTTCTGGGGTGGGACAGCTATCCCGGGTTTTTTGAGTTTCTCGGGTTGCGACGAAATCCGGCTGATTTCACCCGGCTTGAGAATCACTTATTCGTTTTTTTTGGGGACGGTTCTACGGAAGATATGGAAGGTTTTGAGCGGTTCAACTATAACACCGAGGCCACCCTGGTGAGTGGAGCGGAACGCTACGGGATTAGCTTTTTAGGAAGCTACGAAATCAACAACTCACTGGAATTTTTCGGGGAATTCAGTTACCAGGACAACGCCGCGAACTACCAGCTGGCCTCTGCTCCACTGAACCGCGGTTACATTATCCCCGCGTCCAATCCGTTCAATCCTACCCCTTCATTCGACAACTTCTTCAGTGGCCCGCTTGTCCCCCCCGGTGGACTGGACATTACGGACTCCCTGTTGCGGCCGCTCGATCCGGGCCCACGAAAGAATGAGACCGATTCGGAGCTGATTCGACTAGTGGCGGGACTGAAGGGGGAATGGGGTGGAGCCCAATGGGAGCTATCTTTACTCTACGGAAAAAGTGTGGTAAAGGAGGTCACGAAAAACCTCATCCGGGTCGATCTCTTTCAAGAAGCTCTCAATGCCACTGGAGCGGATGCCTTGAATCCCTTCGCCTCGGCTCCCGGCGAGGACAATAACGCCGCCATTTACAACCGGATCACGACCGACGATGTGCGTTCGGGCAATCGTGAATTCTTTCAGATCAATGCCGGGATGAGCAAGGAGTTGTTCAGTCTGCCGGCCGGCCCTGCGATCGGTCATTTCGGTGTAGAGTTTCGCGATGAATCAATGAATCGATTGCAGTCGGAATTGGCTGGGAATTTCCTATTATTCGGATCGGGAGGGACGTCGGCGGAAGGCAGCCGCAACGTATATGGCCTTTATGGAGAGATGATTATTCCCCTTCACAAGTTCCTCGAAGGCCATTTCGCGGCGCGCTGGGAGGAATACAGCGATTTTGGCGACACCGTAAATCCCAAGGTAGGAATAAAAATGCGGCCGTTTCCCAGTGTGCTGCTGCGCGCGTCCTACTCCGAAGCGTTTCGAGCACCGTCTCTCGAACAGGCCTTCGGCGGCATCACCCGCGGCTTCGTGCAGGAGCGAGATTTTCTCCGCACAAACTTTACATTCGGTGTCTTCGATGAGGGGACGCCCTGGCCCTTTGACGATTTTCGATCCCGCGAAGTACGCCGTCAGGGAAATCCGGACCTCAGGCCGGAAGGCTCCAGGTATTTCAACGCGGGAATAGTCTACAGTCCCAAGTTCCTGGAGGATCTGGCAATCGGGTTCGACGTCTGGCGGCTGGAAATCGACAATGTGATCGCGACGCGGTCTATCCCTTCACTATTGTCAGCGGAAGAGGACTTCTACTTTGAGGATCCAGTCAACTACCTTTTCCTCTTGGACCGTGAGACCCGGGGAGCGATGACGGGTGTGTTTCGCGACCCGAATGGGCCCTGGGTGCGTCCGGAAACACCGCAGATCACATTTATTATTCCCGGAAAGATCGATTATGTTGTGAGTGAATTCAGGAATTTTGAAGGGGTCACACTGGAGGGGCTGGATTTCGAGATATTTTACCGCTTCAAGACGGAGACGTTTGGGGATTTCTGGATTCGACATTATTCCGTATACGTCGATCGTTACGTTACGGGGGGTTTCAATCTCGTCGGGTTTATCGGTCTCCCTCGATATCAAGCCTACAGCACGTTTCGATGGTCCAGCAGCAACCGTAATCTTCGCCTTGCCCTGGTGTCGCGTTATACCTCCGGGTATAAGACTGAATTTGTCGGGGTGCCCAGGGTGAACAGTCATACCGTTTTCGACCTGCAGCTGACCTATGCTGGCCTTTTTGATACCGAGGTAATATTCGGCATCAAGAATCTGACCGACCGCGATCCTCCCGCCAATGTGACGGAGGAGGAAGGCTACGATACTAATCTCGGCGCCTATAATCCGTACGGAAGAACGGTTACGGTTTCACTGAAGAGGACGTTTTAGCCCGCCAGCATGTAGATGCACCTCTTTCGAATTCAGATTACGATTATGATCACGACGGGAAGTTTTCATGGGGCTACTCTCTTTTAATCGTGACTCTCAATCGTGACCTGCGGTCGACCGTGCACGACTCGCTCCCCCACACCTCATCGTATTTGCAAATTGGAGTAATAAGAATCCTCCGAGCTCTCTTTTTTCTGATTGGTTTGGTCGCCGCTCTTGTGGCACAGGCGGAAGAGATACCGGTGGAGTCTTTTTTCCGCAGTCCTGGGTTTACCCGGTTTCGGATTTCCCCGAGTGGAGAATATCTTTCGGCCCTCGGGAGTTGGAAGGACGGAATGAATCTCTACGTCATCGACCTGAAGTTGGGCACTTCCACCCGGATAACGGCGACAACCGACCAGACCATAAACCACTATCTGTGGGCGAGCAAAGAACGGATATTGTTTACCATGGATCAGAATGGCAATGAGTCATGGGGACTTTTCGCCGTTAATCGTGATGGCTCGAATCTTCGAACACTCGTTCCACCTCTGGGAAGCACCGGTAGCTTTGTATTTCGCTACTCGCGACCGCTGGATCTGCTCGGAGACCATCCCGATGAGATCTTAATTCTGAATAACGAGAGGCGGGTCGATTATCCCGATGTGTATCGGATGAATATCAACAATGGCGTGAGACGTTTAGCGGTTAGAAATCCGGGCAATTTTACGGGGTGGCGCACAGATCAGGATGGCGAAGTTCGTTTGGGCGAGGCGAGGGATCATGATGGTGGAGTGACGTATTATTTTCGCGAGAAAGGGAAGAAGGATTGGGGTGAAATTGCCTATTTCCCTTTTGGAAAGGCGAAGTGGCGCCCGGTTGGACCTCCCGAATTTGACCAGATGCCGATCCTGGTCCCTCCTCCCCAACCGTTCAGCTATGATCACTTGAAACTGTATGTGGCGAGCGAAATCGGGCGAACGGTATCGGCAATTTTCGAATTTGACCCGCAAGCGAAAGAGATGGGGCGAATGCTTTTCCAGACTCCCTCACATGATGTCGTCGACCTCCAACTATCGGACTTTTTGGAGAGACCACTTGGTGTATATTACGAAACCGAAAAGCCCGAAGTCTTCTGGTTTGATGAGGAGAAGCGGATTATTCAGGCGTATCTGGAGAGGAAGTTTCCAGGGTTCCACAGTCGAGTCGTAAACACGAGTGATGATCATACAAAAATGGTGGTAGCGAGCTACTCCGATCGCCACCCCGTGGTTTATTCATTACTCAGTATCGATAAGGGTGAGTTGAATCTGGAGATTCTCGCCGACAACCGGGTCATCGAGACCTCCATGCTGGGAGAGATGAGGCCGATCCGCTTTGAAGCTCGAGATGGAACACCCTTGCATGGCTATCTAACCCTTCCAACAGATCAGGAACCCCGCAACCTACCGCTTATTGTTCACCCGCATGGAGGCCCGTGGGTGCGTGATTCATGGGGATATAATCCCGTGGTGCAGTTTCTCGCCAATCGGGGATTTGCCGTCCTTCAGATAGATTTCCGTTCATCGTTGGGATATGGGTGGGCTTTCCTCCATGCCGGTGACAAACTATGGGGCTCGAATATGCAGACTGATCTTGTCGATGGAGTGAAATGGGCAACGGAACGAGGAATCGCCGACCCAAATTCTATTGGGATCTATGGATCCAGCTACGGCGGGTATGCCGCATTAGCGCAGCTTACGAAATTCCCGGAGATCTATAAGTTTGGTATCAGCGCATTTGGCCCAGTCGATCTCATAGAGCTGATCAACTGGAGGAGAAAATGGAAACAGGAGATGGTCTACGGTTTTTATTGCCGAACGATTGGACATCCCGAAAATGACAGGGATCTCCTGGCGCGCTTCTCTCCCATTAATTACATCGAGAGGATCCAAGCACCGATATTCATCGTACACGGCAGTCAAGATCCGCGAGTCCCCATCGATCATGCGAAGGTGCTCCGCCGGGAGCTGAGAAAGAGGGGAAAGGATTTTGTCTGGTTGGTGAAAAAAGACGAAGGACATGGTTTTCGCAAGGTTGAAAACCAGATAGAGCTCTATACCATGATGGATGCTTTTCTGAAACGGTTTCGTTAATATGGCGAAGGTAGAACCGTTCTGTTGTTCAAAGAGCTTCGAATATTCGTGGGGAAAGCGGACTAATGAGTAGTGAAACTGAAGAGACGGGACCGAAGAAGGGGCGAAGCAAGAAGTGTATCTTTTGCATCTGCTCGTGCGGATGTGTAGGGTTAGGCCTGTCTATAGTCGCCTTCGCAGTCTTGTGGGGCAGAGAGTATTTGAAGATCCGTGATGAGTTCGAAGGCACAGCGGCAGTGGTAGTGGTGGCGCTTGGAGAGGCCGCTAGAAATAATGTAAGGGAACTTGAAACGGCAGCTGTACTTTTGGGGCAGAGCCTTCCTTTTGGTCGTGAGGTGTTCAAGGAAGTTGCAGGTCCGATCGTAAAAGCCAATACGGGATTGGCAGCTATGAATTGGGTGCCACGGATTAGCCACGAAGAGCGCGAAAGTTGGGAAGCATTCGGGCGAAGAGAGTACTCTCCAGATTTTCAGTTCCTCGATGAGGGACGTATACGAACCCACAGCCGGGCGGCCCTTCGCAAAGAGTATTTTCCCATTCTCTTTACCGAACCGATCGAAGGAAACAGATCCGCCCTCGGATTGGATATCAGCTCGAATGAGAGGCAGCACAACGCTTTGGAGAGAGCTCGCGATTCCGGGGAGGTAGTTATCTCCCTGCCATTCCGTCTCAAACAGGAGGCGGGCTTGCAGAATTCCTACACACTGCTCACTCCCATCTATTCGGGCGGCTCTACACCCCATACGAAAGAACAGCGCCAAGAGCAACTGTTGGGCTATCTGGAAGGTGCGTATCGATCTGGAGACATGGTTCTGTCGGCGCTGGAGTTTGTCGCCCTGGATGATATTCAGTTATGGTTTTACGACTTGATGGACAGGAATAAACAGCCGTTTGTCTTTGTCGAGGTTATAGAATGGGAGCCGCGGGTATCATTTGCTTCATTTGGGGAAGCGGCTGCTGCCCTGAAAGGGTTGAGTATTAAAGAGAAGGTCGCCCACGCAGGTCACGATTGGGGGATTGTGGTTAAGGCGAGTCCGGGTTATATTTGGTCTCACAGCAGCTTGGAGCCAGTGGGTGTTCTCGCAGTTGGATTGTTATTAACGGTTTTGGTTTCGCGGATTCTAATTCGACGGACAAGAGTCGAGGAGGGAGTGGTCCCAGCACCGGTCGTAGAGTCCCGCTGACTCGAGACTTCAATGTAGATGGGGGTTTCCGGGCCATAATTCTAGGTGTTTTCGAGTGGGAAAATTGCCAGTTGGCGGATTAGATATCGTCCTCGTCCTCGGAGCGCAGCGATCTTTATCGAACGATCTATCCGAGAAATCACTCGTACCACTCTCCGATTCACTTTGATCGAGCGTCAACTTCAGAACTCGCTATCATGCGGGTTGGCGGGCAGGGGGCAATCGCAGATACAATTCCCGGCTTTTAAGAGCTAAAGAAAACGGTAGGCTTCATCTTCGAACCATCAAATTCGAAGAAAAATGGAGAAACCTACCGTCAAAGAAGAGACCTTCTTACAGTGCATCCTTGGAGTGGACAAGGGTAATCCCTCGATCACGGTCTATCGGGATCTGAGGGAAGGCAAACTGCACGTCTATT
>CBDCEW010000103.1:0-210637 GCA_965215885.1 Candidatus Moanibacter sp.
CCCGGACTGGACTGCGGAAGCACCCTCAGCGCAAACGGATTGGCGCAAATTGGATTCCGTCTTTCCGAAAGATGAGTGACACAAAAAGGGCGGCGCGGTGCTGGATGCTTGGCGCCGTTCTCTTGCACGGGTCGCTCACCGTCTCCACGGCCAAGGAGTACATTCTAACAGCAACTCTGCCAAATACCCTGGTTCTAATCGATGCGGCCGCTAGGGAGGTCGTCAAGACCCTCCCGATACCGGGGAGGGGGGTCTCCTATAAGCGTGGTCCCATCGCCCGACGCTAAATCTGCCTATGTCCTGACAAACGGTATGGGGAGTATCTCGGGAATCGATCTGGACTCGGGTGTGGAAGTCTTCCGCACTGATTTCAGCACCACAGAAAAGCGCATTAAGCAGATATTCGCGATGGAGATCAGCCCGGACGGAAGCGAGCTCTTCTCCATGCAACTACTCGCTTCTCTGGGGTTTAAACGAATACCAGGTACTGCCCCCGAGGATTGCGGTCTATCGCACCGACTCGGGTCTGAATGCGAAACCGGTTCGCTATCTGCCAGTACCTCGCCGAACAAGCCAGCTCTATATGTCGACAGACGGAAGCCGCCTTTATGCCGTTTCATGGGACATTCACGTGATCGACCCGCAAACGGGAGAGGAACTGGAGGTGTTTAAGGTCACCAACTGGGACCGGCCAAATTTCTCAACCCGGATGTGCTCGGGTTTTGGAATCAGTATTCACAAGCCCGGGTATTCGTGCAGCCCTACACGAATGTTCGAACAGATCTCGATCCGGATAACCCGGATGCATTTGTAACAGGTATGATTACCCTCGATCTAAAGAGCGGTGAATTTCAGTATGCCGACTTCGAGACAAACGGTGTGGTCATGTTCTCCTCCGTCGTCAATCCGGTCCGCCGTAACGAAGCCTACACCGTTTACAACACGTTAACTAAGAGCGATCTGGTCTCAAACAAAGTGCTGGATCGAGTCGCTCTGAAACATACCCATTATTCCGTGAATATCTCCGGCGACGGTAAGGAAATCTATGTGGGGGGAACCATGGATGACATCGGCATTTACTCCTCCGACTCCCTGGAGAGGATCGGCGAAATCAAAATCCCGGGCGGTTCAGATATGAGCCTCGCCTGGATCAGGATGATTCAGCGGTAATCCCAAAATAGGATTGCGCTGAAGAACTCCCACGTTCTGACGAACGCGGCTACAAAGCTCGGTAAGTCGTTGATATCTGTAGCCGCTTTCGTCAGAAAGTGGCCGACACTTCCTCAAATGCGACTTTTCCCGCGGTATCAATATAATAGAATGCACGTCCCGCCGGACAGAAGTCCGACAGATTCGCCTTACCGCTGGCTTTTTTCCTTTGTGCGACCCCATCGGGGTCGGCTGGCTTGCGTCCTTTTCCTCTCGTTGGCCAGCACGGGTTTGGCCCTTACGGTACCCTACTTTACGAAACTGCTCATCGATGACGGGCTCCTGAGAGGCCAGTATGAGACTGTCGTCAAGATCTGTTTTCTCCTCCTCGTTGCCGGCCTTTTCAGCTCTCTGCTGGGCGGCCTTAACCGTCTTCAATACGTCAAGGTATCCGGTCACATTCTCTTCGATCTACGAGAATCCGTATATCGCCATCTCCAACGCCTCTCTCCTTCATTCCACGCCCGCATCCGAAGAGGCGATGTCCTCACTCGCATTGATGGCGATGTTGCACAGATTCAGAGATTTGGGGTGGACACCGTTCTCGCGGCAATCAACGGAAGCATTGCGCTCGCCGGCACTCTAGCGCTAATGATAACCCTGAGTTGGAAGCTTTCGCTTCTGGCATTTATCATGTTGCCCGCGCAGTTTCTGTTTCTGAAGGCGATTCGTCCAAGCGTTGAAACACAAACACGGAATCTGCGTGAGCGAACCGTGGACCTGACCAGCTTTTTCATCGATCGCCTCTCATCGATGAAACTGATAAATGCCGTCGGTGCGGAGGCTCGTGAAGCCTCGCGGCTCGCCGGTTTAAATCGTCTTTTCCTGAGCGATCTCCTGAGACTGGAACGGACCCAGTATTTGGCGGCCGCACTACCTCGGTTTCTCTCCTCTCTTGCGATCGCCGGAGTATTTTTGATCGGTGGATATATGGCTGTTAAGGGCAGTTTGACCGTTGGTAGCTTGATCGCCTTTTCCATATATCTTACGCGGGCAACCGGTCCGGTGCAGACTCTTCTCGGTCTTTACGTCGCTTCCAGGAGAGCGCGAGTCAGCCTGGATCGTGTTTTGGAATTGATGGTCGAAGCCCCCGCGGTGAGCGATCCTCAGGATCCCGTCGATCTTCCGGCGGACGCATCCGGACACATCGAGATCGAGAACGTCTCTTACCAATATGCGCCTGAAGAGACACAGGTGCTGGTCGATGCAAGCGCAGTCATCCCCGGTGGAAGTAAGGTGGGCGTAATGGGGCCTTCCGGAATAGGGAAGACGACCCTTATCGACCTCCTGCATCGTTACTACGACCCCTCGCAAGGACGCATACGGCTCGATGGAACGAATATTCGTGAGTTTCGGCTCCGAGATCTGAGGCGTCATATCGCGGTAGTCGCCCAGGACACGATCATGATACCGGGAACAATTGCCGATAATATTCGTTACGCAGTCCCCACCGCTAAAGATTCAGATATTGTCGAAGCCGCAACTTCCGCTCAGATCGCCCATTTCATTGAACTTCTTCCGAACGGCTATGAGACGGAAATCGGACAGCGAGGGGACAACCTTTCAGGCGGACAACGCCAGCGAATTGCAATCGCCCGGGCCCTGCTCCAGCAGCCACTCGTGCTCATTCTCGATGAAGCCACCTCTGAAATCGACACGGAAGCTGAAGCGCGGATCGTGGAAGAAATCGACCGTTTATTCGCCGACCGCACTCGCATTATCATTTCTCATCGGAAGGAAACTCTCCACGGCGCGGACCTCTTACTGGAAATCGCGAACGGCAGATTGAACGCCGTTGGCGCGGTGGCGAAAGGCGCGGTGTGACACCTGTATCCTATTCCATACTAGACCTTATCCGAAAAGCTACTGATTGGCCGCAAAGAGGCGCAAAAGGCGCAAGAAAAACTTGAGAAAAATCATTTTGTGGCTTGATAAAAAGTGTCGCAACATGCTAGTGTTTAACAACCTAAGATTAAGAAAGGAGTTAAACATGCCAACATGTGCGACAGAGGAGAACAAAAGCGATAAGACGCCCCTTAGCAACCTCATTCTGCCGGTTCCAGACACGGATTTCCGTGATTTTCTGGATGAAGTTGAAGAATTGGCCGGGTTCGCGCCGCAAATCATCGAGGCGATCGAGAAGGATCTGGACGCCCATGCGCGTGAGAAGAAGAAACTTCGATTGGAAGATCGCAGGTTCTTTGAAGGGCGCACAGCGGAGCTGCCGGAGCTGGACATCGAGGAGGAGAATATTCTGGCTGCTGAATTGAATCTTGGGGCAGGCCGGCCGCGGATGCCGGCTTATGCGGTATACGTGTTCGTGATGATTCGAGGGTTTCTGGGTTCGTTGACCACGAAACCGGCACGGCGGTTTGTGCGCGAGTCGATGAGCTTGTACGGATTTTTGCAGAGCGGGGGACTGAGAATGCCGGCGGTGACGACGATTCTGGAGAACGTGAACCTGGTCAGCCATACGACCCGCGAGTTGATCTTTGACGCCGGGAGCTTCTGGAGCGGGCATGGAGCCAGATCAGGGGTGATATTGCCGACGCCAAGCGGGTTGTTGAGTATGCTCATGATCGGGTGTTTCACGAAAAGAAGCTACCGTCCACACAGAAGGTCCTGAGCCTCTCGGACGGAGTAGGGCTGTTGGACAGCCACCTGTCGCACGAGCTGGCACCACGAGTGACAGAGGCTCGGAGTTTTGATTCGGACGGCACGGTTGTTGTTAAGAGGAATACTTCAAGCGAAGACTGCTCAGGCCACGGTAGCACCCTCGCCCGGGTCATTCTCGAACACGCTCCCCGAGCAAAGATAGCCCGTGGCCCACGCCCAAGTGTTCTCTTCGAGCGGTATGACAACCGCAGCAGCAGCAGCGGCGGGCCTCAACTGGGTGGTGAAACGCGGAGTTAGATTGGTGAATATGAGTTTTGGCCTGCGGCAGGACCGCGATGTTCTCCGCAAAGCCTGCCGCCATGCTCTCGAATCAGAGGTGATCCTCCTGGGTTCGACTCCCGCCCGCGGTCAGCCCGTGTTCCCATCGTCCTATCCCGGGGTAATACGGATTACCGGAGATGCCCGCTGTGCTCCGTCCGAGATTTCAGATCTGGGCAGGTTGCAGGCAGATTTCGGTGCCTGCTGTCGAGCGCAAGGATCTCCCATTGCCGGAGCCAGTCTGGCAAGCGCCCACGCCAGTGGAATTCTCGCGAGATTTCTGGCCCGGAGTCCCTCCTCAACAACAGATGATGCGTGTGCTTACTTGCGAGAGTATGCAGCCTACCACGGTTCTGAACGAAAATTATTTGCCTCAGACGTGTGCCTTCCACCTAATCAGCTTCGAGAAGATTCCTCCTCATCGGTTTAGGAGGTGGTCGGAATCTAGTCCGAATATTTCGCAAACCTTCTACTACGACGGCGGATCTCGCTCCATCTCAAAGCCTTCCCTTGCCCGACGACCTCAGAGGGTTCCAACACGCTGTCGCCCGCCGTGCTTCTGAAAGGCTATGATATGCAGCGATCTACGCAGTCTCGCTACGAAGTGTGTGAAATAACGGGGCTAGGTCCGGGAAACTACTTGGGCACAACTGCAAATGGCTGTTGTCATTTCTGAAATACGATACATCCTTTCTAGCAGCCTTCCGGACTTATTCGAACTCTATTCGATCCCGACTTGCCGGGACTAGAGAAAAGAAAATGAGATTAATAATAAAAGAGGACATTCGCGATACCATGCGAGAGGCCACCCTTTTAGCCGGTTGGCCCGGAATGGGGCAGGTAGGACTGGGTGCAATTCACTATCTCCGCACCCATTTAGATGCACTCCCTTTTGCCGAAGTGGATTCGAGCGAGTATTTTACACCGGAAGAGGTTGTCGTCGACGATGGTCTCGTAAAGTTTCCCGATATGCCCTCGAACACCTTTTACTACTGCCGCAATCCCGATATCGTCATTTTCGAAAGTGAAGCGCAGATTCAGGGGACCGGGGGTATTAACATGATGAACAAGATTCTGGACCTCGCCGAGCAGCTCAACATCAGGACTTTCTTTACCGGAGCAGCCTTCGCCATGCCGATCAGCCATAAAGAATCGGTGAGAGTATTTGGTGTCGCCAATCAAAAGAGCTTGAGGGATTCTCTGATTCCCCATGGAGTCGAAATCATGGATAAAGGTCAAATTTCGGGGCTTAACGGTCTCCTTCTCGGCTTCGCGGGACTCCGGGATATTCAAGCCGCTTGCCTCCTGGCCACTATGCCGCATTACGCCATGCAGATGCACAATCCCAAAGCCTCCAGGGAGATTGTGCAAGTCCTCCGAAAGCTCCTCAGAATCGATGTTGACATGCGCGAAATCGATCGGACGGCTCACCAGATGGATGAGTCAATGGCAAAGATTGAGGATCAGATGCAGAACATTTTCTCCAATCAGATGCAGAACATTTTCTCCAAACAGAAAGCGGCGGAAGACGAAGAGGGTTGGAAAAAAGTCGAGGACGACAGAGTGCCCGAGTATGTCATGCAAAGAATTGATAGACTATTTCGCGCCGTCCAGTCCGATCGCTCCACTGATAAGGCCGCCGAATTAAAGAAGGAACTCGATCGCTGGAATCTCTACAATCTCTACGAGGATCGCTTTCTGGAACTGTTTCGCTAGGAACCCATTTCGTAAATAACGTTTACCACGGAACTATCCCTCCACTCTCAAACCCCGAGAACCGGTTCTTTTGAGCGGGATTCCCATCGATCGTTCTTAGAGGTGTTTCCCTATTCTATTATTTTTTACATTTTTTTTAAGAAAATTTCATAAGTTATTGACTATCTTAAACTTGACAAATTGGAGAATGCGCCATACTTTATGGCAAGATAAAATGAAACTACTCCAAAGCAACTACTCGAAAAAGCGATTAGGGAACTATTCTTTTCTCCGTAAGACAAATGGGTTCTCACTGGTTGAGTTCATGATTGGTTCCGGAGTGATGACTCTGGTTCTGGCGGGATGCTTCAGTGGAATTGGGCAGGCGCTTCTCATGAGCGAGAATGTAAAAAGCGGCAATTTTGCTTCGCAGGTCCTCCAGAGCGAGATGGATGAAATTCACACCATGCAATGGACGGAGGTGGATCAACTTCCGAGCAGCGGTAGCTTTGATCCGAAAGCGTATTTCTCCATCGTCCCTCTCCGCGACTATAACTGCCAGCGAGCGGTAACAAATCTCGGGAGCTTCCAGAAGGAGATCCGGCTGACTGTCTCATGGAAGGATCTCAAGGGCTTGAGTCACGACCGCGAATACGTGACCTACTACACCAAAGACGGCCTCTACGACTACACCTACCGGGCGCTCTAGCCCGAACATTTCACAAATCTTCTGCTACGACCGCGGATGTCACTGCGTCTCAAAGCCTTCCCTTGCCCGGCGACCTCAGAGGGTTCCGACACGCTGTCGCCCGCCGTGCTGCGGATAGTCACTGATACGCAGTCCCGGCGTGCCGGGACAGTCTCGCTACGAAGTGCGTGAAATTTCCGGGCTAGGGAGAAAGTTACCTCTGATGCCCCTCCATCAAGGAAGGTGAAGAGTGTGCTTAAACTCCCTTTCCTGCCGGAATTCTCTGAGAATTTCCAGCGTATTGATCTACAAATCCCAGCAGCACGCTTCGCGAGACAGGCAAGGTGAAGTTACAGCTTGCCCCAAGGCGAAGTGCCGCTTTCAAACAGATCCTCCCCACATTAGAAAGTACGTTGGAGTAGACAATGATCTTTGTGGCCGGAAATGCCTTTCGAAGCTCGACGATCAGTTCGATGCCGTCTTTCTGAGGCATGAATATATTAGCAATAATCAGATTGATTGGCTTTTTTCCAAGCAGTTCGAGGGCCTCGTCTCCATTACTTGCTGTCGAGACATATTGTCCTTCATGCTCGAGAACGTCACACAGGGCCAGTCTTATGTCGCGATCATTCTCAACCAATAAGATCCTTGCCATTTAAGCCCTTCCGCGAGAATCAGACAGTAGCAACGGCTTTTTCGCTCAGCAACTCGTTGACTGCTCTCAACAGTTGCAGGTTCGTAAACGTCTTGGAAATTACCCCCTCAGCCCCAAGTTCCAGCGCTGTCTTAGTAACATCGCTATAACCTGCGTATCGTTCCTCGGTTAGCGCGAGAATCACTACTTCTCCAAACTCGAAGCGGAGCGCCCGAATCAGCTCCAAGCCGCCGAATTCCGGCAGAAATATCTCCGCTATAACTAAATCCGGCCGGAAGTTCCGATAACTGCTCATCGCCTCTGAGAAATCGGCAGCCAGCCACATTTCGTGCCGATCTCGCTGAAGGATCGCACCGATCACAGTCCGCACTTCGAGGGACTGATCAACTAGCAATATCCTGGCCATCGCGAATCCTGAATGGTAACTCCAACATGAGTCTAAGAAAAGATCTCCGGGGCATTATATCCGAAGTGGGCGAGCGATAGTCAGAGCCGATACAGCGGTATTTCGGCCTTACCCGATCAGGGCCGAATGGCCTTAATCTTGCCAATTTCGAAATTCGAAGCCGCCTTCATATTCAGTTCACATCAGGTTTCGGAGAAAAGGTATCACACCCGTATACCCGATGCAGCCAGGAACCTGTCGGACTTCGGGTCCGACAGGGCCATTTAGCGCTATTTCAGCACAAAACGCCCATAAAAGGCGGCCGCTTCAGCCCGGCGACTCATATTGAGTTTATCGAGGACATTGCTGAAATAATTCTTTACCGTCTTGTCGCTCAGTTTCAACTCGCGAGCGATTTCCTTATTGGTTTTGCCTTCAGCCACCAAAGCGAGGACGCGCTTTTCCTGTTTTGAGAGCGTCGCGAAACGCTTTTCCGGGTTGTCGAAATGATCTCTTCTGAATCTTCTAATCACACGGTGTGTTACAATTGGATCCAGAATGGACTTTCCCGAAGCGACATCCTCAATTGCTCTGACCAATTCAGAAGTCTTTATCTCCTTCAGAAGATATCCATTTACTCCACTATTGATCGCCTCAAACACCACGTCGTCGTCAACAAATGAAGACAATACAAGCACTTTAATCGCATCATTCGAATCTTTGATTCTGCGGCAGGCTTCGAATCCGTCTCCATCGGGTAATCGAATATCCAGAAGCACCACATCAGGTTTAAGTCGCAAAGACTCATGAACGGCTTCTTCGACCGTTCCCGCCTCCCCCAAAATAGAAAGATTGGGATGATTCGAAAGCAAGGAGCGCAACCCTACCCGGACAAATTCATGATCATCCACTAATACCAGCGTGATCGCTTTATCCTGTTTAACTTCCATCGGGCATTACCGGTACTTCGATTGACATTCGGGTCATTCCCTCTCTCTCCGAGCCCACCCCGTAGAATGCGTTCATCTCGGCCACGCGAGTCTTAACGTTCTTCAATCCCTTTCCCTCTCCCGCATGTGCTTCTTTTGGAAAACTTCCACCATCATTGACAACTTCCATTATTACCCTTGCTCCCTTCGTATAAATGCGGCAAGTAACGGTATTAGGCTTCGCATGCCGAACGCTGTTGGAAAGCAATTCGTGGGCTATGTGAAAGAGATGCACGGTCTGCTTCCGGTCAAGCAATTTCAGGGAACTGTCATCGATTTCGAGTACACAGTCGCAGGGGCGCGATTTCTTGAAGGAGGAAATCAGATTTTCCAAGGCCCGTTTCAGATCCCGATCCTTCAAGCTTTCAGGTTCCAGACCGGTGATAAAATTCCTGACATCGGCAATAACGATATTGAGATCCTGAGTCGCCTTTTTCATCGCCGTCACCGCCTCTTCGGGGTGTTTCCCAACCATCTGAAGAGAATTCTCGAGTCGAAGACCTATGGCGTAGATCGATTGAATAATTCCATCGTGAAGGTCCTGCGCCAAACGCGATCGATCGTTAATGGACTCTCGAAGCTGGTTCTCACTCAGCCGCAATGCATCTTCGGTTTCTTTCCGGAATTCTATTTCGTTTCGAAGTTCGTTCTGCTGTTCAAAATATCTGAGAATCAATTCGGAAAGATGGCCGAATTCCGATTCTTGAGTTTTCAGTGTTTCGAGATGGCTCGATTCACCCGTGTTAAGACTCTGAGATATCCTCCTCAGAGGAACACCTACCCATTTCGCAATGAAATAACCCAGTAGGGCCAGGCTTATTAAAAGAAAAGCGATAACAAAACCTGTCTGTCTTCGCAAGAATCGGAGAAAATCCCCAACGATTGGTGATTGATATTTAGCAGATAAAAAAATTGTGGGCGCACCGTCCACACCGTTGAAAAATTTTGTGAATTGGAATCTATTTCTACCAACCTTGCCTTCCTTCGAGTCAGCGATCGATCCAACCGCCGGTACGGGTCCCACTTCAATTTCACATTCTGTAAGCTCGGCCAGCTTATCGATATAACCATCATCCCAGAGTCGACCGACAAGGAGATAGCCTTCGATCGGCGCTATATTCCTCTCCAACTCTCCAACCTGTATAGGACCGGATCGAACCTCCATGAATCCCTCTGAACGTTCGTAGAAAAACCGCGCATAAGGATTCGCGCTCAAAAAATCCGCAAGCGTATTCGTTGGCACCGGAAGCTTCTCCATTTTTTCTTGGGTCAAAAGATCCGATGAATATGAAAGCGTGAAATCAGGCCGATAGACCCAGGCGGCCTGAGCTTGAAACACCGTCTCCAAAACAGGATCCACGTTGAACTGCCACCACTCGTCCTCCCCCAGCGGTATGTGCTCAACCATATCAGTCCACCAAGTGTAGTCGTTGACCATGGTCTCCAACGAAGAAGCTTGAAGATTTTCGATCCGTGTAAAGAGCGCCATTTTTTCATCCGCGTAATGCTCAAAAAAGCGTTCAGTCTTTTCGTCCCATAGGATGTAGTTCGCCAGGAAGTAAGCCATATAGACAAAAGCGAGACCCGAAACTAACAGAGTTACTTTTCGGTAAAGGCTCATAGAAACCAAACAGACTCAGATGTTGACAGCATATAGTAATTTATATGGGAATCGAGGATCGAAGCGCTACTCTAATATACTATCTTCAGTTTATTTGCGAGTCTAAATACTGAACCCACAACTAATACCCAGGGTAAAAGGATTCCAGGAAGCAACTAGCTGATAAGCAAGAAGATAAAAAAAGAGCTAGACAAACCCGAGGGAATCAGTCATGTTAAGATGGGATGAAAGACAAAAAATCTTACCAACTGAATCCTTCGATAGATCGTTTAACTCTGCGTCTGGTCCTGCCCGAAGAGCAGGAGCGATTCAATGATCTATTGAAACAACATCATTATTTACACAGTGCGGGCAGCGCAGGAGAGACCCTGCGCTATGTGGCGCAGATCGACGGGCAATGGATGGGCCTGCTCTTGTGGGGGGCCGCATCCTACCGGCTGAAGGATCGAGACGAATGGATCGGGTGGGACGGGGCGCAACGGCATGCACGATTGAAACTGGTAGTACAGAACCGGCGTTTTCTGATTTTGCCCGGGGTGGATCTTGCAAATTTGGCCTCCAAGACGTTGGGTATGTGCCTGAGAGTCTTAGCCGATCACTGGCAGGAGGCTTTTGGCTATCGTCCCTTGGTAGCGGAAACGTTCGTGGACCCACAGATTCACCGGGGCACTTGCTACGAAGCGAGCGGGTGGACGCCCTTGGGCTTGAGCGCGGGATATGGCCGCCAACGCGAAGATTTCTATCAACGCCATGAGCGTCCCAAGCAGATCTGGGTCAAACCCCTCAAGGCTAATGCCCTTGAGCTTTTGCGCGCTTCAGGGCCATTGCCCGCGGCACAGAGCCAGGCGCTCAATGAAACCGATAACTCCCATGCGGTCTGCCTCAAAGTGGAACAGATGAGCAGCCTGTGGGAACGCTTCAATCAGATAGAAGACTTCCGTCGTAAAGCGGGCCTTAGATATCGGCTCGCCACGGTCCTGAGCATGATTGTGCTCGGCACGATGTGCGGCAAACAGACCCTCAAGGGCATCGTGCGCCTGGCCCATCATCTCAATCAAGCCCAATTGCGCGCCTTACGCTCCTGGAAAAACCCCAAAACAGGCCGCTATAAGGCCCCTTGCTATGATGTCTTCTATCGGGTCTTGCAAAACGTAAAGGCCGAGCTCTTCGATAAAACCCTCACCGAATTCATCTGCTTACAAGACGGCTGTTTGCCCCGCGATATTGCCGTCGACGGCAAGACCCTCAAAGGCACAAACACCGAAGAATCAAAGGCTCTGCACCTGGTGGCCGCAGTCGATCACCAAAGCGCTCAAACCTTAGCCCAAGTCGCTACCGCCGATAAATCCAACGCGATCACCGCCGCCCAGACTCTCTTGCGAAAGATGCCCATTTTGGACGGCTCCACCTTCACCTTCGACGCCATGCATAATCAAAAAGAAACTGCCCACATCGTCGTCGAAGAACTCAGTGCTGACTATGTTATTCAAATTAAAGACAATCAGCCCAACATGCATCAATACGCTCAGAATCTCTTCAGCTCCACCCCCTTTTTCTCCACCAAACCGTGGACAATGACCATGGGCGACTCGAAATACGTCAAATAGCAACCCATTCTCTAAGCGCTCCCTCTGCCGGCCTGCCCCATGCCCGCCAGTTCGCCTGTGTGCAACGCACCTTCCATTATCCAAACAAAGCTGAACCTTCCTCTGAACGCTCTTACTACGTAAGCAGTCTCGATCCCGCCGATTTGAGCCCTCAACAGTTCCTCTCGAAAATTCGCAACCATTGGTCGATCGAAAATAAAAATCATTACCCCAGGGATCGCTTCTTCGATGAAGATCGATGTATGATCCGTAATCATAACGCAGCCAGAATTCTTGCTGCATGCAGGCAACTGGTTCTCAGCCTCAAGTCTTCCATGGGCGCTGAATCCACTCCCGCACTCTGTGATGATTTCGTCTTTAACTTACATAAGGCCATCAATATCATCACCTAATGCTCCGAGAATCAAAATACCGTGAACTAATACCTCAGATCTCCTGACGAGTAGGTCGTAAAGCAATTTCAATTGGGCTTCCAGCACCCGCCCACTCCCGAGCAAATCGGGCGGGATTTATCCGAACTGTTTCTAGCAATATCCCGTACATTGAGGACAATCTTAAAAGGACTCCTCGTTACTCTGCTCCTTGGACTGAGAGATGTTTCGGCGCAGGTTGAAATTTACTCAATCTGGGACATAAAATTCGAATCCGAATTCATCTGGAGGGGCACCCAATACGACGACGAAGGGATTCAACCTTCCCTTGAAGTGGGATTAGGGAGCTTTTACACCTACCTTTGGGGCTGGGAACCGATCGACGATGAGAATTCCTATAACGGAAGTGAATTTGATATCTATCTTGGCTATTTCGCCGAACCGACAGATGATTTAAGTATCGACGTTGGGTTCACTTATTTCTGGTATCTGGAAGATTCCGAAATTACAGAGGTCGATCGGTCCCGTGAGATATTCCTCGGAGTTTCCCTAAGGGCACCGCTCAAACCGACAATTTATCTTTATTACGACATCGACTTCGAGTCCCTCACCCTCGAACTGTCAGTATACTACAGCTTCGATTTGCAGGAATGGATTCCCAACTCCTCGATCGAGATCAGCGCCTACGCCGGCTCCGTCGATACCGACGATCTCGGCGGCGGACAAGTGGAAGATTACGGGGGTAACAGCTACAGCTATTACGAGGTCTGGCTGGATTATGCGTATAAGTTATCTAAATCTGCGCAGCTCAGGTTCGGCCTGCGATTCTCCGGTAACAATGACGGTATCCTGGATGAGGAATCAAATCAGGAGAACCGCGGTCGCGAACGCAACCTCTGGTGGGGGACCGCGCTACATCTAGACTTCTGACCTAAAACTTCAATGTAGATGCGGGTTAGCGGGCCGTTCCTAATAGATCAATTCGGTGGCGACACCATCGGAAAGCGGAAGCTTTTCGTCTTCCTGGACGCCGCAAGTTTCACTCTGCCGTAGGGCAGAGTTTGATCCGGCCGCGTCGTGCGCGCCGGGGGCTCCGCTGACTTGAAAATTCTCTGCCTTGATTCGCCTACTCCGGCAAGGAAGCTTTCTCTTCTTCCGAGATATTGAAATCCTCTCGGAAGGTCCGGTAACCGGCGGGATCGGTTCGCTGCCATAGTTGTGCAACCCTCTCCACCGTGGAACGGCGCTTTTGCGGTTCAGAGATCGACAGTGCCCACGTCATAGCCCCTTCCGGATCCTCATTCTTTACCACATCGACCAATCGCGCAACCGCGCCATCCAGCTCAGGTTCAGCGGGAAGGGAGTTCAGCCACTCCGCCGCCCCGTTAATATCATAGCGCAGCCAATTCTCTACCACTCGGCTGAGGCTTCTTTGACGCAGACCGTCGTCCCGCAGTTCGTTGGCCCACTGGGCGGCAGATTCTGGATCCGTCCGCGAGAGAGAATTCACAATCTGATCAAATGCCTGTTCTCGGATCCCCTTATCCTCGAACGTCTCCACCCATGCGAGCGCCGCGGCGGGTTCATGTCCGCCCCACATCCCGAGAAGATTGTTAATAACGTTTCGTTTCAGATCTCCCTCTTCCATTCCCTCCACCTAGGAGATTACCTCATTCTTCCTACCCTGCCCGTAGGCTGCACGCACCGCAACTCCGGTGAGATTTCTCAATTCCCTATCATCTCCCACACCTTTCAGCATCGCGATCGCCTTGGAGGCGTCGACATCGGCGATTCCCCGGAAGACAGAGGATAATCGCCTCTCCACTTTTCCCGGGGAAGGATTACTGTAGGCCCACTCAAATGCTTTCTCGGGCTCTACCCTTCCCCACACAAAGAGCACGGACCGAACACTGCGCTCCCTCATTGGGAGCCGTTGAATGGACAAGGCATATTCCAAGGCGGCTCCACTATCCAACCCTGCCCAACGCCGCATAAGGGCATAGAGCATATAGTCCTGTTCGTACCCGACGGGCATGTTCTCAATAAAGGCCACCGTTTCTTTTATCTCATTCGGTGCCAGGTCCCGAAAAAAGTCGCGAATCTTCTGATCGGGCTGCGACTTATTTTTCGCCTCCATGTAAAAGCGTTGTAGAGATTGAGTGACAGTTCCCTCTGCCTCCGGCTCTCGACTTTCAACATCCAATCCAGCCTCATTCAAAGGGATTTCTTCCGGCAGGATCGATTTGTTACTGCCTATTGCCTCAAGGCTGTGGTGGCTTCCCGGTGGACTCGCCGTTTCTAATCGCCTGTCCGTATGCCATATTCCCAGTGTGTAGGCCACTCCCAAGGATGCAATCCACCCTGCCACAAGAATTCCGTATCGAATTCGGCGCTCCTTCACTGCGGGATTCAGACACCTGGAAACTCAAGGTGTGCCATCACTCGCAAAAAACCCCGGCAGCTGCCGGGTACGTGTTTAGCGTGCCTTTGATTGCTGGCTGCCCCGGCACAAGACAGGGGCAACCTCAGAAACGCTATACAGGTACCCTGCCGGGGGGATATCGAAATAGAAACTCCAGGGAATCTCCAAATCAAATATCGTAGTAGAGAAAGTATTCAAACGGATGCGTCCGCCGGCGCACTTCATCGTATTCCTCTGATTTCAGTTCGATGAAGTTTTCGACGAAATCCTTGCTGAAAACATCTCCCGACAAGAGGAAATCGTGATCGCTCTGCAGCGCCTCGATCGCGCCCTTTAAGGATTCGGGGACGTGTTCGATGTTGGCGGCCTCTTCCGGCGGAAGATCGTAGAGATTCTTATCCATCGGTTCGCCCGGATCGATCTTGTTTTCAATGCCGTCCAACCCGGCCATGAGCAGCGCCGAAAAGGCGAGATAGGGATTGGCCGATGGATCAGGACTTCGAAACTCCACTCTCTTTGCTTTAGGACTCGGGCTGTAGGTCGGTATGCGACATATTGCGGACCGATTCCGCGCCGAATAAGCGAGGTTGACGGGAGCCTCAAATCCCGGGACGAGGCGTTTGAAACTATTATTCGTCGGAGTGCAGATCGCGCACAGGGCGGAGGCGTGTTTGAGCAGGCCTCCAATATACCATAACGCTTCCTGACTCAACCCGGCATAGAGGTCGCCCGCAAAAATAGGATTTCCCTCTTTCCACAAAGAAGAATGGACATGCATTCCTGAACCATTGTCATCGAATACCGGCTTCGGCATGAAAGTCGCAGTCTTCCCATGCTTCCTCGCGACATTCTTCACGACATGTTTGTATAGGCACATAAAATCGCCCATCTTCAAAAGGTTCTCAAATCGCAGATCGATCTCCGCCTGTCCGGCGGTAGATACTTCATGGTGCTGTGCCTCAACCCCGATTCCCAGATCGATCATGGTCAGAACCATATCATTCCTCACGTCCATGAGCTGATCCTTAGGCGCCACCGGCAGGTATCCCTCCTTATGCCGGATCTTGTGTCCCAAATTGGGAAATTCCTCATTCCCGGTATTCCAAATCCCCTCCACGGAGTCGACGTAGTAATATGAGGTATTCGGCGTAACATCGTAACGGACATCGTCGAATATAAAGAACTCGGCCTCCGGCCCGAAATAAGCGATGTCGGCAATTCCGGTGGACTTCAGGTATTCTTCGGCCTTTCTCGCAACACCACGCGGTGAACGATCATAAGGCTCCCGCGTTAAGGGATCTTCTATATCACAGATGAGACTGAGGGTCGTCGCCTGCACAAAGGGATCGATTATCGCCGTGCTGCTGTCTGGCATGACGAGCATATCGGATGCTTCAATTCCCTGCCAACCTCGAATAGAGGACCCATCAAAGCCGAACCCGTCCGCGAAAGAATCCTCCGTTAATTCGCTCAAGGGTACGGTGAAGTGCTGCCAGGTGGCGTGAATATCGCAGAACTTAAGGTCTACGACCTTCACATCTTTCTCCTTCGCATATGCTATGGCTTCCGTTGGACTCATCGTTGATTACTTCCTAATTAATGGTGGACTACAGATTTCTCTCTTACGAGTATCGAAAATGGTCTGGAATGAGAAGCACCAAAAGTGCCAGTCCAGATCTTTAAAGGGTTACTGTACATATTTGATCGATTCAATCGGTATGGCGCTGCTGAACAAAATTGCAAGAGTCAGAAAATTGAGCAAGTTTGTCCACCTTATGCAAGGCTCAAATTGGCGATTCTACTCAATATTTTAATTTCAAAATGATAGCGACCGATACAGACAGGGCGGTAATCGATTCCCTCTACCGCATCAGTAGCCTGGTGGGGAAAATGGAAGATCCCCATTTGGCCCTCGATTATATCCTGGATGAAATCCGCAGTCTCTTGCAGGCCGACAGTGCAACAATCTCCCTGAAGACACCGGAAGCAAATACCCTAAGAATCGAAGTCTCTAAAGGCCTTGCGGACCACTCCACGGGATTCGAATTAAAACTGGATCAAGGAATCACCGGATGGGTCGCCCTGCACGGAAAAGCCGTTCTCGCGAACGAAGTGCAAAGGGACTCGCGCTATTTTTCTCTTAACAAAGCGACTCGCTCGGAGATGGCAGTCCCCATGGTGGACCAAGGAACCGTCATTGGGGTTGTTAACGTTGAAAGCGATTCAGATGATGCCTTCGATGAGCAGAATCTGCGAGTCCTGTCACTTCTCACAAACGAAGCTACCAAAGTTGTCAACCGTCTATGGCTGATAAGCCAGCTTAAACGCAAATCAGAGCAACTGGAGGCCCTTATCATCGCTTCTCGCAAGCTGGTACTGAAAAGGGAACAGAGTGAGCTCATGGACAGCCTGACACGCGAGGCCCTTAGAATCACAAACTGCAAAATATCCACTCTGTATCTCTACGACCCGAAGAAAAGGCACCTCATCCTGCATTCGCTGGCGGATCGCGCGGGAAACCGCGCCCACGAGGAAATCCTGAGAGTAGAGGACACCGCGGCAGGAGTGGCTATCCTCAACCGGAAGCAGGTCGAGGTGTTGGATGTTAGAAGAACCGAAGAGCACCATCTAACCGATCTTATCAGCTCGGAGGGCCTCGTCTCGATGCTTTGCCTGCCCATACTCTCTGAAGAGGAGCCAATCGGAATTCTGAACGCCTATACCGACAGTCTCTACCGTTTTGACGATGAAGAGAAGAGAATGCTAGGTACCCTCGCCGCTATCGGTGCCGTAGCCATCCAGAACGCTCGACTTTATTCGCGTGTATTCTCTACAGAGGAGCTTCTCCGTCGCTCTGAAAGACTCTCAGCTCTTGGGCTCCTCTCTGCTGAACTGGCTCACGAGATCCGCAATCCCCTGACTGTAATCAGGTTGCTCTTCGATTCGCTCGATCTCAATTATGATGCGGATGACATTCGCTCAAAAGACGCAACCATCATTAAAGAGAAAATCAACCAACTCGACTCACTTGCCAATCGTATCCTCGAATTCGGAAAGTCAAGCGATACTCACCTTCAACCGGTCAGTCTCAACCTCGTCGTTGATGAAACCATTCACCTTCTGCGCCTCAAACTCGAACAGATGAGAATAGAACTGCACTATCATAACGACGATGAGGCGCTGTCGGTCCAATCAAACAAGGGACAACTTCAGCAAGTCTTCCTGAACTTAATCCTTAACGCGACTAAAGCAATGCCTCATGGAGGCAAGATTCACATCTACGCCCGGCAGGAATCTCGTGGAGACGATGCCTTTGTTGTCGTCGAAATACGAGATACAGGAACGGGAATTCCTGACAAACTGAGAGACAGTCTCTTTGCCTCTCCCCTGCTAGGCACCCACTATTCGGACGGCCTCGGCCTGAATATCGTAAAGCGAATCCTGCAGAGTCATCATGGAGACATCGACGTGGCCCATACTTCGTCGGAAGGTACTACCATGAGAATGTGGCTACCTGTGCCGGGTTGAAATCCCACCGACATTGCTCAAATGGCGTCTTCGCCGTGCTCACTTGTTCGTATTCGAACCGCTTCTTCCAGGGGAAGGACAAAGATCTTGCCGTCGCCAATCTTCCCTGTTTTTGCCGCTTGGCACAGTGTTTCGACACACTTCGACACTAACTCATCCGGCACTGCGATATCGATGAGAACTTTCGGAAGGAAGTCCACCGTGTATTCGCTTCCCCGGTAAATTTCGGTGTGGCCCTTCTGCCGCCCGAAGCCTTTTACCTCCGTAATCGTCATCCCTTCTAAACCCAGCTCCGATAGCGCTTCTTTCACTGAGTCGAGTTTGAAGGGTTTTATGATGCATTTGATCAGTTTCATATTTCTCCTTTTTACAGACCACTCTGGCCACGTTTAACTCCACACCATCTGAGCCGGCGAAGTTGCATACTTCTGTACAGACTCCACTTGGGTCAATATCATCTCACTACCCGCTTTCTGCACAACTCTGATCAAAATGTAGCGAGTTCCAAGCGTCTCCTGGTTTTGGCCCGAAAGTTGCATCAAGCAGAGGCCCAACAAACGTTCAATCTGCTTTCACAGCAAATGCTACAGGAGAATTCGTATGAAAACAAAGAAATCAATATCACTGGCACTACTGTCCATCATTCCTCTATGCGGCGCAAGCGACGCTGCCGATCTCGAAATTGGGACTACCCTGGGCTTTGAGAGTGAATATGTCTTCCGGGGAGTGCAATATGCGGACTATTCGTTTCAGCCCGCCATCGACTTAACCTACGGTGGCATGTACTTCAGCTTCTGGTCGAATACACCGATCACCGACCCGGGTAACATATTTCTGACGGAGATTAATTTCGTCCCGGGTTACACTTTCAGTCTTAACGAAACCGTCAGTTTCGATGTCGGTCTGACCTATTATTATTATCCCGACGCGCCTTCCGGCGAAGATAACACGCAGGAGATCTACCTGGGTATCGGCCACGGTATTGGCTGGTTGCCCAGTCCGACGTTTTATTATGATTTCGATCTGGACACCTTCACCTTCGAAATCACTTTGGGCCACAGCCTACCTATATCCGGGCCAGATAGTCCGATGACACTGGATCTCGGAACCCACCTTGGCTATGTATCGCCCAAAGGGGCCGATTCCGGAGTCTACTATGGAGGCACGGCGGATTTCAGCTACGCCTTTAGCGAAAGCGCCTCACTCAGTATCGGGATTCGCGCCACCGGAATCAGCGACGATCTCGTCGGTGGCGGGCGCGACGCCAATGTTTGGTGGGGGATGAGTTTCTCGGCTGGATTTTAACTCTGGCGGTGAGTGGGTCGAGGGAATCGCATAGCCCGGACATTTCACACACTTCGTAGCGAGACAGCGTAGATTGCTGCATACCAGAGCCTTTCCGCAGGGCGGCGGGCGACAGCGTGTTGGAACCCTCTGAGGTCGGCGGGCAAGAGAAGGCTTTGATATGTAGTGAGATCCGCGGTCGTAGTAGAAGGTTTGTGAGATGTTCGGGCTAGAAGTATCCTCCCGTGTCCAACTCCACACTTCGAGACGTTGCTTTCAGTAGCGGATGGAATACTGTTCGATTCGCTTTCGCAATGTCGTTCTGGTAATGCCCAGAATTTTGGCTGCCTGCACCTGGTTGCCGCCCGTTTCCCGCAGGGTGCGCCGAATCATCTCAACTTCGAGTTTGCGTAGGATGGAAGCATCCGCGAACTTGCGAAGCATACTGTAGACAAGATTATACGACTCCTGAAGTCCGATTTCCGGTAACGATTCGTCCTCGGTTCCCAGATCCGGGGGAGCAGAAGCAACCGTTTCTCTTCCCTCAACGGTCGAACGGTCCTGGGCATGGTGCACCTCAGCCGATTCTGCCCACGTTTCCTCTCCACCTCTCAATTCTTCAATTTCGCTGCTGTGCCCGTCGTACTTTGCCCCAGACGCCACGGAGATCTCCTCGATATCCTTTTTCCTGATATTCTCCGGCAAGTCCTTAGCAAGAATCATGTCGCCCTGAGCAACAACACCACTGTGCTGGATGACGTTTTCAAGTTCCCGCACGTTGCCCGGCCAACTGTGGCTCTTCAGGATCGAAATCGCTTCCTCGGAAAGCCGCCTCACTTTTGTCTGTCCGTTTCGAGCCGCTTTTTGAAGCAGGTAATCGACGAGCTGCGGGACGTCTTCAATGCGATCACGAAGCGCGGGCAACTCAATCCGAACAACGTTGAGCCGATAGTAGAGATCTTCGCGAAATTGGTTCTTCGTCAACATCTCCTCGAGATTCTTGTTTGTCGCTGCGATCAGCCGTACATCGACCCTGATTATCTCATTGCCCCCGACCCGCTGGATCTCTCCATCCTGTAGGACCCGAAGTATCTTTGTCTGTGTGACCGCAGACATGTCTCCAATCTCATCCAGAAAGATCGTCCCTCTATCGCAGAGTTCGAACTTTCCAACTTTTCGCGATGTCGCTCCGGTAAAAGATCCCTTTTCATGACCAAACAATTCGCTCTCAATCAGGTTCTCCGGAATCGCGGCGCAATTCACCGGCAAAAAGCTCTCTTCGGACCGGAGGCTGTGCCTATGGAGGCATCGGGCTACCAGATCCTTTCCAGTGCCGCTCTCACCCGTAATGAGTACAGTTACGTTTTTCGGGGCAACCTGCCCAATGGTCTTATAGATCCCCTGCATCCGCTCGGAACTGCCAACCATCCCTTCCTCGTAATCCGCGCTATCAAATATTGCAGCATCCTGTTCATTCATTCTCGCGATACCCTCGTGCGCCTTGAGCGCCGAATCTGCCAGTCGAAGTACCCTCTCTGTATCGAAGGGCTTGATGATATAATCGAAAGCGCCAAACTTCATCGCCTCGATCGCCGTCTGACTGCTGCCAAACGCTGTCATGAGGATGACGATAGAATTTGGATTCCTGGATAAAAGTTTTTGCAGCGTATCAATACCGGTCAACCCTTCCATTCGATTATCAAGAAAGATCACTTCAGGACTCTCCTCTTCGGCTCTTTTGATAGCCCCTCCTCTCCACTTCCCGCCGTGATCACCTGATACGCCCCTTTTGTAAGGACTCGATGGAGCGAGTACCGCATCTCGGGATCGTCATCGATAACGAGGATCCGTGAATTTTTCCCTTTCGAATTCACCGTTTAAATACCAGACGCAAGCAGTCTATCGGACCCAGAATTCGAGAGTTTTCTAGTCAGTCCGTACTTCCACCCGACTGATGAGTCCCCTCGACGAGAAATAAATGCATTCCATCCCAGATCCTTCTTTCGGTTCGCCACCCCTTTCTTCCGCCGCCCTTCGCACAAAGTCGAACTCCACCCCTCCTGTATCAGTAAGTCGATAGTCGGCAACCTCCCATCGAACATCGTGAAACCTTCCGAAAAAACCGCGCATCATCTCTGTGATAGCCGCTTTCCCCTGATACAATCCCACATTTGACGAACTGTAAATGGCATCCTCTTCAAACATCGAAAATATCGCCTCCAAATTATGCTCATTTGACAATTCTACATATTTCCTGGCCAGGTTGACACTTTCTTCGGGAGTCATTTTCTTCAAAGGAATCTGTCGATCTTACTTGGGGCGGATTCTCGATCTGAAACCATGAAACCTACACCATTGGGATGTTAGGAATCCTAAGTCCGACAGATTCCTAGTCGGTCAACCTGATTATCCCTTCTTCCAGAAGCAGCCGATTATTTTCCACATCCGGTTGGCCCGACAACTCCATCTCCTCTAAGGCCGCCTGCCGATCATAGTCAAAGCGAACGACTTCAATTTCCAAATTCCCCCCTTCTTCCGACACACAGAGAAAACTGCTTCGGATCTCTTCTTCCCCCAATTCTCTTTGACGGCCGCCCTGAAAATGAACTCCGTCTTTTTTTTCGACCTTGATCAAAGGTAAGCTTATCGAGCCGCAATTGGCGTAGACGGTGCTATTTCTCTCCATAGTATATGCGAAATGCGAATGACTCAGGACACAAAGGTCCGCTTCTACCCCGGAAAATCTGGATGTCTGTTCTTCTGGTGTGGTCATCCAGGAAGCTGACTCCCCTTCAGGGGTGAGGTGTCCGTGCATCAATACGATGCGCCTCCCCCTCCATGAAAGATCCAGCCGATGAGGCCGTGATATCAGAAATTCCCGATCTTCTTTCGCCATGCGTTGAAATGCTCCGATCTCCGTATAGAGCGGTAATTCGCCCTCGGCATCGCCCAATGCGTCTTCATCATGATTTCCAAGGAAGAAATTCTCGCCCGCCATTCGGCGAATCCAATGAAAAACTTCAATTGGTCGCATTCCGGGAAAACAGAAATCGCCGTTAAAGATCACCAGATTGTGTCCCTCAAAGTTGGAGTAGATTGCATCGAACGCCTCCAACGATTGATAAATTCCGTGGATGTCACTGACGACGATCACCCGCTCCACATCATCATCCACTTCACTTGTAACTGTCCGTAACATAGAACTCTCATCTTCTTACTACGAATTCTCTTAACCGTGTAAAACAGAAAACCAGCGCTAGCGGGGCACCCATTTAGGAGGGCGTTTTTCCAAAAAAGCGGCTATACCCTCACTGGCTTCGTCTGTATTGCGCGCTTGCAGATGATACCCGAGCTCACGTTCCAGATCTTCTTCAAGAGTCGCCGGTCCCAGTTCCTCGATGATACGTTTAGTGCCGGCAAGGGCTTTGGGTGATCCTCGCATAATGGCTCCGGCCAGATTCGTAGATTCATCCAGGAGTTTCCCACGAGTGACCACCCGATTCACAAGGCCGATCCGCAGAGCTCTAGCGGTATCGATCATACTTCCCGTAAATAGGAGCTCTCGGAGGTGCCTTTCACTGATTTGGCGGCGAAGAAAGGTCGACACCAAGGCAGGGACGAGCCCGCGTCGCACTTCCGTGTAAGCAAATTTTGTCTTCTCCTCGGCCACGATCAAATCACAGGCGGTCATGAGACCGGCCCCTCCAGCCACTGCCGCGCCATGCACGGCGGCAATAGTTATCAACCGGGTTCGGCCAACCGTGAGGAGCAGTCTAGCAATCATCCTGGCCGATGTATGATTCTCTGTATCCTCAATCGCCTCCTTTAAATCGAGCCCGGAACAGAACGCCTTTCCCGCTCCTTTCAATATAAGCACACGTTGAATACGCTCGTCTTCCAAAGCCTTTATGCTATCGCAGAGTTGCTCCATAAGACTAAGACTTAAGGCATTCCGCTTTTCTGGCCGGTTGAGGGTGAGAAGAGTCACACCCGGAGCGAGCTGTTCTGAAAGGACTAGTTCAGGCATCGAGCACCAATTCCATTTCGAGAAGGGCTTGTCCCAGGGCTTTACCCTGCGCATCGATTCTCAATGAGCGGCTGCCCCCACCGGCAAGGACGCCAGGGAGGACAAAGTTCAGAGCCTTCAGATTAGGGACTTCATAACGAACTACCTCGCCCACACCCATCGTTTTGAAATACTCTTCAACGCGGGTGGCAGTCAAGTGCTTCAGCAAGAGATCGAAATCTCTGTTTGAGTTCGCGAATACGGCAATGTTCGCACCGGATCCCTTATCGCCACTTCGGGCGAACGCGAATTCTCCAAGGCGCACCTTCATTTTAATCTTACAGGGTTAGCAGATTCTTGTGAATTCTCTTCAATCTATACTTCTTCGACAAACGGAATGACTCGTTCTCTTTCCACCAGACAAGGCCAATAGCTGAAAACTGGCTGTATTCTGGGTCGCCCCCCGCCATATCCGGTCACTCCCTGTGGCCCAGCCGTTACCAACGAAGCGAATTCCCGCCTGAAACATTCGCCCGCCTCACGCCTGGAATCAGCAACACTGACACGCAGAACAGTCTCCAGCAAATCATCTTCGAATGGAAGTGGGACAACTCCGGGCACGGAAGCGCCCGCGCCCAGACACTCGATAAGCGTATCTCCCGGTTCAAACCCTGAATCTTTCACCTTACCAAGAACGATTGCACCGCACTTTTTCGCCTTCTCTACCGCATCACGCCCAAAAATGGTAAGCATCCCATGGGCTTTGAATCCATCACGGTAAGTTGCACTCACTTTGAGAGTTGAGGGCGCGGAACAGCCTGTCGCACCGGAGATTCTCACACGGTCATCTCCCTCTTCAGCGGTTGCAAGCGTAAGAAATGAGACAGTTGCATCGGGACTGAGATATTGTCCCGGATTACCAATTTCATAGAGAAGCTGTTCTCTCACCGTATCGATATCTACCCTCCCTCCCGTTCCTTCCGGTTTCGTTATGACAAAAGAACCATCTTCGCTCATCTCGACAAAGGGAAATCCTAAGTCCTCGACACCGGGGAGATTCAGCCAATCAGTGGATATACCGCCTGTTACCTGAGTGCCGCATTCAATCAAGTGTCCCGCCACCGTGGCGCCCCCGATGCGGTCGTAATCCTCAGCCGACCATCCGAAATGCGCCATGCAGGCTGCCACCGTGAGGCTGGGAT
Source organism: Candidatus Moanibacter sp. (assembly GCA_965215885.1). Taxonomy (GTDB): domain Bacteria; phylum Verrucomicrobiota; class Verrucomicrobiia; order Opitutales; family UBA2987; genus CBDCEW01. The sequence continues at coordinate 24,597 of CBDCEW010000103.1, forward strand.
CGGCCACTCGGCCTGTTACGACGATGTCAGCTCCTTCGCCAAGGGCCTGAGCGATGGCTTCCGCCCCAAGATAGGCATTGGCCGTGACGAGTCTGTCGATCACTGATCCGATGCTTTCACCCGTTTCCAAATTCTTGTAGGATTCGTTTCCACTCTCACTTTTCAGTTGCGAGAGAACATCGTCGCCTCCCACGACATAGATACTCAGATCACTACACCCACTTTCACGCAAAACTGACCGGCATGCCTCCCCGCACCCCAACGGATTAAGCCCCCCAGCATTACTTACCAGCCTGGTTTTCATTCCCTTTCTCCACAGGGGAACGATTGATCGAACGACATCGACGAAATCGCGCGCGTATCCATCCCAAGGGTCGCGCTCCCTCTGTTCGGCAAGTATCGAAAGAGACACTTCAGCCAGATAATCGAGGGTAAGGTAATCGAGATCAGGTTGCTGGGAGAGCAGCCTCCCGGGAGCGCCGGGACTGTCCCCCCAGAATGCCTGCGCGTTACCGATACGAAGAACCTCAGCCATGAAAAACTCCCACGTTCTTGTCCCGCTGGGAGGGACGGCTACTGGACTTTGTAAGTCGTTGATATATGTAGCCGTCCCACCCAGCGGGACAAGAACGTGGTCGCGGATTCCGAATGGACGACTTTTTCAGCAGAATCAACATCAGAACAGTAGCCGTAAAGGCCTAATTTACACCTGCAGCACCCCGGAATGAAACCGCTTCTCAGGCCGCTTGCGCTTTACAAGATCGAGTACCGTTATCAGCACCTCCCGTGTCTGGTCCGGTTGAATAATGGCATCGACCCATCCCCGTGCCGCCCCATATCGAATATCAGATTGAGCCTCATACTGTTTTCGTGCCGTCTCCCGCAATTTCTCCAAATCCTCGCTCTTCTCTCCTTCGCCCTCGAGTTTCTTTGAGCGGGCCATTATGGAATACAGGGTATCGGACGCTTGATCGGGTCCCATGACCGCATATTTTGCGCTGGGCCAGGCAAATATGAATCGCGGATCGTAGGCTTTTCCGCACAATGCGTAGTTTCCCGCTCCGAAAGAGCCGCCGGCGATCACCGTGATTTTTGGTACGATGGTATTGCTAACTGTGTTTACGAGTTTGGCCCCGCTCCGGATGATTCCCGACTGCTCGGCATCCCGCCCCACCATAAAACCCACGACGTCCTGAAAAAAGATGATGGGCAACCCTGTCTGATTGCAGTCCATGATAAAGCGCGCCGCTTTTTCCGCCCCGTCAGAATAGATTACGCTAGCCATCTGAATACCTGCCCTATCGGAACGCGTTCGCATACGCTGGTTGGCAACAATACCCACGGGAGCCCCTCCAATGGTTGCATAAATCGTGACGAGCGACCTGCCGTAGCTGGCTTTGTATTCATCCATGGATCCGGCATCGACGATACATGCCAGGAGCTGTCGGGAGTCGTATTCTCTCCTCCCATCAAGACTGACCATACCAAAGAGCAGGTCGGGATCCGACTCGACTTCAGGAAGCCGCCCAGGATCCACCGATGATCCCGTCTCTGCCCGAGGCAACAAGCCAACGAGCTTTCTTAGGTGTCCTAGACATTCTTCGTCGTTAGGTTCATGAAAATCGACGGTGCCACTGATTTCAGCATGCATCTTCGATCCGCCTAACTCTTCAGGATCGACATCCTGACCAATCGCCGCTTTCACGAGGGCAGGTCCAGCCAGATACAAGCCACTTCCCTCGGTCATCAGTGTCTTGTCACAAAGGACGGGAAGGTAGGCACCCCCCGCCACACAGTTTCCCATGATGGCCGCATACTGGGGAATTCCGGCCGCGGAAAGTACCGAATTGTTTCGGAAGATTCTACCGAAATCATCTTCGTCGGGAAACACCTCGTCCTGCAGAGGTAGAAAAACGCCTGAAGAGTCGACCAGGTAAATGATTGGCAGTGAGCATTCGAAGGCAATACGTTGCGCTCGCAGCACCTTCTTGACGGATTGCGGGAAGAGTGCCCCGGCTTTCACCGTAGCGTCGTTAGCGATTAACATACAGGGCCTTCCCGAGACTGGACCGATCCCGGTTATCACCCCGGCGGCGGGTATTCTTCCCCACTCCTCGTACATACCGTAGGCCGCCCAAAGACCCAGCTCCAGGAAGTAGCTCTTATGGTCTAGGAGAAGGGATAGACGCTCGCGAACCGGTAGCCGACCATGCCTTCTTTGTCTCTCATGGCCCGAATCTCCTCCCCCCTGGCGTAGTACATTCTCCTCGTCCTGAATCGACCGGCATCGCTGCCGAAATGCGTTGGATTCGCTTCGAGACGGTGCTGGCATCTAATTCCCCCAGAATGGCTCTTGATAGATTTTCGTGCCGCTAGGAATCTGTCGGACTTAGCTTTGTGAACATCCCTGAGTTACGGACTTATAAGCGACGGATCGAGATTCCGACAGAGATGGGACCGACAGATTCCTCCGGAGCTGCATTTGCAAGATAATTCTGCGTTTATCGGAGTTTAAATGAAAGGAAAAGCGAAACTCCAGCTTATCCAAATCGTTCCTCCATCTTCTGGAGTCTCTCCTCGAGCATGATATTGAGAATCCCGTCTCCCGCACGGGTGAGGAATTCGTTACAGTCCGCTTTGCCATGCACCTGGTTTTTCGCCATACGCTTCCAGACCGGTGGCATCTGCTCGATTCTGTTCACCATACCACCGTAGGAATCTTCCGAAACATAGAGCACCCTTCCCACTCCGGAACCCAGCAGGCGAGCGAGGCACATGGGGCATGATTCCAAAGACGTATATAGGGTGAAAGTTCCCAGAATCCTCCGTTCCTTATGATTCTCTTCGAAACGATTCATGACAAGCATTTCGGCATGGAGATCGCTGCGATAATAAGGTTCCAAGACCTCATTGTGCGCCATTTCCACAATCTTCCCTTTCCCATCCAAAAGCAGGCTGCCGATGCCGAAATTTCCTCTATCTACCGCCTGAAGCGCCAACACACAGACAAGCCAGGCATACGGATCATCCTCTTTGCTCGGGTCAAAACAGTAGGCGCTTAGAGTTTCACTCCATTCTTCGATCTGACGGTGCTGAGCCTGAAGGGTGCGAAGAATCTCCTCCCCCAAAGCAGGTATCACTTTCATATTAATAAACTCTCACTCGCACTTCTGAGTTGCTCGAACGGTGATCAGAATGATAGGGTGCAATCTGCGAAATCCGCGAAAAAATAGAATTCCTGGCATGGCCCGAAAAACGACAAGAAAAACCGATCTGAAAGATCTCACACTCCTGGGAGAAGGAAAAACAAAACCCACCAGGAAACTCGAGACTTTTCCCAACAAACACCGGGGTCGCGACTACGTTGTTACCCTCAAAACGGATGAATTCACCTGCATATGCCCGGCAACGGGACAACCGGACTTCGCCAACATTACGATAAACTATACCCCAGACAAGAGTATCGTCGAATCAAAGAGCCTCAAACTGTATTTCTGGAGCTACCGAAACGAAGGGGTGTTTCATGAACATCTGGCAAACCTAATTCTTGACGATCTAGTCCAAACTCTGGACCCAATATGGTGCCGGGTGATGGCCGAGTTTAAGGTCCGCGGTGGTATCGCCATCAAGGTGAATGCGGAGCATCGGAAAAGGAATCTGTCAGACCCTGGGTAGAGCCTGGAAATCTCACAAGATATCCAGGCTCAAAACAGATTCCTACCCGGCACGCGTCCGCGCATCGGATTCTACCGCCACCTTCAGTTCTTCCAATGTGCGCGCCGCCTTTTCTTTTGCTTCCGCAAGTGCAGCTGGTTCCGGAACATCCTCACGCGCAAAGAAGTAGAACTTAATCTTCGGTTCCGTCCCGCTGCCACGAACGGCGTAGGAGTAGCCATTGTCCAATTCGAGAAAATAAAAGTCCTGTTTAGGTATCAAATGTCCGTCGGCATCCGTTATCTGATCAGTGCCGAAATCGGTAAATTCGGTTACCGAAAAGACGCCCATCACTGTCGGTGGATGGCTGCGGTAGGAATCCAGGATCTTCGCGATACTTGTGGCTCCGGAGGCTCCACCATAGGCCAGATTGAGCAACTGTTCGAGGAAGTATCCGTGGTTAAGATAAATTTGATCGAGATACTCAGTGCAGCTCTTGTTTTGACTCTTAAGATCTGCCGCCAATTCACAGAACATGATCACGGCAGCGTTAGCGTCCTTATCCCGAACCCGGTCGCTGGCAAGATATCCATAGCTCTCTTCTCCCCCAAAGACGAAATAAGTGCTGTGATTCAACATCAGCTCTCTTCTTTCGTTGTGATCAATGCTGTCGTAATCGGCTGAAACGCCCCCTTCCCGAGAAAGCGCGCAGAGCAACTCATCTTCGTAAGCTTTCAACTTTTCTCCAATGAATTTGAATCCCGTCAGGGTATCAATTACCTTCAACCCGTGGGCATGAGCAATGGCCGACTGAAGCGGCGTCGTTACAAAGGTCTTTATTATCGCAGCCGAACCGACACTTTCGGGAGGGAGCCAGCCCATACACTTAAGTTTGCTGATCCGATATTCAATCAGCAGGGCGCCGATCATGTTTCCCGTCAGCTGTACCATTTCACCCTTGTCGTTCCGAACCGCCACTCCCATACGGTCCGCATCCGGATCCGCCGCCAGAACGGCGTCGGCCGCGACTTCTCCGGCCCTGGCGACGGCGAGGTTCAACGCCTCGAAGTTTTCTGGATTTGGCGAACTCACAGTCGGAAATCGCGGGTCCATTTCCATCTGCTCCTCGACTGTAACCAGTTCAACGCCGAACCGCTCCATCAACGGTATCGACATGACTCCCCCTGTGCCATGGATTGGCGTATATACTATCTTCGGAGGGGTAGATCGGATGGCATCGGGATCAATCACATTCTCCTTCAAGACCTCGAAGTAGGCATCATCGATAGACGCCGGAAGCGTTGCAACCCCCTCCAAACGCTTCTCCAGAAAGGTTGCTATTTCTTTCAAATCCACCCGGTAGACTTCACGAATAATTCCTTCGGCGTGAGGCGATACCACCTGGCCGCCGTCCGAGAAATAGACTTTGTAGCCATTATCCCAGGGAGGATTGTGGCTTGCAGTAATAACGATACCGGCCGCTGCGCGAAGATGCCTTACCGAAAAGCTCAACTGTGGAGTCGAGCGCGGACCATCAAAAATGAATGCCCGACCCCCGAGCCGAATCCAAGTCGAGGCCGTAAGTTCGCAAAAATGGCGTGAAAAATGCCGCACATCGTATGCGATAACAAGCTTGGGGCCTTCCCCAGGTAAGGGAATTTCGCTCATTTGATCGCCACAGTAGCGATACAGGCCAATGGTGGCGCGTACGATATTAAAATCATTCAATACCGCGCTCCCTACGGCCGGTCTCGCCGGCGTGCCTTGCGGTGACAGCTCTCCCCGCTCCTGGCTCGTCGGGGTATTTGCTATGGTGCGTCCACGCATTCCCCCAGTACCAAATTCAAGGTATCGGTAGAATCGATCGTCTAATTCTTCCCAGGCCGACTGCCTGACTAATTCTTCGATACTGGCAACAGCCCAGTCAGGAAGAAACTCACTCCGTAACCAGGTTGAGATATTCTCGACCGTCGATCCTCTGAGACGCCCATTTTCCCCGGCCCACTGAACTCTCTTCAAAATTTCCATTCACCGGGTCAATCTCACCCTTCCTACTCCTCATTCGGTAAAGTTCGCGAAGAAAGTGTAGATCTACTCCAAGTATGTCCCTTGACGAATTTCGGGTTTACCGGAAAGGCTGTTCCATTTGTCGACAAAAGCCCCCTCATCATCGGCAAAGAGCGGACTCACTTCAATTCGAATTGGAGGAACTCCGGACGCATCTGTCTCCAAAGGCTCACCTGCCGCAATCAGCCAACCGGCCCAACGGCGGATCTGGCCCTCATAACAGGTCTTCGGCGAATCGACCCCAGAGGTATTCTTAAGCGGGCTGAATTCTTCCTCCCTCTGTGTCTCCATAACTACGGGGTTCTTAGCAAAGGGAAGCGCGTCGAATATAAAAGTTTCAAATTTGATACCATTGGGTTCTTCCGGAAATATAGAATTACCGAGTTCATCGCACACCATTACTTTCTTGTTGGCACGATGATAAGGAAGGCGCTCCACAGCATCACGCCCTCCCCCCATTCTCTCAACAAACTGGGCCGATAGCAAATGGATCGCGATGCTTCCTGAGCGATAGCGCAAATTTCCAGCCTCATCGCGTGCATGCGCCAAGGCATTTGGAAGGTCGCTGTATTCAACAACCGTTATCCCACCATCCCGCAGGCAGAAGACTCCTACTCTTTCGTCGGGATAGGCCTTGGCTACCATCTTACTGGACATTTCAGAATCCGCTTGCAGATGGAATCCAATGAAGGCGGGATCGATCGGGCGAACAAGTGGATTGTCGACTTGAAAATAGCTGATGAAGTCAATCCCTCTCTGGTTCATTGTATCAACGGCACCACTGCCTACGAGAGCTCGCAAGGAGCCCCCGTGGCCCTCCGGGCTCATCGATATCGTGTCGGGAGCTTCCATCAGGATCTTTCCCTTAAAATCCACCGCCGGCATCCTTCCCTGAGGGAAGAAATACAGGTCATCCCCAGATAGCCCAAAATACCTGTTCCTCTCAAAGAAATCCACTGTTTCGTCGTGATTCGACTCACTGGTCATGATAAACCAGGGAATTCGCACGCCATACCGAGTCGAGGAGGCCCTGATCCCCTCCGCGAATACTTGAAAAAGCGATTTTTGCTTCACGGGAGTAATCCCGTAGGTGCCCTTCGGACCGGCAAACCCCAATCGAGTTCCCTGGCCTCCAGCTACCGTAAACGCCGCTACTCTCGCTGATCTAATGGCCTCTTCACCCAACCGCGATGCGGCCATCCAGTTCTGTTTCTCTTCAGCACTTCCTGGTTGCCCGATATACGGCGCCGGTTCAAGGCCCGCCGCCTCGAGACCCGAAATTGGCCTTTCCACCACCAGATTTCTTACCAATTCTTCGAGTTCCTCAAGGTGGATTTCGGATGCTTGATCGATCAGATGCCTTCGCTCAGCGGAGGTCATTGAATTCCAAAATCGAAAAACCTGCCCTTGCCCGGCGCGGGCAAAAGCATCTCTCACCGATTCGAAATAAGTGGGGTCGCTCCCGGATTCCTTATTTTCCTGAGAGATCTTCACCGCAGGCTTAACTGCTTATTCAATAGCCGCCTGCCAGCCCGTCGTCAAAGCGGAATACGAGCTCGTCTCTCCCTGCGTATCCCAATCGTTTCCTCACTACCCGCCCTAGATATTCCGAATCTTCAAGCATTGTGTTAAGGTAGTGATCCTTGACCCGAATCTCCTCTCTGATTTCGGCCACCCGTTCCTGGTAGATTCGCTCCCGCGCCTCAAGCGTATCATACTCTCGATGAGTTTTCCTATAGACCAAAACGAAAGACGCCAGAACGGTTACAAGGGTGCCCATAAGAAGCAAAACAAGAAGCCTGAGCATGGTAACGTTTATCATTGGCAAATCTGATTTCTGTGGTATGTCATAAACAGATTTTCAGGATTTGAAAAGAAAAAAACATTGGCCTCGTCAGCAGAATCTGTGGGTTATTTCGGGTTCAGGCAAGTCGCCCATGGTATGAAATAGGGCGATCTTAAGCACTTCGAAGCTCTTAAAGCCGTATGCTTTTCTGATAGTGAGATTTATATTGCGGTTAAAGCCCTCCACAATGCCGCAGGAAAAGGCCTTTTTGGCCCGAAACCAGTTGAGGATGAGCGGCTCGTGTTTGCGCACCGAGCGCACGAACCTTTTGATCGGTTTGAGGCGCGAACGCATGGCGCGCGTGCACCATTTTTTCAGATACCATTGGGCCCAGTAGGGACTTTTATAATGCCACAAGAGCTGAAAGCTCTCCTTTAGTAGATAGGCCCGCACGCTCTTCAGATCGTATTGGAGCACCTCCTTGAGGCGGATCTGTTGGGTGGGGGTGAGATTTTGCGGATTTTTCAAGAAACAGTATTTGCTTTTGACCAGCACGTTGATGTAGCCGTCCCGTTGCAATCGCCTGGCTTCCGCAGCACGAATCTCATTGAGGGCCTTGTTCAGGTTGGCTACCAAGTGGAAGCGATCGAGGATGTGCAGCGCCTGGGGTGCCTTTTTCTTGATCACTTTGAGGTAAGGCTTCCACAGATCCGAGCAGACGTAGAGGATCTGGCTGCTCTTTTGCGCTCCCAATTCCCAGAAAAAACGCAAGAGCGATTTTACGTTGCGCTTATTGAATACGCCCAATAGCCGCCGCCGCCCCTCGTCAAGCTGGTAGACCACGGTGAGATAGTGATGGCCTCGATGATACTGCACCTCATCGACTCCGATCGCCTCAATCCCGCTCATATCGCGCCGTTTGAGCCCCCAACGCACCATCGCCTCGACCGACTCGAAGACGTTGCGCCAGTTCGTGCGAAAAACCCTTGCCGTCTCTTCCCAGCTCAAGCGCCTCGCCCACTGGGCCAGAAACCATTGCATTGGCCAACTCAGATGACTCTTGCCCTTGGCCCAGGGCACCTCTTCGACCTTCACCCCGCACCGCCGGCAATTGACCCGCCGCATGCGGTAACGAAAATACACCTTCATCCCCCACAAGGGCACAAATTCAAAATGCCTCGCCTCGCTCATGTGGTCGTAGCCGCTGGCCGTCCGGCCACACCCCGAACAGCACACCCGACTATTCTTGCGCGGCTCAATCTGCACCACAATCGCCTCCTCCGATTTCACCATTTCCATACTCGCCTTTGCGTAAACAAAGCTCTTGAGCCAATAGCACCGATTCAGTAGCGTTTTGATGAGCACTGGGTCCTCCGTGTTCAGGATGTATTTTCGGTACTACTTTCATCCTCGGAACGGCCCGGTGCTTCAACCTTTCAATCCCATATGCAAAGAAAACACCGACCAGCCCCTCCGGCTGTGGAGGAGCGGGATTCAGGGCAGCGCCCTGACTTCTCCTTGTGCTCACCGACTCTATTTCCTCTTGTAAGCGACGTTACCCACCCACAGATTCTGCTGTAGACCCATCAATAATATATGTGACAAGGCCCTGCTTTCTTCTTTTATTAGATCTTCTGATGTAGTCACATTTTGGGATGTGCGGCGGGCCGTGCAGGAGCTGAAACTCAAATGAGCCTCATAAACGAAGCCCTAAAGAAAGCGCAGCAAGAGCGCGCCGGGGTTGAAATGGCTCCACCTGAGGGAGGACAAGGTCATGCGGATTCTTCCGCCGTAGGCCCCGGCGGATTTTTTAAGATGATTTGCATCGCCGTGTTCGTGGCCATCGTATTCGGTGGAGCCGTAGCGTTCCTGGTTGTGGGAATGCTCGGCGGAGACGACGATGCTGCTACCGCTCAGGTAGCTTCTTCGACAACCCAGGATCTACCGTCTACCTCCCCGCCGGAAGAGGGACAGTCGGCCGCTCCTCTGCCTTCCATTTCGTATAAGCCTTCTGAACCGGCGCGCCCAGAACCTCGGGTCGAGCCCGAACCACCGCCTGCCGAGCCGGCACCGAAAAAGACGATCCTGGGAAAAGTTAGGCAGGTCGTCGCGACCGGAAATGAGAACATGGAGAACGTCAACGATGTATTGGAGAGTGTTGAGCAATCGCAGAGAGCGCCTGAATCCAAGCCACCGCAGATCTCCACCCCACCACCTCGCCCGGCAGTTGCACCGAAGCCCAAACCAACTTTAGCAGCCACCACGCCGAGGAGAAGCCAACCGACACCACCAGCTCGAAAATCGAGGCCAAGAAACGTGTCAGCTGAACCCGACCCCGCCATACTGGCCTACGTTGAGGCCTTAACAATTAAAGGAATAAAGCTGGCGGGAAATAGTAGCAAAGTCCTGATGGAGAACAAAGTATACCGCCTCAATTCCATTGTAAACCACGAGTTTAGACTGAGAGTTCTCGAGATCAAACCACAACAGATCATATTCGTCGGCTATGACGGAGTCAAATACACCAAGTTCTTCTAATCAGCAGCCTGAGGATTCAGGAGAGGCTTCGGGCGGCGAAAGCAGTCCCCCAAAACGGCGCCTTTCTCTTCGCAGGGAAGAGTCTCCGGCCGAACCTGAAGAAGGGCAGCGGCAGGAGTCAATTGGCGAGGAATCCGAATCAAAGCAATCGGCTGAGGAACCGCACGCCACCGGTGATACAGATTCTGCCGATACCTCCACAGAAGATCCTCCCGCGAAAAAGATATCAATGAGGCTACCTCCCAAAGAGCAAGTCGAGGAGCCCTCCGCCGAGGGAGAGGTCGATCCGGGAGCCTGGGACGTCGAACCGCAGCCCATCCAATCAGAATCCGGTCCCTCTCTTTCTTTAAAGAAGAAACCTGCCGAAGCAGAGACTGCACCGGAGACGGTTGAGGGCATAGGACAAGAGGAATCGCCCGCCGAAGGAACGCCTGCCGGCGAGCAGGGTTCTGAGGAAGCTTCTCCTGATTCCTCACCATCTAAAGGACCTCCGGTCAAGATAAGAGGTCTCAGTAAAAAGCCGTTTGCCGACTCCGGTGCAACGAAAATCCCAGTCGATAAACCAGAAGTTGCGAAGATCGAAAGTCCCGTCACCGCGCCTCCTGTCACTGTTCAAAAATCGGAAGAGCCTACAGCGAAAGCACCCACCCCCACCGCCTCCAAAAATACCGGTCCCTGCAACAGGAATTCCCTCCGACCAGAAAGCTCCTCCTTCACCTCCTCCTAAGGGCCAAACAAGATCTTCCCTACCCGACCTCCCGCCTGTGGTAGCGTTCGCTGAACCGGAAGAGAAATCCGGAACATCCAAGGGAGGACTGGGCTTTGTGGTAGGTGTGCTTGTCCTGGTTGTCATAGCCGTCGTCGCTGTCTTCCTTCTCCTAAAGTTATTCCGACCGGAGGGTGCGGAGATTGCCGCCGATGAATTGCAGACAGCGGCTGAAGAAAATCAATTGGAAGAAACTGGTGCGAGCGGGACCGAGTTCGGTGCAACGCAAGTTACCGATGAATCGAAAGAGATAAGCGTAGCCGATTCCGATCTTGCAGAAGAGGAGGTTCAACTCGCGGTGAGTGAGCCGACTGTTCCTGAGCAGCCGACAGGGCCGGTTAGAGATCCCATCGTGGCCGCTTTTATCGATACCATGGTTATTAGCGCAGTCAGAGACAGTGGTTCGTCGCCCATCGTCATGATCGACCAATCGATCCACCGGTTAAACCAGGTAGTTAATCAGGAACTCGACGTGCGTTTCGTAGGTATCAACCCACAGATTTCCGAATTGGTCTTCGAAGACGCCAACGGATACATTTACTACAAGCCCTACTGAGAAGGCTATTCCAGGTATGGCTCATATTCCGGAACAAACTCTTTAAGAGTCTCTTTAAGCTGTTCCGATTTCGTGCCATTTAAGGCATCTGGCAACATCTCGAAGAATTGATCTACTGCATCATTCGGCCTGGCTTCGCTGAGTAAACGCGAGATCCGCGGATGCGCAGTCTCTTCGAGGGTCTCTCCCCCATGCTGCACCTCCTCATACAGTTTCTCCCCGGGGCGCAGCCCGATATACTCGATCTCAATATCAACCTCAGGGCGAAATCCACTCAATTCGATCATCTGGCGAGCGAGGTCCACAATCTTGACCTGACTCCCCATATCCAGAACAAAGATCTCGCCCCCTGAACCCTGGGTCGCGCTCTGCAGAACAAGCCCAACCGCTTCCGTGACAGTCATGAAATAGCGGCTGACTTCGGGATGTGTCACCGTCACCGGTCCACCCCGCGTGATCTGTTTTCGAAAAATGGGAACAACGCTTCCCGATGATCCCAATACGTTGCCGAACCGAACCGCCATGAATCGCGTGCTGTTTGGCGATTCCATCTGCTTACTTTGAATGTAAATCTCCGCGAGGCGTTTGCTCGCGCCCATTACGCTCGTCGGATTAATCGCTTTGTCGGTAGAGATGAATACAAACCGTTCCACGGCAAATTCACTCGCCAGGTCGGCGAGACCTCGAGTGCCAAGGGTGTTGTTTTTGACGACTTCCGCGGGTTGCCTCTCGGTCAGATAGACATGCTTATGGGCGGCGGCGTGAAATACTATTTCGGGTTCAAATTCCTCAAAAATCGCGTGTATCCTCGCCTCATCCAAAACGTCCGCCAGTAAAGCATTAATCCCCTTTTCATATCCCTCTTCCAGAAGTTGCTGTTCGATTTGAAACAGCTGAATCTCGGACTGCTCCACGAGTATGAGTTGCCTGGGATTGCGAAACGCGATCTGCCGGCAGAGTTCGCCTCCGATACTTCCACCGGCGCCGGTCACCATGACGACTTTCCCAACCAACATCTCCTCAATATTCTTCGAATCCAGTTCCACCGGATCGCGACCAAGTATATCTTCAATTTCCACCGGCCGTACCCGGTTAGCTTTCACTTTCCCGGTCGTCAACTCGGCCAAAGAGGGAACGATCTCGGTTTCCAGACCGATCGCGTTCGCCGCATCAGTAACCTCCCGTATACGTCGCGTTGATGCCGAGGGCAGCGCAATGATTATCGCTTCAATAGCATATCTGTTCCTTACATCGGCCAGATCGTCCGGTCCGCCGGCAACCAGTATTCCGTGTATCGTCTTTTTCCATTTGCTTTTATCGTCGTCGAGAAAAACGACTGGACTCATGCCTAGACCGCGCCGACTAAGCAGATCTGCCGCTACACTGGCGCCTGCATCTCCTGCGCCAAGAACTGCTACGCGGCGCCGCCTGAGTTCCCGCCCCCCCCCGCTCGCGGATAGGAAGCGCTCCCGCGCCACTCGAAGACCTACCCTGAAACCACAGATAAGCATGAGCGAAAAGATAAGATCGCCCAGGATCACGCTGCGGGGAGGCCAATTTCGCCCTTCCAGAAAATACCAGAGGTAGACCAGGATCAAACTGCCCGAAAACAGTGCCCCGAAGAGACGATAGAGATCGGGAAGTCTGAAAAAACTAAGAAGCCCGCCAAACTGGCCAAACGCATACAAGAGAAAGAGCTGAAAGGGCACCACCCAGATCAAATTTGAGTAAAGCAGCCTCAAGTAACGGTCTGGAATAAAAAAATCGAACCGTAGAAGAAAGGCTATCCACAGACTTAGGGAGAGGATCGCGGTATAGGCCAGAAAGAGAATGAGTGACCTCGCCGGATAGAGAATTCTAATCATCGAGAATCTAATATTATCCCACTGTGGAGCTAGTATCGTGAGCTCTTTGCGCACCTCCGCTCACGATTAATTGTAATTCCCCACAATCCGCAAGCAAGCAGGACAAGGGCAACCGCAATCGATTCGAGTCTAATTGACATTCCAAACATCCACAAGAACCCAAGTAACATTCCACATAGGGTGAACACCGTGTAAATCAGGCTTACTGTCTGGTGACTGTACCCGGAAAGCACGAGGCGCTGGTATAGGTGAGACCGGTGAGCGGTGAATACATTCTCCTTTCGAAACAGTCTGCGAAGAAAAGTGAAACTCCCATCGAAAAGAAATGGCCAGGTTAGAATAACGGAGAATACCACAAACCGCCACTCCGATCCGGACCCAAAATCGGAGGCTACCATAAAGGGAACTACAGCCCAGGAGAATCCGAGAAAAGTGCTGCCTACGTCTCCCATAAAAATGCGCGCCGGCGGCCAGTTATGGATTAGAAAACCAAGCGAAGAACCGGCTAACAGCCAACCCATCAACATTGCCACACGCGAGTCCAGGGCATAACCCACGGCGAACCAGCTCACCGCGGTCAGGAATCCATGGCTTCCGGCGATTCCATCGATTCCATCCATGAAATTGTAGACGTTGGTTAACCCCACGATCCAGATAAGCGTTACCATGGCACCCACTAGGCCGATGTCCAAACTTACTACCCCGGGGAGCGTTACTACTCGCAGATACCCCACATGGAGTATCATTACCAGGGAGATGCTTGTGTGTACCAACAAACGAAGCGCGCTGGAAACGGTTTTGAAATCATCCATCAAGCTGACTGCAGCCAAAGCAAACGAACATCCCAAATAAATGCCCAGAGACGCCGCCGGTAAATCCGAGTATATCGGAAGAGAGATTCCGATTCCTCCCAGCGTGACTACCACGATAGTCAAACCTCCCCCTCCCGGCGTGACTTCACTATGCAAGCTGCGCGCGTCAGGAACAACAACAATGCGAGCACGCCCCGCAAATTGATACAGCCCCGCCGTAAGCAAATATGAGAGAATTACCAGACCCAACCCCGTTGGCACAAGTATGTTCATGTTCGGAATTCCGGCTGATTCCTAACCGCATCTCGAAGTCCTTCATCAACGCTGAATGGAGGCTTCCAATCCAAAACATCCTCTACTTTGCTACAATCAATACTTAGAGACCCACAAAGCCTCTCCAGTGAATAGCTGTCCAGCCCAATCGATCCGCCACTGAGGGTTTGCATCAAGTCGCCCCCCCGTGCCAACGCCTTCAAAAAGGTTGTGGGAAACGGCGCTAACCATACCCTGCGCCCGGATTGACTGCCCAGCCGGGAGATCAGCTCGGGAGTCGAAAGGTCTTCCCCATCACTGGCACAGAAAATCTGCCTTGAAGCGCTGCCGTGTTCCAGAACAACCTCGATTAGATCCACTAGATTCCCCACATAAATGAAGCTGCGGCGGTTCCGAACGGAACCAAACGGCAGGGGAAACGGAAGTTTCATCAGCTTGAGCAAACGCGCCATGTTTCCCGGATTTCCGAATCCGTAGACAAGCGGCGCCCGGATTATACACCAATCCGGAGATCCCGCCTCGAGAAAGCCAACAATCTCTCTTTCCGCGGATAGCTTGCTCTTTCCATACGGGGTATCAGCGGCGCACCGGCTACCCTCATGGACCGGCTCCTCAGACGAAGAGCACACCGCCCCAATCGAGCTGAGAAACACGAACCGGCCTAACACTTCCGCCTCCCTCATTCCATCCAGCAGTGACCGTGTTCCCAACACGTTGACCCGCATGTAATCGTCTTCGCTCGGACCATTTCGGAAATCGAGTTTGTGTGCCAGGGCCGCCAGATGCACGACATGCGTAATCCCATCGAGCGCAGCCTTCCACTCGGTATGTGGGCCATATTCACCGGTTTCGACCCATTCGATCTCAACCGGGAAATCCTGCGGTGGCGGGAAACGGCGGCGTGCCCCCCGCACTCGCCAGCCGGACGCAGCCAGCATCCCACAGAGATGCCGGCCCACGAAACCGCTTGCACCAGTTACAAGAACTCTGTTCACCGCCACTGTTGAACCGCTTTCTGAAGACAGGTCAGCGTGTTCTTCGCCTGCTTTTCGCGCGAAAAATTCGGTGCCGCTTTCAGACTGTTCTGTGAAAGCATTTCACGATATACTGGATCATCTCGAAGCTCTAGGATCGCTTTCGCAAGGGCAGGGGGGTTGGCAGGGGGCACAACAACACCGGCAGCGTGCTCTTTTATCAAAGCAGATCCTGCTCCTTCGGGACAAACATAGACAATTGGTAATCTCATTGCCATCGATTCGAATATTTTCGACGGCAATATTGTCGCGAAATTCGGATGGTTGCGTTGATGGATCAACGAGAGATCACAGACGCTCCAGAAACCGGGCATTTCCTCATGAAGCTGCCTTGGAGCAAAAACGACGTTTCCCAGTCCCCGGGCGGAGACTTCCTCTTCTAACGCTTCCTTAGCGGCGCCTACACCTACAAAAAAGAAGCTCACGTCTGTGCCGCGCAATATCTCGGCTGTCTCTATCACATTTTCGAGTCCTTGGGCTAACCCGATCGTTCCTAAGTGTCCGACTACAAATCTCCCCCCCAATCCATATTTCTCAAGCACCTCTTCATCTATACCCATCGGCGAAAAAAGTCGCAGATCAGTGCCGTTTATTGCCAGATCGATCTTTTCCGAGGGAACACCCCGCGATTTCAGATCAACGTTAAAGGCGGGCGAAAGCGTCAAAATCCTCGTCGAACTACCGTAATACCACAGCTCGAGCTTTTCCAATAGATCGTATATCTTGCCGCGTTTCAACACTTCCGTGGATTCGATCGCCGCGGGCCAAAGATCTCTAACTTCAACGACATGGGGAACACGCCTGAAATGAGCAAAAGACAGTCCGGACAATGGCACTAGAAGGTGCGGAGACGTGGAAATGACCACATTCGGCCTGTCTTCAAAGATTGCATTGATAAACGACGATACGACGTAAGAGGCGTAATCGAGTGTTCTAAGGAGAATTCCTTTGTTTTCGAATATGAAAGTAAATACTCTAACGACGCGTACACCATCCATGTTCTCAACCGCACGCAGTCTATTACTGTACCCGTCGTACACTTTCCCTTCAGGGAAATTCGGCGCGCTGCAGATTACGGTTACTTCGTGCCCCTGCTCGACCCAGATCCGACACCGCTCATAGACATGAGCGGCCGGCGCGCTGGGTTCCGGCCTGAAGTGATCCGTAAAAAACATTATCTTCACATCACTCCGTAACTTAAGCTGTGAGCACGGGAACGCGCCAATCAATTCGGTACGAGCACCAGCGTATGCGCTCCCCGCTTTACGGAAATTGAGTAGCCGGAAGGTTCCAAACCCGGAGGATTTGTTCCTAACACTCTCCAGAATTCAATTGCGCCACGGCTGTTTCGCGGATCAAATCGCTCGTAAATCACCACGGCCAGTGATTCACCCGTGGGATCGAATACAAGCGACTCCGGCAATATACCCTGCAATCGAAAATCCGCAAGCCGGAGAATTTCACCTGACAGCGGATCGAAATTGAATAGACTCATTGATGAATACTGCGTTAGACGGGGATCATCCCAAGGCAAAAAACTGCGAACCAGATTCGCCGTTGCCACCAGTCGCCCATCCGGACTCACTGCAATCCCCTCCGGACTTATCCCGCTCTCCGCCTTGGAAACCACCCTATGCTCCAATCTGTCATCTCCTTCTTCGCTTTCGAATCTTATGACGGATAACTCTCCGGGCGGTGGGTCAATGTAAAATCCCGGCACGTCCTCGCCCCATTGATCATCTGTTGTTATGAAATGTCGGCCATCAGGTGTCCATACCCCGCTGTAGGGAAAGCGTCCCACCTTGACTTGCTCGCCCCAGGGCTCGATTTCCGGCTTTTCCGTTTCTCGAGCTCCTATCAAAGCGTAGAATGCAACCGCATCTGACATCGTAAGCGTAATTGCGAAGAACCGTCCCGATGGATGCCACTGTATATTACCGGTCTGCGCTGACTCATCCTCGACTCCCCTGAGCGCATAGCGTCCGAAAAAACCGAATTCTCCATTCTCGACTCCGATCAGGCCAATCTGTTCTTTCGGCTGATCCGAACACACGGCGAGCAGATGACCGCGTGGATGCACATCAACCGTATGGTATCCGGGACCCAGTTCGAGCTCATCGATCTTCTTTGGATTCATCGGGTCTGAAATGTCCACGGACCGGAGGACGCTTATCCGAGGAAAATCATCGAATACGTTTGCTACCGATTCCACCCCCTCGGGGGCCTCTCCGAATGTCTCGAGGACATAGGCAACTCCGCCATCGGGCGATACCGCCAGGGCGAAGGGCGAACCGATCACGGAATTCGGTAGATCCAGCTCACTCATCTCGACATCCCGATCTGGAGTACCGCTAATCGTCAAAGGCAGCTTTATTACGGTGAGGGTGTCTTTCTCCTCACCATGGCAGGAGCCCACGATCAGTTTGCCGTCAACGTAAGCACTGGCCGGCATGTCGGCATCTGAAATCGCAAGAAGGAGTCGCCCCTCGAATAGTGTAGAGCCGGATCGGGAAATTTCATTATCGACATCGGCTGCCGCAACACAGCAGAAAATCAACGACAACACAATCAGGCTGTTTCCGGGTCTCGGCATACCATTTGAAAGACGCCTTCCATTATTTCCACTGAAATTTTCCATTCGTATTTTGCCATCACATGCCTGCGGCCTCCACTCCCCATTTCCACCCTCAGTGCGTCATCGTCGATCAATCTTGAGAGCGCACCGGCCACAGCTTTGGGACTTTCCCTCTCGACGATAATGCCCGTGTCACCATCCACCACTACTTCCGGCAAGCCTCCTACATCCGCTACCACAACCGGCACACCACAGGCCGAGGCCTCCAACACAGCGACCCCAAAGCTCTCACTTTCCAGGCGGCTCGCTGCCACATAAATGTCTAACCGATTCAGATACTGAGGCACCTCGCTGTGAACGACCTGACCTGTAAACTCACAGATTCCTCCAATTCCCAAATCCGATGCGAGTTGCTCGAGCTTCCCGCGATCCGGACCCCCTCCCACAATCAGCAAACGCAATCTCCCGGCTCTCTCCGAATCCTCTTTCAAGATACTCCGATATACTTTCTCAAACGCGCGTATCAGGATGTCGACTCCATACTTGTAGGCCAGAGTTTTGACCGTTCCGATGGTCAATGACCCCGTGTCCTTCCCATCCTGCCGAGATGCGAAAGCCCCGGTATCGACCCCGAATGGAGTAACAGTTATAGATTCAATTCGTGGGTCGATTTTTCGAGTCTGTTTCGCCATCACTTTGCTCGTCGAGCAAATGTGATCCGCAAATCGCAAATTTCTGATTAACAAATAACGGTGTAGAGGAGACTTCAGTGGAAAGTCATACACATCGCTGCCCCACACTGAAAGAATTGTAGGGTGAAAGCCGCCTAAGCGACCTAACGTTCCGTAGCCGCTCGCATAATGAACGTTGAGTAGGTCCGGCTTTACTCTCCCGAGGATTTTCCGAAGAGAGGCGCCATTCAACCAATAGCCCACTTTTCCGCTTACCGGAAGCTTATGCATGTGCACTCGACTCACAATGGTATCATCAATCCTGTGGAGGGAAATCAGGTGCACATCATGACCATTCTCACTCAAAGCGTTAACCCAGCGAACCGTATGAATGATGTTTCCGGCGGCTAAGATTGCGATTCTCATTCCGGCCAACGCTACGAAACGGGCAACCCTATCGTCTTTCTTTCGACAGTTCGCTCATTACTTTTGAAACCTGTTCTGCTCTTGCCGCCCAGCTGTGTTTCTCCCGTCGCACACGCACGCGCTCCCTTTTCTGCCTCAAGAGGTCACGGTCCAGTCTTAGTCTCTCAATCAGATTCCGCAATTCTCTCTTATCCGCTACCACCCAGCCAATGTCCTCTTCAGCGACGAACCGGGCCGCCTCTGTCCCTTCAATGGTAATCACAGGGACTCCGTGCCCCATCGTCTCGAACAGTTTTACCGGCATAGCAAACGACAAGTAGGCGTAAGGCCGCCAGAAGAGAAGAAAGACATCCGCCTTTAAATAGAAATCACTCAGCTCCTTTTCTCCAAGATGCACCACATGCACATTCTCGCTCCCATCCCGCAGATAACGCGATCTTACAATCTCCCACTCATCGCGCCGGCAACACAAATTCAGGTTGACCTTATCGAGGCTCTGAACGACCTCGAACATCTCGGACAAATCATAAAGCGGAGGTATAACTCCCCCCACATAACAGAGGTTGAGCGATTCGTTATTGCGATCGCTATCCGTCTCATCATTTACGATAACATTGCATCCCGGAGGCAGTGCGCCGAGACTCTCCGGGGGCCATGGGAAAGGAAGAGCCTTTGCCATCGCCAGGGACGGCAGGAAAAGGTGATCGACGATCTTTCGATACCAGCACCAATCATAATAATAGAAAGTATTGGCGACGAGTCGCTTATACCGGTTTACCTTGCTGCGATAATGCGGGAAGCGCCAGTGAATATCGCGATAGTAGAGCGCTATCGGGATCCCTTTCTGTTTTAGGAAGCGGATAAATCCGAAATCGAGGAACGGATGAAGCGGGAGATGATGTCGCTCCGTCAACACGGTAGGCATTGTCGAAGACTCGGCGTAGACAAATGCAAACCGCTCGCCCCTTCTAACCGCCTGCCTCAATCTCTGAATTTCGGCCTTTCGTTGAGCGGCGGCGCCAAACACTCCCTCAACGCGAAAACCCACGTTTTCAAAAGCGCAAACCATCCGACAGGGCCGTACTTCACTGCCTGAAGAGCCGTTCTCGATCAGCGGACGCGGGTGGTGAAAGACAATCCGCTGCTCATTCATCCCAGCAGACTCGATGCCTTTACGCGCAAAAGCCCGCGCTTTCACAGGAGCCTTTCAATTTGTCTGACCTTGGAAGGGGCCGCCGAAACGACCAACGCATTGAGTCGCTCGTATACCCTCACCCACTCGCCGGCGGCGCTGTCCAGCAGCGATACCACGATCGGCTCCACCTCGCGCGCCCTCGCGTAATCAAGTATAGACACGTGCGTTTCCCTCGGTTCCGAAAGGAAGACAATGCCGACCGGAAAAATGGCAGCCTTTTTTACCAAAGATTTCGTCCGTCAGTTTGCTATTGTTCTCATTCTCTTTCCGCAATGTCGAACAATTGCTAAAGGTGTCCTTATCTGATTAGTCACTTACCGGTGGAAGTAGACGCCTGCCAGGTCTCTGGTTTCCCCGCTTCAGATTGGAATCATCTTCGCTCGATTCGATTTTCGGGCTGGATTTTCAGCGAATCGATAATACAGTCGGTCGCCTCGACGGTGCTGAGTCTGCCGCCCACGTCGGGAGTTGAATGACCTTCCGCCAGATTGCTTTTGACGGCGTCACGAATCGAATCTGCCGGCGTCTTCAAATCAAGCCATTCCAACATCATAGCCGCGCTGAGAATCGCCCCGATCGGATTGGCGATGCCTTTCCCCGCGATATCTGGAGCGGAACCGTGCACCGGTTCAAAGAGGGAAGGAAACCGGCGGTCGGGATTCAGGTTAGCCGAAGGGTTGAGCCCCAGGCTGCCCGTAATGGCGCCGGAGAGATCCGTAAGAATATCCCCAAACAGGTTGGAAGCGACCACCACATCGAATTTCTCCGGCTGCCGCACGAAATTCATGGCGGCGGCATCAATGTGCTGGCGGTCAACCTCCACATCAGAATATTCACAACCTACTTCCTCCAGGATCTCATCCCAGAGGACGAAAGCGTAGCCTTGAGCGTTAGATTTGGTGATCATGGTCAGGCGCTTACGTCGAGTGAGTGCCAGCTCGAACCCGTAGCGCAAGATTCGTTCAATTCCCCTGCGGGTATGTACCGCCGTCTGCAGGGCTACTTCCTCGGGGGATCCCCGGTGAAATCGCCCTCCATTATTGACGTATTCACCTTCCGAATTCTCCCTTACGACAACCAGGTCGATTTCCCCTGCATTGGCAAGGGGAGCAGGCACGCCCGCATAGGTCCTGGCAGGCCGCACGCAAGCATAGAGATCGAAAGCCTGTCGTAACCGTATCAGCGGTGCCAAAGTTATGTGATCCGGAAGCCGGTCCGGATAACCGACCGCGCCCAGGAAGAGGGCATCGAAGGGGTTGAGAACTTCGAGAAAGTCTTCCTGAGCGACAATTCCGTGCTTCGCGTAGTACTCCACTCCCCAGTCGAAACGCGTAAACTCGATTTGGTATGCCTCAGCTCCCTTCTGAACCGCTTCTAAGACGCCGACTACCGAATCGGTCACCTCTGCCCCGATTCCGTCACCCGGATAAAGTGCGATCTTGTATTCCTTCATTGATTATCCACGTGGAGTTCTAGCGCCATACCCGTTCGCCTGTTTCAGGTCTGGATAAATTGTGGCCTTCAGGTTTGTCGTGTCAATGTGGCTCATCGCAAAAGCTTGTGCATTCAATTTCGGGCCAAAAAAGGGTGTTGCCCAAACAAATATGGAAGCCCGCCCTGGCGAACGGCAGGTTCAAGCGTCGGATTGCGGAGGCGTCCACTATCGGTAGACGTTTGTTCGTATTTCGCCGAAATACGAACATAGAACATTAGAGAGCGAGTATATGACAAACTCATCGCTCGCTACCCGGGTCTGCCGACCGGCCGGGTAGTTCCAGATTCTGAGTGCACCGGCTTTGCCGGATTATCCAGGGCAAAACAGTAGAGGGGCCATTGACCTGACAGAACTATTCCTCTAATTTTCCTTTTTTATCGCTCAACACAGGTAACCAACAGGAGGCATTTTATGAAGATGTACATTGCAGGAAAATGGATCGATCGGGACGAAAAGATCGAAGTAGTTCACCCTTTTGACGGTTCCGTAATCGACACCGTACCGCAAGCCTCCCCTGGGGATATCGAAGAGGCCATTGCCGCTGCCGAGCGAGGCGCACTCGCAATGGAGGCAATGACTGCTTATGAGCGCTATGAAATTCTAATCCGGGCGGCGGCAATCATGAAGGAGCGCATCGATGAACTGGGGCGCACGATTACGCTGGAAGAGGGCAAAGTGCTCCCGGAAGGGCTGCTCGAAGCAAGCCGCGCCGCAGAGACGATCACTCTCTCCGCGGAAGAGGCCAAGCGCGTCTACGGGGAAGTCATTCCACTTGATGGCGCCGCTGGGGGTGCGGGTAAGTTTGGATTTACCCTGCGCGTGCCGTGTGGCGTTGTCCTCGCCATTACCCCCTTCAATTTTCCATTGAACCTGGTCTGCCATAAGATCGGCCCGGCTCTTGCGACCGGTAATGCGGTCATCGTCAAGCCGGCCTCCGACACTCCTTTGTCCGCACTGAAGATTACCGAGATTATGCTCGAGGCCGGTCTGCCGCCGGAAGCGATACAATGTGTCACCGGCTCGGGCGCATCCATTGGAAATCTGCTCTGCGAGGACAAACGGGTCCGCAAAATCACTTTCACCGGCAGCCGCGACGTCGGCGAGCAGATTTGCCACATGGCCGGCATCAAACGCGTCACAATGGAATTGGGATCGAACGCTCCCCTTATCGTTATGTCCGACGCGGATCTCGAAAAGGTGGCCGCAACCACGGCCATGACCGGGTACGCCAATGCCGGTCAGGTCTGTATCTCCACGCAAAGAGTACTTGTGGATTCTCAGACCTGCGACGATTTCATCGACCTTCTGAAACCCAAAGTCGAAGCCCTCACGACCGGAAATCCGCTCGAAGAGGGAATAGCCGTGGGGCCTATGGTTCGCGAAGCGGATGCTCTCCGCGTCAATGAATGGATACATGAAGCCGTCGGTGCCGGAGCAAAGCTCATTACGGGTGGCGAGCGCGAGGGCGCCATCCACTCGCCTACCATTCTTGCTGACGTCAAACCTGAGATGAGGATCTCCTGCGATGAAGTATTTGGACCGGCTGTGTGCCTGACCCGATTTGATAACATTGATGAAGCAATCGCCCTCGCCAACGACACGAATTACGGACTGAGCGCGGGCATTTTTACGGAAAACATTAACTGGGCCATGCAGTTTGCGCAGCGCGTGCAATCGGGCAATCTCCACATCAACTGGGGACCTATGTGGCGCGCCGACCTCATGCCCTATGGCGGATTAAAAGAGAGCGGCCTCGGAAAGGAAGGTCCCCGCTACGCCGTTGAGGAGATGACCGAGACGAAAATGGTGGTGTTCCACTAGCCTCATTGCACCTCGACTTCCGCCTGTGCCAGATTTGCGAGCGCATCGCCGGTTAGGCGTTGGACCGTCCAATCGTCCATAGATATCGCCCCAAGGCCCTTATAAAATCGAATCGCCGGTTCATTCCAATCCAAGACGGACCATTCGAAGCGTCCGCAATCTCTCTCCACAGCGATCCGGGCTAAATGTATCAGCAGCGCCTTTCCGATCCCTTTACCTCTCTTCTCCGGCATGACGTAAAGATCCTCGAGATAGATGCCGGGCTTTCCGAGAAAAGTGGAGAAACTATGGAAATAGATGGCTATTCCGGACGGTTCATCACTGTAATAGGCAAGCAATACTTCGGCCACCCTATTCCTACCGAACAAGGTCAGGCGAAGTTGCTCTTCCGACGCCACAACTTCATCAAGTAGGTTTTCATACTCGGCCAGACCTTTAATGAACCTAAGGATTACCGGCAGATCACTCTCCGTGGCCACTTCGATGCGAAACTCGCTCAACCTGCTGTTTTTCTCAGTCATCATAATAACGGTCGACCTCCTACTCAGCTAGCCCTCTTACTACAAGATCATTGAACTTCAGCAAAGCTCGAATTTTGACAACCCTCTGAACGGGATCACGCTACACAACTACCAAATACCCCTTTCCCGAGAAGAAATCCTGCCGATCTCCAAATAAAAACTGAGAGTTCACGCAATACCGTCGGTAGCTCCCTCCTCCAACTATTACCCTCGCTTTTAAGAAACCTTTTTTCAAATTCATGCAGCAATGCAATTGACTTTCCCTTAGAGTGTAATACATGAACATTCCCGGAATGATAGTAACAGCAGCTTCCGTGCAAACCCCTACGATCGATAGAAGCTCGTTACGCAAGGAGACGGTCACCGAAGCTGTCATCCGACTTGCCGGCGAGTCTCAGGACGGTATCCAATCGATCGGTGGTTTCCTCGCTCGTCTCGCCGGGCGAAGCGATCAGGAGGTAATGACCTACATGACTATCCCTTCCACGATCGCGGGGGGTCCTTCGATTTTTCAGGTGCGCATCGGTTCCGGTCAGATCCTCTCCGCGGGCGACGCGGCCGATTTTCTGGTCGCGTTTTACCAACACAGCTACGATGAGCACATCGAGTTCCTTAAGGAAGGCGGCGTTTTGTTATACGACGTTGACAACGTAACGCCAAAACTCAGCGACAAGCGGTTTGTCCAGGTCGGCGTGCCGATCTCAGGACTCACTATTGAAGCACTTGGGGGATCGGCAAAGAGCAAGGGGAAGAATATCTTTGTCCTGGGGCTCTTATCCCGGATTTTCGACCTCGATGTGGGCAAACTCAAAACGATCATGAAGGAGCGTTTCGGGGGTCGAGGGGAAGGAGTGCTGCGCAATGCTTACCTCGCCTTCGACGCCGGCTTCGCCTACCCGGTCGATAACGTCCTCGATCGCTATTACACCTTCGAGACAACCAAGCGCAAGGGAGGGAAACCTCAAGTCACGATGGATGGGAATCAGGCGCTTACTTACGGCCTGATCGCAGCCGGCGTCCGATTTGGCGCGGGCTATCCGATTACACCGTGGTCAAGCATAATGGAACTTCTGCGCTCCGAATTGCCCAAGTATGGCGGCACTTTTGTCCAGGCGGAAGACGAGTTGGCTGCCATATCGATGGCTCTCGGTTTCGCTTATTCCGGTCACCTCGCGGTCACGGGAAGCTCCGGGCCGGGTATTTCTTTGAAGATGGAAGCGCTTGGTTGGGCGGTTATGGCGGAAATTCCACTTATCGTCGTCAACGTACAGCGCGGAGGCCCCAGCACCGGCCTGCCCACCAATGTCGAGCAGAGCGATCTTATGCAGGCGATATACGGAAGCCACGGTGACACTCCTCGCGTCGTTGTTGCTCCACGGCACGTCGAGGACTGCTTCTACATCGCCCTCGAGGCTGCAAAGATTGCCCGGAAATACAGCACTCCCGTCATCATCTTGACGGACCAGGCACTGGCGACTCGAATTGAGGCTTTCGACGAACCCAACCTCGTCGAGGCGGTCGTCGATCCTACTCTCGATCTAAGCCCGCGCAAGGAAGGATTCGAACCTTACTCCCTCGAACGGATAACGCGACATGCCCCACCCGGGACGATAATTGAAGGAGGGAAATACCCTGTCGTTACCGGCTTGGAACACGATGAGTCGGGTAATCCCACAGCGAACCCGCAGCTGCACATGCGCATGACGGCAAAGAGGCGAAATAAGCTGAAGCAGCTGGCAAACGAGATTGGCCGGCCGGATGTTTACGGTGATCGAGAAGGGGATTTCCTCCTCGTAGGATGGGGTTCCACCTACGGACCTATTCGCGAAGCTGTCAACCGCGCCCGCGCCGCCGGCGATCGGATCGGTTGCATCCACATACATCACCTCCATCCTTTACCAAACGGTATCGAACGAATCTTCAGTCGCTACCGCCAGATTTTTGTTGTGGAAATGAATGACCAGGGTCTCTACGGATTCGGACAGCTCGCCGGCCTCCTGCGCGCATGCTTCTGCAATTCGAATATTCGCAGCATTACCAAAACGGACGGGCTCACTTTCAAAGTCAGAGAGATCCTTAGCGGGATCGAGCGCTTGCGCAGCGACGCAGTATCTTCGTTTTCTGCCTACCCATACGTCTAGTAAGGAAATCGATGGTAAATATAAATACTTCAAATAACTCCTCGGACGGACGGACGGATGGCTTACTAAGCAAAAAGGACCTCACCGCGGAAAAGCCCACCTGGTGTGCCGGATGCGGTGACTACGCCGTGCTAGCAGCCTTCTACCGCGTCCTCGAGCAACTCCAGCTCAAGCACGAGAAAATCGTTACGCTGGCGGGAATCGGATGCTCTTCAAGGTTTCCCTATTTCGTAAACACTCACGGAGGCCACTTTATCCACGGACGCGCTGTCCCCTTTGCCACGGGCGTAAGTCTATCCCGTTCCGATTTGCATGTATTCGTATTCGGAGGGGACGGTGATGGCTTTTCAATGGGTGGAAATCACCTGGACCATGGAGCCCGAAAAAATGCAAACCTCACTTATGTCATTATGGACAATTTCGTTTACGGGCTAACGAAAAAACAGACCTCTCCTACTTCGCCCGTCGGGTTTCAATCCAAAACCGATCCAAGTGGCTCCGTCGATCGACCTATAAACCCGATGAAAAAGCTTGTCACAAGCGGCGCTTCTTTTATCGCGCGTACGCACGCCACCCAGGTGAAACATATGATGGAAATGTACCAGCGAGCGATCGCTCATGAAGGCTTTTCCGTCATTGAATGTCTCTCGGAATGCACGGAGTTTTACCCAGGGGCGTTTGATGCCGGCATACCACGCAAAGGCGGAGAGTTTACAGTCATCGAAGAGAAGAAACAGGACGACACGACGGATGACGAAAGACGCCACGATCCATCCGACGAGATGGCAGCCTATGCCCTTGCCGATCTGCCCTGGCCCGGAGTATTCGGGGTCTTTTATGAAACGAATCGCCCCACGAAAAACGACTTGGAGGCCGAACTGGTCAAGAAGTCGCGTCTGGAAACGGGCCGGGCCAGCGACATCGAGCTTTTGCGGAAGACTTTCGATCGATTAAAGTAAAGACCATAATCATCGGAGCCGGAGGGATGGCCCAGCACCACCTCCGCGAAATCCTCAGACAGCGAAGAACCACGCAGGTGGTCGGAGTGGTCGAAATAAGCGACGCTTCGCGAAAACGCACCGCATTCACCTTTGGGCAGTACAATATGACCTGTCCTCCGTTTTATGCCTCTCTGAGAGAGCTCTTGAAAAACGGCCATGAACCCGACGCGGCGCTGATCGCTACACCGCATAAGTTTCACTGCGAAAACGTTTGCGATTGCCTGCGTGCCGGAATCGATGTTCTCGTCGAAAAACCCATGGTCCTAGACGTGAGGGAGGCCCGAAAAGTCATTCGGCTCCGCGACAAGACCGGTAGGTTGGTTGTGGTCGCGTTTAATGGAAGCCTGTCGCCCGCCATTCATAAGGCGAAAGCACTCCTCGCGAAGGGATTGATTGGTCGAGTTACAGGGATATGCGCTCATGTCCACCAGGACTGGAAAGACGCCCAAATCGGAACATGGCGCCAGAATCCGGCTATTTCCGGAGGCGGATTCCTCTTTGATACCGGCTCCCATATGATCAATACTGTGGTTGACCTCATCGATGCGGAGATTGAAGCGTTGTTCGTGGTATCTGATAACCTCGGAATGCCGGTAGAGATAAACTCTTCCGTCAGCGGCAGGTTTCGCAACGGCGTTACCTTCTCCCTGATCGGCATCGGTGCTTCTATCCATTGTACTTCCCAGATCCGCATCTTCGGCGACAAAGGCGTGTTAGAAACCGGAATCTGGGGCGAACGTCTCCTCCACCTTCCTGTCAATGCGAGGGATTACCGTCCCATTCCTTTTCGGAAAGGCAGGAAACCCTGGGTTCAGTTTCTCAAGGTGAGGGAGGGAAAAATCGAAAACCCCTCGCCTCCTGAAATAGGACTTCGTTTTGCCCGGCTCATGGATCGCATTCGCCAAAGTACCTGAACACCGAACCCTGAACTCCAAACTTCCTGGCACGCCATCTTTTCACGACGAAGAGTCCCGCCCAGAAGGAGGTAGGGCATTCATTTCTTCTGTGTAGCCGCGGTCGCCAAGGACGCGGACCGACGGGCTCGCAACGATGTTCCAATCCACCGCGTCCTTGGCGGCCTCGGCTACACCTTCGGCTGATACACCGAAAGGCTAAATCTCGTTATCCTATTCCTATCTCTGTGTGCCTCTGTGGTTCTCGGTGATCCTCTGTGACCCTTCTTCTCTCTCCTGAACCCTTATGCAAATCATCTGAATCCCGGCGCCAGGGGAACGATACACATCAACATGAGAAGCAAGTAGATCAACCCCGCCAGCCGGCGCAGCTTGTTGAGCGAACGTATCGAAACAGGTTCAGGAACCCTCTCCCCGAAAAGAGCAGTTAAGGTAGCGAGATAGGCCCACCACAACATCGATCCGATCCCGACTCCAAACCCCAATAGCAGTGTATCAATGACCCCATATTGACGAAAGTGCGGAAACAGGTGGAGGCTAACCGCAATGAAGTACGATAAATATCCGAAGAACCGCATGGGCATTGAGAAGGCGAGAGAAAAGGAGTGCATTCCCTTTAAAGGACCGGTGTATTCCAAAGAGACGACACGATTTGCGCCCACCGCGGTAATACTCATATAGAAGAGTACCGCGGCAGCGCAAATCCTGTAGAGCCAATCAAGCTCGAAGGAGTAGCGCGCCGTCATAAAAAGTAAACCCGAGGCCACTGCTGCCCAGATCACCTGTGCCGAGGCAATGCCCAGCCCAGCAGCCATTCCCGTCATCCAACCAGCGCTTCCGTCATCTTCCAGATCGCTCCTGGAAACGTCGCCACCGAGAAGACAACGCCGAGGACGATTCCTACAAATATTAAGAAGACGGAGCTAGGAATCTGTCGGACTTAGAATTCCTAGCATCCCCATGGTGCAGATTGAAGTGGTTGCAGATCGAGATTCCGCCCTAGATAGACCCGATTCGAAAAGCCTTTCGAGCGGGCGGTTTAAGGTTCTCCGCCACGGGCGGACCAGCCTATGGCTGGCAGGTTTCGGGTTTTAGGCTGCCGGCGCTGCCGATGAGCAGGTATTGAGCGGCCATCGGCGTGGCTTGCTGCACAATACGTATATTTGCCGCTGTCTGGAGGCATACTCATCCCGTGGTGCTTTTTTCTCTGAGCTTCAAAGCGGTCAGATTCAGGCTGCCTGTTCCAGTTCCTCCCCTCGGCGTTTCTTCATCAGTATGATGCGGCAGAAGTTGTAGGCCAGAACCTTCTCGAGCAGTTCATCGCCTACCGCATCGATGCCGCGGCGGCCGAGTTCGCCAAAGGCAAATCCATCTTTAATCGTGAACATCAGCGACTCCACTGCGGAGCGATCGCGGCGTGCCTCGCGATACGCCTCGCTCTCCCAGTCCTCGGGGGTGGTCAACTTCTTGCCCTTCGCCCCACTGATACTGATCTGCTTTACCCCCATGCTCAGCACCTCCTTGCGTCCCTTCGCCGAAGCATATCCGTCATCGGTGCTGACCAGTTCAGCAATGACACCGGTGCGCTTGATCGAATCGCCGATGGCCGGCGCCAGCTCAATGGAGTCTGCCGCGTTGCCTTGCGGTACGATCAGGCTGGTGACAAAACCGTTTTCGCTGCGAACCAGTTGTGGCTTGTACCCGATCACTGGATTGCGGCTGCCCTTCTTGATGTAGGCCGCCGATCCGTCCGAGAGGCTCAGGACCTTCTGTGTGGACGGTAGCTTCTTTTCGTGAAACACCCGATCATGAGCATACTCAACAACCCGCTTGGCGTCGGCAATATCGCCCCTGATCTGGCTCAATGCCCGCTCCAGAAGCTCCCGGCGAGTGGGAGGCAGTGAATCCATCGACAGGCCCTCTTCAAGATGGCTCAGTTCCCCCGTTAGTGAGTCGGCCGCCTTGCGGCCCCGCTTGAGCAACCGCCGGTAGTGTTTCTTCAGCTTGCCCTTCGACTTCGGTTTGCCCGCGGCCAGACAAATCTGAAACTCCAGCTTGTCCATCTCCTGCAGCCAACGCCCAACCCATCCCTTGCGAAAATCCTCCAGCCCGAATATATGCAACTTCTGACCCAAACGATTGGCCCGCATCAAAAGACCGCTCAGAATCCTCCCATCGGTGGGCCAGCAGCTGTTTGCTTTCACCGAGGTGCTGTCGATCGTCAGCTTCCCGAAATCGTCCCATTGCTCCTGGAGGATAAACCCAATCTGTTTATCAAAGATCAGCTCGCGGGTCCTATGGCTGACCAGGTTCACGTTCTCCAGAATCGTCGTCACCGCCGGCATCCTCAGTCCCCGCCTCTGAAGAAATCCGTACAAGCTCATCGACTCGCGCAGAAACCGCCGTGCCGGTTTCGTGGTCAACGAACCGAGAAACCCACGAATCATCACGAACACGTATACCGCATAAGCCGGCATCCGCGGCCGGCCTACCGCAAGATTCAATTCAGCAGCCAGAATATTCTCCTCCTCGATGTCCAGCTCCGGCAGCTCCGCTGTGCGCCCTTCAAAGAACCTTCGATCTTCCAATCGAAGTTTCTTCTTCTCACGCGCATGGGCGTCCAGATCCTTCTCGATCGCCTCGATGATTTGCGGCGCGAACCCGGCCAATTCTTCAACTTCATCCAGAAAATCACGGAAATCCGTGTCTGGAACCGGCAGAATGAGGTTGCTAAGGGGCGTCTTATCGCTTTTGTTCTCCTCTGTCGCACATGTTGGCATGTTTAACTCCTTTCTTAATCTTAGGTTGTTAAACACTAGCATGTTGCGACACTTTTTATCAAGCCAAAAAATGATTTTTCTCAAGTTTTTCTTGCGCCTTTTGCGCCTCTTTGCGGCCAATCAGTAGCTTTTCGGATAAGGTCTAGATAGACCCCATTCGAAAAGCCTTTCGAGCGGGCGGTTTAAGGTTCTCCGCCACGGGCGGACCAGCCTATGGCTGGCAGGTTTCGGGTTTTAGGCTGCCGGCGCTGCCGATGAGCAGGTATTGAGCGGCCATCGGCGTGGCTTGCTGCACAATACGTATATTTGCCGCTGTCTGGAGGCATACTCATCCCGTGGTGCTTTTTTCTCTGAGCTTCAAAGCGGTCAGATTCAGGCTGCCTGTTCCAGTTCCTCCCCTCGGCGTTTCTTCATCAGTATGATGCGGCAGAAGTTGTAGGCCAGAACCTTCTCGAGCAGTTCATCGCCTACCGCATCGATGCCGCGGCGGCCGAGTTCGCCAAAGGCAAATCCATCTTTAATCGTGAACATCAGCGACTCCACTGCGGAGCGATCGCGGCGTGCCTCGCGATACGCCTCGCTCTCCCAGTCCTCGGGGGTGGTCAACTTCTTGCCCTTCGCCCCACTGATACTGATCTGCTTTACCCCCATGCTCAGCACCTCCTTGCGTCCCTTCGCCGAAGCATATCCGTCATCGGTGCTGACCAGTTCAGCAATGACACCGGTGCGCTTGATCGAATCGCCGATGGCCGGCGCCAGCTCAATGGAGTCTGCCGCGTTGCCTTGCGGTACGATCAGGCTGGTGACAAAACCGTTTTCGCTGCGAACCAGTTGTGGCTTGTACCCGATCACTGGATTGCGGCTGCCCTTCTTGATGTAGGCCGCCGATCCGTCCGAGAGGCTCAGGACCTTCTGTGTGGACGGTAGCTTCTTTTCGTGAAACACCCGATCATGAGCATACTCAACAACCCGCTTGGCGTCGGCAATATCGCCCCTGATCTGGCTCAATGCCCGCTCCAGAAGCTCCCGGCGAGTGGGAGGCAGTGAATCCATCGACAGGCCCTCTTCAAGATGGCTCAGTTCCCCCGTTAGTGAGTCGGCCGCCTTGCGGCCCCGCTTGAGCAACCGCCGGTAGTGTTTCTTCAGCTTGCCCTTCGACTTCGGTTTGCCCGCGGCCAGACAAATCTGAAACTCCAGCTTGTCCATTTCCTCCAGCCAACGCCCAACCCATCCCTTGCGAAAATCCTCCAGCCCGAAGACATGCAACTTCTGACCCAAACGATTGGCCCGCATCAAAAGACCGCTCAGAATCTTCCCATCGGTGGGCCAGCAGCTGTTTGCTTTCACCGAGGTGCTGTCGATCGTCAGCTTCCCGAAATCGTCCCATTGCTCCTGGAGGATAAACCCAATCTGTTTATCAAAGATCAACTCGCGGGTCGTATGGCTGACCAGGTTCACGTTCTCCAGAATCGTCGTCACCGCCGGCATTCTCAGTCCCCCGCTCTGCAAAAATCCGTACAAGCTCATCGACTCGCGCACAAACCGCCGTGCCGGTTTCGTGGTCAACGAACCCAGAAACCCTCGAATCATCACGAACACGTATACCGCATAAGCCGGCATCCGCGGCCGGCCTGCCCCAAGATTCAATTCAGCAGCCAGAATATTCTCCTCCTCGATGTCCAGCTCCGGCAGCTCCGCTGTGCGCCCTTCAAAGAACCTGCGATCTTCCAATCGAAGTTTCTTCTTCTCACGCGCATGGGCGTCCAGATCCTTCTCGATCGCCTCGATGATTTGCGCCGCGAACCCGGCCAATTCTTCAACTTCATCCAGAAAATCACGGAAATCCGTGTCTGGAACCGGCAGAATGAGGTTGCTAAGGGGCGTCTTATCGCTTTTGTTCTCCTCTGTCGCACATGTTGGCATGTTTAACTCCTTTCTTAATCTTAGGTTGTTAAACACTAGCATGTTGCGACACTTTTTATCAAGCCAAAAAATGATTTTTCTCAAGTTTTTCTTGCGCCTTTTGCGCCTCTTTGCGGCCAATCAGTAGCTTTTCGGATAAGGTCTAGATAGGACCGACAGATTCCTAGCGCATCAATGGTAAAACAAAGATAATCTCGCTACTCTCTTCTCCTCTATTGATAAAATCTATCTGACCATTGTGCCGGTTTGCAAACTGTACCGCA
This sequence comes from Candidatus Moanibacter sp., assembly GCA_965215885.1. GTDB lineage: Bacteria > Verrucomicrobiota > Verrucomicrobiia > Opitutales > UBA2987 > CBDCEW01. The sequence continues at coordinate 57,674 of CBDCEW010000103.1, forward strand.
AAATATAACTCAGGCTGCCTTTCACCAAGCCCTTCCAATCGGTCAATTTTGGGATCGGAAATCTCTTCCAACTGCGCCTCGCAAATACTCGTCTCAACCTTCTCAACACCGATTGCTACGGCCGAGTCTCTGCCTCTCAGCGGTTCCGGAATAGCCTCCATATATTTCGATTCACTCGACCTGAAGCGCTTTACGTAGATCTCTACATCCTTTCCTCTCGAGGTATCCCGCCCCGTGCCCATTATGAGGTGCATAAGACCCTGCCGCAGCCAGACTCGGTCCAGCATTAAAGGAAATTCCCCTTCTTCCACAGAGACGGCAAAATTAACACCGTTAGGCATTGCCGCTTTCAGGAGATACACTTGGCTCTTTACGAACTCCCCCAGATCGACGAGCGCCCGTTCTCCACGTCGCTCACCGTTGATTTCGGCAATTTGCCTCACAATCGTATGGGCGCGATTAGAACTATCCCGAAGCAGCTGCAGATCTTCCTGGAGCGGATGGTCCTGATCGATCGAGTCGGAGCAATTCGCGCTTAACGAACTAATTCCTGTAATCAGATTGCTGAAATCGTGTAGCAGACCACCTATCGCGCCGGACTGGGCGCGTGCCGAAGATGCCCTGAGAATGAACTCTTCGAACCGTGAAACCCTGGCCTCATTTAATGTCGTTGCCCTTAACCGTGTCTGTGTGGCGGGGTCGTGCAGGATACTCATTGTGCACTACGCATTCTCTTGGAAACGATATTGCTTGAGTTTATTGCGCAGTGTCCGGCTGCTGATTTTGAGCAGCTTAGCCGCGTGCGTTCGATTCCCCCCCGTCAACTCGAGCGAGTAGAAAATGTGGCGTCTCTGCATTTCCTCCATCGTGGGAACGGAAAGGTCCCCTGAATCCAGCGACATTCTTTCACTCCCGACTGCAATTCCGTTTAATCCGGAATTCTGTCGCAGGAACCCTGCGGATTTCTCAGCCTCGCTTCCGCGACGACTCACCAAACCCAGTGCGGCAGGTTCAATAACGTCACCATCCTCGGAGAGGATGACTACCCTTTCGATCAAGTTTTTTAATTCCCGTATGTTTCCGGGCCAATCATGTGCCACCAGGCATTCATTCGCCTCCTCGGCGATACCCCGAATCTTTACCCCATGCTGACGACTGAGCCTTTCCTCGAAGTGCTTCGCCAACATAGGTATGTCTTCTCTTCGTTCCCTCAGAGGCGGATTCACTATCGGGAAAACATTGAGCCGATAATAGAGATCCTCACGAAACACGCCCTTTTGCACGCACTTCGCCAGATCCCTGTTTGTCGTGGCAATAACTCGCACATCGACCCTGATTGTCTTACTTCCTCCTACCCGCTCAAATTCACTCTCCTGCAAGACACGAAGTAATTTCGCCTGCAACGCCGGTGATATCTCGCTCACTTCATCCAGAAGGATGGTCCCTCCATCGGCCAATTCAAAACGTCCTTCGTGCCGCCTGTCCGCCCCCGTAAAGGCGCCTTTCTCGTGCCCGAAAAATTCGCTCTCTATTAAGGTCTCCGATACAGAGGCGCAGTTTACTTTTATGAAGGGTGCTCCGCCACGCCTGCTCGCCTTGTGAATCTCGCTCGCTATCAGCTCCTTGCCCGTTCCACTCTCACCCTGTATCAACACCGTGGCTTTTTTCGGCGCTACTTTTCTAATCAGCTTTCGCACATTCCCGATGGCTCTGCTGCTGCCCATCAGTTCCGACCTCTCATCATCACCCTGACTGTAGAATCTGTTGACTTTTACGAGGTGGCTATACGTTTCCGCCTTCCTGATAACCATCTCTATCTGATTTATTGAAAATGGCTTTATCAGGTAGTCAAACGCTCCCGCTCGCATGCAATTCACTGCCGACTCGACCGATGCATAACCCGTCATCATCACAACCAGAGTCGGGTCCTGTTTCTTCATGATCGTCCTTAGCAGCTCCGTTCCATCTCCGTCCGGTAGCCGCAGATCCATGAATACCAGTTCAAACTGGTCCCTCTGTAGATATCGATTCGCCGCTTTTATCGTGGCCGCCGTTGCTACAGTATACCGCTTCTTTTGCAGTTGCTGTTGCAGCGATTTCCGAATGATTAACTCGTCGTCTAAGACTAGGATCTTCTCGAATGCCACGGCTGCGATTGTCAATAAACAGGGTTCTCTTTCAGCGTTTCTTGCGACTTGAATATCGAAAACAACTGCCCAAAAAAAACGCAAACTCTATTTTGCGCAAACTTGTAGAAAAAATGTAAACCGGTAATTCGCGTCGAAAAGTCGAATGAGAAAAATGCTTTCCTTTTCTTGGGAAATGAAAAGTATGCTATCCACTGAATTGATATGCCACCGTTCGATAATCGTGGGGAGAACAGGAATGGAAAGAGGACATGCGCCGGCAAACTCGTTGCGTAGGATAATTCACGATCTCAACGGTGAGCTCTTTCTCATAAGGGGATTCGCGGACATCACGATGGTTTCGCTCAGCGACAACGAAGTTGCCAAAAAGAACGTCACCAGGATCCTGGAAAGGTCCGATGAATTCGAGAATATCATCAAGAGGCTGCGTAAGAAGCAACAGGAGTTGGAGCCCGACCCTTGACGATATCCGTGTTCCGCAGCCTGTCTCGGATACGCAGTGATTCATTCGCTTTAAGCCGGCTGCATTCAGGCCGATAAATTAGACAGAATCCGTGTCTATGAAATCGGTCCCGGCAGACGAAAATGGCGAAAGTGCACCCAGGAGCCAGAGAAAGAGAAAATCCCGTCGCATGTCCACAAAGTCGAAGGAGTCCGTAGCGAATTCCCAAGAGGAGCGGAAGGAGGATTCTAAGAAAGGCAAAGGGGTACGGCCTGAGGTTGTTGGTAAAGGGGAGCGCCTGGCTTCGGATCCCAATTACCCGGATGATGCGATCTTGAAAAAGATATCCAAGGACATCACTGAGGAACTCCTGGAGGACGACTAGGCCCTTACAAACTTCCCATCGTGTCATAATCGTAATCTAAAATCGACTATCGACTCGAGATCACGGCCTGCCATGAGCCGTCGAATGGATTGAGAGTCACGATGAAAGAGGCGAGTTAGTTCATACTTCTCATCGGGAATCAAACCACGTGTAGCCGCGGCCGCTAAGGACGCGGACCGACGGGCCCGCATTCACCGCGTCCTTAGCGGCCGCGGCTACACCTCGCTCTCCATCGGGCAACCCGCGATCGGAACAGGCTCTGTCAAATCCGTGGGGCCGTTCCCTCATCGTAAACGACCGGTGAACTGCCCTATGGATCGCGGCATGCGCGAGGATCCTGGCAGTGTCCGGGTTCAAGAGGCTGCGAGCGGTTCGCCTGTTCGGGTCGGCTTCCAATTCGCCGGAGCGAGTTCGGCGATCTCGGTGATGTTCATGTCCGGCAATCTTTTGAGGACGTCAGTGAGGTAAGCGGATGGTTCAATTGCGTGCCGCCGGCAACTCTCAATGATCGAGTAAATTACGGCGCTTCTCCAACCGGCCTTGGGGTGGCCGATGAACATCCAGTTTTTCTTTCCCAGGGCGGTCGGCCGGATAGCATTCTCAATGAGGTTATTGTCGATTTCAACCTTGCCATGCTCGAGGTAGCGCTTGAGTGATTCCCACTGGTTCAGAGCATACTCAACGGCTTCACCCATTTTGCTCCGCGGCAAGGCCCGCCGTTTGAGTATAGGCAAGGCTTTGCCCAAGCGTTCCACGATCATCCGACCATGGCTTTTCCGGTAGGCTTCGCGCAAGGCGGGACCGGCCCGCTGTTCGCGCAGAGGGCGCTCGTCTCTGTAGAGATTGTGGATCTGCCGCACCACCCAGCCGGCCAGCTTCGGATTCTCATCCATCGCCTCCACAAATTTGCGTCGCAGGTGTGCCCAGCACCCAAACAGGGTAATCCCGTTATGCTCCCGGGCGAAACTGCCATAGGCTGCGTAACCGTCGGTTTGGAGCAACCCTTCGTATCCGTTGAGGAACTGCTCGAGACATTTTACCCCACGGCCTGTGTGCCAGTCGTAGAGCACCTCGCCGCCGGGTCGCCCGTAGACCCCCAGGTATCCTTTCCTGCAGCCCTCTTTCTTGCCTGCGTCCGGATCCAGGTAGCGGATGGGCGTTTCGTCCGCCTGGATGTAACCGCCCTCGAACAATTGTAAGCACATGTAGTTGTAGATGGGTTTTAGCCATTGCGCTACCTGGTGGATCCAATCGAGCATGCTCTGGCGCGCCACCCTTACTCCGTAGCGTTCCCGGAAAATCTTCTCCTGCCGATACAACGGCAGGTGATCGACGTATTTGCTCAGTAATAGTGCACCAAAAGCCCCACTCCAGGGCCGCGATGGTAATGGCGCCAGCACGGGAGGTTCCTGGGGCTTTTCGCGAGATACATATTTGCGCCGTATATAGCGCCGCCTGATAAATCGGGCCGGGAGCAAATCTAACTCTTCAGTGACTTCCTCACCGATCAACCGCCACTTTTGCGGTTCAACCTTCACCGCTTCGGGTTCGATTACGATCTCTTCGACTTCCAGGTGCTCGGGCAGACGCTGTCGCCTCGCCCCAGCTCCTTTGCGCGCCTTCGGCTCGGGTGGTGGCTCTGCCGTTTGCTCAGCGGGTTTGTTTTCCTCGGCCTGCTCCAGCCCGGCCAGGAGCAATTCCAGCTGTCCCGGATCGATCCGCTCGCTTTGGTTGCCTCCAAAGTAGCGCTTAATGAGCCAGCCGATCTTCTGACGTAAAAGCCGATTCTCCTCTCGGAGTTGCTCCAGCTCTGTTTGCAAAACCTCGACTTCAGGCATGAAAACAATACTAAACTAACGGTAATAAGAAAAGCACTACTTTTTTCAAAAAAATCACTTTTTTTGACCTAACGCTGATACCAGGGCCGCATCTTCCCCTCCCTCAGGTCGATCCCGTTCAAGAGCATGCTCAACGCTTCAGGGCGCAATGGAAGCTTCTGATCTTTCAAGTCCACTCCCTGCGGCCAGCTGAACCGACCCTTCTCTAATCGCTTTGCGAAAACCCATAACCCCGTGCCGTCCCAATACAGAATCTTGACCCGGTCCCGGCTGCGATTGCAGAAGACAAAGTCCGCTCCGCTCAACGGGTCTTCCTTGAGCTGATTGGCCGCCAGGGCGTAGAGACCATTAAAGCTCTTTCGCAGATCCGTTACTCCCACGGCCAGGAAAACCTTCATCGTTCCCGGTAAGCTCAGCATCCCGATTCCCTCAACGCCTTCACCAGACTCGCCACTTGTTCCACCGCAACACCGCAGTCCACCTCCACCCGTATCGGGTCCCCTAAGACGATCTCGATCCGATCCTCCGTGACCGCGCTGCTCTGCACCGTAACTTCGGCAAACCGCGCCCCCGCCGATTTTACCCCGCTGCTTCTGTGCCCGGCCCGGTCCTTGCGCAGCCATCCCATAAAGGTCATATACTTGATACCGTGCCGCTGGGCAAACGCCCTCTGCGTCTGATTGCTGCGACGGTATGCGCTTATCAGTCGCCTGCGCTCCTGCCGACTTCGTCGAACGATTCGCTTCGACCGTGTCCGCCCTCTCGTTTTTTCTCCCATCCCATAATCATATCACGGTCGGCATCTTTGCGCTACAAGGTCGGGGTCGTTCCCTCATCCGTGACCATTCGTAGTACTGCGGAGTCCCGGGCAGAGCGATTAGGAAGGTGTCGGTGCTGGAATCGGCCGTGATCCACGAATGCACCCACAATGCAGAAGCGCTCAGCAAAATCGCAAAGCGAAGTCCGACAGATTCCTAGCGGCGCCTTGCCGCGAATATCCAGCAGACTCCGATCAGACCAAGCACGAGTGAATAGAAAGTTCCCCGGCTCAGCCCCATGAGAAGACCGGCCTCATCGGGTTCTCGGAATATCTCGGAAATGATTCTGAGCAGGGCATAGGCAACAAAAAATTCCCCAGTGAGCTGACCACTTGGAGGATTGTTGCCTCGCCTACTCCAGAACCGCCACTGAATGTAGACTCCAAGAGCCAAGCCCTCCAATGAAGCTTCATATAACTGCGAGGGATGGCGCGCCGGAATCTGTTCCCACGGCGTTCCCGGTGGCGCGCTCTGAGGAAATATCACTGCCCATGGAACCTCTGTCGTTTTTCCCCACAATTCACCATTTATGAAATTCGCGACCCGGCCGAATAAAATCCCCGGCGGCGCCAGAGTGACGGCGATATCGCCGGTCCAGAGAAAAGGTGTACCGCTCTTACGAGAAATCAGGTAGACTGCCATGATGCAGCCGAGAAAGCCCCCATGACTCGCCATTCCCCCTTCCCATACGCGGATAACGGTGAGCGGATTTCTTACTAAACCGGAGAGATCATACAACAGCATATAGCCTAACCGACCCCCCACTAGAGTCCCAATGGCAAGAGTCAAAATGAACGATATCTGCTGATCAGGATCAAAAGGAGAACGCTTTTTCCGGAAATAGAGTGAAAGAAGCCATCCTGCGATCAGAAATCCCGCTACGTAAGAGAGCCCGTACCACCGAATGGCCAGATTCTTGTAAATAGAGATAATAACCGGATCCAGATCGTGCACCCAGTATCCCGGCGAGAGTGCGGCTTCTATCATGGCTCTTCCACTCGAGCGTATTTGATGAGCGGGTTTGGTTCCCCTTCCACTGCCACTCTGCGGTAGTAAGTGTTTAGCATTATTTGACGCTGCCCCGGTCTTGCGCCGGGGTGGTGCGCGTTTCTTGCTACACACCGGGTTCCTCTACCGACCCCCTCTCGCCCCAGTCCCGGCGTGCCGGCAGTTGGAAATCGTAGGTTGCTTCTTCGTTCCTCCTCGCAATGACACAGAATTGAAGCTGAATGAATTGCGTAAGCTGCCTGCTAGGTTCCTGCTACCCTCTTTTCCTCTGCCCGATTCCTTGCCAGCTCGCGCATATCCACCGCAACATCCGTATCCTCGTAGATTTCCCTGCCTAAAATATGTTCCACAATGTCTTCCACCGTCACCACACCCACTGTGGAGCCAAACTCGTCAACTACCACGGCGAGCTGTTGATGCGATTTTAGGAAGTGCTGGAGAGCGCCCGCCGCTTTGGATGTTTCCGGGACAAAGGTGACATCACCCATCAATTCTGCCACTCTTTTCTGATGCTCGTCATCAGCGCGGGCCTGGAGAAGATCCCGCCTGCGCACCTGACCGACAATATTATCGACATTCTCCTCAAAGACGGGCAGGCGAGCAAACCATATGTTCTTATCCTCTCTGAATAGCTCGTCGATCGTCAAATCCGCCTCCAGGGCGGTCACGACAGTGCGCGGCGTCATAATCTCGCTGATCTGAACGTCGTCAAGGGAGAGAGCGTTAAGTATCATATCTCTTTCGCTCGTCGTAAGCGACCCCTCCTTGGCATGCTTTTCGGCCAGAAGCTTTATCTCTTCCTCCTGGTCGTCAGCCGGCTCTGCGCTCTCCCGGTCTACCATTAATCGGATCGAGCGCATTGACAGATAGGCCAGCGGGTACATCGCAAACCGAACAAACTGCAGGGGGTAAACAAGATGCTTCCGCAGAGTACGGCGATAAATCACACCCATGTTTTTGGGCAGGATCTCCGATAGGAAGAGAATCCCCAAAACCATAAAGAATGAAATCACGCCGACAAATTCTCCCGCCACATTCGCCGCCACAATAGCTACCCACATGGCCCCTAGGGTGTTTGCGATCGTATTGAGAGTAAGTATTGCAGAGCTTGTCAGTTCGATGTCTCTCTTATACTTCTCTAATAACACTCCGCGCTTCGGAGTGCTCTTTTTGAGAGCTTCGATTTCAGCCGCTGTCGTGCTGAGTATAAACGCTTCCAGCAGTGAACAATACCCGGATACACCCAAGGTAAAGCAAACTGGAAGAATAAGCTCCGTCATGATGGTGGCAGCGACTCTGGAAGCGAGCGCTACCGTAATATATCATAGGTAGATTAGATTTTGTTAAAATCATCATACACGGGAAATGACAAGAAAATCTTTATCCAGTAATGAACCCCCTTCCGAAAACAGTTTGGGATTCAAAGTAAGGACTTGCATTTTACAGACCACTGATCTTCAGTGTCCTCTCCTCAATTTCCCGATCCCAGCCATATTTTCACGAATCTCGAATGACATCTCCGAGTGAACCCTGGTCGGGCGCTTACAGTTCGTGAAAGACTTTATTTTCCCGGTAATTATTCTAAAGGACAGTATGAGCACGTTCAGCATCGCCTACCCCCTACCGGCACTCGCCCAGGCTGAAGGAGGCGGTCCGGGTGGTGGCTTCATTATTATCTTTTATGTCATGTTATTCGCCGGTCTCTGGTTTCTGCTCCTTGCTCCACAGCGAAAGAAACAGAAGGATCACGAAAAGCTCCTTTCCGCTTTGGGGACAGGCGACAGGATCATCACTTCGGGCGGCATTTACGGAGAAATTACGAACGTAAAGGCCGACCGCTTTATCCTCAGGATTGCCGATAACACAAAGATTGAGCTGAGCAAGAGCGCGGTCCAAAACAAAATCGAAAAACAATAGCAAGACATGGCCGGCAGCATTATCTGGAAAGTTGCGTTATCGATCACCGTGTTAGCTTGGGCAATTCTGAACATTATTCCGGTTCAGGACACCCCTTTTGAAGACTACATCCAATCACAGGTAACCACCGATATCGAACGTTTCGAAAGGCTGCATGAGAAGTCCCTGGCGCGCCTCAATTCGAGTGAGGCCCCCACCTATTTCGTAGCCTTGAAGGAAATCGTGGAAGAAGAGTCGATTGATCTACAGAGCTTCTTTCCCGAAATAGATGCCAGCGATATCAGAAACCTGAAGAAACGAAACAATATCCTTCTCGATGAGATTCTCGACCGGTCTCAGGGAAAAGTAAAACCCGGCCTCGATCTCAAGGGTGGGATTTCCTTCACCTTTAAGGTTAAGGAAGAAGCCGAGGAAACTGTAGAGGGTGTAGAAGGGGAGGAAGAGGCTGCACCGAGTCAGGCCCAACGGGATTTTGCAAGAAGCCAACAACTCGATCAAGCCATCGAGATACTGCGAAAACGAATCGACGGACTCGGCGTCGCGGAACCTGTTATTCGCCTGTTAGGAGAGGATCACATCGAAGTGCAGATGCCGGGGATATCCATTGTCGAGAATCCCGATGTAGGCGGTAAGATCGCCGCTCCCGCAAAATTGCAGTTCAGTCTTACCCACCGCACCGCCAACCCTGCCGCGCAACTGGAGCCGCCGGTTGGCTACCGTGCAATGATTCAGAAAGTCGAGGACCGCCGCACCGGTGAGATCACGGATCTTCCTTATTACATTAAGAAAATCCCGGTCATGGAGGGCGACATTATTGAAGACGCTTTCGCTGCACCCACTGAGTTTGGAGGTTACCGGGTTCTGCTCAGATTCACCTCGGAAGGCGAGGAACGTTTTGCCCAGGTCACGAAGCGAATCGCCGATGAAAACGAGCGTACCCGGACAACAGGTCAACTGGCCATTATTCTGGATGGAGATCTCTACAGCGCGCCCACCGTTCGCGAGGAAATCAGGGGGGGCGCCGAAATCACCGGACGTTTCACGCAACGCGAAGCGCTGGAACTGGCCAATGTTTTAAATAATCCCCTCAAGATCGGTCTCGAGATTGAAGAAATGAATGTTATCGGTCCCTCCCTGGCCGAGGATGCACGGGATGCTTCCTTCTCCGCCTTCAAAATTGGGGCCGGTTTGGTCATCGTCTTCATGATTGTCTACTACGTGGCCGCAGGAATGGTAGCTGTCATATCAGTATCGATCAATATCATCATTGTCTTCGGCACGCTCTCCAGCATCGGCGCAACCGTCACCCTTCCCGGCGTAGCCGCTCTCGTTCTTACTCTCGGTATGGCGGTAGACGCCAACATTCTCATCTTTGAGCGTATACGAGAAGAGCTCAGGGAGGGTAAGCCGCTAACGACAGCCCTCGTGACCGGTTACGAAAAGGCTTTCTCAACCATCGTGGATGCGAACGTCACCACTCTTATCACGGCATCCATACTTATCTGGTTGGGAACGGGAGCAGTTCGCGGTTTTGGCGTAACCCTCGCAATCGGGATCGTCGCCTCAATGTTCTGTGCCCTCCTCGTGAGCCGCGTATTGCTCGAGATCCTGATCAATCCCGGTCTCATTAAACGGATGCTGTCAAAGTCCCTTTTGCGGAAATCCGACGTGCCGTTTCTCAGCTACAGCAAACCCGCTTTCATCGCGTCCTGGTGCATTGTCCTGGTCGGAATTGGTGGAATCGCGATAAACAAGGACAAAATCTTCGGAATTGATTTCCTCGGCGGCGAGGAACTTACCTTAAACTTTGCTGAGAGACTCACTTCGCGGGAAATCGAGGCGGTTGCTAAAAATGCGAATCTGGGTGAGGTCAATACTTTGTATCAGACTACCATTGGACAACATAGGGATACCCTCAAACTTCAGACCGAACAGGATAAAGGCGAAGAGGTGCTGGCTGCCTTAACCGCGATGCATCCCGAAGCCAAACTTGAGCTGCTCGGAAAATCGACCATTAGCCCTTCGGTCGGAAAGGAGGTTACCTGGAGCGCCATTTCCTCAATCAGCCTGGCGCTGCTCGGCATCCTGCTCTATGTGGCTCTGCGTTTCGAAATCGGATATGGGGTAGGAGCTGTCGTTGCCACTTTGCATGACATATTGATGAGTATTGGACTCTACGTCCTTTTTGGGAGCTTCGAAATCGGTAGTGGACAATTCACCGCTCCCATGGTGGCGGCGGTCCTCATGATCATCGGGTATTCGCTCAACGACACCATTGTCGTTTTTGATCGCATCAGGGAGGAATTGTTACTCAATCCCGGCCATAGACTGCAAGAGATCATCAACCTCTCCGTCAATCGAACCCTCGCGCGAACAATCCTTACCAGTGTCACCACCCTCCTCGCAACTTTTTCGCTTTACCTCTTTGGGGCCGGCGTAGTCACAGATTTCGCGCTTGTGTTTATTATTGGTATCTTTACCGGCACATTCTCTTCTATTTTCATCGCCAGCCCCGTCTTTTATTGGTGGCACAAAGGCGACCGCCGCCATGTCGAGGAGCGCCATGATATCATGCCGAAATATGAGTGGGAAACCTCAAAGAAGCCGGCTCGTTGAACGATCATGCGCTGGAGATACACTCCTCTTCCCTCATCGCAGGTTCATAGACTCGGCCGACAATTCACCCTCAGTCCAATTGCATCAAGCCTCCTTGCCCGACTCGGCCTAACCGAGCCCGAGGAAGTCAAGACCTTCATCAAGCCCCTCTTACGGAATCTCTCCGATCCCTTCGAATTGAAGAACCTGGACAGGGCAGTCCATCGTCTACGCCAGGCAATGAATTCTGGGGAAGATATCCTCATCTTTGGTGATTATGATGTAGACGGAGTGACGAGTATCGCGCTACTTATCGGTATCCTCCAGCAATTCGGAACCTTTCCCCGCTATATTGTCCCGAAACGGTTAACCGAAGGCTATGGACTCTCTCGAGTTGCCATTGACCGTGCCATCGAAAAAGGGCGGCCCGGATTACTCATCGCAGTGGATTGCGGCACCAACGCTCATGATGAAGTGGCCTACCTCAACCAGCAGGGAATCGACGTTATTATTATCGATCATCACACCTCAACGAAAGAGCATGCGCCCGATTGCCTCCTGGTAAATCCCCACCTCTGCGACAACCGAAATGCCCCCTGGTCGGAACTCTGTAGCGTAGGACTCGTCTTTAAACTGATCCACGGTCTCTTAAAACAGTTGCGGCAGGAAGGCGACGGCACGGCCTTGGAAATTCAACTTAAGGACTATCTCGACCTTGTTGCCCTCGGAACGATTGCCGACCTGGTCCCCCTTCGGGGGGAGAATCGTATTCTGGCGAAGGCTGGCCTGAGAAGCCTTCGCAATTCCCGGCGGCCTGGGTTAAATGCTCTCTTTGAAGTGAGCCGAATCAATATTGGTGAGGAGGTCTCACCCTTCGACGTCTCATTCAAACTCGGCCCCCGTATTAACGCCAGCGGCCGCCTCGCGGACGCCAGCCTTCCTATCGAAATGCTTTTGAGTAAAGACTGGCGTCACTGTAATGAAGCCGCCCGCAAATTGGACGATTTTAACAGTGAAAGGCAACATATCGAGAGAAAGATTTCTCTCGAGGCCGAGGAAGTTGTCGCCACCCAACTATTGGGCGCCGAGGGATACGTTCTTTACAATAGAGATTGGCATCCCGGAGTTGTAGGGATTGTAGCGAGCCGATTGGTGCAGAAATTCCACCGTCCCAGTATCGTTCTGGGAACTGAAGGTGATCTCGCCAAAGGTTCCGGTCGCAGTATTCCCGGTATCAATCTGGTAGACGTGCTCCAGTCTTGCGACAGTTGCCTTTACGACTGGGGTGGGCACCCTATGGCAGTGGGACTCTCTCTACTCCCCGATCAGGTACCTCGCTTCCAGGAAAAATTCGACGATGCGATTAAGAGGACCCTCGGTGGGAGGGTTCCGGAAAAGGAAATCCAAATCGCCTGCTGGATCAGTATCGAAGATGTCAGCAGCAGGCTGCTCGACGAGATGACTATTTTTCAACCGTTTGGCCAGGGAAATCCCGAACCTGTCTTTGGTCTCCAAGACACTATTTTGAGAAGGCCGACCGAAGTATTCGGGAAGGGTCACTTTCGCTTTCGCCTGGATAGCGGCTCCAGCGAACCCATTTCCGGAGTGGCGTGGAAGCAGTCCGGAAATCGCCCTTCCCCCGGTAAACCAATCGATATGGCTCTCAGAATCAACTGGAACGTTTGGAAGGGCCGCAAATCCATTCAGGCCGAGCTCGTTGACTGGCGCCCCTCTTCCGCTTAGGAATCTGTCGGCCTTAGCTTTCTGAGTTTGCGGAAAAAGTCAGCCATCCGGATGTGTTACTGAAGCTTACCAACTGCTACTGCCTCGCTCTCTTGTTATACATTTAACAAAAATGTTAAATAAGACCAGATTCTCAATTAGAATCCCTTACTCTCATATTCGCTGCTGTCTCCAGGAAGCTAAGTCCCACAGGCGATTATCCTGCCAGCTTCTCGTCCAGGGTTTTTATCACTTCCTCTTCCGGCATTCGCACCTGCTCGGTTGAGTCGCGATCGCGAAGGGTCACCGTCCCGTCTTCGAGTGTGTCGAAATCAATCGTTATACCGAAAGGCGTCCCGATTTCATCCTGGCGCCGATAGCGGCGCCCGATGGCGCCTGATGCGTCGAAGAACACATTCCAATGCCGTTGGAGCCTTTCAAATATTGCTCTCGCCCTTTCAACCAGCGGCGGCTTATTCCTCAGGAGAGGAAAGACCGCCGCTTTGTATGGCGCGATGCGCGGGTGCAATCTCAGCACGACGCGCCGTTCCCCATCGACTTCATCGACGTCATAGGCGGCGCACATCAGGGCCAGGAACGTCCGGTCGACGCCGAGAGCGGGTTCGATAACGTGGGGAACGTACCGCTCCTTGCGCTCTTCGTCGAAATACTCAATTGCCTTTCCCGAGTGCTCCCCATGTTGCCTCAGGTCGTAGTCGCCACGCGCCGCGATACCTTCCAGTTCCTGGACGCCAAACGGATATTTGAACGTGATATCCGTAGTCGCCCGGGAGTAGTGAGAGAGTTTCTCCTGGGGATGCACGTCTTCACCCAACAGCTCTTGAGGTATTCCAAGTTCCACAAACCAGTTCAGCCGAATGTCTATCCACTCCCGGTGATACTTTGGCCACGCCTCGTCATCCGGGGGAATAAAGTACTCCATCTCCATTGCCTCGAATTCCCGCGAGCGAAAGATGAAATTTCTCGGCGTGATTTCATTGCGAAATGATTTGCCGATCTGCGCGATGCCGAAGGGTATCTTAACGCGGCTCGTATCGACGATGTTCTTGAAATTCACGAATATGCCCTGGGCCGTCTCCGGCCTCAGATAGGCGATCGCGGTCTCATCCCGCAGCGCCCCCACATAGGTTTGAAACATCAAATTGAAATCTCGTGGAGGGGTCAGCGACCCGGGCTTTCCAGTAGCGGGTGAAGGGATCAGAGCATACTCTTCGGGGCGAGCTTCGGTATACTCTTTTAAAATGACATCTTCGAGCTTCCCCTGTTTGGAAAGCTTACGCTTCAGTTCGTTAGCTTTCCCTTCCGCCTCCTCCTGCATTGCGACGGATTCCACAACCGATAAATAACCGATTCTCTCTCCCTCGACAACAACGGGAGAGAAAAAGAGCTGGTCCGCACGAAAACGCATTTTCGATTCCCTACAGTCCACCATGGGATCGGAAAAGATATCGATGTGCCCGGAGGCCTCCCACACTTTAGGGTGCGTGATTATCGAAGAATCCAACCCTACAATATCATCGCGGCGGTGCACCATATCACGCCACCAGGCCGCCTTTATGTTGTTCCGCATCTCGACTCCGAGCGGGCCGTAGTCGAAGAACCCGTTGATCCCTCCGTAAATCTCAGAAGACTGAAATATAAACCCGCGTCGTCTGCACAATGAGACGATTTCCTCCATCGATGGACTATCCTGCGAGCGCTCCGGCATTTTAAGCGCCCAAAGGTTTGGTGCATCTTATTCGTGCGTCAAGCACCTATTCAAAACTCAATTCGAGCTGTCTACGCTCCTCTTTTCTCTCCTCCCGAAAGCGAACGCCGGCGCCCAGGAGGCGAACTTTCTGGTCGCTTCGCAGGTAGGCTACGCGTAGCAATTCTCTGAATATTCCAAACGATGGTTTCTTGCAGAGACACTCTTTCGTCGTCTGCCGAAAGTCAGCGAATTTCACTTTTACAAAGGCCTTCACAACGGTGCGATCTGCTGCCTTTTTTTCCAGATCTTCCAATAGTTCAGAATAGAGGCTTTGAAGCGCTTCGACACACTCTCCCATGTCTCCAAGATCATCTTCGAACGTGCGTTCGTTGCTCATCGATTTGCGCAAGCGATGCGGCTCTACGGCGCGGTCGTCTCGCCCCCGGCAGAGATTGTATAATTCCTCTCCAAATTTTCCGAAGTATCGAAACATCTCCGAAAGTGACAATTTCTGAAGCTGCCCACAGCTGTTAATCCCCATTTCTCTCAGCCTCGCAGTGCTCTTTGGACCAATTCCCCATATCTTACTCGCTGGTAACACTTTCATGAATGAAGATACCTCATCAGGAGTCACCGCGAATTGGCCGTTCGGCTTGCGCCAATCGCTGGCAATTTTAGCCAGTAGTTTGTTCGGCGCAATACCTGCGGATGCGGTCAGGTCAGTGTTTTCATGAATCTTCCTCCGAATCTCCTTCGCCACCTCCCAACCATAACGATCCAGAAGAGAGACATCCAAATATGCCTCGTCCAGGGACAGTGGTTCAACAAGCGGAGTGTAACTCAGAAGGATCTTGCGCATTCGTTCGGACTCCCTGCGATAGAGGCTAAATCGGGGAGACAGGAGTGTCAGGTCGGGACAAAGTTGAAGAGCCTTGAACGTGGGCATGGCAGAGGCACATCCGAACTTACGCGCTTCGTAATTGCAGGTAGTCAGCACCCCTCGCCCTGAGCGACCACCTACCGCCACCGGTCTGCCCGTCAGCTCCGGTCGCTCCCGGACCTCGATTGCTGCGTAAAAGCAGTCCATATCGATATGGATGATTTTTCGCACCGCTCTAGGAATCTGTCAGTCTCATCTTCGTCGGAATCTCCGTCTCTCACCTGAATATCCGCACCTCAGGGATATTTAGAAAAGCCTGTCCCGAACCTGCCGAGTGGCTTAGTCCGACAGATTCCTAAACCAATGTGCTTGAATCGGACCTGATTTCCAATATCCTTTCTCCCTCTTATGTGCGGCATAGTCGGATACGTAGGCCGACAGAATGCGAGACCGATTCTGTTGGAAGGACTCAAGAGGCTCGAGTATCGTGGTTACGATTCGGCCGGTCTCGCCATGTGCGGAGAAGAAGGCCTAAGCCTCGTTAAGAAGAAAGGCCGCGTCAATGTCCTGGCCCGCGAAGTAAGCAAAACCGGTATCGATGGACAGAACGGAATCAGCCACACTCGATGGGCAACTCACGGCGAGGTAAGCGATGCCAACGCTCATCCGCATCTGAGTCACGACGAGAAAATAGCCCTCGTTCACAATGGCGTGGTCGAGAACTACCTGAGCATAAAGCGATTCTTGCTCGAGAAAGGGTGCTCGTTTAAGTCCGACACCGACACTGAGGCTCTCGCCAACCTGATCGCCTACCACTACGACAAGGAAGATTCAAGCAACGGAAAAAATCGCTTTCTCGAGAGTGTGCGAAAGAGTCTCCTGCACGTCGAGGGAACCTATGGCATTGCCGTGATCTGCACCGACTTTAAAGGCGAAATCGTCGGGGCTCGCAAAGGTTCACCGCTCGTCGTCGGTATCGGCAATGGAGAGAATATGCTGGCCAGCGACGTCACCGCCTTCGCCGGACGCACCCAGAACGTCGTCTACCTCGACGATGGCCAGATCGTGCACTTGGGCGAAGATGATTTTTTCGTCCTCACTATCGCGGACGAAACGGTTCATCCGGTAATCAATAAGGTCGACTGGGAAATTGAAGAGTCTGAGTTGGGTCGCTTTGAGCATTATATGGAAAAGGAGATCTTCGAACAACCCGTAGCCCTCGAAAACAGCATGCGGGGACGTTTCTCCGACGATGGCTCGACCGCGAAATTCGACGGTCTCGACAATATCGATCCGAGGGAACTTCGGCAGATCGACCGTATTCTGTTATGCGCCTGCGGAACCGCATGGCACGCCTGTCTCGTGTCCGAGTACCTCGTCGAGCGCTATGCGCGTATCCCGGTGGAAGTCGAGTACGCCTCGGAATTCCGCTATCGCAACGCACCCCTCGACAAAAATACTCTCGTTTTTGTCATCAGCCAGAGCGGCGAAACCATCGATACGTTAGAGGCATTGAGGGAGTCGAAACGCAAGGGTTACCGCACCCTCGCCATAACAAACGTCGTGGGTTCTACCATCGCGCGGGAGGCAGATGCCGGAATATATCAGCACGCCGGTCCCGAGATCTGTGTGGCATCGACTAAGGCTTTCACTTCCCAGCTCCTCCTCTCCTCCATGATTGCCCTCTACCTGGGCAGACTTCGGGACCTCAGCTTCACTGACGGTACGGCTATGGTCAAGGCCCTCAAGCAGGTGCCTGCCCTGGCCAGTCAGGTGCTGGATCAGGCTGACCGGATCAGGAAGATTGCGGAGAAATATGCCGACTGCGATGATTTCCTGTTTCTCGGTCGGCAGATTATGTTTCCCCTTGCCCTGGAGGGAGCGCTGAAGCTCAAAGAGATATCTTATATCCATGCTGAAGGTTATCCCGCGGCCGAAATGAAACACGGCCCGATCGCTCTTATCAGCCCGGAGTGCCCTACTCTCTTCATCGCCAACAAAGGCGAGATTTTTAAAAAGAGCCTCGCCAATATTGAGGAGATCAAAGCCCGCCACGGACCGATCATCGCCATCACCTCAGCCGGAAAGGATTTTCCCCCCGGCCTCGCCGAAGACGTCATTAAGATACCCGAAAGCCATGAATGTATCGAGCCCATCCTGGTGAGCATTCCACTCCAGCTTCTGGCCTACTATATCGGCGTCATACGCGGCTGCGATGTCGATAAACCACGAAATCTGGCTAAGTCGGTTACGGTTGAGTGACTCCGTGAGCGTGTCGCACCTCATCCGACACGCTCACGGAATCAGGATTTTTCTCGATTCGAAGCGTTCTGTGTTTGAAAATTCCCGTTCTGCTCAGCGGGACTTCTTCTCCGTAGTAAGTTTGTTACGCGCCCAAGGTCTTTGAGCTGCCCTGACATCGATGAATATACTACCAACCAGAGCCGATTTTCTCGAACTGTCGAAGAAGGGTAACCTCATTCCCGTATACACAGATCTGATGGCCGACTTCGAGACGCCGGTTTCCGTGTATTCGAAACTGAATCGTTCCGGTCCCGCCTATCTCCTCGAATCGATTGAAGGTGGAGCCAACCTCTTTCGCTACTCCTTCATCGGCTGTCAACCGCGTAAGATATTCAACGTCTACTGGGACCACACCGAGGTGGAGGAACGCAATGGAGAGTTTATAACAAGGGATACTCCGGACGATCCTCTAACGATTATTGAAGAGGAAATGTCTTACTACAATCCGGTACGCCTGGAAGGAATGCCGCGCTTTATCGGGGGCGCAGTAGGATTTCTAGGTTACGAGTATATCTCGTGTGTAGAGCCCACTGTACCCCTTCCGGAGAGAGATCCCCATTGTATGCCGGTTCTCCACTTCATGATTACCGACACGGTGGTGATTTTCGACCGCGCCAATCAAACTTTGCGCCTTCTCATAAACTCACACATCGAGAACGATCCGGAAAAAGCGTATGAAACCGCGGTTTCCGACATAGAAAGACTCTATCAAAGCCTTCAACAGGAGCGCTCCCTCGCACCCGTTCCTTTAGGCGCACTCGGAAAGATTGAGATTCCGCAAAGCAATTTTGCAAGAGAGGACTTTGAGGACCTCGTCCGAAAGAGCAAAGAGTATATCAAGGCGGGCGATTTCATTCAAGTTGTCCTGTCGCAGCGCTTTGAACAGGAGTTTTCGAATTCACCTCTCGATCTCTACCGCGCTCTTCGCACGGTAAACCCCTCCCCCTATATGTTCCTCTATGAAACAAACGCATTTTCGCTCGTAGGGGCCTCCCCTGAAGTACACGTCAGACTGACAGACGGACTCGCCGAGGAGCGGCCGATTGCGGGCACTCGCCCGCGGGGAGAGACGTCCGAAGAAGATCTCGCTTTCGAGCGCGACCTTCTGGCCGACGAAAAAGAAAGGGCTGAACACCTAATGCTGGTAGATCTCTCTCGCAATGATCTCGGGCGCGTATGCGATTTCGGCAGCGTTTCCGTTCCCGAATTTATGGTCGTAGAACGATACAGCCACGTCATGCACATTGTTTCTCAAGTGGAGGGCAAATTGAGCAGCGATAAAACCCCCTACGATCTTATGCGTGCCACATTTCCCGCCGGAACCGTCAGCGGCGCGCCCAAAGTGCGGGCAATGCAGGTGATCGCCGAATTGGAGAATGAACGGCGTGGGCCTTACGCCGGCGCCGTCAGTTATTTCAGCTACGATGGAAATCTGGACTCCTGCATCGCTCTCCGTACCGCATTAATAAAAGACGGGCGCATCTTCATTCAATCCGGCGCGGGACTCGTCGCCGACTCCCAACCGGAAACGGAGTATGAAGAAACCCTCAACAAAGCCAAAGCCATGTTTTCAGCTGTCGCCCTGGCCGGAGAAATATCACCGATATCCTGACACGCCCTCCTATGTCAAAGTCGTCAAATACTTCGAACCGATCGGCATCGGTGCGTGTCTCTTTGCTCTACATAGCCAAATTTCCCCAGACACAATATGAAACCGAGTAGATCTTTCGAAAGAGGCATAAAATACGACAGGCTGCTGGGAGCGTCATTAAGCCTCTACAAATGAGCGCAAGAGACGTTAAAGCTGCCGATGCTGAGCGAGACCTGAGTGAGACGCAGGCCCCTACCTCGAGCGCGTCGGACTCTCCTCCTGAGACCGGTGATGTCGATGAGATCAAAGTGAAGCGTCAGCCGTCCGGTGATCTCGATTCACAGCTCAGGCTCCAGGATCTGTATCCTTCCGACAAGAGCGCCCTGAAACTCTACTTGAACGAGATCAGTCAAATTTCACTCCTTTCGCTCGAGGAAGAGACCGCCCTGGCCCGCCGTATTAGGAGGGGCGACGAAGATGCCCGCATGCACATGATCAAGGCGAATCTTCGCCTCGTTGTCAAAATTGCCCGCGACTATTCCAACTTCGGATTGCCTCTGCTCGACCTTATCAGCGAAGGAAACATAGGTCTTATTAAGGCGGTCGAACGCTTCGATCCGGACAAAGGCGGGAAACTCAGCACTTACGCCGCTTGGTGGATCAAGCAGAGTATCAAACGCGCCCTGGCAAATCAAAGTAAGACCATCAGACTGCCCGTCCACCTTGTCGACAAGATTGCAAAATTGCGCAAGGTCGCACTCTCCCTCTCAGAGGAACTGGGACGCGAGCCTTCCGATGACGAAATCGCCTTCGAAATGGGGCTGCCTGTAAATAAGGTCTCCCATCTGAAGAGCGTCAGCATCCGTCCCACGTCTCTGGATGCGCCCATCGGTGACGATCACGGAACTGAATTTGGAGATCTCGTGGGAGACGAGAATGCCATCAACCCTTTTGAGTACCTCCGGAGTAAATCGATTATTCGCGACATCAACAGAATGATCGACCAGCTCGACTCCCGGGAAGCTCAGATCGTGCGCATGCGTTTCGGGCTCGACGGAGAAAAACCCAGGACGCTGGAAGAGGTAGGCCAATACTTCCATATTACCAGAGAAAGGGTCCGTCAGCTCCAAAATATGGCCTTGGCAAGAATGCGAAAGTTAATTGCCCGCAAGGAACACCAAAGATCGACCGAGGAAATACGGGAAGAGCAGCTCCGGGAAGAGCGAATGAAAGTGCTGCGGGAATTTTACTCGGCAAGTTCTGTGGACGACATTTCAAAGCCGGACATTTCACACACTTCGTAGCGAGACCGCGTAGATTGCTGCGTATCAAAGCCTTTCCGCAGCACGGCGGGCGACAGCGTGTTGGAACCCTCTGAGGTCGCCGGGTAAGGGAAGGCTTTGAGACGCAGTGAGATCCGCGGTCGTAGTAGAAGCTTTGTTAAATGTTCGGGTTAACCCGGACATTTCACACACTTCGTAGCGAAGTCCGACAGATTCCTATTTCGTCGCCTCGTCCAGAATATCGCCCAGACTTGTCAGCTCGTCACGTCCGATTGATTCATACGCTGCTGTTTCCGCCGCAAGTTGCTCTGAGTCATAATTGGCCGCCTTGATGCTGAGTCCGATTCGTCGATCATCGCGATCAATCTGAATAACACGAGTCGTAACCTCCATCCCGTGCTGCAACACGTCCTTCACTTTCTCAACCCTCTCCTCACTTATCTGGCTAATATGGACGAGTCCATCGATGCCATGGTCCAGCTCGACGAATGCGCCATAGGAAGTCATTTTGCTCACCTTACCCGTCACCACATCCCCGATCTTGTAGAACGTATCGATTTCGCTCCAGGGATCACTTGTGAGTTGCTTCATTCCCAGTGAAATGCGCTGACTCTCGGCCACCACATCGAGGACTATGGCATCCACTTCCTCTCCCTTTCTTACGATTTCACTGGGATGATTTATCTTGCGCGTCCACGACATGTCAGAGACATGAATCATGCCATCTATGCCTTCCTCAAGTTCGACGAATGCTCCGTAACTGGTGAGATTGCGTACTTTCCCTCGAACTCGTGCTCCCACCGGATAATTGTGCTTTACCATATCCCACGGATTTTGATCAAGTTGGCGCACACTGAGGGATATCTTTTGGTCGTCCTTCTGAATGCCCAGAACGACGGCGTCGATCTCTTCTCCAACTCTTAAGACCTCGTTGGGTTTGTTGATCCTCTTAGTCCACGAAAGCTCTGTCACGTGGACGAGACCTTCCACACCTTCCTCAAGCTCCACAAAAGCGCCGTAGGGTACAAGATTTACCACCTTTCCCCGGACCTGCGCGGTCACCGGATACCGCGTCTCTATACCTTCCCAGGGATTCGGGGTCGTCTGTTTCAGTCCCAGCGAAACCCGTTCACGGTCGCGGTCGACTTCAATTATCATGATGCTCACTTCTTCGCCCACCTTAACCATTTCACTCGGATGGGAGATCCGCCCCCAACTCATGTCCGTTATGTGCAGCAGACCGTCCAATCCGTCCAGGTCGATGAATGCGCCGTAATCAGTGATGTTCTTAACTACTCCCCGTCGGACATCGCCGGGTTTTACTTCCGCCAGGAGTTCCCTCCGTTTTATCAGTCGTTGTTCCTCGATCAGTTCACGCCGGGAAACTACGATGTTTTTCCGATCCTGGTTGATCTTCAGCACCTTAAAATCAAACGTCTGCCCAACGTATTGATCGAGATTCTTCGGTGGTTGAACGTCGATCTGCGAAGCGGGCAGGAATGAATCAACTCCAATGTTTACAATCAATCCCCCCTTAACTTTTGCCTTTACCCGGCCCGAAACTACCGAACCTTCCTCACACTTCGCCAGGATCTTCTCCCAGTTCTTTTTCTGCTCCGCCTTTTCGTAAGACAATATCGGGTTGCCGTCGCGGTCTTCCAGCCGCTCCAGGAATACCTCGATTTCTGCGCCGATCTGAAGCTCCCCTACATCGACAAATTCCGATGCGGAAATTCCCCCTTCCGCCTTGGCGCCGATATCTATGACGACTTCATTCTCTCTTATTTCAGTTATCGTACCGAGAACGATAGCGCCCTCTTTCAGGTTCTCAAAGCTGCTCTCGGCAAGCAATTCTTCCATAACGGAGGAACTCATAGGCAAAATCTCTCTTCCTTTCCTACTCGGTCTTTTTCGTCTGTTCTCTTATCGGCTGTAATTTATCCCACAAAAGTAATTCCGGGCCAAATTAACACCGTTTCAATTGAATAGCTCTTAAAAATCCAAACGATGCGAACTTTAACCGGACCCTGGGGCACTGAAACTGCCCTGGAAATAGGGGAAAGCGAATGAAACTGAAGTTTAATCCCAGGTCCTGCAAGCAAAAAACCAGTGCCGAGACTTCACCCTATTGTTTCAAGAATTCGAGAATGAAATGATGGGGATCAGTATACTACTTTATTGAGCGGATACTCGATTATACCTTCTGCGCCCTCCTCTTTTAACAAGGGGATGATCTCCCTCACCACCTTCTCGCTGACAATCGTGTCGAGTGCCACCCATCTTTCGTCCGCCAACCGGCTAACTGTGGGGTTCCTCAAAGCCGGAAGTCTCTCCAGCAATCGGTCGAGATTTTCTTTTCGACAGTTGAGCTTCAGGCCGACCTTCTTGCTGGCCTCCAACGCCGCTTGTAGCAGCATCGCGATCTCTTCAATCTTGCGGCGCTTCTCCGGAATTTCCCAGCTCTCCCTGTTCGCAATCAGCTTTGTGTTCGTAGTAAGTAACGTATCGATTATGCGTAGTTGGTTTGCGCGTATCGTACTCCCCGTCTCCGTGATTTCGACTATCGCGTCAACCATCTCCGGAACTTTTGCTTCCGTCGCGCCCCAGGAAAATTCGACTTCGGCCTCAACCCCCTTTTCTTTTAAAAAACTCTTCGTAATATTGACCACCTCTGTCGCAATCCGTTTCCCCTGCAGATCTTCTACCCTGATCACCGGCGAACTCTCCGGTACTACCAGCACCCATTCTGCCCGCAGGGTAGAATCTCGATTGTAGATCAGATCGCAGACTTCCACCACATCCGACCCGTTCTCCACTACCCAATCATATCCGCATAGTCCGCAATCGAAATAGCCGTGCTCAACGTAACGGCTCATTTCTTGCGATCGCACGAACTTGCCATCCACATCAGCGTCATCGATCACCGGCCGATAGGACCGCGAACTCCTCGTAATGGCCCATCCGGCTTTCGCAAAGAGCTGAATCGTGGCTTCTTCCAAGCTGCCGCTTGGCAATCCCAGCATAAGCAATTTGTTTCCTTCTGACATACGTGATTACCTTGGATTCTGAAACAGTATCCGCAATTGTGAAGCGAAAAATATCAGCAAACGTTCACGTTTATCAAGGCTCCTCGGAAGCGGTTTCTCTGAACCTGTTTAGCGGTATCCGAAATCCCCCGGCCTTGCGCGCCGCAGGGGATCATTAGGATTTCGTGCTATACACGGACTGAGATTCCCAGACGAATTGTAAAAAAATAATAAAAATATTGTAAAAATCCCTGAAAATCTGTTTATTAGAAAATTAATAAGAATTACGGATATGGGCGCAAACAGGTGTGTGACTTGAAATTCTCGACATTGAAGGAGGTCACGAGACTCAGGCGCAGATCGTAAAAACCTAATTAGATGGCTGCCAAACCCAAACCTCTAGTCCTGATCGTCGAGGACGAGAAAGAATTGGCCATGCTCATCGCGGAACAGTTGGAAATGGCCGGAATGATGACTCAAGTATATCATCGGGCCTCAAACGTTCCTCGCTTTCTAAGTAAGAATTTTGCCAACCTCCTTCTCCTCGATGTCAATCTGCCGGATTCAACCGGTTTCGCCCTCCTGGAGGAACTTAAAAAGGAAAATATCCAGGTTCCAGTGATCTTCCTTACGGCCAGCACTTCGGAAGTTCACAAAGTTAAAGGGTTGGACATGGGCGGCGATGATTACATTACCAAACCTTTCAGTTTCCCGGAGCTTATCGCCCGCATACACGCAGTCCTTCGACGTGCCGAAACAGCTCAAGACTTCCACATTACCAAAAACGCCAAACTGAATCAGGAGGTCTTTGAGTTTTGCGGCGCCGACATTAATCCCACCCGTTTGGAAGTATCCTTCAGCGACGGTAAGACCATAAAGATCGGTCGCAAAGAGCTGGGAATTCTCACCTACCTGGTATCGAACAAAGGAACAGTCCTCACCCGCCGCAGCCTCATTCATGCCGTCTGGGGCATCCATGCCGATGTCAGAAGTCGCTCCCTCGATCAATACATCGTAAAAATCAGAGATGCATTTACGTCGCACGGATGCGAACTCGAGAGCTTCCAGACGATACACGGCGTAGGATATATCTACGACCCTGAAGGAACAGGCAGCCCCGTCGCCTAGAAATCCTTCTAACACTGTTTCTCTCCCCAATTCCGTTATAAGTCTGCAAATTCTCACTCCATCCACCCCGGCCGTCCGTCTTCGCTCCGCTCTTCCGAGACATGCCGGACACCCATCCCCGAGATCGGATCTATTCACTGCGGGGTTAGTTGATCAAGTTCCCCTCCTGGGAGGGGCAAGGGGTGGGTTTATTCGAAGCCGATATTCGTCTTGATAAAAAATGTCCGCCAATCGCCCGCGAATCGGCCCGCGGTGAGCACAGTCGAATCCGCCGCAATGCACAATCACACCCAGTCAGCGGAATACTTCCGCGAATACCGAAAAGCCTGTCCTGAGCTTGTCGAAGGACTAACTCCGAAAGATTCCTAGCGCCTTCCGTCAAATCTCCGATTCACCGCACCTCCCGGTGTGACCATCGCGGGATTCTGAAAAAGCGCACCCGGATCTATGGAGCGAAATTGCTGCTGTGCCGGCGAACCTCCCGGACTTATCAGATTGGCGGTCACGAATATCAACAGATTGCGTTTCTGCGACGATTCCCCTTTCGATTTAAAGAGCCGGCCGATCAAAGGAATGTCACCTAACACAGGTACTTTATCTTCCACGGTTTGAACCTGCTCACGTGTCAGCCCCCCCATCACGACGGTCGCGCCATCCCAAATCGTCACTTCCGTTCGCACCCGCCTCACCGAAAAAATCGGCTGAAAAAATCCTGCCGGCACCGTAACATTAATACTGCCTGAGATTGCCACGCTGGGACCGCCATACTCGACAAACCCCTCAAATTCCGTCACCCGTGGCTCAAGCAGGAGACTGATGCTATTGTCGTCTTCCACGGTCGGTGTGACTTCCATTTCAACGCCAATATTCCTCACCACGAAATCCTGTGGAGTGCCTGCGGTAATCGTTACTCCGGCGGCTCCAGTATTGCTCGCCCCACTCCCCACTTCGGATTCGATATCACCGAAAGATTCCGGATATCGAAACTCCTGCGCAACCACGATCTCAGCCGTCTTGCCCGACAAAACCGTAACTTTCGGGGCACTCATCAAGTCACTTCCCTCTTTGCGGGAAAGAGCGCGAATAACCGCATTGACCTCCCAGGCCCCAATCACCCCGGATATCTCGGCCAGATTCCCCGCTTCCTCCCCCAAATCCAAGGCATTGGGTAGAATCGGTGCGGCATTGCTCGCAATTTTCTGCGCGTTTAAAAGTATGTCCGTCTCGGCCGAGTCGACACTAAACGCGTCCGTAAGCGATCGATTGACCGTTTGATAATTGTCCCCGCTATTGGTTATTGCCCATTTTACGCCAAGCTCTTCCAAATCACCCTGTCGCACCTCTAGAAACTTTGCTTCGATCTCAACTTGTTTGATCTCGCTGTAACGACGCAATATATTGCGCACCTTTTCCAGGTTTCGCGTCGTATTCGTTACAATCAATTGCCCGTCTGCTAATGCAAGGTTAGCATTCGGCACTCCATCGAATGGTACGCCGGCTCGTTGCAAAAAGCTCTTTAGCGCCTCTTCCTCCCCCCCATGCGATCTCGCCACACCGGACTGCGTTTCAGGGACGGGAGCGAAAGGATCGTATGATACTGAACGGGAACCGTATTTGGCCCCAATCCCTGTAAGCCGAATTATCGTAGAACGGGAAATAGGATAAAATTCAGTCTCCAATCGAATTCCCCCGCCCATTCCCTGTCGGACCACAACGGCATCAGCTTGAATGTCGTATTCGTAACCTGCCGATTCAACGACGAAATCAAGAATTCGATTCAGCGGTAGATTTCGTAAAGTAATGTTCACCGTCGGATCGCTCCCCGCCGGATCCAGCATTACAAAATTAACGCCCTCTCGTTCTGGATCGTAGTCGACCGATAGCTCCGACAGAGTGTCGATTACCCGGCTAAGGGCGACACCGCCAAAACTCACCCGGGGCAGGACTATTCGCTGCAACTTCTCTCGTAGTCCGTTCTCCTCCTCGCCTCCTCCCGCACCGGATTCACGATCGAAAACCTGAGGTCGCTGCCATCCCTGGCCCACCTCATGGAGCATTTCACCTTTTGTTTTGTATCGATCCAATCGTCCAACCTCTTGCCTCTCTTCCGCGATTCTGGCCTGGTAATGCTTCGCCTCGACGTTCCCCGGGTCGGCGGCCTCGATCTGAGCAAATGTTCCTTTCGCGGCCTCCAAATAGCCTCTTTCGAATTGAGATATTCCCAGCGCCGCCAGTTCTTCCAACTCCCTCTCTCTTTCATCGAGAGCGGGTGAATACTCTCTCAGGGAAGCTCGCTCCGTTCCTCGATCCCTTCCCGCAAGCTTTCTGGAGAGACTCTCCGACCGCTCGTCACGTCCACCCAGCTTCTCAAACCTGGCCAGCAGGTTGCGCGATCGATCGACTTCCTTCGCGAAGTAGGCTTCCTCGGCCTGTTCAAATATAATGTCGCGTTTCAACGATTTCAGCTCATCCAACATAGGAGCTGTTTTGATTGAAACCGGCAACGTCTCAAGGGCTCGATTTATAATTGCCAGCGCCACCTCATACTCTCCCGAAACCATGAGCTCTTCTGCCGACACACGCGCAACCTGAGCCTCCTCTAATGCCAGCTCCTGCCTCTCCGCTTCCGCCTTCACCATGGCATCGAGGGCATCGATATCCATTCCAGCGGAAACCGAACCCGTAATCGGGCTCCCTTCGACACTGGGAAAGCCCGGCGGGGTATTATTCGGGGAGACCAAATCTCCCTCTCCCGTGACTGCCGCCATGTCGATTCTTTCATTCACCCCACGAAGGAGCCGCTCCAAATTTGGATCGCTCGGGTAGGCGTAGCGCAACTGTTCGAGGAACTGTCTCGCCGTCACAAGATCGCCCGCATCGCGAGCCCTCAGTGCCGCCGCCATGAGTTCGAATTTCTCCTCGCTTCCGATTTCTGCGCATGAGACACCCGTAGGAACACTCAGCTGAACGAGCAACCCCAGCACAAGACAGGAAAGATAGGAATACTTCACCGGCTACACTCGGAAACTAAACGGAGCGCCGCACATCTACCTCTAAGAAGACTGCATTAAGGTCAGCAATACCCAGTGCCTCATTGGGTAAGCAAGAGGGTCCTCGTATCGGTTTCATCGCTTTGCGCTCCACTCTTTTCCAGAGTTACGTTTTGATTTACAAGATCAATCTTTCGCAATGCGAGAATTATATCGCCCACCTCCATCACCGCGCCCTCTCTCAACTGAAAATTTCGCGAACCAGCTCTCGTCGATCTCAGTATCGCCTCCACTCCAGGATAATAGGTGGGTTCCTTTCCAAGCGTATAGATTCTCCCCTCACGTATGTCAAAAACCCCTAACGCGATATCTTCAACGACGTAGGGTGTCCGTCCTGCTTCTTCAGGATGGATCAGATTTCGATTGATCATGAAAGAAAGAATAGTGAATTCTTCCTCCGAAAAGTGGTCATTCACACGCCCGCGCAAACCCCTCTCCATCTCTCTTTCTTTAATCAACACCGTGTAATCACCTTCTTCGCCCACATAACCCTCAAACAGCAATCGGTAGGGCCTCCGAGCGAAGCCCACCAACTCGACTCCAAACTCGTTTTCCGTTTCTTCCGATTGCAGGGGTGGCTCCAGGGTGAATGTATTCGTTTCGCGACTGTAGTACACGATCGGCGGTGTGAAGACTTCGAATATCGCCTTTTCATCCCAGGATTGCCTGGCCGGTTCTCGCCATTGCCTCTCCGCCCTCGCCGTATCAACAGGCATTATTGTCCTATAAGGACGATCTACCAGGACCGAACCAGATACCTCCTCCACTTGCCCCTTTCGACCACTCGCGCCCAATACGTACCATATTGAGCTGACCAGGAGTAGCGTTACACTGCCTCCTGCAAGTCCCTTGCTTAATCCGTCTCGCATTTGTGTCCCTCTAGCCCGGACATTTCACACACTTCGTAGTGAGACTGCGTAGGTTGCTGCGTATCGGTGCCTTTCCGCAGCACGGCGGGCGACAGCGTGTTGGAACCCTCTGAGGTCGCCGGACAAGGGAAGGCTTTGAGACGCAGTGACATCCGCGGTCGTAGCAGAAGATTTGTGAAATGTTCGGGCTAGCACGCTATGAGCCTTTGTCGGGCATTGTCCCTACAATGTATTCGACGATTACGGAAAACTCCGAGTAATTCTCTTTAACGATGAGTATCGCGGAGGAGTCTTCCCCCCTACCTGCATCGCCGGAGAATCCAAACGGCGAAGGCCCGAGTAATTCTCTCCCTCTCTGCTTTCCCGTTTCTGATACCGGTTTCACCTCCACACCGCGAACGACATAAGGCCTCTCGAAATGGTTCAAGCTGTTCAGGAACTGGCGTAGCGTCCTCGTTTGACCCGTATATACCAACCGAATACCTAACGTATCGATAATGTCGGGAATACGCGCCGACACTTTCTCATCGATTTCAAAGAGATCCTTGCTTATGAACGGCTTCGAGGAATCTGCGGCACTCCCCCGCGCAGGATAGACCGGTTCTCTCTGCACCTCAACAATCTCCCTCGGACCAGCTGCATAGAGCAGGTCCATCAAGAAGCGAATCAGCGACCGCTGCAAATCCACCACCCTGAGAACTTCGGGGGAGGGGCCTTCACCCGATTCGACAAATTCATCGAAGCCAAAATTCTCATCCTCTTTTACTCCGATTCCCAATTCGCCGGCGCTCTTTCGTAGTTCTTCCACCAGGCTTACAATCCTGAAATAGACATCCTCAGAATCGATCGGAGTCGATTCTATCTCTATCTCATCAGATAGATCTCGCCTCAGTTCACTTCGACTTGCTTCCAGGCGAGCCTCAAGCACATCAGAATTTATTCGCGCGCGCTCCCGATTTGCTTTCATGGGCGCAGGACTTCCATGCGACACCTCTCGCAGCAATCGTACTCTCTCCGATAGCATACTTTCCAATTCGCTACTCTCGCCCGCCAATGCGATTGTCCAGTACACCTCAGCGACGCACCCAGAAACAATGACTGCCACCAGAAGAGCAAATACCGGATTTTCCCTCAACCATCCCATTTCTCTTGAACCTGATTTTCGCATTGCGAGCACTCTTGGGCTACTCTTCCAAAAAAATCCTGTTTCATCTACTTGACTCCGTTTGCGCCAAAGCGCTGAAATATCCGGGCTAGGAATCTGTCGGACTTAGCATTCCTAACATTTCCATGGTGCATATTTCAAGGTGACGGCTCGACATTCCGATCCAGATGAGACCGACAGATTCCTCGGAAGAAAATGAACCTGAGATTTGAGACATTTTGCCATATCTATTCCTTTCTCGAATACAAATCTGATGACGAAAGATTGTCGCTGGCGGGTTGATCGTATCAAAATGGCCCATAGCGAAACCGCTGTGCAACAATTCGTCCTCCTTCCCACAAATCTCAGGTTCATTTTCTTGATTCTAGTCCCGGCTGGCCGGGATCGGAACGAAACCGGGTAATTCTTTTAAAGACGCATAAATTCCGACAGGCTGCTAGAGCGGTCTATCCGGGCTGATCTTTAGTTGAAATTCAAACCGGAGCAGACCCGTATCTGAAGTATCGAAACGAATATTCTCAACGCCTGAAATGAAGGCGGATTCGGTGATTTTGCCCAGCACCCGTTTGACCCGCTGCTGCACATTGTTACTAACCTTGGCAAGTGGATTTTCGCGATCGAGCATGCGCCCCACTACGCGGAGCCGGTCGATCCTTCCCTCCCGATGAGTTTTACTACCCTTTCCCTCAAGTCTCTCAACATCCTCGTCGTCGAAAGCCACCAACCCACTCTCATCCTCGCGAATGATTTCAAGTTTCTCCAACCAGACATCTTCGACCTCGTGGAGACGATCTTGAAGATCGACAAAAAATTGCGCCCAATTCGATCGCGAATGAAATATTCTCTCAATCTTCTCGATCTCTTCGGCAAGGTCAGCCGATTGCCTGCTCCAGCGGGCTATCGCTTCCTCGTTTTCCAGCAGTGGAGCGAGCTCCCGCTCGACCATGCCCAGTTCCCTCTCGTGATTAATCGCCAGGCTGCGATAGTGCAAGACCGGCAACGCGAACGCGGCTGCCGAAATCAAACCCGCTGCCACCAGGGTGGGCTTTCGTCGCTTCAAACGCTGCCTGCGCGCAAACGATTCCGGCAGTAGATTCACTGTAGACGAGCGTCCCGCCCTCTCCAATTCGGCAGCCCCAATCAACTCGCTGTCCTGCATCAGGTTGGCTCGATACTTCTCAAAATCGATTCCTTTGCCAGGGACGACGTGATTAGCCGGACTGAACGACTCGACTTTCATATTGAGAGAGCTTTCGAGGTGCTCCGCGAGTCCCGGCAATCGAGACCCGCGCCCGCATAGAAGCATTCTTCTCGGAACTCTGCCCATTTTTTCTCCCGTTGCGCTCGCCAGAGAACGCCCTATTTCCGCGGACAACCTCCTTTTGAACAGAGCCGCGCTTCGTTCCATCTCTTCCTCGAAACGATCTGCTCCGGTCTGTTCTCGACCCTCCGAAAAACGGGCGACTTTCCGCTCCTCGGCGCTTGAAAATGATTCACCGGTGAGACGGGCCAGATTTTCCGTAACGAAATTCCCACCCACCGATACGCTGCGGATGAATAGTTCCTTTCCTTTCATATAGAGCAGTTCTGAGGTCCTCGCTCCCACGTCTATAAACACGATTTCTTCTTGCTGTCCCCCCTCGCCCGTTCCCAGTAGCGTATGATAGGAGAGAACCGGAGCGGGTAGCACGGCTTCCGGACTGAATCCTGCCCTGTATATCTCTTCACAGAATTCCTCGGAGCCTTCGAGTTTCTCCGCCACTACCACCATCTCAATCTCGATGCCATCGTCAGCAAATATCTCATATCCCCATACGACTTCCGAAAGGGGGTAGGGAATGTTCTGCTGCGTTTCGTAAGCAATGGCTTGGGCTTGCTTCGAGCGCTCCACCACGGGTACCTCGATAATCTTGCTTAGCACTCGAAAGCCCGGGACGATTAAGGTCGCCGCTCGATTCAACCCCCCTTCACCGGCCAAGTCCTGAAGTGCACCAGCCACGGCCGGGAGCCAGTCGCTCTCCACGGAATAATCATAGGAGAGTTCCCTCCTGAGAATTCCCTCCATTCTGAGCTCCCCCTCAGAACTCCTTTGAAATCTCCCCGCCGAAACATGGGTCGTTCCGCAATTGATTATCGTTTTCTCCCTGCCCATACTATATCAGCTGGAATTCTTCTTCTTTTGGGTCTACAGCAGAATCTGTGGGTGGGTAACGTCGCTTACAAGAGGAAATAGAGTCGGTGAGCACAAGGAGAAGTCAGGGCGCTGCCCTGAATCCCGCTCCTCCACAGCCGGAGGGGCTGGTCGGTGTTTTCTTTGCATATGGGATTGAAAGGTTGAAGCACCGGGCCGTTCCGAGGATGAAAGTAGTACCGAAAATACATCCTGAACACGGAGGACCCAGTGCTCATCAAAACGCTACTGAATCGGTGCTATTGGCTCAAGAGCTTTGTTTACGCAAAGGCGAGTATGGAAATGGTGAAATCGGTGGAGGCGATTGTGGTGCAGATTGAGCCGCGCAAGAATAGTCGGGTGTGCTGTTCGGGGTGTGGCCGGACGGCCAGCGGCTACGACCACATGAGCGAGGCGAGGCATTTTGAATTTGTGCCCTTGTGGGGGATGAAGGTGTATTTTCGTTACCGCATGCGGCGGGTCAATTGCCGGCGGTGCGGGGTGAAGGTCGAAGAGGTGCCCTGGGCCAAGGGCAAGAGTCATCTGAGTTGGCCAATGCAATGGTTTCTGGCCCAGTGGGCGAGGCGCTTGAGCTGGGAAGAGACGGCAAGGGTTTTTCGCACGAACTGGCGCAACGTCTTCGAGTCGGTCGAGGCGATGGTGCGTTGGGGGCTCAAACGGCGCGATATGAGCGGGATTGAGGCGATCGGAGTCGATGAGGTGCAGTATCATCGAGGCCATCACTATCTCACCGTGGTCTACCAGCTTGACGAGGGGCGGCGGCGGCTATTGGGCGTATTCAATAAGCGCAACGTAAAATCGCTCTTGCGT
This sequence comes from Candidatus Moanibacter sp., assembly GCA_965215885.1. GTDB lineage: Bacteria > Verrucomicrobiota > Verrucomicrobiia > Opitutales > UBA2987 > CBDCEW01. Next base: position 90,554 of record CBDCEW010000103.1, read on the forward strand.
TTTTTCTGGGAATTGGGAGCGCAAAAGAGCAGCCAGATCCTCTACGTCTGCTCGGATCTGTGGAAGCCTTACCTCAAAGTGATCAAGAAAAAGGCACCCCAGGCGCTGCACATCCTCGATCGCTTCCACTTGGTAGCCAACCTGAACAAGGCCCTCAATGAGATTCGTGCTGCGGAAGCCAGGCGATTGCAACGGGACGGCTACATCAACGTGCTGGTCAAAAGCAAATACTGTTTCTTCAAAAATCCGCAAAATCTCACCCCCACCCAACAGATCCGCCTCAAGGAGGTGCTCCAATACGATCTGAAGAGCGTGCGGGCCTATCTACTAAAGGAGAGCTTTCAGCTCTTGTGGCATTATAAAAGTCCCTACTGGGCCCAATGGTATCTGAAAAAATGGTGCACGCGCGCCATGCGTTCGCGCCTCAAACCGATCAAAAGGTTCGTGCGCTCGGTGCGCAAACACGAGCCGCTCATCCTCAACTGGTTTCGGGCCAAAAAGGCCTTTTCCTGCGGCATTGTGGAGGGCTTTAACCGCAATATAAATCTCACTATCAGAAAAGCATACGGCTTTAAGAGCTTCGAAGTGCTTAAGATCGCCCTATTTCATACCATGGGCGACTTGCCTGAACCCGAAATAACCCACAGATTCTGCTGACGAGGCCTTCTTTTAAATCGGGTTCTTCTAATTTGGCAATTTCTGTCCAAACGGCGAAATAGTTAGATACCCCTCAGCTTGCTGCCCGGAGTTTTCATTATCAATCCCTTTCCGTGACGGTTTCGCCGGAGTCCGGAGATTATTGAAATGTCCGAACTAGGAGCCGGTCGGACTTTGTCCGCAGGCTCCTAGACGAAATCCCATGTTGTTGCCCCTGGGCTGCAATAATGGCATAGGGATGCACTGGACGGCACTTTCACCCGATTCGATTGAGTCACCGCTCTGCCGATGCCGCTCGGCAGAGCGTCTAGGAAGATGTCGGTGGTCCAATCCCCCGCATTCCACGAAAGCACCCAGATGTTCGTTTTTTCGGCGAGTTTAGAAAGCTAAGTCCGACAGATTCCTAACGAATATAAGCTGGTCATTCTCTCATCTTTTCCCGCACCAGGAAGAAGGGCGTTTCAAAAATAGGCACCAGAATCCCATCATTCTCCTTCGCTCCCAACGATACCCTGGACCTGAAATTGGACACTCTGGATGCGTCGCTCAAATTCGACGAAACATGCTCGCGGCGCGTTGGCACTGCCTTTTCATCCACAAAAAGCTCGATCAGGAACGCTTCTGGTTCGCGACTCAGCCTATCCCGCTTTATTACTTCAGGGGGTAGGTAGAAAAACAGTTTCCGCTTTTCACCCTGTTCAATCGTCGGAATCGTCGCATCGCACTGGAAATACCGAAACTCCTTCGCATCGCGGGGTCCTGCCGCATACGCCAGATTGAGCACTGCTCTAACCCTCCCGGAAAATCGCGAATCACGAGCATTGGGACTCCGGTTCCGTCCCCCCGCAACCTCCACTTCGATCTCAATCCAATCTTCCCGCATCCCATCGAGCCGGTCCCTCCGGAATTGAACACTCGAGACGCTCACCGGATCCTCCTGGGCGCCGGCGCTCACAGCGAACAACCCCAGGGATATCAAGGAAATAAAAACACCTGAAAAGAGTGGGGCCGGCGGCCAGTCGAACCTTGCTTTCAATCGAACCTTTCGGATTTATCTCGAGCAAACTGTACAATTCACACACTTCGTTCCGAGATTCCCGGCAAGCCGGGACTGTGGAGATTCAGATCTTGTTAGATTTCCCGGTTGGAGGTCAACCTTCCGGCTCCCTGATCCAGCTCGGTGGGAGAAGCTTCTAATTTCGACGTTCGATGTTGAATGTTCGATGTTGGACGTTCACTATCGGGATCCAGTTAGCCTTTGTCGCATCATCAGCACCAGCATTCATTCCGTCGTTAATCATTCACCAATTGTTTAATCCATAATCTGGTTTCCATCCAGCGACCCTTTGATCTACTCCTTACTCTCATCCGCTCCCAGAATCCTCCAGTAATATTGTCCCAAATGACTCTGCCTTCCTCTCTCCTCTTTGTCCCGGCTTGCCGGGATCTTGGCGTGAGAATTTTTTCCCTTTACTATCCGCTGCTCACTCTCCCCATCCGTGGTACTGCGGAGTCCCGGCGCGCCGGGATGGGCCACTCTTCCTTTCATATTCCTCTTCGTTTGCTTCTGTTCAACTCTCGGTGGTCCTCTGTGCTTCTCGGTGATCTCTGTGGCCCCTCTTCAGTCCCAACCCCCTAATTTCCTCTCCCCTCTTTCTCTCTGTTTCCTTCTGTTCAATTCTCTTTCCCACGTAAGGACCTCCCATTCAAACCTCCAAAAAAACAAAATGAGCGCCTCCCTTCCCTACAAGATTAGCGTCCTCCTCTTTATCCGCGACTTCTCCGGCCGCCTCCTCCTTATGAAACGCAAGAAAGAGCCCAATCTCAACCTCTGGAGTGGAATCGGCGGTAAGCTCGAAATGGCAATCGGCGAAAGCCCATTTGAGTGCGCCATTCGCGAATCATACGAGGAAGTGCGATTACAACTCACCGAATCCGACCTCCATCTCTTCTGTATGATCGCCGAGAAAAACTACGAGGCCAATTCGCACTGGCTCATGTTTCTTTTCGATTGCAAAAAGGCCGTCCCCTCCCTCCCTCCGGATATCTCGGAGGGCGAATTCGGATTCCACGATCCGAATCACATCTACGACCTTCCCATTCCCCAAACCGATCGCGAGGGCCTATGGCCTACCTATTTTGAACACCGCCACGGCTTCGTCGCCATGCGCGCAAATTGCCATCCCCATTCCAGTCCCGAAATCCTCATCGAAGAACGACTCTAACCCGCTTTCTCAATCCAACTCCTCCCCTTTCCCATCGTGCTCTCACGTCGATCTTCCCATTCCGATATTCGATTACGAATATGACTAGCTGGCAACCCACTCGAATGTCGTTGTCGTAATCGTAGTCGATTGTCGGTTCGACTACGAACCGTCTCCCCGCGTCTCCGTCTCTCTCCAATCCCCCTCTCCCATCGTGACTCTCAATCGTGATCTCCTGTCGATCCTTTCACCTGGGAACTGGTTTATCAAGTTTCCCTCCCACGGAGGGGTCAGGGGTGGGTCACCCCAAGCCAGTTTCCGCCTTTAAGAAACGACCCAGGATTTCAGGTCAGTCTGGCCGCTGGCGCGTTCCTTGCCGGATCAAACAGGGGCAGAACTTGGCAAGACGAAATGCTCCTGCATTCCGCTACGTTCCGATTCGAAGGGTGTAGCGGAAAGCGGAAGCTTTTCGATGGTGTCGCCACCGAATTGATCCATAATAGACCGTCCCGCCCGTCATTCCGCTCTGCCCTACGGCAGAGAAGCATTCGATCACTCATCTACCACTACCGTCTGCCCATCGGTTAGGAAATAGTCATCGGGATCAGCGGCAAAGGTGTCGGTGACAGGAGCGAGTCTCCCGTCAGCGAGATCCGGGCGCAATGAAATATCGCTGATCGAACGCTGCCCATCCGTAGCCCTGAAGGGAAAAGGATAAACGAGATCGTTAGTATCGATCTGAAAAGCGCCGGTGGCGTCAGCCAGATCGCCACCATTGATGAGAATCTCTGAGATGGCGGAATCGGGACTGATCCGTATCCGAGGGACGGCCGTACCTGAAGGTCTGATATTGCCAACGAAGAGAAACAATCCCACCCGAATGTCGTCAGCATCGACTCCAATTTCACCTGACGTGGCCTCGAATCTCGCATTGGCCGCATTGATTCCTCCAATGTCTGCCTGCTGCCCAACCGGTGCCACCACTCTTATCAGCCTGACATCGGCAATACCGTCGACGTCGCCACTGAACGTTTGGGAGTTGATGAGTGAAACATCGACTCGATTCACGTCATTGCCCAGTGTAAAGGTTGAAAAGAATGTGAGGGGCGTCGGATTCTCAATCGTAAAGGTCGGCAGACCCTGTGCGTATGTCGTCCCTGGCTGGTTGTAGGGTGACGGCGCCGCTGCCTGGAAATTCTCCAGACTGATTGTGAGCGTCGTGCTCGGCTCGTCGCTGCCGTATTCCGCGAACATGAGATCGCCCCCCGGATCAAGAAAGGAGATGCGCGTTATCGTTCCGGGCACCGATGAAAATATCGCTTCCGAACTACGAATCTCGAACCCATTATAGACGAAGCCCTGAAAGAGCGTGCCGTCGTTTACCAGATCTGCAGTTCCCGAAAGCAGGAGACTCTCTGCTCCCGCGGAACCCTCCTGCGCCTCAACAATGCTCGCTGGACCAAAGGGAAAGAGCCGTTCTACGTTTCGCGCCTGCACCTGCACCAGGTGGCTGCCGACTGTCGAAGGACTGAAGAAAAACGTTGTCGAGGTCGTCAGATCGGTTTCGGTTACACCCGTAAGCTGCTGTGAATTGGTAATCGAAATGTTATCAACGTACCAACCCGTTCCGATATCTGTTCCCGTAAACGCCGTGCCTCCCGTAAAGTCATAGACCAAACGAATGCGTATGACATCGCCCGCGAAGGAAGCTAGCGACACCGATCGCTGAACAAAGCTCGTCTCGCCCGGCTGAGAAGCACCGGCCTGTGTGAATATGTCCTGCCATGATGTTCCCTCGTCCGTGGAAGTCTGGACCCGTGCAATCTGGTTCGTTGTCGCGACCCCTAAACGACTCGAGAATTCCAGCTGGCTTGATGCCTCGATAAGGATACTCGCATCTAGAGTGATTGTGGTATCGGTAAAGTCCGGGTTTGCGAGATGAAACGCGTTACTGCCGCCTCCCGGAGGGACAACCGAACCCTGAATTATCGAATAGCCGGGATCTACCGGTTCAATCGTTACATCGGCGTCGCTTTCAGCGTTCTCAGAGAAGTCCTCGTTCGCCAGGAGAGCTTGCCTCAATCGATATCCCGTCGAGCCTCCCACAGTAGTAAACGTGAACCCGTTCGCAAAGTTAACGAATACTTCAGCAGGTGGCGAAACGGTGGGAGCGCTGTAGGCGGGTAAATAGTCAATCCCAGCGTTTTCATCGTTAGCCACTTCGACCGTACCCATCTCCTCAGCGAGATTGGGTCCAGAGAAGGTCACCGTATACGTCCCGTTCCCGGCAACAGGAACCGAGAAGCCTCCCGACTGAGCCGTAACAGCGGAGAATGCCGCACCCGAGACATCGACCGCAATACCCCCAAGACCCTCTCCAATGTCGTAGAATTCATTTCCGTTAATGTCATAAAATGCCGCTCCGGTAATGAACGGACCGGAGCCGGGCTGGCTTCCGAAGTCCTGCGTGATTACAAAAGGCCCTACCGTGCTGCCCCCCACCGTATTGGTGCCAACAACAATCCCCAGTCCCACCTCCCGAAAATCGGCGTTGTGAATGCTCGTGCGATGTCCCGGCGGATCCTGCATCCCATCGATGCTTTGACCCGTCGCACTCTGCCCCCAATCGATATCGAGCCCTGCATGCCCTTGCTCGACCGAAGCGCCAAATGCAAAGATATTCTCCGCGCGAGTGCCTAAACTGCTATACCCAAAATCATCGATTCGGTCGAACGTACCCCGACCATCGCTGCCGGTGTGGTCCTGGAAGGCATTCGTAAACATGTCGTTGCTGTGAAAGCGAGCTGCGTCGACTAAGAGCGTGTTCATCGACAGAGGCTGCGTTGATTGATCCAGGGTGGCGAACTGGGAAACCATTGTATTCAAATTGACCATGAAAAAATCTATCACGGATACGATCTCAGGATCTTCGTTGTTGTTGACGATGTCTACAAACCGCTGCGCCTCGGCATTGGCATCTTCCCGCGCCCGGTTAATCAATTCGAGCAGCAGATGCTCCTCGTCCGTCGGTTCTCCGATCAAGTAAATGGAGGACCCCCCAGACGGCACGGATGCTCCACTTGGCGAAGCAAATTGCTCCACCGTCTCTTCTACTGGAGGAGGACCGGGCGGTGCCTGCTGCATCTTTAATTCCGCAATTGGAGCGGCTTCACTCTCTCCCACGGTATTTTGATTCTCGGAGCATTAGGTGATGATATTGATGGCCTTATGTAAGTTAAAGACGAAATCATCACAGAGTGCGGGAGTGGATTCAGCGCCCATGGAAGACTTGAGGCTGAGAACCAGTTGCCTGCATGCAGCAAGAATTCTGGCTGCGTGGGAGTAAGAATTATGATTACGGATCATACATCGATCTTCATCGAAGAAGCGATCCCTGGGGTAATGATTTTTATTTTCGATCGAGCAATGGTTGCGAATTTTCGAGAGGAACTGTTGAGGGCTCAAATCGGCGGGATCGAGACTGCTTACGTAGTAAGAGCGTTCAGAGGAAGGTTCAGCTTTGTTTGGATAATGGAAGGTGCGTTGCACACAGGCGAACTGGCGGGCATGGGGCAGGCCGGCAGAGGGAGCGCTTAGAGAATGGGTTGCTATTTGACGTATTTCGAGTCGCCCATGGTCATTGTCCACGGTTTGGTGGAGAAAAAGGGGGTGGAGCTGAAGAGATTCTGAGCGTATTGATGCATGTTGGGCTGATTGTCTTTAATTTGAATAACATAGTCAGCACTGAGTTCTTCGACGACGATGTGGGCAGTTTCTTTTTGATTATGCATGGCGTCGAAGGTGAAGGTGGAGCCGTCCAAAATGGGCATCTTTCGCAAGAGAGTCTGGGCGGCGGTGATCTCGTTGGATTTATCGGCGGTAGCGACTTGGGCTAAGGTTTGAGCGCTTTGGTGATCGACTGCGGCCACCAGGTGCAGAGCCTTTGATTCTTCGGTGTTTGTGCCTTTGAGGGTCTTGCCGTCGACGGCAATATCGCGGGGCAAACAGCCGTCTTGTAAGCAGATGAATTCGGTGAGGGTTTTATCGAAGAGCTCGGCCTTTACGTTTTGCAAGACCCGATAGAAGACATCATAGCAAGACCTTATCCGAAAAGCTACTAATTGGCCGCAAAGAGGCGCAAAAGGCGCAAGAAAAACTTGAGAAAAATCATTTTTTGGCTTGATAAAAAGTGTCGCAACATGCTAGTGTTTAACAACCTAAGATTAAGAAATGAGTTAAACATGCCAACATGTGCGACAGAGGAGAACAAAAGCGATAAGACGCCCCTTAGCAACCTCATTCTGCCGGTTCCAGACACGGATTTCCGTGATTTTCTGGATGAAGTTGAAGAATTGGCCGGGTTCGCGGCGCAAATCATCGAGGCGATCGAGAAGGATCTGGACGCCCATGCGCGTGAGAAGAAGAAACTTCGATTGGAAGATCGAAGGTTCTTTGAAGGGCGCACAGCGGAGCTGCCGGAGCTGGACATCGAGGAGGAGAATATTCTGGCTGCTGAATTGAATCTTGCGGTAGGCCGGCCGCGGATGCCGGCTTATGCGGTATACGTGTTCGTGATGATTCGTGGGTTTCTCGGTTCGTTGACCACGAAACCGGCACGGCGGTTTGTGCGCGAGTCGATGAGCTTGTACGGATTTCTTCAGAGGCGGGGACTGAGGATGCCGGCGGTGACGACGATTCTGGAGAACGTGAACCTGGTCAGCCATAGGACCCGCGAGCTGATCTTTGATAAACAGATTGGGTTTATCCTCCAGGAGCAATGGGACGATTTCGGGAAGCTGACGATCGACAGCACCTCGGTGAAAGCAAACAGCTGCTGGCCCACCGATGGGAGGATTCTGAGCGGTCTTTTGATGCGGGCCAATCGTTTGGGTCAGAAGTTGCATATATTCGGGCTGGAGGATTTTCGCAAAGGATGGGTTGGGCGTTGGCTGCAGGAGATGGACAAGCTGGAGTTTCAGATTTGTCTGGCCGCGGGCAAACCGAAGTCGAAGGGCAAGCTGAAGAAACACTACCGGCGGTTGCTCAAGCGGGGCCGCAAGGCGGCCGACTCACTAACGGGGGAACTGAGCCATCTTGAAGAGGGCCTGTCGATGGATTCACTGCCTCCCACTCGCCGGGAGCTTCTGGAGCGGGCATTGAGCCAGATCAGGCGCGATATTGCCGACGCCAAGCGGGTTGTTGAGTATGCTCATGATCGGGTGTTTCACGAAAAGAAGCTACCGTCCACACAGAAGGTCCTGAGCCTCTCGGACGGATCGGCGGCCTACATCAAGAAGGGCAGCCGCAATCCAGTGATCGGGTACAAGCCACAACTGGTTCGCAGCGAAAACGGTTTTGTCACCAGCCTGATCGTACCGCAAGGCAACGCGGCAGACTCCATTGAGCTGGCGCCGGCCATCGGCGATTCGATCAAGCGCACCGGTGTCATTGCTGAACTGGTCAGCACCGATGACGGATATGCTTCGGCGAAGGGACGCAAGGAGGTGCTGAGCATGGGGGTAAAGCAGATCAGTATCAGTGGGGCGAAGGGCAAGAAGTTGACCACCCCCGAGGACTGGGAGAGCGAGGCGTATCGCGAGGCACGCCGCGATCGCTCCGCAGTGGAGTCGCTGATGTTCACGATTAAAGATGGATTTGCCTTTGGCGAACTCGGCCGCCGCGGCATCGATGCGGTAGGCGATGAACTGCTCGAGAAGGTTCTGGCCTACAACTTCTGCCGCATCATACTGATGAAGAAACGCCGAGGGGAGGAACTGGAACAGGCAGCCTGAATCTGACCGCTTTGAAGCTCAGAGAAAAAAGCACCACGGGATGAGTATGCCTCCAGACAGCGGCAAATATACGTATTGTGCAGCAAGCCACGCCGATGGCCGCTCAATACCTGCTCATCGGCAGCGCCGGCAGCCTAAAACCCGAAACCTGCCAGCCATAGGCTGGTCCGCCCGTGGCGGAGAACCTTAAACCGCCCGCTCGAAAGGCTTTTCGAATGGGGTCTTACTAGAAAAATCGGATCGTTTGCGACCCGCCTGCATGCGGGCGTGTTCTTCATCGGTGCAAGCAGCATTCAGCGGAACATCCGTCGTACCTTCATTTGGACGAACCAGTTCATTGCTCAACATATAGTTTTCCACTTCTTCTCCACTGACGTCTGCCAGCATCACACCGTCGATGTCCACGCAGGGAGAAAGCGTTTGGCCGGACTTCTCTACCATCTCGGCATAGATCTCAGGATTATTGATGATATCCTTATCTTCATACTCGAGACTGTACTTGGCAAAGATTGCCCGCACACCTTTGCTCCATCCACACGTAGGTTTCAAATAAGCCGTAACTTTCATAGTTTAATAATTCTACAGTTTATGAATTTGTCTGCAACTTCACTTTTCTAGACCTTATCCGAAAAGCTACTGATTGGCCGCAAAGAGGCGCAAAAGGCGCAAGAAAAACTTGAGAAAAATCATTTTTTGGCTTGATAAAAAGTGTCGCAACATGCTAGTGTTTAACAACTTAAGATTAAGAAAGGAGTTAAACATGCCAACATGTGCGACAGAGGAGAACAAAAGCGATAAGACGCCCCTTAGCAACCTCATTCTGCCGGTTCCAGACACGGATTTCCGTGATTTTCTGGATGAAGTTGAAGAATTGGCCGGGTTCGCGGCGCAAATCATCGAGGCGATCGAGAAGGATCTGGACGCCCATGCGCGTGAGAAGAAGAAACTTCGATTGGAAGATCGAAGGTTCTTTGAAGGGCGCACAGCGGAGCTGCCGGAGCTGGACATCGAGGAGGAGAATATTCTGGCTGCTGAATTGAATCTTGGGGCAGGCCGGCCGCGGATGCCGGCTTATGCGGTATACGTGTTCGTGATGATTCGAGGGTTTCTGGGTTCGTTGACCACGAAACCGGCACGGCGGTTTGTGCGCGAGTCGATGAGCTTGTACGGATTTTTGCAGAGCGGGGGACTGAGAATGCCGGCGGTGACGACGATTCTGGAGAACGTGAACCTGGTCAGCCATACGACCCGCGAGTTGATCTTTGATAAACAGATTGGGTTTATCCTCCAGGAGCAATGGGACGATTTCGGGAAGCTGACGATCGACAGCACCTCGGTGAAAGCAAACAGCTGCTGGCCCACCGATGGGAAGATTCTGAGCGGTCTTTTGATGCGGGCCAATCGTTTGGGTCAGAAGTTGCATGTCTTCGGGCTGGAGGATTTTCGCAAGGGATGGGTTGGGCGTTGGCTGGAGGAAATGGACAAGCTGGAGTTTCAGATTTGTCTGGCCGCGGGCAAACCGAAGTCGAAGGGCAAGCTGAAGAAACACTACCGGCGGTTGCTCAAGCGGGGCCGCAAGGCGGCCGACTCACTAACGGGGGAACTGAGCCATCTTGAAGAGGGCCTGTCGATGGATTCACTGCCTCCCACTCGCCGGGAGCTTCTGGAGCGGGCATTGAGCCAGATCAGGGGCGATATTGCCGACGCCAAGCGGGTTGTTGAGTATGCTCATGATCGGGTGTTTCACGAAAAGAAGCTACCGTCCACACAGAAGGTCCTGAGCCTCTCGGACGGATCGGCGGCCTACATCAAGAAGGGCAGCCGCAATCCAGTGATCGGGTACAAGCCACAACTGGTTCGCAGCGAAAACGGTTTTGTCACCAGCCTGATCGTACCGCAAGGCAACGCGGCAGACTCCATTGAGCTGGCGCCGGCCATCGGCGATTCGATCAAGCGCACCGGTGTCATTGCTGAACTGGTCAGCACCGATGACGGATATGCTTCGGCGAAGGGACGCAAGGAGGTGCTGAGCATGGGGGTAAAGCAGATCAGTATCAGTGGGGCGAAGGGCAAGAAGTTGACCACCCCCGAGGACTGGGAGAGCGAGGCGTATCGCGAGGCACGCCGCGATCGCTCCGCAGTGGAGTCGCTGATGTTCACGATTAAAGATGGATTTGCCTTTGGCGAACTCGGCCGCCGCGGCATCGATGCGGTAGGCGATGAACTGCTCGAGAAGGTTCTGGCCTACAACTTCTGCCGCATCATACTGATGAAGAAACGCCGAGGGGAGGAACTGGAACAGGCAGCCTGAATCTGACCGCTTTGAAGCTCAGAGAAAAAAGCACCACGGGATGAGTATGCCTCCAGACAGCGGCAAATATACGTATTGTGCAGCAAGCCACGCCGATGGCCGCTCAATACCTGCTCATCGGCAGCGCCGGCAGCCTAAAACCCGAAACCTGCCAGCCATAGGCTGGTCCGCCCGTGGCGGAGAACCTTAAACCGCCCGCTCGAAAGGCTTTTCGAATGGGGTCTTTCTAGTGATCGAAAGACTCCTGCCAAGGAAAAATTCCTGGGAATCTGTCGGACCGTGCTTCTCTAATTTCCATGAGCTACGGAATTCCAGGTGAAGGATGGAGATCCCTACGAAGATGAAAACGACAGATTCCTTCTTAGTCCCGGCAAGCCGGGGTATCTGTTTCGAATATAGGAGAAAGTCCGTTCCCGACTTGCCGGGACTACCTTACACCTTCCCCGACTTTCGCCAACGATATAAAGTGGTGGGGTGTATTCCCAACTGCGCCGCCACCCAGGTGAGATCATGCCCGTTCTCCCTTAATAATTGTTTTGCCAGGTTCATCTTTTCACGCTTGCTGGGAATCCCGTAGCGACCCACCACGTCTTCCATCTTCTTCTCGCGCGCCCGCCTGTTCAGGGACAGACCATCAACCCCCCGCCTGCCTTCACCGCCCATTCGCGATTCGGGCCTCTTCGGTAGATCCCACCAGGCGTTTCGCATGATAGGACCGTCATAAAGAATGGCCAGCCGGTCGATTGCCTGTTTCAACTCACGAACGTTCCCGGGCCAGTCAAATTGCTGAAATTTATATATTAACTCAGGATCGAGACTCTCAAAATTCTTCCCGTAACGTTCCGCCGAGTCTTTTATGAAAAGGTTAGCGAGATCGGGAATGTCTTCCGTGCGATGTCGAAGTGGGGGTATATGCAGAATCACTTCGGATAACCTGTAATAGAGATCCGCACGAAACTCACCATTGTCTACTGCCTCTTCTAATTCTCGGTTAGTTGCCGAAATCACACGCACATCACACTTATACTCTTTTGTGCTCCCTACCCTGCGCGCATGATGCGTCTCCAGAAATCGGAGCAGCTTCGGTTGGAGCGCCGTATCCATCTCTCCGATTTCATCGAGGAAGAGCGTGCCCCCGGCCGCCTCCTCCACCAGACCCGGTTTGTCCTTCACTGCACCCGTAAAAGCCCCCTTCGACACTCCGAATAACTCCGATTCCATTAAGTCCTTGGGGATCGCGGCACAATTGACGGCAACGAAACACAATTGACGGCAACGAAACTGCCTTTTCCCGCCGCCGAATGGAGCGCCTCCGCCACTCGCTCTTTACCCGTTCCCGATTCGCCCGTGATGAGCACGGTAGCATCGGTGGGCCCCAGCCGCTGCACCGATTCACCCAGTGTCTTTATGGCCCCCGATCGCCCCGTCAAACGGTTCGAATCGGTCTGAGCATTACCGCCGTAGAGCTGCCACCATAACTGCTGTGAATGGCCGCCATAGTTTATCGCCTCCTCCCAACGCTCATCCTCATCACTCACCATCACGACATCATGCGCACCATCACGCGCCGCCGCCATGATCTCCCTCGTTCCCAGTTCCGAACCAAACACCACATAGCACCTTCCCGCCCGCGCCAATCGCACCCGCAAGTTCGGCCATTCTTCAGAACTCATCATGTCGTAGGAAACGAGGTAGACCCGATCCGCCTCCAGTCGGTCAACTGCCTTAATGACGTCAGCTTCGTCCACTTGCACACCGAATCCGAGCAACTGTAAACGCTTCAATAGCGAAGAATTTCGCTGTGAACTGATAACCGATACTTTCATTTAATCGCCCCTAACCCCGACTGGCCCGGTTATTTCACACACTTCGTAGCGAGACGGCGTAGATCGCTGCATATCATAGCTTTTTCGCAGACCGGCGGGCGACAGCGTGTTGGAACCTTCTGAGGTCGCCGGACAAGAGAAAGCTTTGAGATGCGGTGAGATCCGCTGTCGTAGCAGAAGGTTTGGTGAAATATCCGGGCTAGCACCATGGGAGACAAAGTCCCTGTATGTATTTAGCGTGCCTTTGATTACTGGCTCGTAGTCCTCAATCATTAAACTCGTTCTCTTTCAAAATAACTGCGCTCATTCTGCAATGCAAGCGCAATGAACTAAGCCCCCGAATTTGCATTGCAAAATCAACCGCGGACGCCCCCAGATCCTTCTCCCGCTATCGAATTCCGAGGCAGTTGCCGGTATGAACTAAATACGTCTTAATAAATACCCCCTTAAGAATCTGTCGGAGTTACAAACTTTGAGATTCTTCATCGCAAACCTTGTCCCGAACCTTGTCGATCAAATACCCCCTTAAGAATCTGTCGGAGTTACAAACTTTGAGATTCTTCATCGCAAACCTTGTCCCGAACCTTGTCGATCTTTACTCTTCAAACAAATCCGCGGACTTGGCTCGGCGCAGTGCAGCGAAGACGGCTCGAATCCGTGGTCAATTCCTCTTTATTCGTATTACTATCAGTCAGAACTTATTTTTTTGAACACGTTTTGGAGTGTACCATGTTGGTATTCAAAGCTGTGGAGTCGACAAGGTTCGCGACGAGGTTCGGGACAAGGTTACCAGGGTATTCCAAGTCTCCTTCTCAATTCGATCAAAACTGTCTACACGGTTTACCCGCTCAGAATTCAGCGGAGCAAACCTCGTCCCGATCCCGCTCAGCGCGACCCGAACCTTGTCCTAAACTGCGAATGCATTGAGGTCGGAGCAAAGCTCAATTTTGCCAGTATGCCGGGATTCGATGTTTTTGATCCGTTGCCTTCTCCAATCCGTTGAAAATCCCTCTTCATAGAATCCGCAGTGTCCTCGAATCTACGGGTCTTCCTCAAAAATTCGCGTCCATTTGTGTGAATTCGCGGTTCTCTTTTTCTTTTTTGGATGCGGCTTTGCTGCGCTGAGGCCTCCTTGCTCGATCGCGGGATAAACCCGCTCCTACAACCCTCACGGGTAGTCGAGTTGAATCTGAACTCCTAATATCCGGCAGGTTGTAGGAGAGGCTTTACGCCTCGATTCTCTGTCCCTTCTTCTGTCCCCTGAACTCTTTCCTCTTTACTCAATACGCCTTCGCAAAGAGGACCCTCGCACGACTCCGCTCGCCGGTAAAGATGCAGCGGCCCTCTTCTTCGGAATCCTTGATCCCTATGCATCTAATCGTTACTCCGAGGTCCTTATTCACCCGCTCCTCTACACCGGGATCTCCATTCCAGTGAGCCATCGCCCAACCCCCATGAATCTCCGGTTTCTCTGCATTATCGGGTGTGAAGAAGTCGTAGAACTGCTCTTTTGAGTCGATCCGGACGCAATGCTCCTTTTGGAAGCATTTCGCCCGCTCATAGAGCGATTTCTGTATATCATTGAGCAATTCACCAATCGAGCCAATGAATTCCGGCCGCGACTGGCTGTATCGTTCTCTGTTGCCCTTATCCCTTCGGCCGACGTAGAGCGAATCACCTGCAATATCTCTTGGCCCCACTTCGACCCAAACCGGAATGCCCTTCTTCACCCACTGCCACATCTTCTCGCCACCACGAAGATCGCGATCGTCCAGGACAACCTCCAGAGGCCGACCATCCCAGGTCAAATCGGACAACTCTCCTTTCAATTTCACACAGTATTCCATCACCGCCGCCCGTGAGTCTTCTTTATGGGCAACAGGCAATATCACGATCTGCGAAGGAGCGAGGCGCGGAGGCAATACAAGCCCGTCATCGTCCCCATGTGTCATAACGAGAGCGCCAATAAGACGGGTGGAAACACCCCAGGATGTCGTCCATGCATGAACTCGATCTCCCTCTTCGTTTAGAAAAGTGATATTGCTTCCCTTGGCGAAATTCTGCCCCAGAAAATGGGACGTTCCGGCTTGAAGGGCTTTGCGGTCCTGCATCATCGCCTCGATCGTCAAGGTAGTTACGGCGCCCGGAAATCTCTCCAACTCCGTCTTCTCGCCCTCTATCACCGGCATAGCCATATGATTCTCACAGAATTCCGCGTAAATCCCAAGCATCCGATTTGTCTCCTCCATGGCCTCCTCCGAGGTGGCATGCACGGTGTGCCCTTCCTGCCAAAGAAACTCGGATGTGCGCAGAAAGAGCCGCGGGCGCCTCTCCCACCGCACCACGTTGGCCCATTGGTTAATCAGCAGGGGCAAGTCACGATAGCTCTGAACCCATCTCGAAAACATCTCGCCGATTATCGTTTCGGAAGTCGGTCGAACGATCAGCGGCTCTTCCAGGGGCGAAGCCGGGACGAGCTCTCCGTCCGCGTTCCGCTCCAGTCGGGAGTGAGTCACTACGGCGCACTCCGTTGCGAATCCCTCGACATGTTCGGCCTCCTTTTCCAGAAAACTCTTGGGAATGAATATGGGAAAGTATGCGTTAGTGTGCCCCGTCGCCTTGAACCTGCGGTCAAGCTCTCGCTGCATGTTCTCCCATAAGGTGTATCCCCAGGGTTTGATGACCATGCAACCGCGAACGGGCGAATTCTCCGCCAGGTCGGCTGCCCGAACCACCTGTTGATACCATTCCGGATAATCCTCCGACCGTGTTGGAGTTATCGCGTTTCTCTCTTTCTTTTTCGCCATCTTCAATATCTAACAACGGATGCCTTCAACTACAGACCAATAAATAGGTTATCCAGGTAAAAAGTCCACCCACCGATCCCCGCACTCGCGATTCCGTGGCACGCGGAATCGCGTCTAGGAATCTGTCGGGCCTGGGACGTGTTTAGCGAGATAGAAAAGTTCCGGTTCGAGCTTTGCAGCTACCACGCTAAACACGTCCCAGGCCCGACAGATTCCTAACGTAGCTCGTATTTTGAAACTGTCGAAATCAGCCTTTCGGCCGCTGGCGTAATCGCACCAACATCACCGTAGAGAATCGCGTCAACTCTTACCTTCTTCCCTCCCCCGTGGTAGACCTTATTCGCCCTCTTGTTCGGAAGAATCAGACCCCCTTCAATCGAGATACCGGCATAGAGACCCTTGGAATTACTGTAGACGAACACCGGTGGCAGTCCCGCCTTGGCGTCAGTTTCCACGCCTACCGGTCCGGCCGCCGCCGCCGCGTCCACCCCAATTCGAAAATGTGTATCAGCCAGCTTCTTCATCACTTCCGGATCCATAATCACGAGAATAATGGATATCTGGTGCCCTCCGAACTGGAATCCGAAACTGCCCTCTCCCAACCTGATGAAAGCGGGCGGACTCCATGCGCGCGTGACAGGGTCGCGCGCCAACGCTACTCCATTGCCCCCTTTGGCTCCACCGAAAAATGCGACTTGATATTCTCGAATGATTACAATCCCTTCCGCCCTCCGCAGAACATACCCCGGAACCCGGGTCCTGTGTATGCGCATCAGTTCGTTAAACTGGTCCGTTAGCGTCGAGATACGCGTATCCAAGTGTGCCACTTCCAGTCCCGGCAGCGATACCGGGGAAAAAACGCAGAGGCCCAAAGCGCAAATAAGGTTCCACCTCATCCTCAATAGCTTCATCATATACCGTAATTTAGAAACGATTAGCCCGGACATTTCACACACTTCGTAACGAGACGGCGTAGATTGCTGCGTGTCAATGCCTTTCCGAAGCGCGGCGGGCGACAGCGTGTTGGGACCCTCTGAGGTCGCCGGGTAAGGTAAGTCCTTGAGATGCAGTGATATCCGTCGTCGTAGTAGAAGGTTTGTGAGATGTTCGGGTTAGTGGACAACTGTTTCACAGAAATCGGACTTTTTCAACGATTTCGTACCTATAGGAACACTGCCACCTGCATACCCCGAATCGTAAATACGCCGCAGTATAGTTTCAAACTTCGTTCCCCCGATCAAACAGAGTCTCAGTTGAGATTCTCTCCTTCATCGCTCGATCACCGCTAGCCCGGACATTTCACACACTTCGTAGCGAGACTGCGTAGGTTGCTGCGTATCACTGCCTTTCCGCAGCACGACGGGCGACAGTGTGTTGGAACCCTCTGAGGTCGCCGAGCAAGGGAAGGCTTTGAGACACAGTGACATCCGCGGTCGTGGCAGAAGGTTTGTGAAATGTTCGGGCAATGAACCGTGGTATGGCTACTGCACCCGTGGGTATTTTTTTAAAGATCTGTCCCACGGTGGGCTACGCCCCATCCCACTGTGTCTGCCGGATTATTCAAGTCTCCAGCTCGAATACATCCTCACTCATGTTTCCCTCCTTCATGCATCGATAACCGTGTGGAACCATGGTATGGCTACTGTCCCGCTCAGCGAGATGGGCACACTCTTTGCCATTTCCTCTCCACCTCGGACTTCCTCATCGTCCAAACGCTTCAGATTCCGCAATATCTACTTTCGAATCTCCCGCCTCTTCTACAGTCGATTCTCCCTGCGCGTCTTTCGGCCAGTGGCGGCCGTCGCCTCTTCCCCAGCAAGAAGCCACGGAACAGCCGAACTCAACGATAATAAGCCGAAGAGAATAACTCGAGTCACCTTAGTGAATTATTAGACAGGAAGCCCGGATCGCAAACCCTGAAATCTCACAAGGGTAGCGGAAAGCGGGAGCTTTTCGATCCAGGGTAAAAGGATTCCAGGAAGCAACTAGCTGATAAGCAAGAAGATAAAAAAAGAGCTAAACAAACCCGAGGAAATCAGTCATGTTAAGATGGGATGAAAGACAAAAAATCTTACCAACTGAATCCTTCGATAGATCGTTTAACTCTGCGTCTGGTCCTGCCCGAAGAGCAGGAGCGATTCAATGATCTATTGAAACAACATCATTATTTACACAGTGCGGGCAGCGCAGGAGAGACCCTGCGCTATGTGGCGCAGATCGACGGGCAATGGATGGGCCTGCTCTTGTGGGGGGCCGCATCCTACCGGCTGACGGATCGAGACGAATGAATCGGGTGGGACGGGGCGCAACGGCATGCACGATTGAAACTGGTAGTACAGAACCGGCGTTTTCTGATTTTGCCCGGGGTGGATCTTGCAAATTTGGCCTCCAAGACGTTGGGTATGTGCCTGAGAGTCTTAGCCGATCACTGGCAGGAGGCTTTTGGCTATCGTCCCTTAGTAGCGGAAACGTTCGTGGACCCACAGATTCACCGGGGCACTTGCTACGAAGCGAGCGGGTGGACGCCCTTGGGCTTGAGCGCGGGATATGGCCGCCAACGCGAAGATTTCTATCAACGCCATGAGCGTCCCAAGCAGATCTGGGTCAAACCCCTCAAGGCTAATGCCCTTGAGCTTTTGCGCGCTTCAGGGCCATTGCCCGCGGCACAGAGCCAGGCGCTCAATGAAACCGATAACTCCCATGCGGTCTGCCTCAAAGTGGAACAGATGAGCAGCCTGTGGGAACGCTTCAATCAGATAGAAGACTTCCGTCGTAAAGCGGGCCTTAGATATCGGCTCGCCACGGTCCTGAGCATGATTGTGCTCGGCACGATGTGCGGCAAACAGACCCTCAAGGGCATCGTGCGCCTGGCCCATCATCTCAATCAAGCCCAATTGCGCGCCTTACGCTCCTGGAAAAACCCCAAAACAGGCCGCTATAAGGCCCCTTGCTATGATGTCTTCTATCGGGTCTTGCAAAACGTAAAGGCCGAGCTCTTCGATAAAACCCTCACCGAATTCATCTGCTTACAAGACGGCTGTTTGCCCCGCGATATTGCCGTCGACGGCAAGACCCTCAAAGGCACAAACACCGAAGAATCAAAGGCTCTGCACCTGGTGGCCGCAGTCGATCACCAAAGCGCTCAAACCTTAGCCCAAGTCGCTACCGCCGATAAATCCAACGCGATCACCGCCGCCCAGACTCTCTTGCGAAAGATGCCCATTTTGGACGGCTCCACCTTCACCTTCGACGCCATGCATAATCAAAAAGAAACTGCCCACATCGTCGTCGAAGAACTCAGTGCTGACTATGTTATTCAAATTAAAGACAATCAGCCCAACATGCATCAATACGCTCAGAATCTCTTCAGCTCCACCCCCTTTTTCTCCACCAAACCGTGGACAATGACCATGGGCGACTCGAAATACGTCAAATAGCAACCCATTCTCTAAGCGCTCCCTCTGCCGGCCTGCCCCATGCCCGCCAGTTCGCCTGTGTGCAACGCACCTTCCATTATCCAAACAAAGCTGAACCTTCCTCTGAACGCTCTTACTACGTAAGCAGTCTCGATCCCGCCGATTTGAGCCCTCAACAGTTCCTCTCGAAAATTCGCAACCATTGGTCGATCGAAAATAAAAATCATTACCCCAGGGATCGCTTCTTCGATGAAGATCGATGTATGATCCGTAATCATAACGCAGCCAGAATTCTTGCTGCATGCAGGCAACTGGTTCTCAGCCTCAAGTCTTCCATGGGCGCTGAATCCACTCCCGCACTCTGTGATGATTTCGTCTTTAACTTACATAAGGCCATCAATATCATCACCTAATGCTCCGAGAATCAAAATACCGTGGAGCGCTTCAAAGTCGCGCGTCAGATTTTTGCGCCCGTGGGTTTGACGGCGTTTGCGCTTGGAGGTGCGCCAGGTGCCTTCCAGCTCATTGGTCGTGCGTACGCTGTCTGGATGGGCCGGTGGGGGAAGCAGCCGCTGCCAGTATTTGTCCAGATGAGTGACCACGGTGCGGTAGAGTTTGGCTTTCGAGGGGTTGGTCAGGGAGGCGCCTTTTTGGCGATATTGGGCACGCAGCAACTGGAGAGCCTCGGTGAGCTCAGCGGCTTGTCCTGCTTGCAACAGATAAGGGTCGCTTAAAGGGCAGGGGCCGCTGGCGCTGAGCCAAAGGGCATCGCGCAAAGCGCTGAAAATGCAAAAAGCGTTTTCATAGATAGTAGCGGCTTCGATGACGAGGGCATCAGCCAGATACTGCTTCAACCCGGTCGAAAGATGAAAGAAGCTTCGCAGAACAGAGCAACTGGCAGGAGCGCGGGCAAGCCACTGCTCCAGGGCGGCATGGGCGCGCACGACCCGCCGATGCCAATAAAGCAGGTAAGGATCGAAGGGAAAGCCCTGGCGGTGACCGTCGCAGGGATAATCCAAAATCCACAATTGCAGGGCCATGAGCAGTTCCCGTGCAAGGGTGGGATCGAAGGGCACTGCGAGCGCTTTGGCGGTGAGCAAATCGGCCAGGACGAGGGCGTGTTTTTCACGGAGGGCGTCACGGAGCTTTGCGGTGATGTGTTTGCGTTGCTCGCGCATGCGCTCCATGAGCTTCAATTGCCGCAAGCGCCCGTTGAGCATCTGCTGGGGTTTTCGATAAAGCTGTTCGCCCACATTGCGGGCGAAATGATAATGGCAGACGCCATGGGGGGCCTGGAAGGTTTCGCTCTCGCAGGCCTTGCTGATCTGAGCGCTTAAATCATGATAGACATGGTGGGGTTGGCCAAAAGCCCGGGCCGCCCGGGCAAAACAGCCACTGATCGTTTCGCTCTGTTCGGAAGGCATTTTCCAGCTGCCCAAAAGGATCCCTTCGTCGGCTTCCTGAACAGCGAAGAAAACCGGCGTCTGCGGTTCCACGGTCCCATCCACCAGCCAGCGCAGGCAAGGGCGAGCGCTCAGGTAATCTTTAAGCACCGGAGCGGCCGCGGCGTGCAGCCGACCCAGATAAAAAAGAAACTTCTGCTGCATCTCATAGAGGCTGCTTTGAGCAATCTGCAGCTGCCCCGGGCCCTCGCGCAGTTCCCTGTGCACCTCTTTGAGGGTGGCGTTTTCGCACAAACATCGCTTGCCCACATAGGCAATCAGATCGTAAGCGTAGCGACTATGCGAGGGCACGATCTGTTCCAGGCGAGCAGAACGGTAGCTGTTGCGGTGGCTCCCTTGCCCCTGCTCGCGCACAACTTCCACCGCCTGGAAGCATCCATAGGAGAAACTGACCACCTTGCGGCGCAGGGTCTTGCGCACCTCTGAAGGACCCTCTTCGTCCTCCCGGGCATCGAAGCGATAACTCGTTTGCGCAGGCACAGCCCCCACCGTTTGCAGGGCCCGTTCAGCCTCTGCCCGCAAATCATGTAACAGCTCCGCTACCGCGATCGTTCCGGTTTTTTTTTGAGCGAGTAAAACGCCATCACCCGCTCAATTTGCTCCCCGCTCAGCTCTACTCCCTGCTCTTGCATAAGCTCGACAAGCTCCTTGACCCCGGCCTCGGGATGGCCGATACAGGCGACCAGCAAAGCGATCACGACCATCGTTTCGAGCCCTTCGGGAGCTGCCTGCAAAGCGCCCCCGGGGTCCCCTGCCTGAACTTGTGCCGCTGTTCTTCGCCCTTGCCGCCGCTTTTTCTGTTCGGCCCCGCCCTGTTCCCCGGCCGAGACATACACGCAGTGACGCCCTTCATAGTATCGACTCAACCGCTTCTTTCTACAAAGCACGCTTATGGGGTTGTGCACCCGTACCCCAAGGAGGGTCTCCAACTCAGCCACCGTGTAGCCGCAAAGCGAAGCTCCCACCACCGCCTCCACGGTCTCCTCCAAGGTGCCGTGGCGCGAAAAGCGCCCCTTGCGAAAACGCCACAAACCGGCCCCGTCAAAGCGCGGAATGTCTTTCAAGCTCAGGTAGCCACAATTGGCATTGTAACTGGAGTAATGGCCATATTTTTGCAAAGCCCGATAGACCGTTCGCCGCGACACCCTCTGCTCCTTCATCAGCCTCCACACCGTGCTTACCCGATCCCGCCGTACCGCTTCGACCACCTCCCTCTCTTTACGCGAAAGCTCTTCTTGCATGCACCGGCACAGTATGGAAAGGAGGCAAAACTGCAAACTCTATTTTACATACAATGCCAATACCAACTTTCTCCAGCTCCCTTCGCTTCTACTCAATTGCCACCAGAAATCAACTCCCCGTTCAAAGCGCTTTTGTAACTGATTAATACTCAACAAGTTTCTAACTGACAACAAACCTGCAGGAAAAGCTCTCTACCTCTAACGAACCCACACACAACAATCGTTGAAACTCCATTCTGGCATACTATGTAATCAATAGAATCTTGCAAGTGCCTGAATAACATTTACTTTGGGTTCTCCAACCCAATTTCGTAATTATGGGTCTTGTGCCGGGGTGGCGCGCGTTCCCTGCTATTAACCGTGTGCCTCAACCAACCCCTCCACCGGTCCTTTCTCGCCCCAGCCGTGTTCAAGCTGGGGCGAGAAAGGACCGGTGGAGGGGTGCGCGGTCACAATCGCCTATTGTAGCTGTATACCGTGCGCCACCTCGGCACAAGACCGGGGCAGCCTCAAAAACGCTAAACAGGCACAATCAGCGAAGGGATCCGGCTGCAATTCTCAGCAAATATGAGGATCCTACTGAACACCGAATGCGCAGTGCCCTTCGCGCCCATCTAGTCCTAAAATAAGCGCGTTTAAAGGTTGAACAGGAAACTTCGTTATTCCTAACGTTATTTGCCATGCTGGCGGTAGTTTTGCCGCCGCCACCCTTGGGCTGGTTTCATGTTTTGCTTTTTTTGAGTCATATCCGTTCTGTTTTAACGTTAGTTCTGTCCCCTTTTTTGGATACGCCGACAGTCCTTCCGTTGTGGCTGTGCGTTCGCGGTTACTTGATCTGCTACCCAGGCGACATAGATCGGAATCGCTCCCAGGTGCTGATAAAATCTCCCATCCACTCGTTCCAGCTTAAAAGCCGATAAACAATTCGGCGCCCGCTTCGGATGATTTGCGCGGGGAGCAAGATGATGGCGTGAAGGAAGCGCCGAAACTCCATCTTCACGATCTCCAACCCCCGCAGGCGGTTGGGCATGAGTAATCCATACCACGCCTTCAGGTTCCAGGCCAATGCTGTCATTACCATATAGGCCCAATTGCTCAAAAGATCATCCACGGGCATACGCATCGCATTAACCCCGTTTTTGAGTTGCTCAATAACGTTCTCCTGATCGCAGCGTTGATTCGCAAAGGCGACCACCTGCTCCTTAGTCAGGTCCCTACGATTTGTGATATAAAAAAAGTAGCGGATCTCATCAAAGAGCACTACTTCGCCCTTTTGCACACTGATGTTCTTACGCACCACCACCATCCGATAGGTCTTTTTGCACTTGTTGGGCCGATAGTCCAACTCGGCCACACTTTCTGCCTCCAGCACCTTGTTTTCAAAACCCTTCTGGTGCACGATCCCTTCCTTCACTCGCGGCGCTTTAGCTCTCGATTCGGTCGCTATTTCATGCTTGGGCAACCGCTCCAGTTCGCTCCAGGCCGTCTCTCTGAACTCCTCGGCCAGTCCCACCACTTTGGGATGCGCATCCATTCCGAAGATAAATCCCGTTCCTTCTTCATCCCACCGATCGAAGTTTTCTGTCAACGAAAAGTCCGTATCCCCTCGCAAGCAGATTTTCCCCGCATGCGCACGCACAAGTTCCACCGCCCGATCAATCCACTTTACGCATCCCTCATGGCTAGTCTCATTGCCCGGTCGATTCACCATGTAGAGCACTTCCCTGGTATTTGCCAAACTCACGATCAGCGGTGCATAGCCCCAGATCCCCTTATAGCTTATTCCCATACCCCCTTTGCACTTCCCTCTCGTCTGCGCTATCGTCCCGTCCACATCGATGAACGCCTCCTCCATGAATCCTTTTGCCTGCTTGTTCCACACCCCTTGCCGTATCCGGTTGATCCCTTCCATCAATTTTTCGATCGCGCCTTCATCAAAGCGTCGGGTGAAGTCTCCACTGGTCGTCGGATCCGGTATCCTCTGCGCTCCTAAGGCATTCAGAAAAACCTCGTCCTTGCGGCGCAATTCGATGTCTTCGAGCCGGATCCCTCCCAATAATGCGTTGTAGGCTATGTTGAGCACATGATCACTCTCATGATACGGCAGGTGGCGCTTGAGCAACTGCACGCTCTGGTCGAGCTCTTCCACCAACCCCAGTCTCTTCACCATCAGGTGAATCGCTCCTATCCCTCCACAACTCACCCCTTTGCCTCGTTCGGCCGTCTCGTAGTGGATGTTGCTCGCTTTGAACATCGGTTTGGCCTGTTCAGGCCAGCCCCGATTTCTAAGCCGATGCTTTATTCTTCTCTTGCTATTGTGGAGGTTCTTGCGGTATCTTCTTTTCACTCGAAACGTCCTTTTTTTCTGGGTGGTTTTTTTGGTCGATTAACAGTTTTCCCAGTATCTAAGCGCGTTTCGAGCTTTTTATTGCGTTAGGTATATTCCAATCACACTTGTTCGAGGTCTAGTGTCGTGTCACGTTAACACCTTTACACAGGTGAGAGCGCCAATGAGGAGCAGCGCAAGGCCGGCAGCCGGGTGAAGGTATTAATGGGACACGGCACTCCTCGATCACGAAACACTCGATGCCGGTTGGTCTTGATTAAAGGTAAGGCGGTCGCCCTCTACTGCCACGAGGATGGGTTCACCCCTCTTCAATTCACCCCTCAGGATGGCTTCCGCCAAAGGATCTTCAAGGTGCCGCTCAACGGCCCGGCGAAGGGGACGCGCGCCATATTTCGAATCGTACCCATTATCGATTAGAAAGTCCCGTGCTTCTTCCGACACTTCCAGAGAAATATCCTTCTCATTGAGCCTCAACGATACCTTTCCCAGCTCAAGTTTCACGATTTTGAGCAAGTCATCTCGTGTTAATATCCGAAAGACGATCAGCTCGTTCACCCGGTTAAGAAACTCCGGTTTAAAGACCTTCTTCGATTCCTCCAGGATTTTTTCCTTAAGCTTTTCGTAACTGTCATCATCACCGCCGGGCGAATCAAATCCTAGAGAACCGGATCTTTGCAGTGTTTGCGCACCTACGTTTGAAGTCATAATGATGATCGTATTGCGAAAATCCACCGTCCGGCCCAGACTGTCTGTAAGCCGTCCGTCTTCCAGAACCTGGAGCAAAAGCTGCACCACATCGGGGTGCGCCTTCTCAATTTCATCGAACAAGACTACGCAATAAGGTCTGCGTCGCACAGTCTCGGTGAGTTGTCCCCCCTCTTCATACCCGACATATCCGGGAGGCGAACCGATCAACCTCGAAACCGTAAACTTTTCCATGTACTCGGACATATCGAGTTGAACGATAGAATCCTGGTCGCCAAAGATTTTCTCCGCCAGGACTTTCGCAAGGTGACTCTTCCCGACCCCGGTCGGGCCCATGAACATAAATGAACCGATCGGTCGCCGAGGGTCCTTCAAATCCGCCCGCGAACGCCGCAGAGCCTTGGCGATAACTTCCGTGGCGATATTCTGCCCGATCACCTCCACCTGTATCTCCGCTTCGAGTTTGAGCAGCTTCTCGGTCTCTTTCTCTTCCATGCGGCTCAGTGGAATGCCTGTCCAACTCGATACAATATGAAGCATGGCATCATCATCCACCGTAACCTGTGTCTCCTCCCGATTCTGTTTCCAATCCTCGAGTATTTCCTCGCGTTTGGCCCGAAGCTGCTTCTCCGTATCGCGGAATTTTGCTGCACCTTCAAAATGTTGCTTGCTGATCGCCTCCTCCTTCTGCGAGCAAACTTCGTCGATTTGACGCGCCAGATCCTCCACCTCCGGAGGGCGCTTCAAGGAGTCTATACGCGCACGGGCGCCAGATTCGTCGAGCACATCAATTGCCTTATCGGGAAGGTAGCGCCCTGTGATATAGCGGTCCGAGAGTTTTGCCGCCGACTCTATCGCGCTCTTCGTGTATATCACTTTGTGGTGTTCTTCGTATTTGTGGCGAATGCCGTTCAAAATCTTAATTGTGTCCTCAACCGATGGCGCCTCTACAATCACGCTTTGAAACCTGCGATCCAGGGCGCTGTCCTTTTCGATGTACTTGCGATACTCGGACAATGTAGTAGCTCCAATACACTGCAATTCCCCTCGAGAGAGGGCCGGTTTGAAGATATTTGAGGCATCCATCGCGCCTTCCGCTGCGCCCGCACCCACAATTGTATGCAATTCGTCGATAAATATGATTATGTTCTTCGCTCGCCGTATTTCATCCATCACCGCTTTGATTCGCTCTTCAAATTGGCCGCGGTATTTCGTTCCCGCGACCATCAGCGCCAAATCCAATGTAATGACGCGCTTGTCCAACAGAATCTCGGGTATCAGTGCGGAGGCGATTTCCTGTGCAAGACCCTCGACGATGGCTGTCTTTCCGACACCGGCCTCCCCAATCAAAACCGGATTATTCTTCGTGCGCCGGCAAAGTATCTGGATGACCCGTCGTATTTCATCTTTTCGGCCTATCACCGGATCGAGTTCGTTGTTTTGTGCCAGTTCCGTCAAATCCCTTCCGAACGCCTTTAACGCCGGTGTCTTTAGATCCTTTTTCTCCTCCGAACCGGCACCCGCCGCGGAAGAGATGGCATCTTCGTGTTCTCCAGTGAAATTGGGATCGAGCTCGCTGAGAATCTCATTTCGGCAACGCTCGATATCCACATCCAGGCTTTTTAGAACTCGAGCTGCCACACCTTCGCCTTCTCGAAGCAGGCCCAACAGAATATGCTCCGTCCCTACATAGCTGTGATTGAGAGATTTCGCTTCCTTCCCGGCTAACGCCAGGACCTTCTTAACTCTCGGAGTGTAGGGGATGTTTCCCGTCGGCTTCGATTCTGGTCCCGTCCCTACCTGCTTTTCCACCGCCGCTCGAACCGTTTCCAAATCCAACCCCATTTTCTGCAGAACGTTCACCGCTACTCCTTGTCCCAGGTTAATCAAACCCAGGAGGAGATGCTCGGTCCCTACATAATTGTGGTGAAAACGGTCCGCTTCCTTACGTGCCAATGCGAGCACCTGCTGCGCCCGAGGGGTAAAGTTATTCATCGGTTCCAATGCCATTTCGCCTTACTCTCTTACTATTCTTCTTAAGATAAATTCTCAACCTTGTCAAAGTTAAGAAGCGGCAGTCCTTCGAATTGTTCCCGCATATACTTTGCACGGTATATATCGCGCTCACCCGGATCGATCTCACTTTTGGCCGCGTATTGAATATGCCCCGGCTGGCTCTCGATAAAGAGACGATCGATTTTCGGGCGCAGCGTTTCCTCGAGCATGTTCAAATCGACCGCCAGCCGCAGCAGCGATAGCAGTTTCATCGCTTCCGTCGAACTCAAGATATGAACATTCATCAATATCCCGTAAGCGCGCCCGATCTTATCAAATACCTTTTCAGGCTCCCTTTCGAGAAGCTTCTGACGGGCATTATTCTCCTGTTCGATTATAGAGGAGAGCACGTTCGTAATCCGCTTTATGATATCTCCTTCGCTCTCTCCCAGTGTCTGTTGATTCGAAATCTGAAATATGCTTCCGCTCGCATCCGAGCCTTCCCCAAATAATCCTCTCACCGCAATACCGAGCTGGTTAACCGCCCGTATCACTTTCTCCATCTGCTCCGAAATAATGAGAGCCGGCAAATGCATCATGGCCGATGCCCTCAGACCCGTGCCAACATTCGTCGGACAGGCTGTCAGATAACCCAGATCCGAGGCAAAAGCATAGTCGATATACTCTTCGATCATGCTGTCCAGCTCGTTAACGGTCTTCCAGATCCGCTTAAAATTGAACCCTCCTTTTACCATCTGAATACGCAAGTGATCCTCTTCATTTATCATTACCGCACATGACTGATCGCTACCTATCATTACTCCAGAGTTTTTCTCGCCATTCGATAGTTCTCGGCTGATCAAATGTCTCTCCACCAGCACCTGTTTCTCCAGATCACTCAGCTCTTCAATGGTAAAACACGCACCGCTATCCATTTGCGGGAGCTTGCTCACCGCCTCTAAACAAGCGGACAAAACTTCACGCCTCTGTGACTCCTTGGCCCACCCGGGAAAGGGAATATCATTCAAATTGCGAGCCAGTCGGACCCTCGTACTTAAAACCACCGGACAGTTCACTCTCGAACCATGGGTCAGTTCTGCCTTCGCTTTGATGAGAGGACTGATACTCATGGCTAATCCTGTGTGTTACTCAATTTCGACTCTTTCACCTGGCTAATCTCATCTCGATACTGTGCCGCTTCTTCATAGCGCTCATCGGCGATGGCAGTCTGCAATTTCTCGTCAAGTTCGTTCAGCCGCTCGTGTAGGGAGACACGCTCCATCGCCCTCTGCGGCACTTTACCCCTGTGCAAAATCCCTTTGTGCATGCCTTGGAGCATAGGATTGACTACCTCGCGGAAATGGTCGTAACAAGCCGGGCATCCCAAACGCCCACTCTTCCTGAAATCGCTCGTTGACAACCCACATTGCTCGCACACCAGATCCCCCCCCGCAGGTTTTACCTCGGATACCAGTCCGGACTTCGAAAATAGATCTTCAAAAGACAAGCCGTCCGGATCCGTCACCCCCTTTTCCTGGGCACACTCTTCGCACAGATGCACCTTGTGGATCTTATTTTGAATGATTTGCGTCAAATGCACGGTAGCCAGTTTATCGCAAATCTGGCACTGAATTGACTCTCCCATCTTGGTAGACTATAGCAGCTTGTCTCCGAAATTAAAGTGAATAAAGCAATTGTGAATAAGTGGGGTTTCTCTCCTACCTCATGTTCCGCTATGCAAAATCAGTACTGTCCGGTTATAAGTCAAACAACTCCAACTGTTTAGGAATGCGGTGTTCATTGAAAGTGTAATCGGTTTCTGTAAGTAGTTCAGTCATAGGAGTTTTCTCAAATAGGGTGAAGCTGAGAATCTGTAGGATTTTGTGCAAACTGATCTCCAGGCGAAGGCGTTTGCGGATGATGGCGATGAGCACATAGACGCTGACGGCAATCCAGATTTGAGTCTTCACAGCATTCTCGGAGGTGCCGAAAAAGCTCTTGATGCGCAAGTGCTGTTTGATCCATTTGAAGAACAATTCGATCTGCCAGCGTAAACGGTAAATCTGGGTGATGATTATGGCTGGGAGGGCAAACTGGTTGGTGAGAAACACGAAGCGCTCGGAACTGTCGGGGTCGAGGTAAGTGATACGCCGGAGTCTTTCGGGGTAGGCCTTGGCAGGATAGAAGCTGACCAGGGCAACGGTCTGGTCCGAACGCAGACCGGTTGATTTGTCGACCTTTTGAGAGTAGAGGCGGCGAAACTGAAAGCCGCGGCGGGCGCGTGTGACGAAGAAAGAACCGCATTGTGCGATCCGATAGAGGCGCTCGTAATGCAGATAGGCTCGGTCCATTACATAGTAAGCACCGGCCTCGGGGATGATGAGATCCAGAATGTTTACGTCGTGAACTTTTCCATCGGTAATCTCGATAAAATAAGGGATAGAGCCTCTGAGATCGAGAAGCGTATGGACCTTCACCGCCCCCTTGTGCTTGCGGAAACGTGCCCACGGGAAGAGTGATAGACATAGATCGATCGTGGTGGAGTCCAGAGCGTAGAGCGTATTGTCCAGGTCGATGCCCAGATCCTCGTTTGAATACAAAGGACGAGCCATTGCGATGAGGACCTGTGCAAAGTCGGCGTAGATGCGCCAGTCTCGTTTCTCGTTGGCATCGGCGAGCGTGCTTTTGGATACTCCGCTTCGAATCCCTGCGTGGTATAGTTTTGGTTGTACTGCCCGCAGGCAGGTTTCGATGTCGCGCAGACTCTCCCGGTAGGTCAACTCGGCAAAACCCATGCAGAGAAATTGTTCGAAGCAACTGAACTTTTGAACTTTGTAGTCGCCTCCGTAGCGTTGGACGCAACGATGGAACTGATGGCGCGGAAGATAATCTATGATTTGAGAAAAAACGAATCGACCTGTATACATGATTTGGACCCTCGAAATTTTTGAGAGTCCACAAGGCTTTTTGCAATTTCAAGTCGAAAACAGCAGAAATCATATGTAAAATGTTGGTTATCAATCGATTAACCTGCGTTCCTAGAAAAACAACCGGACAGTAGTGATGCAAAATATGTGCCAAATCTCTCCGGAAGCGTCCGCAATTCTCATTTTCGCCCCAAGCCTAAGAATCGCTGGTAGGGAGCTTTTCGTCGGGTTGATTCATTAATCGGCGATATTTTCCAAAGCTAAAGCAATGTTCCCTCACCCGCAACTTTACCTCGAAATCTTTCCATAAACTGCTCGGTTACGGACCCCGGTTTACCTGTGCCGATTATCCGGCTGTCGACTTCCGTTACCGGTATCACCTCCGCGGCGGTCCCCGTTAAGAAGCATTCTTCAGCGACCCATAAATCATAGCGGGTCAGATCTGCCTCCTTCAAAGGGATGTCGATCTCCCTGGCGATGTCGATTGCAACCTGCCGCGTGATTCCTCTGAGGGCGCCGGCATTCGTAGGTGGAGTAATGATCGACCCCTTATGTACGATGAATACATTGTCTCCCGTACACTCCGAGACGAAGCCCTGGTCATTGAGCATTATCGCTTCCATATACCCGCTGTTAACGGCCTCAAGTTTCGCCATGATGTTGTTGAGGTAATTTAGAGACTTGATCATCGGTGGAAGCGCAGCCGGATTCGTTCTTCGCGAAGCAACCGTGATAATCTTGAGCCCTTCACTATAGTATTCCTCAGGGTACAGCTGAATCTTGTCGGCGATCACTATCAGCGCAGGGTCTTTGCACAGTTTAGGGTTTAAACCCAGCGTCCCGCACCCCCGTGTTACCAATAATCGGATATAGCCGTCCTTCAGCTCGTTTGCACGGCATGTATCACATACGGCCTCCGAGATCTCCTCCCGGGACCATGGCAGATTCAGCATTATCGCTTTCGCTGAATATTCCAGGCGCTCGAGGTGTTCCCCCAGTTTAAAGACGCATCCCTCATAGAGACGAATGCCTTCAAACACTCCATCTCCATACAAAAGGCCATGGTCGAATACCGATATCTTCGCATCGGCTTTTTCTACCATCTCTCCTCTCAGATATACCTTCATTGAATGTCCTGTCTCAGTCCACTCGACCATTCAGTGTCGTGATTCATATATAACATCGCACCAGTACTGTCCGGTTATAAGTCAAACAACTCCAACTGTTTAGGAATGCGGTGTTCATTGAAAGTGTAATCGGTTTCTGTAAGTAGTTCAGTCATAGGAGTTTTCTCAAATAGGGTGAAGCTGAGAATCTGTAGGATTTTGTGCAAACTGATCTCCAGGCGAAGGCGTTTGCGGATGATGGCGATGAGCACATAGACGCTGACGGCAATCCAGATTTGAGTCTTCACAGCATTCTCGGAGGTGCCGAAAAAGCTCTTGATGCGCAAGTGCTGTTTGATCCATTTGAAGAACAATTCGATCTGCCAGCGTAAACGGTAAATCTGGGTGATGATTATGGCTGGGAGGGCAAACTGGTTGGTGAGAAACACGAAGCGCTCGGAACTGTCGGGGTCGAGGTAAGTGATACGCCGGAGTCTTTCGGGGTAGGCCTTGGCAGGATAGAAGCTGACCAGGGCAACGGTCTGGTCCGAACGCAGACCGGTTGATTTGTCGACCTTTTGAGAGTAGAGGCGGCGAAACTGAAAGCCGCGGCGGGCGCGTGTGACGAAGAAAGAACC
Source organism: Candidatus Moanibacter sp. (assembly GCA_965215885.1). Classification (GTDB taxonomy): domain Bacteria; phylum Verrucomicrobiota; class Verrucomicrobiia; order Opitutales; family UBA2987; genus CBDCEW01. Next base: position 121,989 of record CBDCEW010000103.1, read on the forward strand.
GCATTGTGCGATCCGATAGAGGCGCTCGTAATGCAGATAGGCTCGGTCCATTACATAGTAAGCACCGGCCTCGGGGATGATGAGATCCAGAATGTTTACGTCGTGAACTTTTCCATCGGTAATCTCGATAAAATAAGGGATAGAGCCTCTGAGATCGAGAAGCGTATGGACCTTCACCGCCCCCTTGTGCTTGCGGAAACGTGCCCACGGGAAGAGTGATAGACATAGATCGATCGTGGTGGAGTCCAGAGCGTAGAGCGTATTGTCCAGGTCGATGCCCAGATCCTCGTTTGAATACAAAGGACGAGCCATTGCGATGAGGACCTGTGCAAAGTCGGCGTAGATGCGCCAGTCGCGTTTCTCGTTGGCATCGGCGAGCGTGCTTTTGGATACTCCGCTTCGAATCCCTGCGTGGTATAGTTTTGGTTGTACTGCCCGCAGGCAGGTTTCGGTGTCGCGCAGACTCTCCCGGTAGGTCAACTCGGCAAAACCCATGCAGAGAAATTGTTCGAAGCAACTGAACTTTTGAACTTTGTAGGCGCCTCCGTAGCGTTGGACGCAACGATGGAACTGATGGCGCGGAAGATAATCTATGATTTGAGAAAAAACGAATCGACCTGTATACATGATTTGGACCCTCGAAATTTTTCAGAGTCCACAAGGCTTTTTGCAATTTCAAGTCGAAAACAGCAGAAATCATATGTAAAATGTTGGTTATCAATCGATTAACCTGCGTTCCTAGAAAAACAACCGGACAGTAGTGACATCGCACAGGTGAAAGCGCCATTAGTTGCATCGCCGACTCTATCCGATGATCATGCGATTGAAAGTAAGAAATCAATCCCCACTTCCCCATTCGTTGCCCTTCATTCATTCGTTGCTCACTCTCCCCTTCCACCGACCACCCCTCTTCCAATCTGCCACTCCCTCTCTTTAATGAATCCGTAAGTGGCTCCTCTCTACTACTAACTCGAAAAGGTTTATTTTCTTACGAAGAAATTTCTTAACCGCGTACAGAACCCGTTGATGTTCAAGAAATATGGTTCTGTTCCTTCAAAGTGAAAGTCTCGCTAAGAAAATCTCAACGGAACATCCCGCTGAGCGGGACCGTACGGCAGACTCTACGAGATTGCACGTTGAACAAATCCACGGTTTTCTCGAATCCGTGGTCAATTCTTCTTTATTCGCGTCCATTCGCGTTCATCTGCGGTTCCCCTCTTTTCCTCATTTTGGTTGCGGCTTCGCTGCGCTAAGAAATCCGTGATTACTCTCTTCTCCCGATACCTCAAGATCAACCAGAACAGGCGCTGTGCCTTCCAGTAACGCGGAATGAATTTGAACGGTTCCGCCAAACACCGCGCCAGCCAACCCAGGATCATCCGATCCATCCAGGGTGAAATAGGAGCCTGTCGCCCACTCAAGAAGGCAATCGCCGCTCCCGTACAAATAATAGCCGGATTGTATTCGAGGCGCTTCTTCAGATAATACCCCAATTTTTCCTGCACGCCGCCCCCTATGTTTACCAGAATGTAACGCGACTTCTGCTCTATCAGACGCTCCACCAAGTCCTCGTCCTCCACCTCATCCTTGGAGTAAATCGGGGCGACATAGCGACTCTCCTCCCCCACCATGATTCCCTTTTTCTCCAACCATTGTCGGTTCGCGAGGTCATCCTCCACACTCGGCATGATCCAAAAGGTTTCGCCACCCCCCTTAAACATCGCGTCTTCGATGAGTTGACTCAAGAAACGCAATCCCGACAGCCGCTCCAGCTTCTCCCCTCTAATCAGCCGCCAGCACAACACCATGAATCCACTGTCCGTCAACGCCAGATCACATTTCTCCACCGCTTCCTGATACACTCGATCTCGCGGCAAATCCGCCAGTCCCGGACCCGATGGCACCAGCACCAACCCCCCTTGGTGTACGCGTGCCACCGCCTCTTCCACACTCCCGGTAAAAAAGCGTATCCCAAGAATCGTCCTGAACGGTTCCTCCTTCACCCCCAAAGTATCTCACTCCGGAATCCCCAGTATTGCCAACTCTTTTCTCCCTCGTGCCTAGCCCGGACATTTCACACACATCGTAGCGAGAATGCGTAGCTTGTTGCGGATCAAGGCCTTTTCGCAGTCCGGCGGGCGATCCCGGCGTGCCGGGATTGGAACCCTCTGAGGTCGCCGGGCAAGGGAAGGGTTGGAGGCGCAGTGAGATTCGCAGTCGCAGCAGATGGTTTGTGAATTGTTCGGGCCAGGTGTTTATTTTTGCAGAACTACCTGGATAAGTCGTCCAACATCCAACATAATGTCGCCGGAATCTTAAGCCGTTCAAATACGGTTTTGGCTGCTTCAGAGGCAAAACTCATAGGGGAAATGAAAAAAATTCGCGAAAATCAGGCGAATTTTCTTCAAAATTGACTCGTAAGCCTTTGAGATTTGGAAAATTATGAGAAGCCTATATATCGTACCATAGTAAAGATCCTCGGGGCAAGCCCCGAGGCATTTTCAAAATAATCCCAACTCCAACTGCCCTTTATGCAATCGCTGGTAATTTGCCTCCTCACCTTGATTCGCGATATAGGCCGCGATCACGCTCTCGCTGCTGTGTTGCCCCACCGTGTTTACGAAGTACCCTTTTCCCCAGAACTCTCCGCCCCACAGTTGCTTCTTCACCTCCGGTGCTTTCGCAAACACTTCGCGCGCAGTTACACTCTTCACCGTCGTAACGATCCTCGTCGGACTGTAAGCCGGCACCGACTGGATCAGAAAGTGTGCATGGTCTCGATCTAATCCTATTTCCAAGAAGACAATCTCCCAGCGCTTTTCAATCTCGATGCAGGCTGCCCTCAGAACCTCGTCCACACGCTCACTCATCACAACTCGACGATACTTCGCTGCGCACACCAGATGATACATCAGCACCGATACATTGTGACTTTTGTGGATGTAACGACTTCCCATCCCCTATCATCATATACCACTAAAGCCGAAGCAAGCTTCGGGGAATTGAACCCAGCGAGATTAAAATCGATAGCGATCACACGACTTACCACCACACCTTGCCTTCATCGCAATAGAGGATAAATCGTGAAGAGAAAGACTCAGTGAATTTCCTCAATCTCATTCTAAGAACAGCCACCGTAACCGCTTTAGTTTCGGCTAGCGCCTCTCTTTATGGCCAGGTTTTCACCTGGAATCTCGTTGGTGACGGAACCTGGGGCACGGCCGGTAACTGGACACCCGCTGGCGGTCCTCCCAACGCCCAAGGCGATACTGCCAATTTCGGTACTATCATCACCGGCAACCGTACCATCACGGTCAATTTAAACGTCACAGTCGGCCAGATGGATTTCTTTCACGATACCGCCAATAGAGAGTACAATATCGTTGGCGCCAACACGATCACGTTTGATGCGTTGGCCGGAAACGCCACCCTCACCGTAAACATGCAGGACAAAAGTAGAATTGACGCCCCTGTTGTCCTCACCGACGACCTCGATTTCACAAACGCCAATACGCAGGATTTCCGATTACAGGGCAACATATCAGGCGTTGGCAAAGGTATAAATCTGAAAGGGGGCCGTCTGACCTTCGAGGGCGGAGGCACCAGTTCCTATACTGGGGATACAATAGTAGAAGCCGGCCAACTGCACTTAGACCGCTCGAGTTTCGATGGAGGCATTGCCGGGGACCTTGAGATTGGCAACGATGCCGGAGCCCAGGGCAGTGCCCTTGTCGATTATGCAAATGCCAACGACCAGATTTCCAATACATCGGCTGTCACGATCTTCTCCGATGGTAGACTCGACCTGACCGGTGAGAATGATCGGATCGGGTCTCTCGCCACCTCGGGAGCCACTCCACAAAATGCCCAGGTCTTTCTGGGCGGAGGTACCCTCACCGCAGGTGATGCCTCAAACACGACCTTCGCAGGAGTCATCTCTGAAACGGGCAAAATCGTAAAAGAGGGCAACGGAACCTTAATCCTGACAGGCAACAATACCTACTCGCCCACCACCACGATCAACAACGGCATCCTCCAGATCGAGAACAATGGCGCTCTCGGCGGAACCGGCGGCGGCGACACTGTGGTCAACAGTGGCGGCACCCTCGCCATGGCAGGCGGCATTACGACACCTACGGCCGAGTTTATCGACATCGCCGGAACGGGAGAAGGCGGGATCGGAGCGATCAGCAACACCTCGGGCTCGAACTCCTGGCGCGGCGACGTCGATCTCACCGGGAATGCCACCATCGGCGCCCAGGCCGGTACCCTCACCTTCACGAACGATAACCCCGTTGACCTGAACAGCTTTGACCTCACCCTGAAACCCGGCAGCGGAGCCTCTCTCGTCTTTGAGGGAGTCATTTTCGACGCTCCCGATTCATCCAACCTTTTCAAGGAAGGGCAGGGACTTACCGTGTTTAAGGCTTCCAACACTTACGATGCTCTCACTACGGTTAAAGCGGGCACTCTTCAAATCGAAAACAATCTCGCTTTAGGCGCCTTCGGTGCCGGCGAAGGAACTGTCGTAGAATCCGGTGCCACCCTCGCCCTGGCAGGCGGGATCAATACACCTGACCCTGAGCTTCTCGATTTGAGCGGCACGGGAGACACCGGGAAAGCCGCGCTCTGGAGCCAGAGCGGAAGCAATGAGTGGGATGGCAACATCACTTTGAGCGGAACGGGCGCATCTTTCGGCGCCAATGCCGCCAGCACCTTAACTGTCGACGGTATCATTTCTGGAGGCGCGGCACAAACCGTGACCATTGAAGGTAGCGTCGTCGTTGAGTGGGCCGACCCGATGACCTACACAGGGGCCACCAATATAACCAGTGGCACCCTGCGTTACGTGCAAACTCCAGATCAGATATCGGATTCCAGCGCGGTTACGGTTTCCGCGGGAGCGACTTACGACCTTAACAATCTCAGTGATACGATCGGTTCCCTCGCCGGCGCCGGTAATGTCACCCTCGGCATCGCCACGCTCACAACGGGAGCGGACGATACATCTACAACATTCAGCGGTATTATCAGCGAAACCGGAAACCTGGTCAAAGTCGGCAACGGAACCTTTACGCTAAACAACAACAATACCTACACCGGCACAACCACGATCAACAACGGCATCCTCCAGATCGAGAACAATGACGCCCTCGGCACCGGCTTCTCGTTCGTTAACAGTGGCGGCACCCTCGCCCTGGCAGGCGGCATTACGACACCTACGGGCGATTTCATCGACATCGCCGGAACGGGAGAAGGCGGGATCGGAGCGATCAGCAACACCTCGGGCTCCAACACCTGGCGCGGCGACGTCGACCTCGCCGCCAATGCCACCATCGGCGCCCAGTCCGGCTCCCTCACCTTCACGAGCGATGACGACGTTGACCTGAGGGGCTTTGACCTCACCCTGAAAGCAAGCAGCGGGACTTCTCTCGTCTTTGAGGGAGTCATTTTCGACGTTCCCAATTCTTCCAACCTTTTCAAAGAAGGGCTGGGACTTGCAGTGTTTAAGGCTGCCAACATTTTCGATGCATTGACAACGGTTAAAGTGGGCACTCTTCAAATCGAAAATGACACCGCTTTAGGCGCCACAGGGGTCGGAAAAGGAACTGTCGTAGAATCCGGTGCCACCCTCGCCCTGGCAGGCGGGATCAATACACCAGACCTTGAGCTTCTCGATTTGAGCGGCACGGGAGACACCGGGAAAGCCGCGCTCTGGAGCCAGAGCGGAAGCAATGAGTGGGATGGCAACATCACTTTGAGCGGAACGGGCGCATCTTTCGGCGCCAATGCCGCCAGCACCTTAACTGTCGACGGAATCATTTCTGGAGGCGCGGCACAAACCGTGACCATTGAGGGTAGCGGCGTCGTGGAGTTGGCCGACCCGATGACCTACACAGGGGATACTAATATAACCAGCGGCACCCTGCGTTACGTGCAAACTCCAGATCAGATATCGGATTCCAGCGCGGTTACGGTTTCTTCGGGAGCGACTTACGACCTTAACAATCTCAGTGATTCGATCGGTTCCCTTGCCGGCGCCGGCAGTGTTACCCTCGGCACCGCCACGCTTACAGCGGGTGGAGACAATACATCCACAACATTCAGCGGTATTGTCAGCGAAACCGGAAATCTGGTCAAAGAGGGCACCGGAACCTTAACCCTGAGCAACGCTAACACGTATTCCGGCACAACCACGATCACCGGCGGCACTCTGGAATTGAACAACGGTTCCGGCGAATCGATCGACAACAGCTCCCAGATCAATCTGACCGGCGGTACTCTCCTCCTCGCCGCCAGTGATCAGATCGATGACGCCACCAATATGAATCTCAATGGCGGCACTTTCAGTACCGCCGGTTTCGACGAATCTCTCGCCTCCCTTACCCTCAGCGCCGATTCTACAATCGATGTCGGCGCCGGCGGAAGCATCATCAATTATACCAGCGGGACTTACAGCGCAGGCCAGCTCACAATCGATAGCTGGGCCGGTTCTGGCGGCGGCGGCGGTTCCGATCAGATTATCTTTGGCAACAGTCTCAGCCAGACTTTTCTGGACAGCGTGGTCTGGACCGACCAGGGCATAACCGGCGCCTTTCAACTTCCCTCCGGCGAAATCGTCCCCATTCCCGAACCAGCCACTATCTTCAGCGGAGCCCTTCTTATCGGTCTCATCGGCATCGACTTCTACCGCCGCAGGAAGTCGACGGGATAATTTCTATAAATCGCCGTAGTCCCGGCGCGCCGGGAGGAGGATTTCGACGCAATCCCGCTTCCAAGCCTCCTCGCATGTACTCTTTCCCGCGTCCACGCTTCTCAGCACCCTCACTTCCCCCATCCTCCCCCTTGCATTGAGCCTTCATCAGCTTCCAAAAACCTCATCGGGAACCTCCCTCTCGAACCTTGTCGAATAGGTAGAGACTAAATTCGAGAATTTAAACACGATTTCGAACGGGATTCAGCGAACCTCAATTTTTCGGCTCAATTGTAAAAATCTCACTAATTTCCAGCCAAAAATTTGTAAAACGATGAGTCTAAGCCTTTGTTATATAGACATTTATGAAAGTATTCTATAATTTGGTCGATAATATTCCGAGAACGCTGCTCGGAATTCTCTCACAAAGACATGGATGCCTTTAACTTGTCGAGGGAAGCAAGCATTATTAAATGAACCGTCCAATCTTCAGTCTAAAGTCGATCTCCCTTGTCGCCATTCTGTTGTTTTCAGCAAGTGGTCCGCTCTACGGGCAAGCACGAATTTGGGATGGCAGCACCGACAACGACTGGGATGACGGGACCAACTGGACACCGGCGAATATACCAAATACTACAGGAGAATTCGCCTTTTTTTCCGGTCTAACACCCGGTACTATCGACCTCAGCGACGGAGCCCCGGCCACCAATATCACCACTGCTGGGATCCTCTTTAACACTACCAGCAACTACACCATCAACCCCGGAGGAAACGCCGCTAACTCCCTCACCTTCGACTCAACCTTAGGCTTTCTCGGAGGTCTTCCCTTTATCATTACCATCAATACAGGCGCCCAAACCGTTAACGCAGACATGATTCTCAATGAAACGCTTATCGCCGCCAATCTCGCCTCCGCAAATCTGACTTTAGCAGGCGACATTTCTGGCGCTGGTGGCCTCACCGCGATCAACGTAACGCCTGCCATACTCTCAGGTAATAACTCTTATGCAGGAACCACTTCCGTACTCGCCGGCACCGTCATCCTTAATTCCTCCGGAACCGCCGTGCCGGGAAGCCTTACCCTCGGTGACGGCGTGGGTGGAGCCGGCGCGGACATCGTTCAGCTTTCAGCAAGTGATCAGATTGCCAATACATCCGCTGTCACCATCGCCTCCAGCGGGCGCCTCGACCTCAATAATTTCAATGACACGATCGGCTCACTTGCCAGCGCCTCCGCCACCTCACAGGTCTTTCTCGGCTCCGGAACACTTACAGCAAGTGATGCTACAAGCACCACTTTCGCCGGAGTGATTTCTGAGACTGGTAATCTCATCAAACAGGGTGCAGGCACGCTCACCCTCTCAAACGCGAATACTTACACTGGAACAACCACCGTGTCCGCGGGCACTCTCGAGATTCAAAATGCCACCGGCCTCGGCACCGCTGCCTCGGGCACAACCGTCCAGTCCGGAGCCAGTTTGGAACTCGCCCTCCCTGCGGGGTTTAATGGCATTGCCGAATCGATAACACTTAACGGTACCGGCGCAGGGGCAACAGGCGCCCTCATCAACACGAGCGGCGCGAATATCCTGACCGGCACGACCACCATCGCGTCAGATTCTCTCGTGGTCGACGGTGCTGCTGCTGCCCTGATCTTCGTCGGGAATGTGAATCTCGGTGCCAACACATTGACGATCCAGGAGAATAACGTCGGGGGCACCTTCGTCGGCAGTGTCATCTCCGGCTCAGGAGGAATAGTCAAGACCGGAGCGGGCACCTGGTTTATGAATGGCACCGCCTCCAACACCTACACCGGAGATACTACAGTCAACGCCGGAACCATGAGCCTGGGAAAGACCGCCGGCCTCGACGCGATTTCCGGCGCAAACATCAATCTGAACGCCGGCACCCTCCTCCTCGCCGCTGACAATCAGATCGCCAATGCGACCAATATGAATCTCAATGGCGGCACTTTCAGCACCGCCGGCTTCGACGAATCCCTCGCCACCCTTACGCTCAACGCCACTTCTACCATCGATGTCGGCGCCGGAGGGAGCATCATCAATTATACCAGCGGCACATACAGCGCAGGCCAGCTCAATGTCACCAGCTGGGCCGGTTCTTTCAGTGGCGGCGGTTCCGATCAGATTATCTTTGGCAGCAGTCTCACTCAGACCTTTCTGGACAACGTGGTCTGGACCGACCAGGGCATAACCGGCGCCTTTCAACTTCCCTCCGGCGAAATCGTCCCCATCCCCGAACCTGCCACCATCTTCAGTGGAGCCCTTCTTATCGGTCTCATCGGCATCGACTTCTACCGCCGCCGCAAGAAGTCGAAGGGATCAGAGCTTATCGATCCCGAAAGCTGAAAGCCAGGAATATGAAACTGAATTTTGGTGGAAGAGGGTTCCAATAATGCTCGTCTCGAATCCGTGAGAACGACCGTCCGGCCACTGTCCACTGATTACTTCCCCTCTTCCCTTTGCGACTTTGCGGCTTCTCGACAGGGCGTAGTGACGCTTGCGGGTCGAAGACCGTTGCGTGAGAATTCTTTCCTCTTTCTCTCCGTTTTCCTCTGTTTCTCCCGGCGCGCCGGGATTCAACGTTCTTGATCCGTTGCCAATCCTTCTTCATTGATTCCGCAGTTTTCCCTGGCACGGCGCAGCGCAGCGAAGACGGCTCGAATCCGTGGTCATTTCTTCTTCATCCGCGTGCATCTGCGGTTCTCTTCTTCTTTTTTGGTTGCCCGTTCGAGAGCCTCAGGGGCGTGAGTCTGTCGCAGGACGGCTACGCTGCGCTAGCCCGGACATTTCACACACTTCGTAGCGAGACGGCGTAGATCGCTGCGTGTCAATGCCTTTCCGAAGCACGGCAGGCGACAGTGTGTTAAGACCCTCTGAGGTCGCCGGGCAAGGGAAGGCATTGACACGCGGTGAGATCCGTCGTCGTAGAAGCAGATTTGGTCGCGGTAGGAATCCCCGTCGCCGGGGACCCCCCGCACAGATCCCGGCGAGCGGAATTACCGCACCGGGCTCCTCCCTCGGGTATTAACGCGCAAGCGTACTGTGCCGCTCGCCGTATCCTCGCCTGCGCTTGTGACAAGCTTTCCCGGTCCTGTGTCCGGCGGTTGGTTTGCTCTTGAGGATTCCCCTTGGGCAGGTCCCTTTCCTCCAGCGACTCCGCCAACAGTGCCGCAGCACCATCTTTGTTCGCCGCCTTCTTCGGTACTACGGACCTGTCCGACTGCCGTGGACCGTTCATCACCGCATTACTCCTTGGATTCGCGGTGCCGACAACGCTGCTTTGCGCTGCCAGCCCTCGGCTCTCCCGATTCCCGCTCAGTAAGCTTCCTTGCATGCCCCGCTCTCCGACCGCGCAGAGGCCGGACGGCTCTTCGTCTTTGCGACCCGTCCGATTTTGCCTTCCCCATATTTCAAGAAGGTCGGCCCTCCAAACCTTGCCCAACTTTCGCGGCTCAATCACCCAGCCTGCATCTTCCCCTGTCAACGCTTGCAGCATACCCTCTCAGATATACCGCCATGACTCGGGGCCAGTACGATTGGCTAGTTCTTTACTGTATGACTCTTTCATTCACTACTTACTGCCGGTTTTAATCGGCGCTGTCTGAAATGTTCGGGCTAGGCTTCTCAGTCATCTCTCCTGCCCTGAGCCCCGTCGAAGGGGTGGCCCCTCTTCTCTTCACTTCTCGTATCGTCTTTCTCACGTAAAATTATACTCCCTGCGCAGCACCAGCGCGTGATCGCTACCGCGCAGCACCGCATAGTCGACTTCTACCACCTCTCCATTGATTCCGCAGTACCGCAATTCAGTGAGGAGGCGCTCCAGATTGGCGTAGGTCCTGCCCTCCATGTCGACCAGCGGATAGATCCTGACTTCTCCACAGCACACCCTGCACAGCTCACGGCAGGCCGAATAGTGAAAGGCGTAATCCAACCGGTCCGCATAGAGGAAAAGGAAATGGGCGCACAGAACCAGTTCAAACGCGTTGTTCTTCAACGGCAAACGGGGAAGCGTTCCGTTCAGATATCGACCACTGGCGCGCCCCGCTATGTAGTCGCGTTCAAACTCCTCCAACGCAAGGAGCCGCGCTTTCCGTAGATTCTCAACGCTGTCACAACCGTTCAGCTCAAAGAGCTCAGGTCTTTCTTTGACACGATCAATCGCTTCCGCAATGTCAAGCCGAGCTATTTCCCTCAGCGCGCCAGCCTGGCGCCCATAGAGCGGATCGACGCCAACCGCTCTGACGTTGCGGCGCATCGCTTCCGCCGTAAATGACGCCGCTCCGGCCGCGCAATCGAGCACTCGTTTCCCCCTGAAACCCTCGATCTTGAAATCCAGAAACCGTTCGTACTCGGCAAGCGTCCGGCCGAGAATGGCTACCGCTCGCGGCAGTCCCTCGGCCGGATCGAATCGCTTCTCAATCTGGGCATTCATTTTCTCTTTAGTCTTCATGTTTCCTGTCTAGTTAGACCTTATCCGAAAAGCTACTGATTGGCCGCAAAGAGGCGCAAAAGGCGCAAGAAAAACTTGAGAAAAATCATTTTTTGGCTTGATAAAAAGTGTCGCAACATGCTAGTGTTTAACAACCTAAGATTAAGAAAGGAGTTAAACATGCCAACATGTGCGACAGAGGAGAACAAAAGCGATAAGACGCCCCTTAGCAACCTCATTCTGCCGGTTCCAGACACGGATTTCCGTGATTTTCTGGATGAAGTTGAAGAATTGGCCGGGTTCGCGGCGCAAATCATCGAGGCGATCGAGAAGGATCTGGACGCCCATGCGCGTGAGAAGAAGAAACTTCGATTGGAAGATCGCAGGTTCTTTGAAGGGCGCACAGCGGAGCTGCCGGAGCTGGACATCGAGGAGGAGAATATTCTGGCTGCTGAATTGAATCTTGGGGCAGGCCGGCCGCGGATGCCGGCTTATGCGGTATACGTGTTCGTGATGATTCGAGGGTTTCTGGGTTCGTTGACCACGAAACCGGCACGGCGGTTTGTGCGCGAGTCGATGAGCTTGTACGGATTTTTGCAGAGCGGGGGACTGAGAATGCCGGCGGTGACGACGATTCTGGAGAACGTGAACCTGGTCAGCCATACGACCCGCGAGTTGATCTTTGATAAACAGATTGGGTTTATCCTCCAGGAGCAATGGGACGATTTCGGGAAGCTGACGATCGACAGCACCTCGGTGAAAGCAAACAGCTGCTGGCCCACCGATGGGAAGATTCTGAGCGGTCTTTTGATGCGGGCCAATCGTTTGGGTCAGAAGTTGCATGTCTTCGGGCTGGAGGATTTTCGCAAGGGATGGGTTGGGCGTTGGCTGGAGGAAATGGACAAGCTGGAGTTTCAGATTTGTCTGGCCGCGGGCAAACCGAAGTCGAAGGGCAAGCTGAAGAAACACTACCGGCGGTTGCTCAAGCGGGGCCGCAAGGCGGCCGACTCACTAACGGGGGAACTGAGCCATCTTGAAGAGGGCCTGTCGATGGATTCACTGCCTCCCACTCGCCGGGAGCTTCTGGAGCGGGCATTGAGCCAGATCAGGGGCGATATTGCCGACGCCAAGCGGGTTGTTGAGTATGCTCATGATCGGGTGTTTCACGAAAAGAAGCTACCGTCCACACAGAAGGTCCTGAGCCTCTCGGACGGATCGGCGGCCTACATCAAGAAGGGCAGCCGCAATCCAGTGATCGGGTACAAGCCACAACTGGTTCGCAGCGAAAACGGTTTTGTCACCAGCCTGATCGTACCGCAAGGCAACGCGGCAGACTCCATTGAGCTGGCGCCGGCCATCGGCGATTCGATCAAGCGCACCGGTGTCATTGCTGAACTGGTCAGCACCGATGACGGATATGCTTCGGCGAAGGGACGCAAGGAGGTGCTGAGCATGGGGGTAAAGCAGATCAGTATCAGTGGGGCGAAGGGCAAGAAGTTGACCACCCCCGAGGACTGGGAGAGCGAGGCGTATCGCGAGGCACGCCGCGATCGCTCCGCAGTGGAGTCGCTGATGTTCACGATTAAAGATGGATTTGCCTTTGGCGAACTCGGCCGCCGCGGCATCGATGCGGTAGGCGATGAACTGCTCGAGAAGGTTCTGGCCTACAACTTCTGCCGCATCATACTGATGAAGAAACGCCGAGGGGAGGAACTGGAACAGGCAGCCTGAATCTGACCGCTTTGAAGCTCAGAGAAAAAAGCACCACGGGATGAGTATGCCTCCAGACAGCGGCAAATATACGTATTGTGCAGCAAGCCACGCCGATGGCCGCTCAATACCTGCTCATCGGCAGCGCCGGCAGCCTAAAACCCGAAACCTGCCAGCCATAGGCTGGTCCGCCCGTGGCGGAGAACCTTAAACCGCCCGCTCGAAAGGCTTTTCGAATGGGGTCTAGTTAGAGTTCCTCTTTCCCTACGGCATTCCGTATATTTTGCTGCCATTCCCAGCGCTCCCGATTTTTTCAACAAAAAAGCCGGACTCACTTAGTCCGGCTCACGCGATGGTTCCTTTGATACGGTTTGCTGGTATGGCTTTTACCTGAAACAACAAACCCGCCATCGGCGAGCCTTTCCAAAATACCAGAACCAGAACGCAAAAATACCAGAACCGGTCGGTTTACTAACCGCCGGCGTGTACTTACAGGATGTCTGCCTACCTTCATTTCAATCGATCTTATCTATCCTTATTCCGAAATCACGCAAGCTAATTCTACGACCTGCGAATGCACCTCCAGGGTAAAAGGATTCCAGGAAGCAACTAGCTGATAAGCAAGAAGATAAAAAAAGAGCTAAACAAACCCGAGGGAATCAGTCATGTTAAGATGGGATGAAAGACAAAAAATCTTACCAACTGAATCCTTCGATAGATCGTTTAACTCTGCGTCTGGTCCTGCCCGAAGAGCAGGAGCGATTCAATGATCTATTGAAACAACATCATTATTTACACAGTGCGGGCAGCGCAGGAGAGACCCTGCGCTATGTGGCGCAGATCGACGGGCAATGGATGGGCCTGCTCTTGTGGGGGGCCGCATCCTACCGGCTGAAGGATCGAGACGAATGGATCGGGTGGGACGGGGCGCAACGGCATGCACGATTGAAACTGGTAGTACAGAACCGGCGTTTTCTGATTTTGCCCGGGGTGGATCTTGCAAATTTGGCCTCCAAGACGTTGGGTATGTGCCTGAGAGTCTTAGCCGATCACTGGCAGGAGGCTTTTGGCTATCGTCCCTTAGTAGCGGAAACGTTCGTGGACCCACAGATTCACCGGGGCACTTGCTACGAAGCGAGCGGGTGGACGCCCTTGGGCTTGAGCGCGGGATATGGCCGCCAACGCGAAGATTTCTATCAACGCCATGAGCGTCCCAAGCAGATCTGGGTCAAACCCCTCAAGGCTAATGCCCTTGAGCTTTTGCGCGCTTCAGGGCCATTGCCCGCGGCACAGAGCCAGGCGCTCAATGAAACCGATAACTCCCATGCGGTCTGCCTCAAAGTGGAACAGATGAGCAGCCTGTGGGAACGCTTCAATCAGATAGAAGACTTCCGTCGTAAAGCGGGCCTTAGATATCGGCTCGCCACGGTCCTGAGCATGATTGTGCTCGGCACGATGTGCGGCAAACAGACCCTCAAGGGCATCGTGCGCCTGGCCCATCATCTCAATCAAGCCCAATTGCGCGCCTTACGCTCCTGGAAAAACCCCAAAACAGGCCGCTATAAGGCCCCTTGCTATGATGTCTTCTATCGGGTCTTGCAAAACGTAAAGGCCGAGCTCTTCGATAAAACCCTCACCGAATTCATCTGCTTACAAGACGGCTGTTTGCCCCGCGATATTGCCGTCGACGGCAAGACCCTCAAAGGCACAAACACCGAAGAATCAAAGGCTCTGCACCTGGTGGCCGCAGTCGATCACCAAAGCGCTCAAACCTTAGCCCAAGTCGCTACCGCCGATAAATCCAACGAGATCACCGCCGCCCAGACTCTCTTGCGAAAGATGCCCATTTTGGACGGCTCCACCTTCACCTTCGACGCCATGCATAATCAAAAAGAAACTGCCCACATCGTCGTCGAAGAACTCAGTGCTGACTATGTTATTCAAATTAAAGACAATCAGCCCAACATGCATCAATACGCTCAGAATCTCTTCAGCTCCACCCCCTTTTTCTCCACCAAACCGTGGACAATGACCATGGGCGACTCGAAATACGTCAAATAGCAACCCATTCTCTAAGCGCTCCCTCTGCCGGCCTGCCCCATGCCCGCCAGTTCGCCTGTGTGCAACGCACCTTCCATTATCCAAACAAAGCTGAACCTTCCTCTGAACGCTCTTACTACGTAAGCAGTCTCGATCCCGCCGATTTGAGCCCTCAACAGTTCCTCTCGAAAATTCGCAACCATTGGTCGATCGAAAATAAAAATCATTACCCCAGGGATCGCTTCTTCGATGAAGATCGATGTATGATCCGTAATCATAACGCAGCCAGAATTCTTGCTGCATGCAGGCAACTGGTTCTCAGCCTCAAGTCTTCCATGGGCGCTGAATCCACTCCCGCACTCTGTGATGATTTCGTCTTTAACTTACATAAGGCCATCAATATCATCACCTAATGCTCCGAGAATCAAAATACCGTGAATGCACCTCCGACCACTCCTAATCGTAATCGTCATCGATCTCGAAAAAGGGCTAACCGACCATCGACTGCGACCAGGACCCGAGAGTGGACCTCCAACCAATCCTAATCGTCGTCTTAAGGCAGCCTTCGCCCGCAACCAAACTGGAAGTCCGATAAGAAAGAAGAGGGGTCACAGAGCGACACAGAGAAGCACAGAGGCACACAGAGATGACATAGCTGGACGATGTCAGTGCGAAATTACGATTGTGCTTTGCTTCGGGAAGGGGTTCAAGCCCCAGTGACACCGACTCCGCATCAACCATCGCATCGATAGCAATAGATCAATAAATCCCGAAGTCGACTCCTCCCAACTTTCTATACCTCCAATTACCATTCTCGGTGGTGCTCTGTACTACTAACTCGAAATTGCTTGTTTTCTTAAGAAGAAATTTTCGAACACTACTGTCCGGTTGTTTTTCTAGGAACGCAGGTTAATCGATTGATAACCAACATTTTACATATGATTTCTGCTGTTTTCGACTTGAAATTGCAAAAAGCCTTGTGGACTCTCAAAAATTTCGAGGGTCCAAATCATGTATACAGGTCGATTCGTTTTTTCTCAAATCATAGATTATCTTCCGCGCCATCAGTTCCATCGTTGCGTCCAACGCTACGGAGGCGACTACAAAGTTCAAAAGTTCAGTTGCTTCGAACAATTTCTCTGCATGGGTTTTGCCGAGTTGACCTACCGGGAGAGTCTGCGCGACATCGAAACCTGCCTGCGGGCAGTACAACCAAAACTATACCACGCAGGGATTCGAAGCGGAGTATCCAAAAGCACGCTCGCCGATGCCAACGAGAAACGAGACTGGCGCAGCTACGCCGACTTTGCACAGGTCCTCATCGCAATGGCTCGTCCTTTGTATTCAAACGAGGATCTGGGCATCGACCTGGACAATACGCTCTACGCTCTGGACTCCACCACGATCGATCTATGTCTATCACTCTTCCCGTGGGCACGTTTCCGCAAGCACAAGGGGGCGGTGAAGGTCCATACGCTTCTCGATCTCAGAGGCTCTATCCCTTATTTTATCGAGATTACCGATGGAAAAGTTCACGACGTAAACATTCTGGATCTCATCATCCCCGAGGCCGGTGCTTACTATGTAATGGACCGAGCCTATCTGCATTACGAGCGCCTCTATCGGATCGCACAATGCGGTTCTTTCTTCGTCACACGCGCCCGCCGCGGCTTTCAGTTTCGCCGCCTCTACTCTCAAAAGGTCGACAAATCAACCGGTCTGCGTTCGGACCAGACCGTTGCCCTGGTCAGCTTCTATCCTGCCAAGGCCTACCCCGAAAGACTCCGGCGTATCACTTACCTCGACCCCGACAGTTCCGAGCGCTTCGTGTTTCTCACCAACCAGTTTGCCCTCCCAGCCATAATCATCACCCAGATTTACCGTTTACGCTGGCAGATCGAATTGTTCTTCAAATGGATCAAACAGCACTTGCGCATCAAGAGCTTTTTCGGCACCTCCGAGAATGCTGTGAAGACTCAAATCTGGATTGCCGTCAGCGTCTATGTGCTCATCGCCATCATCCGCAAACGCCTTCGCCTGGAGATCAGTTTGCACAAAATCCTACAGATTCTCAGCTTCACCCTATTTGAGAAAACTCCTATGACTGAACTACTTACAGAAACCGATTACACTTTCAATGAACACCGCATTCCTAAACAGTTGGAGTTGTTTGACTTATAACCGGACAGTACTGATTTTCGAACCGAAAATATAACCCGTTGATGTTCAAGAAATATCGTTCTGCTCCTCAGGAAAGAATGTTTCGCTTAGAAAACTTAGTTTTATGAACACATTTTGGAGTATAAGCGGCTGGATTTCACAGTATTGCGGTCGAAACTATGGCTGAGACCGAACATCGAACATTCAACATCGAACTTCGAACACCGAAGGTCCCTACTTCGATGTTGGACGTTGGACGTTCGATGTTGGACGTTGATCATATCCGCGGCGTTCTCGAATCCGTGGTCAATTCTTCTTTATTCGCGTCCATTCGCGTGCATCCGCGGTTCTCTTCTTCTTTTTTGGTTGCGGCTACGCTGCGCTAGGTCATCCGTGGTCAATTCAGTCTTCATGCTTCCTCCCGCCCTAAATATTGTTTTATCTGGCAGCCTCATGAAAAAACGTTCGAGTAAGTCCAAGAGGCTGCTAGGCTGCCTTGCCCTCTCCCTCCTTTCTTTCCTCTTCATATTTTCGGTATTGGAATTTGCTCTCCGTATTTTCTACCCGAAATACGAATACGCGGCGGAATCTCAATACGACCGCAATAGCATCCGGATCTGGTCACGTCGCGCCAACACCCGATATTATGGAAGGCACCCGGATACGGAGAGAATTCATGCCGTATACCACAACAATCTCGCCCTGCGTCAGCACCGGAATTTCTCTAGCGAAGACCTTCGAGCGGCAACAAATCTGGGATTCTTCGGTGACTCCTTCGCCGAGAATCAGCGTTTGCCGTCACAGTATTCCTTCTCGGAGCCTCTCGATTACCTTCTCAACCGGACCGGTAGAGCCTTCAACGTTCTGAATTTCGGCGTCGACGGCTACGGCCCGGGCCAGTCTTTCCTCTATTATCAGCAATCAGCGGATGCCGTACAACTGGATTATGTCTTCTATCTCTTCTGCATCAACGATATCCGAAACACCTACGAAAACGACCTCTTTCCCGTCGATCCTGTGGGATCCCTCGTCAGAAATCCAAGTGTAGAGTCACCTGCGTGGCTGCGGCTGTTCTCGCGGCTGCACCTCTCCTACTTTCTCCTCGATTTCAGCCAACGGTTATTTTCCAAATACGGCGATGTGAACCGGCAGGTATTCGATGAGTGGTATTCATTAGAGCATCAACGAAAACGATTTCGCTCTTCCCAAGCCCTGTCCATCGAGCATCGATTCGTTTCAGGCGAAGGAGATGCCGAACTGAGAGCGCTCCTGTCCGTATTTGACGCCGTTCTCCGCCAATGGAAAAGCCTTGTTGAACAAAACGGAGCACGGTTCATTGTCGTTCTCCTTCCCCGGCCTGAAGAGAACGGGAAGGCCAGGATCTTTTCCGAAGATTACGAGGTTCTTAACCTCTATGAGAAAATCGCTCCTTCCGGTGATACGTCCGAGCCGGGCCATCTCAGATTTATTCGCGACGGGCACTGGAATGAATCGGCAAATCTCTTATCCGCGCTCGAATTGTACCGATTCGTCGAAGACCAGGAGAAGCTTGCTCCTCTTTCACAGGAGCGACTTGTGAGCGACCTGACCACCTACTACTCCGCCTTCCCCAACGGCTGGATGCCCGAATCCCAAACGCAATCCACTGCCTCCACCAAAATCCTCCATGGAATACAGATGAAATATCTCGCCCTCGAGCTCGAGAAATCGGGTTCTTTCTAAGACAAGGCTCATTACCTCGACTTTCGACTACGATTGCGACGACGACAATCGAGTGGCTATTCAACCAATCTTAATCGTAGTCGAAAATCGAACATCACCGACCATCGGCTAAGACAGAAGATCAAAACCGCTTCCCTCCTTCCCGTCTCCGCGTCCCCGAATCTCCGTTTCTCTTCACCCCTTCTCCCCTACTCCGTGTCCCCGCTTCTCCGTGTCTCTCCAATTGCCCCTCTCCCATCGTGTCTCTCAATCGTAATCTATCGTCGATCTTTTTCTTCTCGATTTTAGATCACGATTATGATCACAACGGGAAGAGCGAGACGAATCTCTCCTCTCCCATCGTGCCTCTCAATCGTGATCTCCTGTCGATCTTCCCTTCTTTCGAATTTAGATCACGAGGTAGCCGGACGCGCAAGCGTTCGGATTTGCCGTAGACCCCTAAATCAGTTGTGATTTCCAGGTTAAGCGTTTCGAGCCTCGTCCCCGCCTTCTTGCGAAGCCGGCTACATAGTCCAATTCCTGGCGAAACGGGCTGAGATAAGACTACATTCTGTAGAGGACCGCGGGAGTATTTCTACGAATTTGCAGGGCAATATCGACCCGTCGTCGCTGCTCCCGCCGATCGGGATGAGGCAGGCAAGGTTCGGGTCCCGCTCAGCGGCATTACGACGAGGTTTGAACAAAGGTGATTCGAACTCCACCTCGGAGTTTCCTCTTCCCTTTATGCCGGATCACCCGAGAGGGAAACCTTGCATGCCTCGGCAAAGCGCAACGACGACGGGTCCCGAACCTTGTCTGCCTCGGCACAGCTGAGCGACGACGGGTCGAATCCATTCTGACACGGATTACGATTATCATTACGACCGAAAACAGCATCCGCACTATTTCCTTGCTTACCCCCTCAGAATAAGTCCAATAGTTCCCCACAATGAGCCTACTGCCTTAAGAGCCTGTCGGACCCTGAGTCCGACAGATTCCTAACCTGCCGGGATAGCTCAGCTGGTAGAGCGACGCATTCGTAATGCGTAGGTCGTCGGTTCGAATCCGATTCCCGGCTCTCTCTAGATTTTGCGCCGGGCCTATCCGTTCTGTTGGCCCGGCGCAAATTCTGCTTGCACCCGTTTCTGATATTCGCGAAGTTTGAAGTCACATGAGCACTTTGACCGCAACACACACTGAGCTAAACACGGACACTCTGCGTTGGATGTATGAGACCATGGTCACCATCCGCCGCTTCGAGGAGCAGGCGCGGAGGGAGGCGGATGCGGGCAAGCTCCGCGGGATGCACTCCTCGATCGGCCAGGAGGCGGTACCGACCGGCATCTGTGCTCACCTGCGAGACGATGACTATGTTTTGGGAACGCACCGCAGCCACCACCACTGCATCGCCAAGGGTGTGGACCTGAGCGAGATGATGGCGGAGCTGTTGGGCAAGTCCACCGGCACCAACAACGGGAAGGGAGGCACCATGCACATCGCCGACATCAACAAGGGTATGCTCGGAGCCAATGGGGTTGTAGGCTCGAGCATTCCGGTTGCCACCGGCGTCGGGTTGAGCGCCAGGATGCGGGGTAGCGACCAGGTCAGCGTGGCCTTTTTCGGCGACGGCGCCGCCAATCAGGGCAGCCTTCACGAGTCAATGAACCTGGCCGCCATCTGGAAACTTCCCGTACTATATGTCTGTGAAAATAACCGCTACGCCGAGGCCACGCCGTTTGAATACTCGGTGGCCGGAGCGTCCGTCGCGAAGCGGGCGGCCGGCTACGATATGCCCGGAATCATGGTCGACGGCCAGTCAGCTCTTGACGTATATCAGGTCGCCGAGGAGGCGGTCGGCCGAGCGAGGGCCGGCGAGGGTCCGACTCTCATAGAGGCCCAGACTTATCGTTACCACGGTCACTTCGGTGCCGACGACCCGCTTTTATATCGCACTCAGGAGGAGGAGGATTTTTATGAGGCAAAAGATTGTATCGCGAGGCTTCGAGAGCATATCCTCGAGAACGGCGCAAGCGCTGAAGCCGAACTCGATGCCATCGATTCTCGGGCTGAGCAGGCCGTCGCGGAGGCCGCCAAATTCGCCGATGAGAGCCCCTTCCCGGAGTCCAGCGAGCTCACTACGGACGTCTATGTCTCTTACTAATCACCTCTAGGAGGACAGCAATGACCGAGGTTCAGGTAGCAACAAGGCAACTCTCGTTTATCCAGGCCATCAACGAGGCGATCCAACAGGAGATGAAACGGGACGACCGGGTCTTCGTCATGGGCGAGGACATCGCCGGCGGCGCCGGACGGCCCGATAAAGAGGACGCATGGGGCGGTCCCATGAGATTGACCAAGGGCCTCATCGAGCAATTTGGGCCCGAGCGGGTGCGTGATACTCCGATCTCCGAAGCGGGATTCATGGGAGCCGGCGTGGGCGCCGCCGCCACCGGCCTTCGACCCATTGTCGATCTCATGTACGTCGGTTTCTTCGGCGTCTGTGCCGATCAGATTACGAACAACGCCGCCAAGATTCATTACATGTTCGGCGGTAAGGTAAACGTGCCACTGACTATCATGACTGCCATCGGAGGGGGCACTGGCTCGGCAGCGCAGCATTCGGAGACCCTCTATTCGATCTTCACACATTTCCCCGGACTCAAGTGCGTCGTCCCCTCGAACCCGTACAACGTCAAGGGATTGTTTACCTCAGCGATCCGTGACGACGATCCGGTTATCATCTTCAATAATCGGCAACTCATGGGGCTGCGCTTCGAAGATGACGTCCCCGAAGACCAGTACACCGTGCCTATCGGCGAAGCCAACGTCGCTCGGGAGGGGTCGGATGTCACACTCATCGGTATCGGCTACACGACGCGTCTATGCCTGGAGGCGGCCGATGAACTCTCCGCTCAGGGCTACTCTCCCGAAGTCATCGACCTCATCTCCCTCTCTCCCATGGATTCAAACGCCATCCTGGAGTCCGTAAAGAAGACTCGAAAGATCGTGATCGTCGATGAAGACTACCCGCGTTGCAGCATTGCTACGGATATTTCGGCGCTTGTGGCGGAAGAGGCCTTCGACTATCTCGACGCTCCTCCACGGCGCGTTACGCCTCCGCACACTCCAATACCCTACAGCAAATCCCTGGAGAGTCACTACCTCCCCGACAAGGAGGGCGTTCTGGCCGCAGCCCTCCAGGTTCTGGAATAGGAAGAGCCGCCATGGCAATACCAATTGTCATGCCCCGGCTGGGCGACTTTATGACCGAAGGCGTCGTCGCCAGATGGTCAAAGAAACCTGGAGAGCATGTCGAGCAGGATGAGATTTTAGCCGAGATCGAATCGGAAAAAGTCACCTACGACCTCGAGGCAATTGGGGCCGGCATCTTCCATCCGGTCGTGGCGGAGGGCGCCTCAGCTCCGGTAGACGGCACCATCGCCTACCTCCTCGAAGAGGGAGAGGCCCCGCCCGAAGAGCAGGTCAAAGAGACTGCCTCCAAGAGCGCGAAGGGTAGCGCCACGCCCCCACCAGCTAAATCGGAGGCCAAACAACCGGCAAAAGACGTGGTCCCTTCCACCCCCGGCGCCAGACGGCTGGCCGCCAGCCTCAGTGTGGATATCTCCCAGGTCAAACCGACAGGTCCCCGCGGCCGAGTCATCGAAACCGATGTCCGTGCGCATGCAGAACAGAAAGATTCCCCTGCGGCGGGCCCTACCCTGCCTCCGGGTATCCCCCCACCTGCCAAAGTGGTTCCGGTCTCCGGCATGAGAAAGGTAATCGCCGAACATATGCGGAGCAGCATTTCCACGAGCGCCCAGCTCAGCTACTTTCTGGAAATCGATCTCACTGAGGCTCAAAGGCTGCGAAGCCAGGTTTCCGAGGATCCCGACACCGTCGTTACAATCGTGCACGTCCTCATCAAGGCCTGCGCCATGGCACTGGAGAGTGAGAGCGCACTTAACAGCATCCTCTCGGACGGGAAGATCCTTTATTTCGACAAGATTAACATGGGTGTGGCGGTGGCTCTCGAAAACGGTCTTGTTGTACCTGTCCTTAGAGACGTTGGGAGCATGGACGTCTTTGAGATTTCAAACACGACTCACGAATTGGCGGTCAAGGCCCGGGAGGGCAAATTGGCGCCCGACGCGATGGTCGGCGGCACTTTTACGATCAGCGTTCTTGGGACGGTGGACGGCTTCACGCCGATTCTCAATCTAGGCCAAAACGCCATTCTGGGCGCAGGACAGTGCATCGAGAAGCCGGTTGCGCGAAACGGCGAGATCGTCGTCAGGGAAATGATGACTCTGAGCCTTACTGCTGACCACCAGGTGATCGACGGGGCCGTCGCCGCCCGTTTTCTACGGCATTTACAGGAAACCCTGGAGCGCCCCGCGGAAATATTCGATAAAGTCAGATAGCCTCTTCGCCGACCTCGTCGGTTCGGATGCGATAGGCTTCCTCGATGGGCACGACGAATATCTTCCCATCGCCAATCTTGCCGGTATGCGCAGCCTTCTTTATTACTTCGATCGTCTGCTCCACCAGGTCGACAGGCACCGCAATATCAACCATGACTTTGGGAAGTAGGTCGACCGTGTATTCGCTCCCGCGATAGATCTCGGTATGGCCTTTTTGCCGGCCGAAACCTTTTACTTCGGTCACCGTCATTCCTTCGATTCCGATTTCCGAGAGGGCATCTTTTACTCCCTCGAGTTTGAAGGGTTTGATTATAGCTTTAATGAGTTTCATAAGCCAAGACTTGGTATTTGAATTCGTAAATAATTTGAGGACTGTGAGAGCGCCAATTACGAGAATTCACCCACTCAGTGAGTGTAACCGGCCTCCCCGTGGATAGTGAGATCAAGGCCAGTCTCCTCAACATCTTCGCTCACTCTGAGGCCGACGATTTTATCAATTATGAAGAGTGCGATACCAGAGACCACTCCACTCCAGAGAACCGTCACGATAATGCTCTTAATCTGCACCCAGGTCTGACCACCGATTCGAAAACTCTCTGCTCCGCCATCTCCAATAAAGAGGCATCCAGTAAGGAAAGCTCCCACAATCCCACCGACACCGTGCACACCAAATACATCCAGGCTATCGTCATAACCGAGTTTTCGTTTCAAACTGGTAGCCGCAAAGAAGCAACACGCTCCGGCGGCAAAACCTATGACAAGCGCGCCTACCGGCCCAACTGAGCCGGATGCCGGTGTGATTGCGACAAGACCTGCCACCGCTCCGGTGGCCATTCCGACCGCGGTGGGTGTTCCGCTCTTGATCCATTCGATTGCCATCCAGGTTACCGCGGCTGTGGCTGTGGCAACCTGAGTCACGAGAAGCGCCATACCCGCCGTCCCATCGGCGGCCAATTCGCTGCCTGCGTTAAAGCCGAACCATCCGACCCACAACATCGAAGCGCCCACCACCGTGAGGGGCACACTGTGAGGCATGATTGGCTCGGTACCGAATCCACGCCGCTTCCCCACCATCACACAGGCAACCAACCCCGCTATACCCGCATTTATGTGGACAACAGTACCTCCCGCAAAATCGATCACTCCCCACTCAGCAAAGAGCGCGCCATCTCCCGACCACGCCATATGGCAGACAGGGAGGTAGGAGAAAGTAAACCAAACTATACAGAACAACAACATCGCGCTGAATTTCATGCGCTCAGCAAATGCGCCCACGATAAGCGCCGGCGTAATGATGGCGAAGGTCATCTGAAAGGTTACAAAGACACTCTCAGGAATTGTACCTGATACCGTCTCCACCCCTATCCCGGAAAGAAAAGCGCTGCCGAGTCCTCCAAAAAATGAATGCAGGTTGATCACTCCCGCCTCCATACCCGCGGTGTCAAATGCGACGCTGTATCCGTAGATTATCCACAGTATCGTTATAACGCCGACCATGGCGAAGCATTGCACAAGGACTGAAAGAACGTTCTTGGTCCGCACCAGGCCCCCGTAAAACAAGGATAATCCGGGAATCGTCATGAAGAGGACGAGCACCGTTGCAACGATCATCCAGGCGGTATCACCCGAATCAATGGCAGCGGCAGGCAACACTTCCTCGATCGCCATTGACTCTTCAGCTCTCAGACCGGGTGCAGCCGAAAATAGCCAACCACATAGGATAAAAATCGCGGCACGCAAATAGCGTGGCCAAGGCACCAGAACAGATGTATTCATGTTAAATTCGATCTATCTCAAGAAATTGATACACAAGTATGATAGTCCTATCTCGATAAGCATCCATCATGCCAACGCCCCAATTAATCAAACGTCTGTCTAATCTTAGACAGACACCGGTCGATCTTGCTCAGGCTAGAATTTTCCGGAGGCGATAACCGTCTCCGCTGCGTTCGCTCCCCGCCCCTTTCGCGTTTTTTCGCGTGCTTAGCGGGCATCCCTCTTATTTCGAGAACGAGAACGATTACGACTTTCGAACGACAAAGTTTGGGAGGATATCTTGGTGGTAGTAATTCGAGGTTGAAACGACGAGGCTTACGACAAAGACACAGAACACCGAACACCCCACCACCAAAAACCTAAAACCTCTCGCAGTTTCTCCGACTCGCCGGTTCCTACTCTCTTCTCCCTCCCCCTTTCGCTCTGCCGTACGGCAGAGTGTTTAGCGGGCATCCATCATATTTCGAGAACGAGAACGATTACGAATGTCGAACGACAAAGCCTACGACAAGGTTCGGGTCCCGCTCAGCGGGCTTGCGCCGAGGTTTACCTCAAAGGACAATTCGGCACCGGCGTCAGCCACCCAGCAACTCTTCAACTCTGCCTCTCTTTGCGGCTTTGCGGCTTCTTGACAGGGCGTAGTACCGCTTGCGGGCCGAAGACCGTTGCGTGAGCCTACTCACATTTTCCATCTTCCACTTTTCAACCCTGGAACCCTTCTTTTCATTTCCTATACCAACTCCCGTCTTTCCCCTGCAGCCAGATTCCCTTAATCGAGCGCTTTGCAAATTGCTCAGCTCGCTGCATTCCCACCTTCTCTCTCGAGGAGTCGGCTTTCATACCAATTATGATATATATCTTCTTGCGGTCCTCATTTTCCCTTTTCAGAAGTTCGGCATGCTTCTCGCTCAGCGGAATTCTGGCTTCGAGGTAGCCTCCGCTGTTTTCTCCGATATCACCGGATAGTTTCAGCGTATCGACAACTGGGAGGCGCTCGACCATCCGCCTCATAATAATGACACCTTCATCGCCCATCAGCGATCCGGAACCCATCAGAAGCGCCACAAACAGTATTTGAGGAAAGTACCTTATCATTCTACGTCCGTATGCTTGATCACATGAACCATTGTCTTTGCGTCGGCGTCCAAGGGTCCGAAATAGATATCCAATTCGCGCTTAATCCGAACTACCGGATCGATAAAAGGCTTATCCTTCTTCTTTTTTAGGATACTCTTGCACCCCGCCAGCATTAACAGGCAAAGGATCAACACTGCGAAAACACCAATACTCCGAAACGCCTTCATCTTAACTCCTCATCGGCTCAATATAATCAATCGTTGTCAAGACCAAGTTTGAAACGGCCACACTCTGCCACCTTTTCATTCTTCAGGGACAACGCACTATCACTTAGCACCCAAATCCGAAAACTTACCCTTCTGCTCTAGCAATTTGCAACTCTTCCACTTCCTCTCTCCTAAACTTTGCGTCTTAGTCCCGGCGTGCCAGCATGAGCCTGCTCACATACATCCTCCGAATCCCGCTCAGCGGGAGTATGAGGACCCTCACTTCCTTACTATTGCCTTCCCCACCCTTTCTCTACAAAAATGCGCGACAGCATGGGCAATGTCTTCGGAAAGCTATTCACTATCTCCACCTGGGGCGAGAGTCATGGCGGCGGTATCGGCGTGGTTGTCGATGGCTGTCCGCCCGGCCTTCCCCTCGACGAAGCCGACATCCAAAAGGAGCTCGATCGCCGCCGTCCAGGTCAGAGTGATATCACCACGGCCCGCAAAGAATCGGACGCGGTAACCATCATCTCAGGACTCTTCGAGGGAAAGACGATCGGGACACCCATTGGGATGCTCATTCCCAATACCGACGCCCGGCCTGAAGCCTACGCCGAGATGAAGGATAAATTCCGGCCCTCCCACGCAGATTTCACCTATCTGGAGAAATACGGAATTCGCAATCACGAGGGCGGTGGTCGCTCCTCCGCCCGCGAGACCGCTGGAAGGGTTGCCGCCGGCGCCATAGCCAGAAAGATTCTCAAGCGCGTTGCCGATGTCGATATTATCGCCTACACCGAGAAAATACACACAATCGAGATGCCCCCGATCGATGCCTTTCCCAACGTCGATGAGGTCGACGCGACTCCGGTGCGATGTCCCCACCCCGAAACAGCGGAAACAATGATCGCGCGGATTAAAGAAGTGAGGAAGAGCGGCAATTCAGTCGGTGGAATCATACGTTGTCGCGCGCGCAATCTTCCCACCGGACTGGGAGAACCGGTATTCGACCGCCTCGAAGCAGATCTGGCCAAAGCCATGCTCTCTCTCCCCGCCACCAAGGGTTTCGAAATCGGGAGCGGATTTGCCGGGACCGATCTCACCGGCGCCGAACACAACGATCCCTTCGAAAACCGAGACGGTGCCATCCGCACACAAACCAACAATTCCGGCGGCGTCCAGGGCGGCATATCCAACGGCGAGGAACTCTTCTTTCGCGTCGCCTTCAAACCCCCCGCGACCATCCTGCAAAAGCAGAAAACAGTCACCATCCATGGCGAGGAAACCGAACTCATCGGCCGCGGCCGTCACGATCCATGCGTCGTCCCTCGCGCCGTCCCCATCGTCGAAGCGATGACTGCCCTCGTTCTTGTCGACCACTGGATGCGCCACCACGCCCAAAATAAAACCTTCCGATTCGACTAGTACAAAACCCAGAAGCGGGACACAGAGGTGCACAGAGAAGCACGGAGCCGCACAGAGATGACGGCGACTTCGCATTAACCGTTGCATCGATACCAATAGCTCATAAAAGTGCGATATTGCCTGACGGGTAGAAAGTTGGGGGGAGTCGACTTCGCCTCGCGCGGAGCGCGGTGCAAACGGTCAAGGAAGCATTTACGAGAGCGTTTTCATGGGGGTAATAGTCAGTGTGCGCTCTTGCAAATGCTTCCTTGCCCGTTTGCCACTCTGCCGCATTGCAGAGCAGGCGAAGTCGACTCCCCCAAACTTTCTATATCTCCAAATTGCATTCTCGGTGGTGCTCTGTGCTTCTCTGTGGCGCTCTGTGACCCCCGATTTAGCTATGACTTAACCGTCTGTTCCTACCTTACTTACATAACATTTCTACGCAAATCGGTATTGGATAAGACTCTAATCAACGCCGAGAGTTCATTCACTGAACACTGAACTCTGCTCACTTTCGCTCTCCCATGCCCTCTTCCTACATCATCCTCGGTGCAACCGGCTCCGGGCGCCGCGAAGTTCTCTGCGACCTCATTCGCTCCACAAGAGCCGATCGGACGGGCGTGAATGCCATCTACATCTCGGAAGACGAGCGGTCCTCGCCACACGAGGAAGCCCTCCGCGCCCTCGACAATACGACCCTTCTCTTCTGGCGATTTCAGGGGGATGCAGAAATCGTCTCGGATTCAATTCCCAACGGTACTGACATCGCATTCTTTGTCTTCGACGGACTCCGCAGCCCCGTCGACCAGATAGAGGCGCTCAAGCCCCGGTTGGAACGAAACAATCTTTCATTGGCGCGCATCCTTTCCGTTGTCCACTGCCGACTCGCCTTCGAAAATCCAGCCCTTGCGAAGTGGTACGAGGCCTGCATCCACTTCTCCGACTATGTTCTTCTGAATAGGCGAACCGGCGTGCCCAACCGCTGGATGAGGGAATTCCAGGACTATTATAAAAAACGGGTCTACAGCAGAATCTGTGGGTGGGTAACGTCGCTTACAAGAGGAAATAGAGTCGGTGAGCACAAGGAGAAGTCAGGGCGCTGCCCTGAATCCCGCTCCTCCACAGCCGGAGGGGCTGGTCGGTGTTTTCTTTGCATATGGGATTGAAAGGTTGAAGCACCGGGCCGTTCCGAGGATGAAAGTAGTACCGAAAATACATCCTGAACACGGAGGACCCAGTGCTCATCAAAACGCTACTGAATCGGTGCTATTGGCTCAAGAGCTTTGTTTACGCAAAGGCGAGTATGGAAATGGTGAAATCGGAGGAGGCGATTGTGGTGCAGATTGAGCCGCGCAAGAATAGTCGGGTGTGCTGTTCGGGGTGTGGCCGGACGGCCAGCGGCTACGACCACATGAGCGAGGCGAGGCATTTTGAATTTGTGCCCTTGTGGGGGATGAAGGTGTATTTTCGTTACCGCATGCGGCGGGTCAATTGCCGGCGGTGCGGGGTGAAGGTCGAAGAGGTGCCCTGGGCCAAGGGCAAGAGTCATCTGAGTTGGCCAATGCAATGGTTTCTGGCCCAGTGGGCGAGGCGCTTGAGCTGGGAAGAGACGGCAAGGGTTTTTCGCACGAACTGGCGCAACGTCTTCGAGTCGGTCGAGGCGATGGTGCGGTGGGGGCTCAAACGGCGCGATATGAGCGGGATTGAGGCGATCGGAGTCGATGAGGTGCAGTATCATCGAGGCCATCACTATCTCACCGTGGTCTACCAGCTTGACGAGGGGCGGCGGCGGCTATTGGGCGTATTCAATAAGCGCAACGTAAAATCGCTCTTGCGTTTTTTCTGGGAATTGGGAGCGCAAAAGAGCAGCCAGATCCTCTACGTCTGCTCGGATCTGTGGAAGCCTTACCTCAAAGTGATCAAGAAAAAGGCACCCCAGGCGCTGCACATCCTCGATCGCTTCCACTTGGTAGCCAACCTGAACAAGGCCCTCAATGAGATTCGTGCTGCGGAAGCCAGGCGATTGCAACGGGACGGCTACATCAACGTGCTGGTCAAAAGCAAATACTGTTTCTTGAAAAATCCGCAAAATCTCACCCCCACCCAACAGATCCGCCTCAAGGAGGTGCTCCAATACGATCTGAAGAGCGTGCGGGCCTATCTACTAAAGGAGAGCTTTCAGCTCTTGTGGCATTATAAAAGCCCCTACTGGGCCCAATGGTATCTGAAAAAATGGTGCACGCGCGCCATGCGTTCGCGCCTCAAACCGATCAAAAGGTTCGTGCGCTCGGTGCGCAAACACGAGCCGCTCATCCTCAACTGGTTTCGGGCCAAAAAGGCCTTTTCCTGCGGCATTGTGGAGGGCTTTAACCGCAATATAAATCTCACTATCAGAAAAGCATACGGCTTTAAGAGCTTCGAAGTGCTTAAGATCGCCCTATTTCATACCATGGGCGACTTGCCTGAACCCGAAATAACCCACAGATTCTGCTGACGAGGCTTAATTTTCAATAAAATAGAAATAACGAATTCTCTTATCGAGTCGCACAAAAAGAATTCCCGGCTGCAGGCGAAATTTTTTTCGCGCCTGCAGCATCTCACCTACTATACTGATTCTTTTCAAGAAGTGTCGCCTACGGCGATCCAGACAATTCGATCTAAGCTTGCGACCTTTCCCACGGCCCGGTGTTTTCAAGAAAAACGACAACGAAGCGGAAAACCAGCCACTTCCCAAAGTCATGCCCTTTTCCTCCCGCTTCGTGCGATCACGGCCGAAACTTGAAGATCAAATAGGCGCTCAACGGCTATCCACAGGTGCTCAAACACACTAAAGAGATATCACTAGGCGTGCGGCAACGCTCGCTTCTCATAATCGCAGGTGTGGTAGTGATGGGAGTCTCTTCGTTCTATCTAACCTCCTCCTATGAAAAGCGATCACTCGCACCTCGGCACGCAAGCGACGGGAAAGAAGTGGCGAGTGCTGATCGTTCGATAGTTTCCGCAAGTCCCTCTCCACAAATATCTCCAGCTGTTTCGAAGGTAGAATCGACTGAGCGGGAAATCGAATCCGTCCGAGCTCCGATTCCAATAAGGGATCGCACGGAAGGCGCTGAGGTATTCGAAGTTGTGGAAGAGAGTCCGGGAACCGGTCTCATGAGTCGCATCCGCATTCTCCGACTGGAAGAGAATAGCCCCCTCATTCGCGTTGAAGAGCAGCTTACCACCGTCGGAAAGGGAGAGTGGATTCTGATCAGCCAGGAGGCGATGCGAGCCGATCAGATCCTGGCATTACCTTCCACCGACGAGGCGCATGAGAGACTGGAAATACTCGCAGAGCAGGAGGGCTACACACTGGTCAAAAACTCTCCGCACTCCTCGATTCTCAGGGTTCTTCTTCCGGATGCCGGACTTGACGCAGTGCCGGAAAGTATCCAACAACTCGGTTCACTGGCGGCGAAAGAGATATTGGTCGAGCCGGACTTCGTATATTTTCCGAACGCACAACCGAACGATCCCGATGCCATAAAACAATGGGCCCTGGAGAGAATCGAGGCAGAAGACGCATGGGCGATATCAACCGGCTCGAAGGAAATCGTAGTCGCCGTGATCGACTCTGGAATCGACCTCGATCATGCCGATCTGATCGGGAATCTATGGAGAAATCCCTTAGAAATTGATAACAACCAAGACGACGACGGCAACGATTACGTCGACGACATCAATGGATGGGATTTTGTGGATAACGATAACAGTCCCGACGACGGTGACGGCCACGGCACTCATGTCTCTGGGATAATCGGAGCCAGAGGGGACAACGGAACCGGTATCGCCGGGGTAAACTGGAAAATCAGTCTGCTGCCGCTCAAGACGGGTAGCCGTACATTTTCCACTTCTCGGAATGTCGCGGCAATGGACTACGTGCTCTCAATCAAGGAACAGGGCGTTCCAGTCGTCGCCACGAACAACTCCTATGGCTCCCTCTCCTTCAGCACTTTCATGAGGAACGCGATAAACCGGCATCGGGATGCCGGGATAATATTCGTAGGGGCAGCCGGAAATGAGAGTCGGGATAACGACGAGTCTCCCAGCTATCCGGCCAGTTACGAAATTGAAAACGTTATTTCTGTTGCGTCAACAACCGGTGCCGACAATCTCTCCTCCTTTTCAAATTTTGGATCCACGAGTGTTCATCTTGGGGCTCCGGGATCCAAGATCTACTCGTCTATCAATAGTTCCTCATACGGTTACAAGGACGGTACATCGATGGCTACTCCACAAGTGGTCGGAGCAGTAGCTCTGGTCACTGCGGCGGATCCTTCTCTTAGCTGGCGTGAGGTGAAGGATCTTATACTGACAACGATAGATCTTGTTCCGGATCTTGAAGGAAAGACCTCCACGGGCGGTCGCCTGAATCTCCGAAGCGCCGTGGAAGGTGCAGTCGGGATCAGGAGGCCGGAACTGCGCATTGTTTCACCGAAAGCACCCGCAGTGAGCCTCGTCGCTCCGGGTCTGTCCCTCTATTTGGCAGCGGCTCTGGAAATCGACGGAGAATCGGTCCTCTCTCAGAGGGGCACCTTTCAGTGGTCATCCATTCCCGAGAGCAACAACGTCGTGTTTGAAAATCCTCGCTCGCGCGAAACGGTTGCGAGGTTTAACGTGGCCGGTAGCTATCGCGTCCAGGCGAGTTATGCGGATGGCGCCTACCGGAGGACCAGGGAACTCTACGTGACCGTTGAGGAGGAGGAGATTCTCACTTCCGACTTGAGCGCCTGGTGGAAATTCGATGAATCCAGTGGTCAATCCGCCTCTGATTCCTCCAGCTCTCAACGCCACGGAGAAGTAGAAGGCGCTACCTGGGTAGATGGTCGCATCGACGGCGCTCTCCGCTTTAACGGCACGGACCAAAGTGTATCCTTTCCCGCTCCAACCCTCAACCGGTTTACTCTCAGTGCCTGGTTCAAAACAGACAGTGCAGGAAACAGCGTCTTCCCACGCATCTTTAACTTGCCCGATTTCCTCCTCTACCTCGGCCGCAGAGACAATGACTACGAACCCGATCAGAAGACTGTCAAATTTTTCGCCAACAGGACCCGAAGCGATGGCGTTTGGAATTCCGCAAAAAATGTTGTGGAAGACACTCGGTGGTTTCACGTAGCGGCCTCCTTTGGCGCGGGAGACGGCGACGCGACGCCCGCACTTTACATCGATGGTGTCCCCCTAACGGTCGGGCCTCAGAGCGTACCCTCCGGAAGCCGGGCAACGGACGGAGAGACCGGCTACATTGGAGACGATGGAGAGGACACCCGAGCTTTTGATGGCATTGTCGACGACATGAGAATCTACAATCGGATACTGGCAGCCTCGGAAGTCGCCGCCCTGGCGGAAGGACCTGATTTAGGCACGGCACCGTGGATAAAGGCGGGCGGAAGTCGATCCACTGCCGCCGGAGAACTGGTAAACCTCTCTGTTGAAGTGGAAGATCCGGACACGTCAATTCAACTCTTGACCTTTGAGTGGGAAACCGTGGACGGTCCCGCAACGGTCGAATTCAGCGACCCCACTCTGCTTAACACTCAGGCAAGATTTCCGGTTACCGGGCAGTACCGATTACGCCTTTTCGCCGATGATGATAACGCCCGTAGCGTAGAAGATCTGCTTGTTTCCGTGGAGGACACCACGATTCGGGATACAGGCGACGATTCCGGGAACGATCAATCCCCGGAAGATCACGTTGCCAACACTATTTGGCCCTCGGCGGTCGATCTCGGCAACGGCTGGAAGTCCGCGGAGTGGTTTGGCAGTTTTAGACTTTCCGACGATCCATGGATATTCCATAACGAACACGGTTGGCTCTACATTGAAAATGGCGGAAACAGCGGTATCTGGCTATTCAGCGAGGAACTGGGTTGGCTCTACACGAGCAAATCCTTCTATCCAAACTTGTATTGGTACGCAGAAAATACGTGGCTCTGGTATCAACGCGGTTCAACTGCGCCGAGGATATTTTTCAATTTCAGAACCGAGCAGTTTGAGAGCTACGACTAAGATAGCCTTCGGCCGCCATGACAGCCCGCAGAAAGCGTTTTTGATCGCTTCTACGAAGCCCGAAATCCTACCGGATTCCGCTACGAGATAATCCGAGTAATTGTGGCTGCAAAAAAGCGAACACTAGTCCAACATCCATGAGATAGTTTCATGAAGGAAATCCTCCCAAATCTTTACCACTGGCAAGTGATCTGGCCGAAGCTCTGGTCGCTGGAGAGTTACCTCCTGAAGACAGATACGGGGTGCGTTGTCATTGATCCGATCGAGTGCATCGGTCTCGGTCCCATCGAAGAAGCGACGGATGTGAGAGCGATCATCGTGACCTCCGGTTGGCACGAGCGGTCCAGTCGACTGTTTGGAAAGCGGACGGGAACTCCGATATTCGTGCCAGAACGCGATCTCTGCATGTTCGAGGATCTCGGCGCACATGAAACATACGACGACGGTGACATTCTCCCATGCGGCATTCGAGCCATCGGAGTCCCCGGACTCACTCGCGGTGAGCAAGCACTCTATTCTGAGACCAACGGAGGCACCATATTCACGGCCGATTGCCTCGGCTCCACAGACAAATGGGCGCCAAACGGTATTCCCTTGGGCGGACATCCGAATGGTCATCCATGCCCGGCGGAGACATTGTCTCATCTCCTCGATTTCGATTTCGTCAATCTGTGCCCTGGTCACGGCGATCCCCTTCTGGGCGATGGGAAAGAGAAATTAATCGAGTTGCTTGACTCTGGTGTTTCGACATCCACCGGTCCGGCCCGCGTTAGTTATTTTCCGCTTCGCACTACCGGCACTTAACCTCGAAACTCACTGCTGATGCGGATTTCCGGGCGGAATATGGCAGGGCATTTCGGTCGCAACATCATCGAAAAGCTCCCGCTTTCCGCTACGGCCCCGACCGCAAGCTGTAGCGGAAAGCGGAAGCTTTTCGTCTACTAGCCCGGACATTTCACACACTTCGCAGCGAGACAGCGTAGATCGCTGCGTATCAGAGCCTTTCCGCAAGTCGGCGGGCGACAGTGTGTTGGAACCCTCTGAGGTCGCCGAGCAAGGGAAGGGGTTGAGACGCAGTGATATCCGCGGTCGTAGCAGAAGGTTTGTGAAATTTTCGGGCTAGAGCACCGAGTGTTTCACCCTGCCGTAGGGCAGAGGACGAACCAATCCGTGTACTCATTTTGGGGCAATCCCGCGATCTGCCGTACTCCTGAGTCCGACAGATTCCTCCTAACGCACCGAAAAACGATACTCCGTAATTTGCCGATAAGTCTCGCCGGGCCGGAGGATGACACTTGGGAATTCGGGTTTGTTGACCGAATCGGGAAAGTGCTGCGCTTCCAGACAGAGGGCGTGAAACTGATCGTAGACGGCTCCACCCTTTCCCAACGTCTTGTCGAGGAAGCCGCTCGTGTAGAACTGTAGGCCAGGCTCTGTCGTGAACATCCGCATAACCCTTCCGCTCTTGGGATCGTAGACCTCCGCCGAGAGATAGGGTTGATCGACGCCACCGTCATTGAGGACGAAATTGTGGTCATAGCCGATCGGAAGCTCGCTGAAATCCTCGCCGATCCGCTTCGGTTCGGTGAAGTCCAGCGGGGTTCCTTCGACCGGCAAGATGGCTCCCGTCGGGACGCCGTCGGCATCCGGCTCCGTAAACCGGTCGCCATTGAGCGTGAGCACATGATCGTAAACAGGACCCTCTCCCGCTCCGGAAAGGTTGAAATAGGTGTGATTCGTCAGATTTACTGGCGTCGCCTGATTAGTCGTCGCCTCATATTCGATGCGAAAGCCGTCCTTTTCCGTGAGGACATAGACGACCGTGATGGACAGGTCGCCCGGATAGCCCTCCTCACCCTCCGGACTGAAATAGGTGAATTTCACGGCGGGACCAGAATCGTGTTCCACAGGCTCACTCTTCCAGACTCTTTTATGGAGCCCCACCTCACCCCCGTGAAGGTGGTGTTTACCGAAATTTCGGGCGAGTTGATATTCCACTCCATTCAATTCGAAACGACCGTTAGAAATGCGGTTGGCAACACGACCGGTGGTACATCCCAAATAGGGGCTATTCTCTTCGTATTCCGCGGAAGTTTCGAAGCCTAGCACGACCTTATCCGAAAAGCTACTGATTGGCCGCAAAGAGGCGCAAAAGGCGCAAGAAGAACTTGAGAAAAATCATTTTTTGGCTTGATAAAAAGTGTCGCAACATGCTAGTGTTTAACAACCTAAGATTAAGAAAGGAGTTAAACATGCCAACATGTGCGACAGAGGAGAACAAAAGCGATAAGACGCCCCTTAGCAACCTCATTCTGCCGGTTCCAGACACGGATTTCCGTGATTTTCTGGATGAAGTTGAAGAATTGGCCGGGTTCGCGGCGCAAATCATCGAGGCGATCGAGAAGGATCTGGACGCCCATGCGCGTGAGAAGAAGAAACTTCGATTGGAAGATCGAAGGTTCTTTGAAGGGCGCACAGCGGAGCTGCCGGAGCTGGACATCGAGGAGGAGAATATTCTGGCTGCTGAATTGAATCTTGGGGCAGGCCGGCCGCGGATGCCGGCTTATGCGGTATACGTGTTCGTGATGCTTCGAGGGTTTCTGGGTTCGTTGACCACGAAACCGGCACGGCGGTTTGTGCGCGAGTCGATGAGCTTGTACGGATTTTTGCAGAGCGGGGGACTGAGAATGCCGGCGGTGACGACGATTCTGGAGAACGTGAACCTGGTCAGCCATACGACCCGCGAGTTGATCTTTGATAAACAGATTGGGTTTATCCTCCAGGAGCAATGGGACGATTTCGGGAAGCTGACGATCGACAGCACCTCGGTGAAAGCAAACAGCTGCTGGCCCACCGATGGGAAGATTCTGAGCGGTCTTTTGATGCGGGCCAATCGTTTGGGTCAGAAGTTGCATGTCTTCGGGCTGGAGGATTTTCGCAAGGGATGGGTTGGGCGTTGGCTGGAGGAAATGGACAAGCTGGAGTTTCAGATTTGTCTGGCCGCGGGCAAACCGAAGTCGAAGGGCAAGCTGAAGAAACACTACCGGCGGTTGCTCAAGCGGGGCCGCAAGGCGGCCGACTCACTAACGGGGGAACTGAGCCATCTTGAAGAGGGCCTGTCGATGGATTCACTGCCTCCCACTCGCCGGGAGCTTCTGGAGCGGGCATTGAGCCAGATCAGGGGCGATATTGCCGACGCCAAGCGGGTTGTTGAGTATGCTCATGATCGGGTGTTTCACGAAAAGAAGCTACCGTCCACACAGAAGGTCCTGAGCCTCTCGGACGGATCGGCGGCCTACATCAAGAAGGGCAGCCGCAATCCAGTGATCGGGTACAAGCCACAACTGGTTCGCAGCGAAAACGGTTTTGTCACCAGCCTGATCGTACCGCAAGGCAACGCGGCAGACTCCATTGAGCTGGCGCCGGCCATCGGCGATTCGATCAAGCGCACCGGTGTCATTGCTGAACTGGTCAGCACCGATGACGGATATGCTTCGGCGAAGGGACGCAAGGAGGTGCTGAGCATGGGGGTAAAGCAGATCAGTATCAGTGGGGCGAAGGGCAAGAAGTTGACCACCCCCGAGGACTGGGAGAGCGAGGCGTATCGCGAGGCACGCCGCGATCGCTCCGCAGTGGAGTCGCTGATGTTCACGATTAAAGATGGATTTGCCTTTGGCGAACTCGGCCGCCGCGGCATCGATGCGGTAGGCGATGAACTGCTCGAGAAGGTTCTGGCCTACAACTTCTGCCGCATCATACTGATGAAGAAACGCCGAGGGGAGGAACTGGAACAGGCAGCCTGAATCTGACCGCTTTGAAGCTCAGAGAAAAAAGCACCACGGGATGAGTATGCCTCCAGACAGCGGCAAATATACGTATTGTGCAGCAAGCCACGCCGATGGCCGCTCAATACCTGCTCATCGGCAGCGCCGGCAGCCTAAAACCCGAAACCTGCCAGCCATAGGCTGGTCCGCCCGTGGCGGAGAACCTTAAACCGCCCGCTCGAAAGGCTTTTCGAATGGGGTCTAGCACGACATCGGCGAGATTCCCCTCTCGGTCGCGAACATGCAACTCCGTTGCGGTGGCTCCCAGTTCTATCACCTTCAGGATGCTCCCATTGCTGTTCACAAGGGTATACCGTTTGACTTTGCTACCGTCCTTTGTCGTTCCAAACAGTTCTTCGGTAATTCCATTCATGTCTATTTCTCCAACAGTGAAGGTCTGCGAAAGAGCTACCTGGCCGGATCCCATGGCCACTAGAATAAATGGCAGTGTCAAAAGGAACAAGGGAATTTGCCAGGCAGTGCTGTCTCTGTTCATTCTGGTTATCAATGAGTCGGAGAATTCGCAGGGTACCATACCAGCTTGATGCGAAGAACATCAAGAATTTACCTCAAACAGACCTAGTTGCGATTCTGCGTGGCGCTGATGAACTCATTATGAAAGGCGGGCGTTCACTGCTTAGAACCTGGGCAGAAGTCGACTACAGGAAAGTTCGCAAACGCATCGCGAAGGTAATTGTACGGCTTACCGCACGATCCCCTCAATAATCTCACGTCCGCTCCGCGTCTTCCGTTTTCGACAGTGAACGCAGCCAGGGTCGAGACGTTGGCGTTCTCGTTCCTGACACTATCGATAACCCGGACAGAGGTTTTCCACTCTTCCCTACCGACTTCATGGAGGAAGTAGCCGCGTTCGCAAGAACGTGGGGGTTTTTCGGTGGAATCATCTCTATTCCCTGTTCAGTGTACGAAAGATTAGCTATTGCCTGCGACAGCCTATTTTTCGCACATCATACAGGGAGCTTGCAAATACGGGCGCTATCAATTGGTTGGTTCCCGGGTTCCAATATTCCCATGATCGCAATAATAGACTATCGAGCGGGTAACTTACGGAGCGTCGAGCGCGCCTGCCGCGAGGTCGGGGCGCAGGCTGAGCTGGTGGCGGATCCGGAAAAAATCGCCAGAGCCGGGCGGGTCATATTCCCCGGTGTGGGGACGGCCGAGAGCGGCATGAAGACACTGCGCGAGACCGGTTTGGGCGAGGCGCTAAAGACAGCCTTCGAGCGTGGCGCCCCCATCCTTGGTATCTGCCTGGGCGCGCAAATCATCCTCGATCGTTCCGAGGAGGGAGAGCAGGATTGCCTTGGGCTTATCCCCGGCGAATGCAATCGCTTCCGCCCGGAGGATCCGGCCCTCAAGATCCCCCACATTGGCTGGAACCAGGTGCTCCTCACCCAAGCCCATCCGCTCTTAGACGGATTTCCGGGAGGGGCCGAGTTCTATTTCGTCAATTCTTTCTACGCTGTTCCCGCCGACACTGATTACGTCTACGGTGAGTCTGAATATGGCCACTCCTTTTGCGCCATGTTGGGCCGTGAGAACCTCTTTGCCACTCAGTTTCATTTGGAGAAAAGCGGCCGTTTCGGTCTGGAACTGCTGGAACGTTTCACGCGCTGGGACGGAAGGAATTCACTCTGAATAGTACGTGTTTGGCGTGATTTCTGATGGTCTTAAAGTTCCTGCATGTTTATTCGATCTTCGGGGTCATGAACTTAGGAAGATTTCGGCGAAAAAGTCGCCTTCACGAAAATTTAGGCCACTTTCTTGCGAAAGCGGCTACTGATATCAACGACCTATGGAACATTGTAGCCGCGTTCGCAAGAACGCGGTCGAATTTCAGCAGAATCTAAAAAGCAGCAAATCCCTATGCTCACCAAACGCCTTATCGTCTGCCTCGACGTGCGCGACGGACAATTGGCCAAAAGCGTCAAGTTCATCGACACCAAAGACATCGGCGATCCCGTGGTGAAGGCTCGTGAGTATTACAAGGGCGGCGTCGACGAATTGGTGTTTTACGACATCACGGCGTCCAGCGACCATCGCGACATCATGATCGAAGTGGTCGAAGAGGTGGCCGCGCAGGTCTTCATTCCCTTTTCCGTGGGCGGGGGCATTCGTAGTGAAGAAGACGCTACCAAGCTGCGCCTGGCAGGCGCTGAAAAGATCAACGTCAATTCCGCTGCCGTGCAGCGGCCCAGTCTCATCACCGAGATCGCACGCGCCATCGGGCGGCAAAACACCGTTCTCTCCATGGATATCAAACAGGTCGAACCGACCGAGGCACTCCCTTCCGGTTACGAGATCGTTATCCACGGCGGTCGTAAACCGATGGGGGTGGATGCTATCGCATGGGCACAGCGCGGCCAGGAACTGGGTGCCGGCGAGCTCGTTGTCAATTCAATCGACGCGGACGGCACGCAAGATGGATACGAGCTCACTCTTACCCAAACCATTGCCGAGGCGGTTTCCATTCCCGTCATCGCCTCGGGTGGGGCGGGCAAGCCGGAGCACCTCTACGACGTCTTGACCAAAGGCAAGGCCGACGCCGCTCTGGTGGCCTCGATGACTCACTACGGCCATTATACCTGCCGCGAGATTAAGGAGAACCTGGCCGCCCGCGGCCTGCCCATGCGGTTAAATTACTAGGTTCCTTGATTCCGATGAAAAATCACCACGTTCTTGAGAACGCGGCTACGGTGCTCCGTAAGTCGTTAAATTTTGTAGCCGCGTTCGCAAGAACGTAGTCGCGAATCTCGAAAGGGCGTGTATTTCAGCAGAATCGGATCCCATGGTTAACAGATGCCTAGAATATATCCGTCAAGACTACTTTTGCTTCCGATCCCGACTCAGTCGTCTTCAAGAAGGCGATAAGATCCAGCAATTCCTGGAGTGTGTAACGCTGGCCATAGGTCTCGGGCATGGCGGACCGGTCGGTTGGCCGCATGATCCGAATCTGTTCCCTTCTTATCGACCTCAGTACCGGTGGAAAGCTGGAGACATCGTAGACTTTAACCCGAGAAGCACTCTCTTTAACTCTCAAGACTTCGAGACGTTCACCATCGTGGGTAGTCAGCTCGACGAGTTTCCCCTCCTCAGGCACGACAGCGTTTGGAAGAATAATATCTTTGAGAATCTCCCTGGGAGATCTCTTCGAAATCCGACTCAGATCTGGCCCTACGCCTGAACCCTTACCATTGATCCGGTGACAAGCCGCGCAATTCAATTTGTCGCTGATATTAAAGAATAGCTCCCTCCCTTTAGTTGGATTGCCCACCAGCCCTGACGAACGACCCTCGCCGCTCCAGGGTTTCTGATCGGAAGCCGAATTTCCGGCTGAATCCAGTTCCAGCTCAGGTTGAGGAGGCATCGCAAGCTCTTTTACAGGCGAAGATCTACTTTGACCCGGCTCCGGTTCAGACAGGGTTCCGATATAAGCAACCACTGACCAGATTTCTTCCTCGCTGAGTTTCCCCCGCCATCCGGGCATGGAGGAATTCGGGACTCCCTCTTGGACAACGCGAAATAGATATTCTCTATCCCAGTCTCTCCCACGTAATCGGGTACCCCTTCCGGCTCGGCCCTCCTTACCGTGGCAATAACCTACCGAGCAACGTTTCGCAAAAATCGCTTGGCCCGCGCTCACAACTCTGGGGTCCGAGAAATCAACGGGAAGCTCGTCCGCGCCAACCTGGGCAGAAAACAAACCCACACCAAGAAGCCTCAATAATAGAAGCTGAGAGGACAAGCGACGAGATCCCGTTGAAAATCGTGAGCTTACTTGCCTCGGCAAAGCGTAGTGACGACGGGTCAAACGGCATGTTGGTTGAGAGATCAATATCGTGTTTCCCCGGCCCGTTCCTGGCGGGATTAATCAGGGGTGAAACTTCCGGCGGTTTTAGAACGAAATGCTTCCGCATTCCGCTACACTGGCAATTCAATTCTGTAGCGGAAAGCGGGAGCTTTTCGACGATCGTGCGGCAAATTTCAGCTTATCTATCCACCCGCCAGGCCGCTCCAGCATTGAAGCCCCTGATCAGCGTCCTCAATTTCCAGTGGATGGCAACGCAAACACAAAGAGGGCACTCCCACCAGGGAAGTCTTCCGTTTCCGGCCAAATCTGTGGCATCAGACCTGCCACGGCCGAGCCCCAACCGGCGGGAACAGCGATGTACTGCCTTCCTTTGACAGCATAAGTCATGGGCGAACCTCGATGCCCTGAGCCGGTGTTGAAGCTCCAAAGTTTTTTGCCCGAAATTGCATTAAAGGCCATAAATTCCCCCTCAGGATCACCGGTGAATACGAGGTCGCCCCCAGTTGCCACGGCAGAGGCCAGTAAGGGATATTTCGATTTATAGCTCCAGCGCTTTTCGCCCGTCACAGGGTCGTAGGCATCGAAGTGGCTCCCGGTATCTCCACTGGGCGTTTCCCTTAGCTCAAAAAGGCCACCAAAATAGGTCTCGCCCGGTCTCGGTTCCTCCTCCTGAACGATCAACTCCTGACACCACTCAATCCCTGTCGTATAAAAGAGTCCTGTCCTTGGGCTGTAGGCCGCATGATTCCAGCTGCGGCCCCCTCCGATTGAAGGACAAATCAGAGTCGGCTCGCCTACCGGTGGCTCAAGCCGATCCTGGAGTTCACCGTTTTCGTTAATCCCGCTGATCCAGTTGATATTTTCGGCGAGTGGCCAGGTTCCAAGGAATTCTCCGTTAGTGCGATCAAGGACCCAAGTATAACCACCCTTGTTCGGGTTTATGAGCAGTTTGCGTTCTTCGCCGTTCACCGGCAAATCAAGAAGAACGCATTCATAGGCGGCATCCCAGTCCCAGACGTCATGGGGAATCTCCTGATAATACCACTTCAGGTCGCCGGTATCGGGATCGAGTGCCACGATACAATCCGTATAGAGATTGTCTCCGCGCCGACTTTCTCCGTAGAAATCGGCCGCCGGATTGCCCACGCCCCAGTAGATAAGATCGAGTTCGGAATCGTAAGAACCCGTCATCCAGGTGGACCCACCTCCATACTTCCAGCTATCTCCAGACCAGGTTTCGTGACCCTTTTCTCCGGGCCCCGGAATAGCCCAGAATCGCCATGCGTGTTTTCCCGTCTTGGCTTCGAAGGCATTCAGATATCCCCGGTGCGCGGAGTCGCCGCCCGTAACTCCGATGATGACCTTGTCTTTCACGATCAGAGGAGCCCCAGTAATGTTGCAGCCACACTGTTCATAACTCTCGATTTCCACCTTCCAGACTTCCTCTCCCGTCTCGGCATCGAGAGCCACCAGATGATTGTCGATCGTTCCCATGAAGACCAATCCATAGCCTACCCCTACTCCCCGGCTCCAGGGTCCGTAGATCAGCCCGAATTCCCTGGGCGTTTCATAGTAATAATGCCAAATCTCTTTACCTGTCACGGCATCGAGCGCAAATACCCTGTTCCAGGGAGAGGTAATGTACATGACCCCGTCTACAACCAACGGAGTACAGGAAAAGCCTCCTTCCATCTTACCGGTTTGAAAGACCCAGACAGGAACCAGATCCTCGACGTTTTCCCGATTAATTTGGTCCAAGGGGCTGTAGCGCCAGGCATTGTAAGTCCCGGCGTAGGTCATCCAGTTTTCCGGCTCCTTCTCGGCTTCAATAAGCCGTTTCGAATCAATTTCGGCCGCGATAAGACTCGTGCTCAGCCCAAGCAATAGATGGATCGTCCGAAGGGAGGCGCAGGCTATATCAGCTTTCATTTTCATTTGAACAGGGAGGTATCGATAGTCCCCTACAGCGAATCCTGTCAAATCATTATGAAGGCTCCGCCACAGGACCGAATACCAAATGAATTGACCACGGAACTCGTCTCGCTACTGTCATATAACAACGAATATGATTCAATAGGCGCTATGGAAACGGAAACAGGAATAATCCTTACGAACATTGAGTCAGTCCCCGGCAGGGCAATGATCGAACATTACGGGCTCGTCCAGGGAAGTACGATTCGTGCCAAACATGTCGGCCGCGATTTGATGGCTGGTCTTAAAAACATCGTTGGAGGCGAATTGAAGGGATACACCGAACTCCTTAAGGAATCACGCTATGAAGCGACCAATCGAATGGTGAAGCAAGCGCGCGAGTTGGGTGCAAACGCAGTCATTAATGTGCGCTACACGACTTCGTCTGTTGCCCAGGGCGCCTCCGAAATACTCGCCTACGGAACTGCCGTGAGAGTCCAATGAGATGGTGGAATTAGTCATCACTCTTGTGCTCCTGGCTCTCGGGTTCGGATCGGGACGTCTTCTCGAGAAGAAACACTATGAAAGCATCGTGCGGCGCGAGCACGAGCACCTCCACAGTCCCGCCGTGACGTTTAAGGCATTACCCAATAAGGATTCCATAAAGTCGGTAAGCCTGGCCGCGGGAAGTGTGGTCGTCTCAGTCGACTACTTTAAGCGATTCTTAGCGGCTTTCCGTATGTTCTTTGGTGGAGAGTTAGGATCTTACGCCTCCCTAATTGACCGTGGAAGACGCGAGGCTCTGCTTCGTATGAAAGAGTCCTGCCCGGATGCGAGTATCTATCTCAACACCCGGCTCGAAACCTCCTCAATTTCGAAAGGGAACAAGAGTCAAAAGATCGGTAGTGTCGAGATACTCGCCTATTCCACGGCTGTGACATACGTCGATGCGGTTCGTCCCGAAACCTCTTAACAAAACAGCCGACGTTTCACGGGGAAAGTCCGACAGGAAAACGGTCCTTAAGAACGTTCTTTCGGTCATCATTTTCTTTGCCGCTGCTTACATTATCCTCGGTCTTGTCGGGGTGGGGCTTTCGGAGTTTATCCCGGATGCGTGGGAACGACAACTCGCCTCGAGCAGCACAGCTCTTTCTAACAGAGAGGACGAGGATCGCTCCTCACTCCAGGAGGCTGAGGTCATCCTAACGGAACTAACTGAAGGGGTCCCGCTTCGCGATCTGAACTATCGGCTCTTCCTTTTCGATCTCGATACACCCAACGCCGTCGCGCTACCGGGAGGAGGGGTCGGGCTGTCCCCTCCCCTCCTCGAAACGTTAGAAACAAAGGAAGGCCTCGCCTTTGTTATCGCACATGAATTAGGGCATCATCAGTATCGCCACATTCTTCGCAGGTTGGGTCGAGTGCTCATGATCAGCGTTGTGGCCGCTTTAACGCTTTCAAACTACGATCTTTCCCCGCTAGAGGCCTCTATTGCAATTGCCGAGAATGGTTATTCCCGAAAACAGGAACGCGAAGCTGACGAGTTTGCCCTGGGCCTGGTGTTCAGTAAGTATGGGAACGCCGTTGATGCGCTGGAATTTTTTGCCGCTATGTTAGAGGAAAGCGACGAACCGCTCTGGCAGAAATATCTCGGCAC
This sequence comes from Candidatus Moanibacter sp., assembly GCA_965215885.1. GTDB lineage: Bacteria > Verrucomicrobiota > Verrucomicrobiia > Opitutales > UBA2987 > CBDCEW01. The sequence goes on from CBDCEW010000103.1 coordinate 166,902, forward strand.
CCATCCCATCACAGAAGATCGCATCCGCAGGATGCAGGAACTGTTAGATCGGCTTGAAAATGGGGAGAGGCGTTAGGCTCTAGCTCGATTTCCTCACGAATTCCTTTGAAGCGTTTCAGTTGCATCGCAACTGCCGGCATTCCTTCACACTTGCCCACGGAGGGGAAGTGGATTGGGGCTATTTAGGAAGGTTCGGCGGACTGCAGGGAACGGACGGGCACTCTGGATCATCGTCTTCAGGTGGATTTTCATCTGGAAGATCTATATCTCCAAGTGGGTCTTCAGATGCTGAAATATCCTGGTCCGTCACCAAGCTTGTAACGTTGTCGAAGTAGAAAACGCCATTCATGAGACACGCCAGCGGCGAGTTCTGTCCATAGTAGCCCACACCGGTACTGTTACCCGTTACCCTCCCTCGTGACGCGGCTATCTGGGCATCCTGCACATAAATGCCTACTGCCGTTGCGTCACTCGATGTGAATCGCTGGAGGTCGAGGGTGGCGCCATCGTTTACGAGGATATTGGTCCCGAAATCGGCTTCCGTGGGCAGGTTGATCGACCGCGTCCGTGCCACGTCCGCGTGTTCGACTCTGGCCTTTGCGTAATGATGGAGGTGCAAGCCGACGGCCCAACTGTCTCGGATTCGAATTCTCGTCAAACAGGCGTGCGCCCATTGGCCCACTTCAACCGCAGCGTATCCGCCATTGAAAAAGTCCTTAAGGGTTCCGGTGCTAGGAGAAAAAATGGTGACGCGATTGCTACCAGTATCCATCACGTTCACGTTGTCGGCTTTGACCGAGCTACCCGCGCCATTGACCACCAATCCGGCCGATTCATTTTCCAGTAGGGTTACTCCGAACAATTCCCCACGGACTCCGCCGGAAAGGTAGATGGCCGTCCCGTGACGGAAGAAGGACCGAGAGAAAACTGAAATGGTGCGATTGGACCTGGTGCCGAAGACGTTGAGGTTCTTTGCCCGGAGTGATCCACCGTGTTGTTGGATCCCAAAGCCCTCGGCCTCCCGAATGTCCACGTTATCGAGGCAAGTCTCCGCAAAGGGGTGCCCCACGACGAGCGCGCCGGGACTGCTAGCGTTCTGCAACACGAGGCGCTCGATGGTGAGACGATGCTCCGAGCGATTAACGATCGTACCTTCCAAGGTGGCAAACGCCGGACCACTGCCGATGAGCGCCGTGGCGCGGGTGATCGTGAGGTTGTCCCGGTATGAGCCCTGTTCGATTAGGATCTTGACGGCACCGAAGTTTTGGCGCTTCGCCCAGAGGAGAGCCTCTCCAATTTTCCAAAACGGCTTCTGCTGGCTGCCATCTGGGATGATCACCGGTCCCCGAAATGGGGGAGACGGCGCCTTAGCCGCATCAACGTGGAGTGTCGTTACGTCTCCTGACAGCGGGAGACAATGACTTGAGGCTATTGCTGACCCGGGAAAAAACAGGAGCCATGCGAGTGCGAATCTCATGACCAACCAAACCGCTACTTGACGAATTTGATAACAAACTTGCAACGTTTCAGAGAATCCTAGGCAGCACTCTTTCGAGAAAACCGCCGATTGGTGAAAAGAGATCGAGATAACCGGAAAGAATCAAAGAAAAATGACGGAGAGTGCTCTCACGCATATTACAACAAAGTTCGGGACAAGGTTTACTCGATTGACGCCTGAGTGCGTTAACTGCCAAGACATTCTCGATCGGATTGCAAAGGCAACTCCAACTTCCCTCGGTGACCTTGTCGCGAACCTCACTCGCAAACCTTCTTGACACCAATTCTGTGAATTCCAGCCGCTTATACTCCAAACCTTGCTCGAAATACAGGAAATTTAAGGGTCTACAGCAGAATCTGTGGGTGGGTAATGTCGCTTACAAGAGGAAATAGAGTCGGTGAGCACAAGGAGAAGTCAGGGCGCTGCCCTGAATCCCGCTCCTCCACAGCCGGAGGGGCTGGTCGGTGTTTTCTTTGCATATGGGATTGAAAGGTTGAAGCACCGGGCCGTTCCGAGGATGAAAGTAGTACCGAAAATACATCCTGAACACGGAGGACCCAGTGCTCATCAAAACGCTACTGAATCGGTGCTATTGGCTCAAGAGCTTTGTTTACGCAAAGGCGAGTATGGAAATGGTGAAATCGGTGGAGGCGATTGTGGTGCAGATTGAGCCGCGCAAGAATAGTCGGGTGTGCTGTTCGGGGTGTGGCCGGACGGCCAGCGGCTACGACCACATGAGCGAGGCGAGGCATTTTGAATTTGTGCCCTTGTGGGGGATGAAGGTGTATTTTCGTTACCGCATGCGGCGGGTCAATTGCCGGCGGTGCGGGGTGAAGGTCGAAGAGGTGCCCTGGGCCAAGGGCAAGAGTCATCTGAGTTGGCCAATGCAATGGTTTCTGGCCCAGTGGGCGAGGCGCTTGAGCTGGGAAGAGACGGCAAGGGTTTTTCGCACGAACTGGCGCAACGTCTTCGAGTCGGTCGAGGCGATGGTGCGTTGGGGGCTCAAACGGCGCGATATGAGCGGGATTGAGGCGATCGGAGTCGATGAGGTGCAGTATCATCGAGGCCATCACTATCTCACCGTGGTCTACCAGCTTGACGAGGGGCGGCGGCGGCTATTGGGCGTATTCAATAAGCGCAACGTAAAATCGCTCTTGCGTTTTTTCTGGGAATTGGGAGCGCAAAAGAGCAGCCAGATCCTCTACGTCTGCTCGGATCTGTGGAAGCCTTACCTCAAAGTGATCAAGAAAAAGGCACCCCAGGCGCTGCACATCCTCGATCGCTTCCACTTGGTAGCCAACCTGAACAAGGCCCTCAATGAGATTCGTGCTGCGGAAGCCAGGCGATTGCAACGGGACGGCTACATCAACGTGCTGGTCAAAAGCAAATACTGTTTCTTGAAAAATCCGCAAAATCTCACCCCCACCCAACAGATCCGCCTCAAGGAGGTGCTCCAATACGATCTGAAGAGCGTGCGGGCCTATCTACTAAAGGAGAGCTTTCAGCTCTTGTGGCATTATAAAAGTCCCTACTGGGCCCAATGGTATCTGAAAAAATGGTGCACGCGCGCCATGCGTTCGCGCCTCAAACCGATCAAAAGGTTCGTGCGCTCGGTGCGCAAACACGAGCCGCTCATCCTCAACTGGTTTCGGGCCAAAAAGGCCTTTTCCTGCGGCATTGTGGAGGGCTTTAACCGCAATATAAATCTCACTATCAGAAAAGCATACGGCTTTAAGAGCCTCGAAGTGCTTAAGATCGCCCTATTTCATACCATGGGCGACTTGCCTGAACCCGAAATAACCCACAGATTCTGCTGACGAGGCAAATTTAAGGTTTTTAGTACGCAGTGAAACGGTGGCAAGGCCATTGATCGGCAGAAAATATTCTTATTTAGGGTTTGATCGACTGCTCAAGCTCGACACACCCGTCAGCACGCTAGGGCATTATCCTGACGAAGAGGAGGTGCCGTTGTGAAAGGGTCAAACATGGAAAATTGAAAAGAATGGCTCAACCTGAAGAAATCGCTTCGGTTGTCCAGTTCCTCCTCTCAGAGCGATCCAGTTATATCACCGGCCAGACTATCCTCGCTGCCGGTGGGCGGGGATAAGGGCACCTACCCGAATATCTCTCTGCGCAATTCCCGCAACACCATCAGTCCCTCCCAGTCGCTCCCTTTCATCGGTCGAGGTCCCGTTCTTCGCTTTTGTGCAAACTGCTCGCGAAATTCTGTGCAAATACTCTGCACATACTCGCGCGATCCCAACACTGCTCCGTCCGTAAAATACCTTACCCGGCACCTCACAGCCGCTGCTACCGGCAGCTCTCCCCCCTCTTCCATCACCGCTCTCCACTGCTCCTCTTTTATCATAGCTGATCCCGGCCCTTTCCCGGGCGCTGGCGTTGCCCCCTTGCAGTAGAGGAGCTTACGGTATTCTCTCGCTGCCGTGCTCCACCTCATTTGCCTCTCCTCCGGCCTCCGCAACGCTGCGCAGATCCCTCCCCGCGCTCTGGTTGCTCCTCCCATCGCTTCTCCATACCCGCTCCAGCGATATTCCTTCGGGTCCTCTACCAGTTTCGCCCGTACAGGGTTTAAGTCTATGTAGGCCGCTACGATCCGCATGGCCGCTTCGCTTCCCTCCACCAGCGTGCTCTTGAAGCGCTCACTCCACAATGTCCCCTCCCGCCCGTGGTTGCGGTTATACCAGATCGAAAAACGCTGCTTCAGGCTCTTCATATACTCCGACACATCGTGCATCCGCCCCAATAGCTGCCGCCGTATCACATCTCTCTCCTCTCCTCCTTTTGCCAGCTCCAGCTCCATCATCTTTGCCTCCGCCTGCTGATACTTCGTCGGCTTCGGATACAATACCCGATACCTCCGCATCAGCTCTGCATCACTCACTTCCACCCGCTCCCTGTCCGGTACCCCCAACAGCACATGAAAATGTGAACTCATAATGCAGTAGGTCAATACCTCCACCCCGCTGAAGTCCGCCACCTGCCACAGCTGCTTTCTTAACACCTCCCGGGCAAACATTTCGATTAACCGCTCCCTATTCACGATACGGGTCATGCAATGATACACCGCCCGTCTTCCTGACACTTTTATTCTACGCTTTCTCATCCCTTTAATATGCACATTTTTCGGGTCTTGTCGAGTGTTTAAATAAATGCCTGTCCTTAAATTCTTAAATTCTGCTTAAATTCTGTCTCAGTTGCGCGAGCAGCGTATTTCCCTTCGAAGTAGCCAATATCCCAATCCCACCAGTATAGGATATCCTCGGTCGTAAAGGGATGCCCGTCCGACCATTTCATACCCTTGCGGAAGAAAAAGGTCCAATCACCGTAGTCGCTACTGGGCTCCCACTTCCTGGCCACGTGGGGGACAATGGGATAACCGATCGGGGACCACCTAGCCAGAAGATCTCCCGACATGTAGCGGACGTTATTAGCGATATCGAGATTGCTAAGATTTACCCGAAACCAGGTGCCCCCATACTGCCCAACTCCCTCCACACCTCGTTGAACAACAGGCTCAGGCCCGACACGTTCTTCCACCGGTGGAATTATGCCCTCCGCCACCAGTTCGCCAAGCAGGTCGGAAGGACGAGTCTGAATATGGCTCTTACCACTGTCTATTCGCGATCGAACTGAGGGCATTTCGAGTTGATCCAGGTCGGCGGTGCAAGCCTTGAGCACCTTCTGAAGCACATTAACGGATAAACTCACATCTCCCCGCTGCCCACACGTCGTAGCAAAGGTCTAATCCTGCACGAGGATTGACCTGAGTTACCCCACCGGCCGACTTCACAAGGGCGAGCCCCGCGGCAATGTCCCACAAACGAATACCCTCCTCGAAATAGGCATCAAACCGGCCGGCCGCGACATAGGCCAGGCCGAGAGCGGCACTGCCGATCTGGCGGATCTTCTTAAAACGCTGCACGCGAGCTATAAAAACCTCCATCCGGTTAGAGGAAAAGTCTCGATCCGCACGCAAACCTGTAGCAAGCGCCCCGTGTGATGTATCTTCGGCCCAGACAGATTTGTGAATGATCCGGTTGATCATAAACTCCGCTCCAACAATGGCCGAAAACGTCTCCTCACGATTAAAATCGTAGATCACTCCCAATACAGGGTTCATACCCCGCATAAGACCGATACTTACACAGGTTTGCGGTATGTTCCTAAGGTAGTTGTATGTTCCATCGAGTGGGTCGACTACCCAATAGCACTCTTCTTTTTTCGTCAAAGAGGCGTCGCCGCCTTCCTCTTCGCCCACGATCGGATAGTCTGTTTCTTTCGTGAGCAGATTTCGAATCAGCTTCTCCGACTCAACATCCGCCTGCAATTTGACGTCGCAACGATCTTCAAAGTTAATCGTGCGAAATTCCTCCGATCCCTCACGCAGCCGCTCGCCGGCGGCACGCGCTACCGTTTCGGCATAATCGAGCAAGGTCCGGTATTCCTCCATAGGGCATACCGATACTTAAGCCTTATGGGCTGATCGACAAGAAGGAAAATCAGAAAGGCTGCAACGGACTCTCGGCCGCCGCAACGAGTCACTGCGTCATCACACTGAGAACATAGGTGCGCAGTTTCTTCAACGTTTGAACATGAATCTGGCAGATTCGCGCTTCAGAAACACTGAAGACTTCAGCAATCTCAGTCAATCGGAGGCCCTCGAAGTAATACATCGCGAGGATTTTCTTCTGCCGGTCCGGCAACTGCTTGATCTTCTTATAGACCAAATCGTAAAGTTCTCTCTTCTGGATGCTGTCGTAGCTTGGGACCTGACTGTCGTCGGCGATCGCTTCGTGAAGATCAGGCCTGGTGGAATTATCGGAAGAGAATCCGTTGTCGAGGGATACGAAACTCACAGGACGCACCTGTTTCATCATGCGGCTGAACTCGCGCGGAGTCAGATCCATCGATTTGCGAATCTCTTCATCGGCTGGTGCACGCCCCAGGCGCTGCTCCAACATCTGAACCTCCTTCTGCAGACGCCGTGACTTCGCCCTCGCCGTCCGTGGCATCGAATCCAGTCGCCTCAACTCATCGAGTATCGCTCCACGAATTCGAAGCGTGGCATAGGCTTCGAATGTCTCTCCATGCAAGGGATTGTATTTTCGTATGGCAGCGAGAAGCCCGAATATCCCCACACTGTGTAGATCCTCCTGCTCCATGTGCGAGGGGAGGTGCTTCATTATTCTGTAAACCACCTGTTTTACCAGAGGCAAATAACGCCTGATAAGCTCAGGATCTATGACTTCCGATGTCTCGCTTCTATCGGCGGACACCTCCCTTTCGGAAGAATACGAAGTAGGTTCTTCAGTTTTGGTGGAAACGGCGTCAATCTCTTTAATCACAATACTTGCGGATTTGTCAGTTAATCTCTCGAAGAGACAGCGATCCCGCCAGCAATAGTGTTGCCTATATGGAATAGGTAAGCTCCCCACCACCCCAGACAGTAGCATTCATCTCGCCTAGGACAAATCAAAGCAATCGTTGTGCCAATAAGCGCCTCGTGTCTAATATCTCATTGAATACCAACATGTACCGAAATGTAAAATAAATGTAAAACGATTCCGCCCTAAACCATCCTTCATTCGAGGAAATTTCCCGTGGCCATTGGGACGCACCGGAGACGCTGCATGAGAGGCCTCCAGAAAGGGAATAAAATCCGTATGTCACGATCTCTGAACATGATAGGAGAAAGTATGTGCAATGCCGAGGCTCGCCCATCTTCCTAAGTCTTTAGAAAATGTGCAATGCCGAAGCAATACGGAGGGACTCGGCTCGTCAATCAAGAGGCCGAAAACGACGAAAGGGAGGCGGAAAAAAACTCCGAGTTCTCAATAGAGCTGCGTCTAACGCTGAAAATTTTTCCACATCACGGAAAATACTATGAAGGATTTTCCGCGTAGAGCAGGTATCGCAAATGCAAACCGCTTTGCATTGTCATCCACTCCACGCAATGACCAGGAATCCGTCGAATTCGGCCTCATAACTATCTCGTAAGTTCGGAATCCAACATGAAAGAATTACAATCCGACCCAGATGGGAGCGACAGATTCTTAGAGCTCCTTTTTCTGGAGAGTCGTATTGACCGCCTCTGAACGCTTTTCGGGATAATCGAGAGTAAAGTGCAATCCCCGGCTCTCTTTCCGCATGAGAGCGCTTTCGACGATAAGTTCGGCCACCTGAACGAGATTTCGAAGCTCAAGCAGGCTCGTCTCGACTTTGAAATTCCAATAGTAGTCATGAATCTCATTGGTGAGATTCTTGATTCGCGAACGCGCTCGTTCGAGGCGCTTATTTGTCCGTACGATCGACACGTAATCCCAAAGAACCCTCCTCAATTCGTCCCAATTGTGAGTGAGCACCACCCTCTCATCGCTGTCTTCGGTATCGCCATCGATCCAATCCGGCGGTTCGATGGGTTCGGCCTTACAACTGGTCAGGTAATCGAGAACTGAAGGAGCGGCCTGATATGCAACGACGATGGCCTCGAGCAGCGAATTGCTGGCAAGTCGGTTTGCGCCGTGGAGACCGGTGCACGCCACTTCCCCGCACGCGTAAAGACCGGGTAGGCTGGTCTCGGCGCTGATGTTGGTCTTCACTCCGCCGCAGAGATAATGAGCCGCGGGAACAACGGGAATGTAATCCCTGGCCAGATTTATCCCTTGTCGAATACAGGTTCGAAAGATATTGGGAAAGCGCCTTTCCAACATATCTTCGGGGTGACCCGTTATATCCAGCCAAAGGTGAGGCGCCCCCGACCTCTTCATCTCGCTGTCAATCGCTCTGGCCACAATATCGCGCGGGGCAAGATCGGCCAATGGATGAAAGTTCTTCATGAATGGCTTCCCCTCGGAATTTCGCAGGATAGCTCCCTCACCCCGAACAGCCTCACTGATGAGGAACCGTTCACCGGATGCGCTGAAAAGGGAAGTGGGGTGAAACTGAATGAATTCCATATTCACAATTTCGACTCCGGCGCGATATGCCATGGCGACGCCATCACCCGTAGCAATATCCGGATTGGTGGTATATTGGTAAACCTGCCCCACTCCACCGGTAGCGAGGAGGATGACGGGCGCCGTGAAGGTAAGCACTTTCCCTGCGCGAACATCGAGCGCATAGAGGCCAAGAATTTTGTCACCCCGGTTCCGAACTGCGAATCCGGTCTTGGTAAGTTTATTCTGTGTGATCAGGTCGATTGCGAAAAAGTGCTCCAAAGTTGTGATCCTGTTACTGCGCGCAGCCGCTCGAAGCAGAGCCGACTCGATCGCCTTCCCGGTGATGTCCTCCACGTGTAGAATTCGTCTTTCGGAGTGCCCTCCTTCCCGGCCCAGAGAATATTCTCCATCGCTAAGCCTGCTGAAATGCACCCCGGTCTCTACGAGTTCCCGCACTCGATCTGGCGCATCACTGACAATCGCGCGCACGACATCAAGGTTACACAAACCGTCACCGGACTTCACGGTATCTTCGATGTGTCTTTCAAAATCATCCGTTTCGGCCGTTACACAGGCGATTCCTCCCTGGGCGTAGTTCGTATTCGACTCGGCCCGGTTTTTCTTTGTGATGATAGCTACGCTACGGCCCGCCGCGGCAATCTTGAGAGCGAAACTCAGCCCGGCGATACCACTACCAACGATGATTACGTCATACTCTCTGGTCATCGAATGTCCCTATTCCCTGGGAATCTGTAAGGCTTAGAGTCCAACAGACTCCTTTGAAGAAAATCAAACTCAGTACTGTCCGGTTATAAGTCAAACAACTCCAACTGTTTAGGAATGCGGTGTTCATTGAAAGTGTAATCGGTTTCTGTAAGTAGTTCAGTCATAGGAGTTTTCTCAAATAGGGTGAAGCTGAGAATCTGTAGGATTTTGTGCAAACTGATCTCCAGGCGAAGGCGTTTGCGGATGATGGCGATGAGCACATAGACGCTGACGGCAATCCAGATTTGAGTCTTCACAGCATTCTCGGAGGTGCCGAAAAAGCTCTTGATGCGCAAGTGCTGTTTGATCCATTTGAAGAACAATTCGATCTGCCAGCGTAAACGGTAAATCTGGGTGATGATTATGGCTGGGAGGGCAAACTGGTTGGTGAGAAACACGAAGCGCTCGGAACTGTCGGGGTCGAGGTAAGTGATACGCCGGAGTCTTTCGGGGTAGGCCTTGGCAGGATAGAAGCTGACCAGGGCAACGGTCTGGTCCGAACGCAGACCGGTTGATTTGTCGACCTTTTGAGAGTAGAGGCGGCGAAACTGAAAGCCGCGGCGGGCGCGTGTGACGAAGAAAGAACCGCATTGTGCGATCCGATAGAGGCGCTCGTAATGCAGATAGGCTCGGTCCATTACATAGTAAGCACCGGCCTCGGGGATGATGAGATCCAGAATGTTTACGTCGTGAACTTTTCCATCGGTAATCTCGATAAAATAAGGGATAGAGCCTCTGAGATCGAGAAGCGTATGGACCTTCACCGCCCCCTTGTGCTTGCGGAAACGTGCCCACGGGAAGAGTGATAGACATAGATCGATCGTGGTGGAGTCCAGAGCGTAGAGCGTATTGTCCAGGTCGATGCCCAGATCCTCGTTTGAATACAAAGGACGAGCCATTGCGATGAGGACCTGTGCAAAGTCGGCGTAGATGCGCCAGTCTCGTTTCTCGTTGGCATCGGCGAGCGTGCTTTTGGATACTCCGCTTCGAATCCCTGCGTGGTATAGTTTTGGTTGTACTGCCCGCAGGCAGGTTTCGATGTCGCGCAGACTCTCCCGGTAGGTCAACTCGGCAAAACCCATGCAGAGAAATTGTTCGAAGCAACTGAACTTTTGAACTTTGTAGTCGCCTCCGTAGCGTTGGACGCAACGATGGAACTGATGGCGCGGAAGATAATCTATGATTTGAGAAAAAACGAATCGACCTGTATACATGATTTGGACCCTCGAAATTTTTGAGAGTCCACAAGGCTTTTTGCAATTTCAAGTCGAAAACAGCAGAAATCGGTTATCAATCGATTAACCTGCGTTCCTAGAAAAACAACCGGACAGTAGTGAATCAAACTCACAAACAACAGACCGATTCCGTCGACGTTACCAGGTTGCTTGCCGGCAACGAAAAGCGGCCTAAAGCAAGATGTTATCAACCAATCTAAATTCATCGCAAACGGCTGCGGAAATCAATGTCTCGCCGGGAGTTATCGTGCGTAGGGTCTCAAGTGATTCATAGTGCACAATGGAAACATAAATCACTCGTAATCCACGGTGTTGGCCGAGGATGTGGGTAATTTCTCCGATGACACGGTCGACGCTGCGCATTCCGCTTTCAACCATCTCACGTGCTGTCCTGAGAGCCTGATAGAGTGCCAGCGCATCTCTTCTATGGCTGCTCGTAAATCTGTCATTGTATGCGCCTTCCGCCAGACCATCCTCGGCGCGCACAGTAGGTCCCAACAATATATTAACAGGCAAATTCAGATCACGAACGACCCTTTCGATAACGACCGCCCCCTGCGCGTTTTTCTGTCCTAAGACGACCGTATGAGGTCTAATAATGTTAATCAGCTTTACGAATATGGTCGCCTTCCCACGATATAGAGAAGGTCTCGATATTCCGCTCAATTCGAGACTCAATGATTCCTCAACGACATAGGTCGAGTAGTGCGAAGGATACATTTCATCTTCGCTGGGGACGAAAAGATAATCAACCTCCCGCTCTTCACAAGCCGCCTGATCACTTTCCAAACGGCGGGGATATTTGGCGGCGTCTTCATTGGGACCGAATTGTGCAGGATTAACGAAAATTGATACGATAACGACATCGGCATTCTTCTTCGCAATATCGATCAGGCTCAGATTTCCATTATGAAGGGCCCCCATTGTGGGCACGAGCCCAACATTTTCCCGTGCGCACGCATTTCCACGGCTACCTTCTGCATTTCACTGACAGTATCTATTGTTTGCATTTGCCAAAGGACGAAATTCGCCTAGAAACGGACCTCTTTGTATAGAAAGTCCGCACGATCTACAAGACTCGTGTCGTTTATCGCAGCGGACGGCCGAGAAAGACTATGGCGCGGATCAACGACAACTACCTCAAACTTCAGGCATCCTATCTTTTCAAGGATATCTCGAGGCGCGTGGCCTCCTACCAGGAGCGAAACCCGGAGCGGCAAATCATCAAATTGGGAATCGGCGATGTCACCGAACCTCTTCCTGTCGCTTGCCGCGAAGCCTTGCACGCGGCGGTTGATGAGATGGGGCAGAGGGAGACATTTCGCGGATACGATGACACCCCGGGCTACTCCTTCCTGCGCGATGAAATTGCGGCCAATGATTTTGCGGCTCGCAGTGCACCGATCTCAGCGGACGAGATCTTTCTCAGCGACGGTGCCAAGAGCGACACTGCCGATATACAGGAGATCTTCTCCACCAACTCGCGTGTTGCTATTCCGGATCCGGTCTACCCCGTTTACCTCGATACCAACGTTATGGCCGGCCGAACCGGAAAAAACGTCGACGGTCGCTACCAGGGAATCGTCTATCTGGAGTCGACCCCGGAGAACCATTATGTTCCGGATCTCCCCGAAGGCCCAGTCGATCTCATTTACCTCTGCTTTCCAAACAATCCGACGGGGGCAACGGCCACCAGGGAACAACTGAAGCGCTGGGTTGAATACGCCTCTACTCACCAGGCAATTATCCTCTTCGATGCCGCCTACCAAGCGTATATCCGAGACGAATCGATTCCGCATTCAATATATGAAATTGAAGGCGCACGCGAGGTGGCCATTGAATTTCACAGTTTCTCAAAAAATGCCGGATTCACCGGCGTCCGTTGCGCATTTACGGTTGTCCCAAAGGACCTCGTGGCACTCGATGCCAACGGCAACGAGCAATCCCTCCACGTCCTCTGGAGCCGCCGCTACTCGACCAAGTTCAACGGCGTCTCCTACCCCATCCAACGTGCCGCCGCCGCCGTCCACTCGCATGAAGGTAAGGCGCAGGTCCAGACACTGACCGATTTCTACCTGGGTAATGCCAAACTCATCCGTGAAGCGATGCAGGGGCTCGGTTACACCTGTGTGGGGGGAGACAACTCGCCCTACATCTGGATTCATATCGGAACGGACTCATGGGAGTTTTTCGATCTGCTCCTTGAAAAGGCAGCAGTCGTAACCACTCCCGGCGTCGGGTTCGGGCGGTGCGGGGAAGGCCATGTCCGCATCAGCGCATTCAACAGCCGCGAAAATGTGGAAGAGGCGCTGGAGCGGATCGCCCGCGTGCTAGGTTGAGACTGTGCTAATCCCGATCTTCTGATTTCTCCTCCAGCTCGGCTGAGTAGGTGGCGCTTTCAAATTTGAGTTGCCACACCGTATAGGCGACCCAAAGTGCAAAGCAGAGTAGAAACAGCGGCATCTCCCATCCCACGAAAGGGTAAAGGGGGCCGATGTCCAACGGATTGTCGGTCCATGATGTGATTTTTCCAGTCGTCATAAATCCTTACGGTCCGGCATCTCTTCAGCTTCCGCAGCGCTCAATTCAGTCCGTTGCCTGCTTTCCAATCGCATTATCCGATGGTCCATGCCCGCAAATTCGATTTCCCTCGGGATGCGCAGGATGTCGAGTTTCTTTAACAGGAAGCCCAGCAGATAACATGGCACGAAACCAAGAACAAGAAACATCACGATCGCGCCGACCAGCTGCCCCCAGGGAGTGATGCTCGCGTATTCAGGGTTTGGCGAGGAAGGATAACCCCACAGAACAAAACCCGCGATAACGACACCGAGGATCCCCGCATAACCGTGCACGGCGACCGCCCCAACGGCATCGTCAATTTTGAATTTCCTCTCCACCCAATAATGCAACTTGTAGATGCAGCAGGCTCCAAATGCGCCGATCAGGAGCGCCTGCAACGGGTGGTAGAGATCATTGCCCGAAGAAGCTGTTATGATTCCGGCCAGTCCGCAGGAAAAGGTCCAGTAGGGATCCCCGCGTGAAACGAAATACCCGGCGATAAGGCCTCCGGCAAGAGAGAGGAGAAAATTGAAGGTGATCGCACTTAACGTTGTCGGCGTGAGATAAATAGTCGTCGCGGAGAAAAAGAATCTGCCGTCGTCGGGATCGATATCGATGATGGGAATATTGCAAGCCGCATAGAACCCCCAGAAACCTGTGTAGATCAGAAAAAGGCCGATAATCACCAGCCAGGTATTCTGCGGCGGAAATCCCCTCGCCGTCCCATCGGCCCGAAAGCGCCCAATTCGCGGACCGAGATGGATGAGAATGGCCAGCGCCGAACCGCCGCTGATGGCGTGAATAACGCCGGAAGCGTAGGCATCGTGATACCCCAGCAGCTGCACCATCCATCCGTCCGCGGACCATCCCCAGGACGCATCGATCACCCAGGTGACGGATCCTACCAGAACGGCGAATAACCAGAAGGCTCCTGAGCGAATTCGCTCGATGACGGCGCCCGATATGATCGAACCCGCCGTCCAAGAAAATAGAAGAAAAGCGGCCCAGAAAACGCCGTTGATTCGCGCCCAGTATATCGTATCTTCGGCCGAAAGCGCATTTGAGTGCGGCATCCCTCCCAGGTGAGTGCCCATCAGCTCGTTCCACGGAAGCGCCCAATCCGCCTGGAGGAGCCCCCCGGTTATGCCCGGTCCATTTTGAAAGGCAAAGTAGATCCACCACCCGAAGAAATAAAACGTCACTGTTATCAACGGAATGAGCATCGCATTCTTCATCAAGGTGTGGAGCATGTTCTTTCGTCTCGAAGCTCCAACCTCGTAGAGACAGAAGCCCACGTGAATCAGAAACATCAATACGACACACACCCAGTAGTAGAACTCGGTGAAAATGACGTTCAGAGAACTCAGTTCACTAGCCATATTTTTTTGAGTCGCTTATCCCGAAGATTTGGTGAAATCTTCGGGATAAGCGACTCAAAAAAAAAACAGGAATTTTGCTGCGCAAAATTCCTAGCTCCAGGGAAACGGGCTATGCGATACGGGATGCAACCTGCCCTCTCGATAGCGGGAGAATCGAAACGGTTCGAGCAGCCTGCTCTTCTCCCCTAAGAGCTCGTCGGCTACGAGTTTTCCCACACCCAACATCTTATAACCGTGATTTGAATCCGCGATAATGTAGCAATTCTCCCGGAATACGTCGAAGACCGGAAAGCTGTCCGGTGTAAAACAACCCAGACCCCCGGAAGCCTCGTCGGACTTATAGAGCGGGTGCTTTCCCTTGAACCTCGCCTGACAGAAGGCTAGCGCGGAACACCACATCCTGGCGAATTCGTCTCCTGCCACATATTCCGGCGATTTCGGTCCATAAGGATCGACCTTCACCTCGTCCGGATCTCCCTCAACCTTATATGGCATCGCGCCTCCCTGCACTCCGCCGAAATTCAAATCGGGCTTATAGTAGACGCCCCACATCCCGTCCGAAATCCTCTCACCATCGATATCCGAATAGAGCGGTTCGTCCGCATCGAGATGAATCACCGGAGGCATCCCGCCGGCATTTGTCTGTTGGAAGTCGGGTTCGACACCGAGGGTTCCCTCCTGCAAACACCAATAGGTCCACATCCGAACCCCCTCGTGCAGCGTTCCGTCGGCTAAAATTCCAATCTCTTTTGGAAGGTCGAGCATTTCCCAGATCGATTTAATCCAGGGGCCTACGCCGATCACAACCGACTCCGTTTCAATCCTCCCAAGATTTGTCTCAACCGCCGTAACCGCACCCTCCGAGAAGTCAAGGCCCTCCACTCTTACACCCGTGAGAATTGCAACGCCCTCTCCTTTCGCCTTCTCGGCCAAACCCAACATCGACTCCCGATTGTTTGCGTACCCGCCCTTCTTTTCGTGAAGCACGGAAGTGATTCCCCTCGCCTCCCAATCGTGCAGAATCCCGCGCATGTAGCGCAGACACCGTTCCTCTCCCTCAATAAACTCGGAATCATAACCGATCGCCTGTTGCTGCTCATAGACGGAAGCGATATCGGCATGCATGGACTCAGGGCTGATCTGCATGTAACCGACCGGGTGGTAGCTGAATGCTTCGGGATCTGTCTCCCATACTTCTACACTGTGGGCCATGAGTTCCCGCATGGCCGGTTGAAAGTAATTGTTGCGAATCACCCCACAGGCGATCCCCGACGCACCGGCCGCGACCCCCTCCTTGTCCAGAACGACTATGTCTCCCCCCGAACCGCGCCCCCGTGCCACAAGCTTAAGGGCCAGGTGATAAGCCGTGCTCAGACCGTGGATGCCGGCGCCGACAATAACGTACTTGGAAGAGGTGGGGAGACTCATTTACGAAAGAAAGCTCGATGATTTTTGACTATGTGCCCGAGGTCAGAACAATTCAATTTGAGAATATCCAATATCGAATACTCAAGTCTCAATCATCAAGGAAGGAAGAACAATGAAAGACACCAAGCACGAATACGATCTGGAAGATCGTCTCATCGAGTTCGCAGTTTCAATGATCGATATTGTTGAAGCGCTACCAAACACCCGGACAGGGAACCACATCGCGGGGCAATTACTTCGATCCGGTACATCTCCTGCACCGAATTACGGAGAAGCGCAGGGCGCGGAATCAAGAAAAGACTTTATCCATAAACTAAAGGTCGTACTGAAAGAACTCAGGGAAACAAAGGTTTGGCTGCGGATAATTCTACGTAAATCGCTAATTCACCATGAGGCGCAAGTAAAGACAGGGCTTGAAGAATGCGTTGAGTTGATCCGCATCTTTTCCAAGAGCATAAAGACCGCGAAAAGAGAATTATAGTACGGGTGCAAAATCTCGATTCTCCTAAACTAGCACGTTGGAGCACCTTCTACAATCCTTCAAAATTCAACATCGAGAATTCAATATTGAGAATTTTCCCCACCGCGTTAACCGCTTCGGTATTCACAGCCCCGTTTCACCGTGAGGGTAGGAAGCTCGCTCGCGAGCGATTCGGAAATGTCGGTGTTCCTTTCGGCCGCGAGCGGCCTTCCTACACCTGCCGATCCTCGAAAATCCAATCCGCGTTCTTTCGCCTATTTAGCGGGCAAACATTCCTCATGTTTTCGTATTTCCAGCTCACACACTCCGCTTATCGCAATCTCCCACACGGATCTTCAAGTCCCAATGGAAGGCCTTAATCTCAAAACTTCCCATACGCCTCTTTCAATTCTACCAGCGGATGCCTTCTGGACATCTGAAACTTTACCAGAAATTCCCGTGCCAGCATGTCTCGATCCTGCTGATCATCGGGCAACTCCATATCCTCGGGAAACCGCAACCATCCATTGATGTTGCGATCAAACACGGCAGGTTTCCCTTCCTCGTATCCCATATGCACGTCTTCGAGCCAGTTGAGATCCTGCCAACCCATC
The DNA here is from genome assembly GCA_965215885.1 of Candidatus Moanibacter sp. Classification (GTDB taxonomy): domain Bacteria; phylum Verrucomicrobiota; class Verrucomicrobiia; order Opitutales; family UBA2987; genus CBDCEW01. Next base: position 183,802 of record CBDCEW010000103.1, read on the forward strand.
GCGTCCATATACTTTTTCAGGAACGGCGTCAGCTTCTCATAGTTCGGCAGCAGATTTACGTCGTAGCGATAACCGATATGCTGGCCGATCTCTTTCTCCCGTTCCGTGTCGAGCCCGTCCGATTGAAGGTAATGATCTGCTTCTCTGTCCCCTTTTTGGTTCATTGCTTGATTCTACCGCCTACGGCTCACGCCGTGGGCTACGATTGTTACGCCGCTGACGCGGTTGATTATTCCAATGGCTTCACTCTTACACTATTTATTTCAGCGACCGACGGGAGCTGAGAAAATCTAGAACCTCTTCATCTCCGAATGGCCGACAGTGTAGCGGGTGCCGGCCAGGGGCACCTCTGCCATCGCTGAAGCTTCCATTGTGAGCGCTGCTAAATCTTCCGGTTCCAGCGAATGAATGTTCGTCTTGCCGCAAGCCCTCGCCAACATCTGGCACTCGATCGTAAGGGTGTGCAGGAAGTTGAATACGCGCTCCGCCGCTTCGTCGGGGTTCAGGCGCTTCCGCAGTTCCGGATCCTGGGTAGCCACTCCCACAGGACACAGTCCCGTGTGACAATGATAACAGTATCCGGCAGGGACACCGACCGTCCCTTCATAGTCGGCTTCCTGGATGTCCTTGTTGCAATTGAGCGCAACCATCGCAGCTGTCCCGATCGCGATCGCATCCGCTCCAAGTGCCAGCGCTTTTGCCACGTCGCCGCCATGCCGGATCCCTCCGGCGTAAACGAGAGAAATCTCGCCCGACTTTCCAACGTCCTCAAGAGCATGTCTCGCCTGACGAATTGCCGCGATACCGGGTATGCCGGTCTCTTCCGTCGCCAGGTGCGGGCCCGCTCCCGTCGAACCCTCCATGCCATCGATGTAAATACTGTCAGGGCCCGTTTTGGCCGCCATGCGGACGTCGTCGTATACGCGGGCAGCACCCAGCTTGAGTTGTATCGGCACTTCTCCGTTGGTCGCCTCCCTGATCTCGTCGATCTTAAGAGCGAGATCATCCGGGCCCAGCCAATCCGGATGACGGGCCGGTGATCGCTGATCGATTCCCGCCGGCAATGATCGCATCTCTGCCACCTGATCGGTTACCTTCTGCCCCATCAGATGGCCGCCCAACCCAACTTTGCACCCCTGCCCGATGAAAAATTCCACCGCATCGGCTACCTGCAGATGATGCGGATTGAATCCGTAACGTGACTGGATGCACTGATAGAGCCATTTGCTCGAATAGCGGCGCTCGTCCGGGAGCATGCCACCTTCTCCGGAACAGGTTGCCGTCCCCGCCATCGTCGCCCCACGGGCTAACGCGACCTTCGCCTCGTAGGAAAGAGCGCCAAAGCTCATCCCCGTAATATAGATCGGAATGTCCAGCTCCAGAGGACGTTTAGCTTTGGGCCCCAATACCGTTTTTGTCTCACACTTCTCGCGATAACCTTCGATTACAAATCGGGTCAGCGTACCGGGCAGAAAAGTAAGGTCATCCCAGGAGGGTATCTTCTTGAAGATCGCCATACCGCGCATGCGGTATCGGCCCATCTCCGCTTTAATATGGATATCGTCGATAACCTCGGGGGAAAAGAGATAGTTTCTACCCAGGACATGCTTATTCCGCTGTCTTCCGCCATCAGCTGCCGTGATATTTTCTACTGCCATGACTCTCTCGTTACTTTATGTTTTCGTCCAAGGTAGAGTTCCTCTTTGCAATTTCTTGTCATTGCGAGGAGGAACGACGAAGCAATCCAGGATCCCGAAACGCTGAGAGGCTGGATTGCCACTCCCGCTCCGCGGGATCGCAATGACAATGAGTGATGTGAACCCATCCGGTTAGACGCACTGTTAGTACCCCGAAATTCACAATACGATCTTCTTCTCCGCCGGCTCCAGTTTATCGTAATTCCACAGCCGTTTTCCGGATACGATTTTCTGTAGATTCATCACGCCGTTCGGCGCTTCGAGATTATACTGCGCCAGCTTTCGCTCCATCCAACTGATCTCGAGCTCAGTCAATTCTCCGGGCACGGCATCCACCCCCAACGATTTGATTCTTCCGCCGACGTAGATTGTGCCGTCATACATCGAATCGCCCAGATTCTCGTCCGCATCTCCCAATACGATCATGCGCCCCCGTTGCATCATAAAGCCGGAGAGTGTTCCGGTGCGACCGCCCACGATTATCGTGCCACCCTTCATATTAATTCCGGTCCGGCTACCCACATCGCCTCGGCAGACTAGATCTCCCCCGCGAATGGCAGCCCCGAAACAGGAACCGGCGTTCTTCTCCACCAAGACGGTACCCGACATCATATTCTCGGCGCAGGACCAGCCTACGCGTCCACTAATCCTAACGTTAGGCCCATCGAGCAATCCGACGCCGAAGTAACCGAGCGACCCTTCAAATTCGAGCGTCAAACGGTTCAATATGCCGACTCCCAGGGAGTGCCGAGCGTTGGGATTGCGCACCACAATGTGCCCGTATCCCTCCGACATCAAAGCGCGGATCCTCGCATTCACTTCGCTGAACGACAGATCGCCGGCATCGATTTCGGAGCGCTTTTTCAAATCGCCTTCAAAACTATCGGGATAGAAGAAATTCTCCTCCGTCTCCGGTGCAAAGAAGTGCTTATGTTCCCTTCCGGAAAGCGACTCATCGTGCATTCCCATTTCATGGGATCTGCCTGTCGTATTACTGTTCATCTGTTTCAATTCTGCCAAACTCGCACTTCTCCGGCATAGGGATCGGTTGTATCCACTTCAAACGGTATCACGGCACGAATGGCCACCTCCTCAGACGCTATCGCGATGCAGTCGTCGGATTCGTAGAGCACCATCGGCTTGGCGGCCAGTGTATCTTTCGCCATCCCCAACCCATTTGAGGTAGCGACCACGTAGGTAAACACCCCGTCAAGATCTTCGATCGAATCATTCAGCGCCGCCTCTAGAGAACCGCCCTTTTCGAGCTTATCCGCAACATACACGGCAATGAGCTCAGAATCGCAATCCGAGATAAACCGATGCCCCTCTCGCTCCATGTCCCTGCGCTTACTCCAGTAATTGGTCAACTGGCCGTTGTGGACCACCGAGATGTCGTTGAATGGATAGGCCCAATAGGGATGGGCGGAGCGAATATCGACATCCGATTCTGTCGCCATTCGCACATGCCCGATGGCATGCGAGCCTGAAAATCCACCAAGACCGTATTCCGCCGAGACGCTACGGGCATCTCCTAGATCTTTAATCAACTCGAGCCGGCTCCCGATCGAGAGAATCTTCACTCCTTCGATGTCCTCGATATAATCGGCAAAGCGCCGCAGTTCGCCTCCGTATCTCACCCGGTACATACAGGCGTATTCTCTCGCCTCTTCGGTCGAGACAATTTCTCCGCCAAGCGACGATATCCTTTTCTCAATCTCTGCTTTTCTCAACTTTATCTGTTCATGAATTTCGAATCCTTCCGCCAGCTTTTCCTGCTCCACTACGATAAGCCGCAAGACCAACTCACCCTCCACCGCCGCTCCGTAAAAAGCAAATCCAGTCGAATCCGGCCCACGATGCTTCATCGCGTGGAGCATCGCCGTGATTTCTTCCCCAATGCAACCGGTCTCTCCCCGGTGAATGATTCCTGCTATTCCACACATTTTTGTTTAGCTCCGAAATTGTTTAGCGTGATTGCTTATGGGTAAAGATCCTCGGGGCAAGCCCCGAGGCATTTGATATTAGACTTTATGAATTAGAAACGAAGCAAGCTTCGGGGAATTAAACCCGAAGCGATTAAAGTTCCTGCAGATTATTTCGCCGTTCGGGGTCATGTCCTTAAGAAGTGCCTGTTTTTCCGCTTCGCTGAAACGGTCAGGCCTTGCAAATCGACCTTCTCAAGCTCAGGGCAATTTGCTAAGGCGGCTGACCCCGAAAAATAGACACTTCTAAGGCTTGACCCCTTGCTTCGAACATCGAACTAAAGAATTTACAATCTCGCTAAACAATTTCGGAGTTAAAAAATAAAAACTATGGCAGACAATCCCAGTAAGTCTCGAGGTCCCAATCGGTCACTGTCGATAGAAACCGTTCCCATTCATCCCGTTTGTAATGCATAAACACCGTGTACATTTCGCCAGGAAGCGCACTCCTGATTACTTCGTTCTTCTCAAATTCGCCCAGCGCTGCTCCGAGATTGAGGGGAAGCTTCTTCACTTCCTTACCCTCTTTGATCGCTTCGTAAATGTTGCGCTCTTCAGGTTCACCCGGGTCAAGGGAATCGTTGATCCCGTCTTCAAAGGCCTTAATCAGGCCGGACGTCAGCAGATAGGGGTTCACCATTGCATCGACGGTTCGATATTCAAAGCGCCCCGGCGCTGATACTCGTAGACTGCAGGTCCGATTCTGGTAGCCCCAATCGGCGTAAACGGGAGCCCAAAAGCCCTCCTCCCACAACCGTCGGTAGGAATTGACAGTCGAACAGCCGAGTGCCGCCAACGCCGGCAAATGTTTGATGAGTCCGCCGATGCAATTCAGCCCCACCGGACCCGGCTTCTTCTCGTCGGGTAGCGGCATAAAGAGATTTTCGCCCCCCTGGCGATGAAGAAAACTTCCCGCCATCCCAGGAAAGGCCTCATTCCCCAATGCCTTCTCCGTGTCTTCGCCACCTTTCCACAACGATATATTGGTATGACAACCCGAGCCCGACACACCCATGAAGGGCTTACACATGAAGCAGGCAATGATGTCGAATTCGCGAGCCACTTGTGCGCAAATCTGACGGTAGGTCGTCAGACGGTCACAAGTGCGCAGGGCCTCATCAAAAGTAAAGTTCAGTTCCAATTGCCCGGGCGCATCCTCATGGTCTCCCTGGATCATGTCCAAACCCATCGCTCTAGCGTACTCCATGACTTTCATGAAGACCGGTCGAAGCGACTCAAACTGGTCGATGTGGTAGCAATACGGTTTGCTGTAACCTTCCGCCGGCTTTCCATCAGGCCCCTTCTTCAACCACATCATCTCCGGTTCCATGCCCTGCCTGAGATGCATTCCATCGTGAGCCCTTTGGAATTCCTCATGAATCCGCCGGAGATTACCCCGACAATCCGAAGTCAGGTAGTCACCACCACTTTCTTCCTCCTCTCGATTTCGAAAGCAGGTACAAAAGACCCGTGCTACCCGCTTGTCCCAGGGCAATTGCACAAACGTCTCGGGATCCGGTATCCCGATCAGTTCCCACGCCTCAGGACCGTACCCAATATAGTTACCGAGCCGGTCGATAAAGAGGTTTGCCGTCGCACCGTAAACGAGTTGAAAGCCACGCTCGGCAATCTTTTCCCAGTGATCCGACGGCATGCCCTTACCGACGATCCGTCCCGTCACGGAGATAAACTGATAATAGATGTACTCAATGCCTAACACCTCGATCTGTTTTCGAACCTCCCTCACCAGTTCGTCCCGACCATCCGCGTGGACATAGGCTTCCAGATCGGTCGCTCCCTCCTCATTTTTCAGACTAACCATATCGCGCTCCTTTCGATATTTAGCTTCTCACTCCCCGATTCCAAGATTCTTCGAGATTCCGAAACCTATGCGCAGAGATCGGATCAATGCAAGAGTTAGTCCGCCAATTTCGCGTCCCTGTTCAGCGCCATACTTCGCGTTGACGGCTCCACCGGTCCCGCTGAGCGCATAGGAGTCAACTTTAGCTCCGATTGCCAGTACTCGGAATGGCCGCAGAGTACCTTAACGGACCGTTCTGAGAAGTCCTGAAAGCTGCCCTGAAAGGGCATGGTAGTTAAGCCTCGGGTTTCAACCCGGGGTCGTGGTATTCTGCATACCTATGCGTATGCGCTCAGCGGGATGCAGGGGTGGCGCCGATTTTCGAAACTACAATCGAAGCCGCATATTGACCCTCCCCCTTACCGACGCTGGTAGGCGCGAGCGTCGGCCAGCGTCGGTAAGGGGGGAGGGGAGAACGGCAGGGAGAGCTATTCGTTTAGCTCGAAATCCTAACAATCCCCGGCACAAGGCCCATAATTACGAAATTGGGTTGGAGAACCCAAAGTAAATGTTATTCAGGCACTTGCAAGATTCTATTGATTACATAGTATGCCAGAATGGAGTTTCAACGATTGTTGTGTGTGGGTTCGTTAGAGGTAGAGAGCTTTTCCTGCAGGTTTGTTTTCAGTTAGAAACTTGTTGAGTATTAATCAGTTACAAAAGCGCTTTGAACGGGGAGTTGATTTCTGGTGGCAATTGAGTAGAAGCGAAGGGAGCTGGAGAAAGTTGGTATTGGCATTGTATGTAAAATAAAGTTTGCAGTTTTGCCTCCTTTCCATACTGTGCCGGTGCATGCAAGAAGAGCTTTCGCGTAAAGAGAGGGAGGTGGTCGAAGCGGTACGGCGGGATCGGGTAAGCACGGTGTGGAGGCTGATGAAGGAGCAGAGGGTGTCGCGGCGAACGGTCTATCGGGCTTTGCAAAAATATGGCCATTACTCCAGTTACAATGCCAATTGTGGCTACCTGAGCTTGAAAGACATTCCGCGCTTTGACGGGGCCGGTTTGTGGCGTTTTCGCAAGGGGCGCTTTTCGCGCCACGGCACCTTGGAGGAGACCGTGGAGGCGGTGGTGGGAGCTTCGCTTTGCGGCTACACGGTGGCTGAGTTGGAGACCCTCCTTGGGGTACGGGTGCACAACCCCATAAGCGTGCTTTGTAGAAAGAAGCGGTTGAGTCGATACTATGAAGGGCGTCACTGCGTGTATGTCTCGGCCGGGGAACAGGGCGGGGCCGAACAGAAAAAGCGGCGGCAAGGGCGAAGAACAGCGGCACAAGTTCAGGCAGGGGACCCCGGGGGCGCTTTGCAGGCAGCTCCCGAAGGGCTCGAAACGATGGTCGTGATCGCTTTGCTGGTCGCCTGTATCGGCCATCCCGAGGCCGGGGTCAAGGAGCTTGTCGAGCTTATGCAAGAGCAGGGAGTAGAGCTGAGCGGGGAGCAAATTGAGCGGGTGATGGCGTTTTACTCGCTCAAAAAAAAACCGGACCGATCGCGGTAGCGGAGCTGTTACATGATTTGCGGGCAGAGGCTGAACGGGCCCTGCAAACGGTGGGGGCTGTGCCTGCGCAAACGAGTTATCGCTTCGATGCCCGGGAGGACGAAGAGGGTCCTTCAGAGGTGCGCAAGACCCTGCGCCGCAAGGTGGTCAGTTTCTCCTATGGATGCTTCCAGGCGGTGGAAGTTGTGCGCGAGCAGGGGCAAGGGAGCCACCGCAACAGCTACCGTTCTGCTCGCCTGGAACAGATCGTGCCCTCGCATAGTCGCTACGCTTACGATCTGATTGCCTATGTGGGCAAGCGATGTTTGTGCGAAAGCGCCACCCTCAAAGAGGTGCACAGGGAACTGCGCGAGGGCCCGGGGCAGCTGCAGATTGCTCAAAGCAGCCTCTATGAGATGCAGCAGAAGTTTCTTTTTTATCTGGGTCGGCTGCACGCCGCGGCCGCTCCGGTGCTTAAAGATTACCTGAGCGCTCGCCCTTGCCTGCGCTGGCTGGTGGATGGGACCGTGGAACCGCAGACGCCGGTTTTCTTCGCTGTTCAGGAAGCCGACGAAGGGATCCTTTTGGGCAGCTGGAAAATGCCTTCCGAACAGAGCGAAACGATCAGTGGCTGTTTTGCCCGGGCGGCCCGGGCTTTTGGCCAACCCCACCATGTCTATCATGATTTAAGCGCTCAGATCAGCAAGGCCTGCGAGAGCGAAACCTTCCAGGCCCCCCATGGCGTCTGCCATTATCATTTCGCCCGCAATGTGGGCGAACAGCTTTATCGAAAACCCCAGCAGATGCTCAACGGGCGCTTGCGGCAATTGAAGCTCATGGAGCGCATGCGCGAGCAACGCAAACACATCACCGCAAAGCTCCGTGACGCCCTCCGTGAAAAACACGCCCTCGTCCTGGCCGATTTGCTCACCGCCAAAGCGCTCGCAGTGCCCTTCGATCCCACCCTTGCACGGGAACTGCTCATGGCCCTGCAATTGTGGATTTTGGATTATCCCTGCGACGGTCACCGCCAGGGCTTTCCCTTCGATCCTTACCTGCTTTATTGGCATCGGCGGGTCGTGCGCGCCCATGCCGCCCTGGAGCAGTGGCTTGCCCGCGCTCCTGCCAGTTGCTCTGTTCTGCGAAGCTTCTTTCATCTTTCGACCGGGTTGAAGCAGTATCTGGCTGATGCCCTCGTCATCGAAGCCGCTACTATCTATGAAAACGCTTTTTGCATTTTCAGCGCTTTGCGCGATGCCCTTTGGCTCAGCGCCAGCGGCCCCTGCCCTTTAAGCGACCCTTATCTGTTGCAAGCAGGACAAGCCGCTGAGCTCACCGAGGCTCTCCAGTTGCTGCGTGCCCAATATCGCCAAAAAGGCGCCTCCCTGACCAACCCCTCGAAAGCCAAACTCTACCGCACCGTGGTCACTCATCTGGACAAATACTGGCAGCGGCTGCTTCCCCCACCGGCCCATCCAGACAGCGTACGCACGACCAATGAGCTGGAAGGCACCTGGCGCACCTCCAAGCGCAAACGCCGTCAAACCCACGGGCGCAAAAATCTGACGCGCGACTTTGAAGCGCTCCCCGAAGAATACATGCTCCTGGCCAACTTACACAATCCCCGCTATGTGGAGCTGGTTTTAGGCAGTATCGATAATCTGCCCCAAAAGCTTGCCCAGGCTGCACAGAAAGCACCCCCCTTCAGTCACTGGCGGGCGAACAGAAAAACCCTCGCCGTGGGTCGATTGCCCAAAAAGCTCCTGCGAAAAGAAAACTTCCTTGAGGAACTCTTCGAAGTCTGTAATCGCCAGGATCAATCCTTAAACCCGCAACCCCATCGGATTGCCTCCTGACAACGACTCCAGTGCCCTCCCTCTGCTCCCCATTTTCTTCATGCTCTAACTAGAGAACTCCACGCAATTTGCGTGCCAACCGAAATTCAGAACGATGGGCACAAGACCGGGGCAGCCTCAGAAACGCTAAACAGTTACTCGATCAAAGTCCGACAGGCGGCTAAAGATAATCTGCGATCCGCTTGGGCTGACCGTCGACCGTGGTCTCCATGGCGGCAATCACCATCGCGAAGCTTCCAATGTTGTCTTGGATGCGTGTCTTCGAGGCTGGGCCACCGTCCAGCCAATTGAGAAACTCCTCAAATAGATGGTTGTGATTGTCCCATTTCTCCTCCGGGGCCCGATATACTTCGGGTTCTGCCCCAACGCGTATCACGGTGACCTTATCCTTTTCAACCACTTCAACTGTACCCTCCTCGAATTCCGCGCGGTAGTACTCGTTGTGCCAACAATTGGTGACTCCCGCCGCCGAACTATTGCCTTCGTAGAAGGCATGCACTCCGTTGGTCATCTTCATGAGATACATGCCGCTCGAAAAATGGCTGAAACTCGACCACTCCGGATTCCAACCGAATCCGACCAGTGTTTCGCAATCGCCGCCGGAAAGGAATCGCAGCATGTCGAAGTGATGAACGGATCCTTCAAATAACAAACCGAAATCCATCGTGTGGCGCCACTCTGCCCCCCAACCGCCAAACTTTCGGTAGTCGCAGGCGTAGCGTCCCACGATGTGCTGCAAACGGCCCAGGCGTCCCTCATCGCGGATACGAATAAGCTCCTGTTTATTCGGCTCGTATCGGTAATTCTGTATTACAGCGCAGGGCAGTCCCGAGCGATCGGCCGCGGCCACCATCTCCATGGCAGATTCAAGCGTGTCTGCGATGGGCTTTTCCGTGATCACCGGCAAACCCGCCTCCAAGGCACCGACTACCGCTTCCTTATGAAACTGTGGCGGCGTAGCAACACCCGCAAAATCCGCTCGGCAACGCGTAATTGCGTCTTCGGTCGAGGAAAACAACTGGTCGGAGTTTAGATTCAGGTCTTTGCCCTTCGATTCTAAGATCTCCGGAACGACATCAACTAGTCCCACAATCTCTATGCGATCGGAGAAGTTTCCCGTCCACCATTTGATCCAACTGCCGGCCATCCCGCCCGCACCGAACATCAACATTCTTTTCTTCGCCATGTCACCTCTTGTTCAGATTCGCCTCCACTCAACTTCCCGGCGCCTGCGAATCCCCTGGTTTCCGAAGCATCTCACAGTATTGAACCGCTGGTTGTCGGTCATGAAGGCGATGATACTGAGTTTTCTTGATTTCACTTGAAGTCCAAAATCGACATTGTCGACAGTAGGGAGAAGATCAATTCAATCCTCGAGTATCTTCCGGCTGGATTTGGGTTACCCGAATGAATCAGGCAGGATACGACTGTCGGGCTACGGGAATACTTGATCTTAACGACGAATATGAGAGCGGACTTGGTAGAAACCCACCCCCTGCCCCTCCCAGGAGGGGACCTTGATAAACGAGCCCCGAAGCAAAAAGATCCCCTCCTGGGAGGGGCAAGAGGTGGGTTTGCCCGAAAGGGGTGCCGGCATGTGCCGCGGCGGCCGAGTTCGGCTCTGACCGAGACACCGCCGATCCTTATAGTAGTTGAGAAAGTGAAAGAAAAGGCCTGGTGGAGGAACTTATCAATCGATGTTGCGACCATCTTCGACGTCGATCTCGACAACACAGTCCGCTGGGGACTCCAGGACTGAATTCTCCGAAGCACGAGAGTCGGCCGCCTTGCGGCCCCGCTTGACTGATCTGCTTTACCCGCCATGGTCAGCACCTCCTTGCGTCCCTTCGCCGAAGCATATGCCGTCATCGGTGCTGACCAGTTCAGCAATGACACCGGTGCGCTTGATCGAATCGCCGATGGCCGGCGCCAGCTCAATGGAGTCTGCCGCATTGCCTTGCGGTACGATCAGGCTGGTGACAAAACCGTTTTCGCTGCGAACCAGTTGTGGCTTGTACCCGATCACTGGATTGCGGCTGCCCTTCTTGATGTAGGCCGCCGATCCCTTGCGAGAGGCTCAGGATCCTTCTGTGTGGACGGTAGCTTCTTTTCGTGAAACACCCGATCATGAGCATACTCAACAACCCGCTTGGCGTCGGCAATATCGCCCCTGATCTGGCTCAATGCCCGATCCAGAAGCTCCCGGCGAGTGGGAGGCAGTGAATCCATCGACAGGCCCGCTTCAAGATGGCTCAGTTCCCCCGTTAGTGAGTCGGCCGCCTTGCGGCCCCGCTTGAGCAACCGCCGGTAGTGTTTCTTCAGCTTTCACTTCGACTTCGGTTTGCCCGCTGTCAGACAAATCGATTAACCCGCAAATTTCACAAGCCATCTGCTACGACAGCGGATCTTACGGCACCTCAAGGACTTGCCTCGTCCGCCGACTTCCACGTGTTCCAACACACCGTCATCCGCCGGACTTTGGTAAGCCCTTGATCCGCCGCAACCTCCGCTGTCTCGCGACGAAGTGTGTGAAATATGCGGGTTAACCCACTTCATCAATCTTGCGAACTCGCCCTAAGTAGTATCTTAATCTGCCCTATGAATAATCAGATACCGTTTCCTGGACATCTCCCCATTACCACCTTCATTCTCTCCCTATGCTCCTCCATTTTCTGTAACGCCGACGATTGGCCCCAATGGCTTGGACCTCACGGTGACTCCACCTGGCGTGAGACCGGCATAATCGACGAAATTCCCGCTGACGGCCTGCGATATAAATGGCGCCATAACGTCGGACTGGGTTATTCGGGTCCCGCCGTAGCCGACGGAAGAGTCTACGTTATGGACTACCAAAAAACATCAGGGGAGATTTCCAATCGAGCCAGCTGGAAAGATGAACTGGAGGGATACGAGCGCATCCTCTGTTTATCGGCAAAGACAGGTGAGCTTCTCTGGAAATACGAGTACCCCCGTCGGTATCAACTTTCTTTTCCCTCCGGCCCCAGATGTACCCCATCCGTTGCTGAAGGGAAAGTCTACTCCCTCGGAGCGGAGGGAAATCTGGTCTGCCTGAATGCCACCACAGGAGAGAAAATCTGGTCGGTTTCCTTCAACGACAATTACGATACGGAGACGCCTCTCTGGGGCTATGCGGCCCATCCCCTGGTTGCGGGCGATACTCTCTATTGCGTTGTCGGCGGTGAAGGCAGTGTCGCGGTAGCCTTCGACAAAGATACCGGAGAAGAAAAGTGGAGAGCACTGACAGCCAGCGAACCGGGTTATTGTCCTCCTACTATGATTGAGTACGGGGGCCGGCATGAACTGCTCATCTGGCATCCGGAAGGTCTGAACAGCCTGAGTTGTTTTGGTCCGTCGACCCATCGACCGGGCAGTTGTTTTGGTCCGTCGATCTCAAACCTTCCTATGGCTTCTCTGTGTGTAGACCACGTCAAAGAGGCAGGCATCTGTTCGTCAGTGGCACTGGCCGCGCAGCTGCACTTCTAAAACTGAACAACGATCACCCTGGTGTCGAGATGGTCTGGCGCGGAAACGGCAGCAACGCCGTCTATTCAGGAATCAGCACTCCCTACTTCGACGGAGAAATGGTCTTCGGCTGCGATATAGAAACCGGAGCTCTTATCGGTGTGCGGGCAAGTGATGGTGAAAGGCTATGGGAGACTAAAGAGCCCACCGTGGGTGATCTGGAGCGAGCCAGACACGGGTCGGCCTTTATCGTGCGCTATTTGGACGGTAGTCGGTATTTTCTGTTTAACGAAACCGGCCAACTGATCCTGGCAGATCTTTCGACGGACGGTTACCATGAAGTTGGACGAGCAAAAGTCCTCGATCCCACTAACTACACCGGCAAGCGCCCGGTCGTCTGGAGCCATCCCGCCTTTGCCGAAAAGAGCCTCTTTGCCCGCAACGACAAAGAGATCGTGTGCGTCGATCTGGCGACGAGTTCATACGGGCAGTACTACAATCCGTAAGAATCTTGTTTTTTGAACGCGTTTTGGAGTTTAATATGTTGGAGTTCAAGGTAGTGCAATCGACAAGGTTCGGGTTTGAGGTTCGCGACAATGTTACCAAGGGGAAGTAGGCGTTGCTTTCCTAATTCAATCACGATTGTCGCGCCGGTCAAAGGGTTCGACAGGACTTCGAGGCGTTCAGGCGAGTCGCTCACCGTAGGGCTGCTTCGGAATAAGCGGAGCAAACCTCGTCGCAATCCCGCTCAGCGGGATCCCGAACCTTGTCATAATACGCGTGAGAGCACTCCCACTCAATCTTTCTTGATTCTTTTCAGCTGTCTTGATCCCCTTTCCCCAATCCGCGGTTTTCCCTGGCTCGGCGCAGCACAGCGAAGACGGCTCGAATCCGTGGTCAATTCTTCTTCATTGGTCCCGGCTCGCCGGGATACATCTGCGGTTCTCTTCTTCTTATTTGGTTGCGGCTTCGCTGCGCCAGGCCAGCCGTGGTTTACCCTCTTTGCCATCTTTGTGCCCGATCAAGTAACGAATTAACCAGCATGACGACCAACAGAACTCTAAACATCGGAATGATCGGAGGGACCACGGGCTTCATCGCTCATGCTCACCATCGAGCAATCTTAATGGATGGAACCCGAAGAATCTCGGCGGCCGCCCTTTCATCGAATCCGGAAAGAGCGCTCAGAGCGGCATCGGAATGGCCCTATACGATAACGGGATACGAAAGCTACGACGCCATGCTCGCAGGCGAGTTGAATAAGTCGCCGGAAGAGCGAATCGACTATGTCCTCATCGTGACCCCCAACCATGCGCATTTCGACCCAGCCCGAAAATTTCTCGAGGCCGGAATCCCGGTTTTCTGCGAAAAACCGCTTACGATCACTGGCGACGAATCACAGGTTCTGAGCGATCTTGTCCGCAAACAACTGATTCCCTTTGGCGTGGCCCATACCTACATCGGGCACTGGACCAGCCGGCTGGCGCGACACATCGTCCGCTCCGGTTTGCTCGGCAAGATCCGATGGGTGGATGCCAGCTACCTCCAATCCTGGGTTGCGGTGCGTTCCTTGAATCCCGACTTCAAGGAAACCGCCTGGCGGATCAATCCCAAGAAATCCGGAATTTCCAATTGCGGCGGAGACATCGGTACGCACGCCTTAATGCAACTTCGGTTCGTCACTGGGCTCGAAGTTCAAAGGCTCAGCGCCTATCTGGAGACATTCATCGAAATAAACGAACCCGAGAAAGGCCATCTCGATGACCATTTTACGGCTTACTGTCAGCTGGATAACGGTGCGAAAGCGCTTGTGCGGGCCACGCAAATCGCGATCGGCCACAAGAACGATCTGCGCCTCGAAGTGAATGGGGACAGAGGCTCCCTCAGATGGGTCCAGGAAGAATCGGACAAGCTGATCATTCACCCACTGGGCGAACCGGAACGAATCTACTATCGTGGCCCGATACCCGCTAACGATGGTTTCCTGAGGGACCTACCCACGGAACTCCTCGAAGAGTGCATTCTCCCTCCCGGGCACTGCGAGGGTCTTCATGATGCCTTTGCCCGGCTGCACCGCTGCTTCGAACGCGATGTCCGCGCCTGGCATGCCGGATCCTACACCGCCACCGATGGCTCCAAATACGCCACCGTCGAAGACGGCCTGACGGGAATTCGATTTATCGAAAAAGCCGTCGAGAGCCACCAAAACGACCATGCCTGGGTGAGCTTATGAACCTCGGTGGAATATGGGTGCCCCGATCGGGTAATTCCCCATCCGCGTAAGCCGCTGCCACTGGAGTCCAGAAGCCTCCCTGTAGCGTCAAAGCCAGTCCCGGACCGAAGGATGTCGTAGACTACACGAAGTCTCTTGGGTCGCTTATTTCGCTCTGCCTGATACCAGCCAGCCAAAATCTCTTCGTCGCCGACCGAAATCCATTCCAGAATTCTTCATCCAGAATTCGAACACTGATCAAAGACAGAAAGGGACGCTAAACATTCTAACTGACGAAAAGTGGAACATGCTGAGAGGCGCACCATCGGATATGAGTCCAATACGCACAAGTTAGATTTAATTCATTGAGAAACAGTATTTTATAAGTCTATTGCCGTCTACGCATGAGTTCCTCAGACACCCTCTTTAATAGCCCAAGTGTCCAACTTTAGGCAACAGAAGCGAGGAGTAGAAGTAATCTCCGCGGTCCATGCCCTTGAATCAGCTATCCATAATATAGTGAATCGCTAGTACAAATCTTTATGATCCGATCGGATCATAAAGATTTGTACCTTTGGGTATCGATTACAAGGTTCGGTGATCCTTCGGAAGGCTTCCTCACACGACTTCGGAATATGAGCGCTCGGCTCAATCGCCTGACCGGCTTCCATTGGAAAGGACAAAGCCGGTACTTCGAGCTGGAGGGAGAGTAGGCTTTTTCGGCTGCCAGTTCATCCCCTATTCCACTACCCCAATTGAGCCAGGGAATGCGTCCTGGTAAGCCTGGGCATCGACGCGGGCGTCGTCCTTAGTCCAAGGGTTTTACCACAGATGGCCTAGCCCGAACATTTCACAAACCTTCTACTACGACCACGGATCTCACCGCGTGTCAATGCCTTCCCTTGCCCGGCGACCTCGGAGGGTCTCAACACACTGTCGCCCGCCGTGCTTCGAAAAGGCATTGACACGCAACGATCTACGCCGTCTCGCTACGAAGTGTGTGAAATGTCCGGGCTAGCGCAGCGTAGCCGAAACCACAAGTGCGCTGAAAGAGGGGAAACCACGGATTCGAGAAAACCGCGGATTGAGAAAGTCAAATCCCGGCTTACCGGTGTATCTGAATTGATGCCGACTTTCATCCATACACAGAATACGACAAGGTTCGGGACGAGGTTTGCTCCGCTGACTTGCTACTGGGACTGCGGTGACTCCTCAATGGGCTCGGAACAGGCCCCGCCAAACCCGTAAATAGTGAGGACAATCATGATCGAATAGAAAAGGTAACTCGGAATACCCTGGTAACCTTGCCTGCCTCGGCATAGCGGAGCCACGACGGGTCCCGAACCTCGTCCCGAACCTTGTCGACTCCACAGCTTTGAATACCAACAAGTTACACCCCAAAACGTTTTAAAAAACCCAGTTCTGACGGATAGTAATACGGATCAAAAGACACAGGCCTTACCATTGTCTTAATCTGCGGCCCGTCCCGCACGCGACGTCCAGTACCGGCTCGCCATAGGTCAACCTTCCGGATTCTTGCGAATCCGGCTACAAGCATTCTGCGGTTAACTGCCTTTGGTAGCCGGATTCGCAAGAATCCGGAAAGGCGCGACGATAGCTAGACCCCGTTCGAAAAGGGTAAACACCCTCTGCTGGAGGCAATTTTGGTCCTTTCAATTGTTTCTACAAGAGGAGAAGGGGCTGTCCCCGGTAAACGTGCCTAGACATCAGGCCGCATACTCAGATAGATTCATAAGATCATGGCAGAGGGAATAAAGGTCGGAGAATTAAGAATAGACAGAGAACTTTATCAACTGATAGAGGAAGAAATTGCACCCGAAACGGGTGTCGAGCCGGAAGCATTCTGGCACGCGCTGGGCGAGATCGTTCGGGATCTCGCACAAACGAACAGGACCCTGCTGAGGAAAAGGGACCGACTTCAGGAGCAGATTGACGAGTGGCATCGAGATCGAAAAGGAGAGGCGATCGATATTGCGGAATATCGCGACTTTCTCACTGAAATCGGCTACCTGCTCCCGGAAGGTGAAGACTTTGCCATCTCCACCGAGAACATCGACCCCGAAATCTCGCAGATCGCCGGCCCCCAACTGGTGGTTCCGGTCGACAACGACCGCTATGCGTTGAATGCCGCCAATGCGCGCTGGGGAAGTTTATACGACGCCCTCTATGGCGCTAACCTGATACCGGAGGATGATGGCGCCGATAAGGGCACGAGTTACAATACGGTTCGTGGTGCCCACGTCGTCGGGAAGGCAAACGATTTTCTAAACCGTGCAGTCTCCCTGGCGAGCGGCAGCTATGCGGACGTCACAGACTATAGGCTCGAAGACGGGGAAAGCGGGAAGCGATTACAAATCTCTCTGCGGGACGGCAGTCACACGGCGTTGGTCGATAATGAGCAATTCGTCGGTTATGCCCTTTCGGATAGCCTCCTGAGTTGTCTGCTTCTTCGGAACCATGGTCTCCATATTGAAATCCAGATTGACCCTCGCCATCCGGTCGGGGCCGCGCATCCGGCCGGCGTTAAGGACATCGTACTGGAATCCGCCGTCACCACGATACAGGATTGTGAAGACTCCGTGTCCGCGGTTGATGCCGAGGACAAGATCCGCGTCTACCGGAACTGGACGGGGATCATGAAGGGTTCTCTCGAGACCACCTTTGTGAAAGGTTCCGGGACGGTTCACCGGGTATTGAATCCGGATCGCACTTACAGCGCGCCTGATGGCTCCGCACTCACGCTACCCGGGCGCAGCCTCTTACTGGTGCGCAATGTCGGAATTCACATGTATACCGATGCCGTAACGACGGCAGAGGGCGATATGATTCCCGAGGGCTTTCTCGACGTCATGGTCACCTCCCTCGCCGCCATCCATGACCTCAAGGGCAATAGCCGGTTAAGTAATTCGAAGTCCGGCAGCATCTATATCGTGAAGCCCAAACTGCATGGCACGGAGGAAGCCGCTTTCACTGTCGAACTCTTTTCAAGCGTGGAAGACGCTCTTGGTTTGGAGCGCAACACCCTGAAGATCGGCATTATGGACGAAGAGCGGCGCACCACGTTGAACCTCAAAGCATGCATCGAGGCGGCCAAGAATCGTACCGTTTTCATTAATACAGGATTTCTGGATCGGACCGGCGACGAAATTCACACCGGCATGGAAGCGGGTGCGATGCTTCCCAAAATGGAAATCAAGAACCAGCCATGGATACTTGCCTATGAGGATTGGAACGTCGACATCGGAATCGAAACCGAGCTTCCGGGTAAGGCACAAATCGGCAAGGGCATGTGGACGATGCCGGACGACCTGAAGAGCATGATGGAAACAAAAGGCGCCCATCCCTGCGCCGGAGCGAATACCGCGTGGGTCCCCTCCCCAACCGCGGCGACCCTCCACGCCATGCATTACCACGAAGTAGATGTGTTTGCGACTCAACGGGAACTCGCCACGCGGAAGCGCGCCAGTCTCGACGACATCCTTACCATTCCCCTTCTGGATCGCGATCTCTCACACGAACAGATTGAACGCGAAATCGAGAACAATGCTCAGGGAATCCTTGGCTACGTCGTGCGATGGATCGACCAGGGTATCGGGTGCTCGAAAGTTCCCGATATCAACGACCTTGCGCTCATGGAGGATCGAGCTACTCTACGTATCTCCAGCCAGCACATCGCCAATTGGCTTTATCATGGAGCGACTACACGCGAACAGGTCATCCGCATCTTTGAGAAAATGGCCGTTGTCGTCGACGGCCAGAATTCAAGTGATCCCAATTACCGCAGCATGGCGCCCGAATTCAAATCCAGCGTCGCATTCCAAGCCGCTCTCGACCTCGTTTTCGACGGTCGCCTGGAAGCCAACGGCTACACTGAACCCGTTCTCCATCGCCGCCGCCGCGAAGTCAAGGCGGGAGCGGATCGAGTGATCTTGTAACCGCGTCGGCAACGACGGGGTCTTCCTTTCCATGAAGCTATCGGGCTGATCACCGTGCCTGGAGGGCCCGGTCCACCTATAATATCCCCTTTTCGAACGGACTCTAAGACACAACTGCTCGATTCCGTTCCGATCCCGGCTTGCCGGGACCTGCAATAAGATTCTATTCTTAGGAAACTTCTCCAACGCCAAAGCCATGAATGAACAGGTACTTGTTGTCGCAACTGACCATCTCAGTTCGATATTGAGGCAGGGGTTTTTTCAAGAACCTGCCGCCGAGGTATTTTCGATTATCGAATCGAAAGGAATTTTCCTGGATCGCGAAGAGGCGGAAAAGGATTCCTCTTACAAGCAGATTATTCCATACACTGTCGTCTGTTTTAGGTTACAATATCTCCTCTACAGACGCACAGAAAAGCAGGGAGAAAATCGCCTGCACAACAAAATGTCACTGGGATTCGGAGGGCACATAAACCCGGATGATAACGCAAGTGGGCGCAACACGAATCTCATCCTGTCTGGCCTGGCGCGCGAGATAAATGAGGAGGTTTTCATCCCCGGTTTCCGTGCCATTACCCATCGCGGTTTCATTTATGATGACTCGACTCCCGTTGGCTCCGTTCACTTAGGAGTGGTTTTTGAAATGGAGTCTCTTTCGAGCCAGTACAGCGTAAACGAGAAAGATATGATAGAAGCTGATTGGAGCAGTATCGAGGAGATCGCAGCTATTGAGGATCGTTTGGAAACCTGGTCGCAGTTTTACTTCAGGTCGGTCGTTGCCAAGCCTAACGAGTAAAGATCCTCGGGGCAAGCCCCGAGGCATTTGAGTTTCCAGATCTCAAAATTGAAGGTACGAAGCAAGCTTCGGGGAATTGAACCCGGAGCGATTAAACCTTCATTCGATGCAGATGTTGCTTCAAATGCATGGCAATTTCTCGAATTTCAGCAACCAATCTAGCGAGTTTTTCGGGCTAGAACTCCATCGCGCTCATCTTTTCCTCAGAGATCCTTTCGATCTCGCCGTTGAGAATCCAGAAGACCCGGTCGGAGGTGGTGAGCATCTTCGGGTCATGAGTGGAACAGATTACGGTAACGCCCTCGTCTGTATTGAGTTGATGAAGGAGGTTCACAATTTCCGATCCGGTCTTATTATCCAGATTGCCGGTAGGCTCATCCGCTAGAATCACGTCGGGAGCATTCGCCAGTGCCCGAGCTATGGCCACACGCTGCTGCTGTCCGCCGGAAAGTTCAAAGGGTTTGTGATCCAACCGGTGTCCCAATCCTACCTTCTCGAGAATCTCTTCGCCTCGCCTATCCGCCTCACTGGCATCGGTCCCTCGAAATACCATGGGCAGGGTAACATTCTGAAGTGCACTCATTACCGGTACCAGATTGAAAGTCTGAAAGATGTATCCAATCCGGTTGCAACGGAACCAGGCCTGCTGGCTCTCGGACAAGTCGAACACGGACTCGCCATCGAAGATTACGCGGCCTTCCGTAGGAACATCGAGAGCTCCGATCTGGTTGAAGAGCGTCGACTTGCCCGAACCGGACGGACCCATGATGGAGAGAAACTCGCCGCGAAAAACATCGAGAGAAACCCCATTCAGTGCCCAGACAGTCTCTTCACCAAGCTGGTAACGCTTTTTTACCCCATGGACACTGATGAGAATGTCTCTGCTCATATTCGTCCTCCTTCCACGAGTCTCAGGTTCATTTTCTTGCTTCTAGTCCAGGCAAGCCGGATTGAATAAATATAGAATAAGTCCGATCCAGGCTTGCCGGGACTAGCCCTCTTTCCTCGTCACCTTAAGGAGAATGAGCCCGCGTTCCATCAATGCTTTGGTGAATTTTACTGTTGCCCCTCGACTCTGTTGCCTACTGAGTCGAAAGTGCCGGCGAAGCTTCTTCTCAATCCGAGCCAGATCCTTGCGACCATCGATCTGACGCCAATAAAAGCTTCCCATCTTATCCAGATTCGCCCTCACCGCTCGCTCGAATCCAAATTTCCTGGCAAGTACACCCGCAAGTCCCGATTTCTTCTTCGACGTCCTCCTCACTTGAAGGTGTTCCTGTCCATCCTGACGCGCCTCGACACCCGGTGCGATAACAGGAACCGCATCAAAGGGGTCGTTCACTTCTGATCGAGAACCCTTTCCAACCTCGTCACTGTCTATTGTCGCCATCCCAGGAAACCTCAACGCCTACAAGAATTCGACGCAGTCGAATTCTAATGAAACTCCTTATCTTCAAAATCAATCTCATCCGGATGCGTCGATTTTACGATGCGGCCGTCTTCAATCCAGAGAATGCGATCGGATCTTCGCAACATTTTCTGGTCGTGGGTAGCTGAGACTATGGTGACCGAAAGGTTCTCCTTCAAGGCAGAGAGAAGCTCGATCATTTCCTCGCCCGTATCCTGATCCAGGTTTCCGGTGGGCTCGTCCGCCAATATAATCTCCGGATCGTTGGCGAGAGCCCGCGCAATGGCCACTCGCTGCTGCTGCCCTCCGCTCAATTCGGCAGGTTTGTGCAGAATACGATGTTCCAACCCGACCATTTTCAGTATGTGGATACCCTTTTCCCGAGCGAGTTCCCCTTCCGTCCCCGCAAAACTCATTGGTAGAGTAACGTTTTCCAGGCATGTCATAACCGGAATGAGGTTAAACGTCTGGAAGATATAGCCAATCTTACGACAACGCAGCCAGGCCAGTTCGTTGTGATCGAGCTGGGCGATGTCGACCTGGTCGATGTAGACTTTACCTGAGGTTGGCTTCTGTAGCGCCCCTATCATGTTAAAGAGAGTCGTCTTGCCGGAACCCGACGGTCCCATAATGGAAAGGTACTCCCCTTTCTCGATGTCGAGCGTGGCCCCCCTCAAGGCGTGCACCTCATTTTTTCCCATCTGGTAGATTTTTTTGATATCCACGCCCCGAATAACGCGAGGAACGTCCTCCTGTGCCGAAGGATTCAGAAGCTCTTCAAGTCTCTCGGCATCAATTTGCATAAGAATCTAAAGCACCCAGAGGCCGAAAAATAACTGGGAATTCTGCTCGTGCAGAAGAAAATTGAACAGAAGGCAACAGAGAAAAACGGAGAGAAAAATCTCTAGCTGCCTGATTGGCTAGAAAGCAGGAAGGAGTCGACTTCGCCTCGCGCGGAGCGCGGATAAAACGGTCATAAGAGCATCTGCGAGAGCCCGGCGGGATTTTGGGGCTCATGTTTCTGCTCTCGCAGATGCACTTTTGACCGTTTTTTACTCTGCTGTAGAGTAGAGCAGGCGAAGTCGATTCCTTCCTGCTTTCTATAAATCCAACTATCATTCTCCGTGGTTCTCAGTGGACCTCCGTGGCGCTCTGTGTCGCTGATTCAGTCGCGAAATTACCCTTGGTTCCCGGCACTTTTTTCATAGAATCCTGGCGATTTGAATGCAAAAATCGGACCACCACTACACATTACTCCTCAGTGCATCGGCCGGGACCATACGCGCAGCTACGCGAGCCGGATAGATCGCCGCCATGACCGATAGGACAATCCCCGAAAGCATGGCAAACAGCATGTAAAGCGCCAAGGCGCCCCCCTCCCCGGACACGGAGGCAAATGTCAAACCTATGCCATAGGTTATGGTATAGGCACAGACTGAAAATCCGAAACCGAAAAGACAACCGGCAATTCCACCGACCGCCCCCATAAAGGCCGACTCAATCAGGAAGATCTTCCTAATAAACTCCGAAAGAGCGCCGAGGCATTTCATCGTTCCAATCTCCCGGAAGCGCTCAGTAACGGACATCAGCATCGCATTCGTGATCCCAATAACCGTTACGACCAGAGAGATCGCTACAATCCAGATACTACGAAAGCGTTCCTTCTTCTGCTCCAGAAGCATGGATGCGATCTCATGTTCGCGCAACTCCCTCTCAAGTTGCACTAACGTAATCCCTTCGACAGATTCAGGATTGAAGTCGGAGCGGGAAAGAGCCACCACACGCTGCCGCGCATTTGCCACGAGTGTCTCTTGTGAGACCGAGGGCATGGTACCATCGCCCACTACCAGCACACAGCTCGCACTCTCGCCGACCTCCTCAAACGAAGTCTCCTGTGGCACCAGCCGCTTCAACGAGAGAGCCGACACCGACGATAAGTTACCGGTCCAGTTCAAATTTTCCAGTCCTTCTTTTTCCAATTTACGAAGCAACCGCCGCTCCCTGACATTCAGATCTCCCGTGACAACAACGCCAACAGTACGGTTCTTCGGTGTACCGAACTCGGCAGTCAGAAAACTGTACATCCGATTTACTTCCGAACGCAGATGATCCTCTTCCTTCACACCGCGGCGTAGAGCCAGGTTCGTGAGAATCGACATAAGAAAGGCGATACCGAGAACAACACCCAAAATCGTGATAACGGACCTGCCGAATCGAATGCGCATCCCCTGCTTCACAACGCCAACCGCGATGGAGATGGGAAGTTTGGTCTGGTTCGGAATCATGCCTTAGAACGGTGTTGAAGATATCGCCGTCTTGATAAGCCGGAGCGCGATCGTGGCCATTCCAATCAAGCCGACTCCGGTATAGTAACCGGCAAGGAGGGCGGGTGCGAGTCGCAGAACATTCCTGGCGCCGTACTTCTTATGCAAATAAAATCGACCCACGAGAGCGCCGACCACCTCAAGAATCATCTGGTGAGGCAACTCGCCGAATCCCCGTATCATTCCGTAAACGAGCATCACGGGAAGTCCAAAAAAACTGAGAATCGTGTAGATTACAATCGTCCCGACAAACCCCGCACCGATGACCTTGGGATGGACCGCCTTCATGAATTCGCTGTCCATGATGCTCTTGTCCGACGGATCCTCACCCGGAGCGACAAAAGTTGATGAATAGAGCAGGGTCTGATTCTTGGCCGTAAGCTCCCATCGGATTTGAGCGGCGGGAAAAAGATCCGACGGTACTGCATCTGACTTCCAGATAAAGCTCCAGAACGTAAGGGAAAGAATAAAGAGTGTGGGCAGGGCGATTAGATCCGTCTTTACGAGCGACCAGAAACTAACTCCGGTCAGTTCGTTGACGCGAAAGGACTGTGCCTGTTCTCCGTAATTGTCGATCGGGATCGGCGCCAGCCAGATTTCGACGCCACGGGCGCCCGACAGCAGAAAGGCCGCTTCCTTGATGTGGGGAATTTCCACATGCTGGCCCGAAATGCCGAGGAGGCGGGCATTGACGTAGGAAATGAAGGGATTGTAGAGGAACGCAAAGAAGACCAGGAAGAAGAGAATCCCTACCGCTCTTGGAAGCAGAAACCACGATAACCCGACCATCGCCGAAGCGGAGATGGCGTAGACCATCAAGGCCATCCATAGCGAGTAGTCGCCACGTCCTTCGACCGGCGGCGCCCAGACGTCTTCTCGATCGTCTTTATCGGAGCGATTCTGTCGGACCTCCCTGAACTTCCCTCGGACATCGCGCACAGTCGCGTAGACGCATACGCAGGCAATCCCTAATCCGGAGCCGACCGTAAAACTCAACCAGAAATCGATGCTGTTCGCAAAGGTCGTATTGACCGTATCCATTCCGGATTGCCACGTATGCAGAATTCCGAAGGCGTGCAGGGTCGGGTTGAGTACTATCGTTAGGAGAATCGCAAAAAATGTACCCATGACCGACCAGAATGGCAGGACAAACCCCAGAAATACGATACCGAGATCAAATACAATTCCGGTCGGAGTAGCCGGCAGGAGTCCCTCGCTGAGCACTGTCGTGTCGATGAAAGGCTGGGGTATGAGATAAAACGGCTTGGCCAGGAAAAGCCCTGTAATCGCCGGAATCCCCACCTGAATCATGCCAAAGGCGATGCCCACATAGGCGCCCAGCGAAAAAATGCGCCAGCGAGGACTCTTCGGTTTGAGCTCGGGACGGACGTAGCTGGCCGGACCGGAAGCCGAGGCGCTGGTCTCTTCATCCGCTTCGGCCAGCGCCATTGCCCCCTGCGCCTTGATCGGCGCAAGCGGAAAGGGGAGATTCTCGATATCCGAAGTGAGCCGAAAGAAAAAGTAACCGAGGGTGTACCGCTGAAACGTCGATATCACCATTATGAACAGCACGATACCGATGGGGATGTACCAATCGGGGTGCAGGAGATTCCGCTCCAGGATCGCCGGGCTGTCATGAGCCGGCGCAAACCACGTGGGAAAAGCGCCCAGCATCCCCGCATCCCTGACCACTTCACTTCCTACAAAGTAAGCCCGATAGACCAGGTGCCCCATCGGCCCGCCCGGAAACAGCACATGACCTGCCATCATCACGTGCGCCGCGTGCAACAGGATCACCAGGTTCTGTTTGGAGAGCGGTTGTAGCGCCCTTCGGGCAATCTCCATAAACAGAATGACCGTCACCCAGGACGCCGCCATGCCCAGGTTGTGCCCCGTCATCAATCCCAGAAAAATGCCACCGGGCATCATGATCAGGCCGCAAAAGATGATACCCGCAACGGTCGTCCAACCGAAGCCCTCTTTAAATTCGCTCGGGGTCTCGAGAAGCGATCGGTATTGCTCTATTTCTTTATCGTGGGTATCCGTGGCCATTGCCTCGCAATATGCTACTCCTCGCTGATCAATTCAAATTCGGTTTGGATGTATGAAATCTTCGGGATATGTGCAAGGCGGTTTCACGCCCTTCCGTGACTACCGTCTCACTCCCAACAGAGAACAGTCAGGAGACCACGGGTGTGTTTTCCCCTCCTGGTAAAGGTTTGGCGTGCCTTTGATTGCTGGCTGCCCCGGTAACGCTAAACGGTTATCCCCTCCTGGGAGGGGCAGAGGTGGGTTTTTTCCAAGCCGGATTCCACATTCAAAAAGATATTAGCCGGTTACCCGTGACTGTCGTGCAATTGAATTTGCTCCGGACGGCTAACTCTGTCACTTGGGGAGTCATGGAATGGGGCGACCTGAACTCCTGGCAATGGCTGATCGGCTGCTTTGGCGCCTTGTTAGTCGGTCTTGGCAAAGGGGGAGTTCCCGGTATCGGTTACCTCGCGTCGGGTATCTATGCTTTGACATTTCCCGCCAGGGAATCGGTTGGTTTGTTGCTTCCAGTCTTGATGTGTGCCGATGTGGTGGCGGTCACGATCTACAGGCGCCACGCCGAGTGGAAGTATCTTTTGCGTCTATTCCCGTGGACCGGAGCCGGTGTCATCGTCGGCTACTTTGCCATGGACCATATCGACGACCAGGGAGTCCGCCACCTCATTGGCACCATTTTTCTGGCCATGATGGTCATTCATTTTTTTCGCAAGTGGCAACTCCGTCGTTTGGTGGAAAATGCGCCGGACCCGCTCCCTCACAGCCTCGCATTTGTCGCCTTTCTCGGTCTTCTCGGCGGATTTGTCACTATGGTAGCGAATGCCGCCGGTACCGTACTTGCCCTTTACCTGCTGGCGGTGGGTCTTCCGAAAATGAAATTCATCGGGACCGGAGCGTGGTTTTACCTGATTGTCAATTGCTACAAAATCCCCTTCCAGGCAGGGCTGGGAATACTAACGACCAATTCGTTGGCACTCAGCTTGACTTTTGGTATCTTTGCTGTCGGGGGCGCTCTCATCGGCCCCATTATCGTCAGGTGGATTAATCAGAGGCTTTTCGAATTCCTGGTCTGGATTTTTGTCGCGATGGCAGCTCTCAAACTACTTGAAATCGTATGAAAATCGACTGTCAGAGTCACATTGAGAAAGAGTGACCCAAAGGCTTAGAAAGGTAGACGCGCTCGTAAGAGCGTGGAAGGTCTCCTTACGGCCACCCTGCCGTACCGCAGGGTCGATACCCGATCCAATCCTGAGCATGGCGGCACATCAATCAGGCCTCCTCATTTAGGAGCGGCTTAACGCCGCGAAGAGGTGTTCAATCCCCCACCCAGCTTTAGAACTCAGTATTGAAGCCGGTCTTACTGATAGCGGAATAAATCCGCTCCTACACCTTGCGGCGATGAGCACTCATTGCTCGGTTCTCTACATTCTGATCAGCTTAACTATGCAGCCATGAAAGAACACAAGAATAGAGAGAGGGAAGTATGAAAGGGATTGACTACCGCATTCCGCCCAACGCCGAGATTCGGCTAAATCCGATAGGAAGTCGCTCAAAAAAAGATAGCGATAGCATGTGAGTTTGTCCATAGCTCTTTAACCCGGAAATCTTGCAAGAATTCCGATTCGACGGCGAAACCGCATTGTAACTGTTTGATCTTCTCATGGCCATACCACTGAGAGCCGTTCTTCTCGCAATCTTCATTCACACCCTCTGGGGTGGAAATCCCGTGGCGGTCAAGT
>CBDCEW010000104.1:0-340300 GCA_965215885.1 Candidatus Moanibacter sp.
CGCCCATGCGCGTGAGAAGAAGAAACTTCGATTGGAAGATCGCAGGTTCTTTGAAGGGCGCACAGCGGAGCTGCCGGAGCTGGACATCGAGGAGGAGAATATTCTGGCTGCTGAATTGAATCTTGGGGCAGGCCGGCCGCGGATGCCGGCTTATGCGGTATACGTGTTCGTGATGATTCGAGGGTTTCTGGGTTCGTTGACCACGAAACCGGCACGGCGGTTTGTGCGCGAGTCGATGAGCTTGTACGGATTTTTGCAGAGCGGGGGACTGAGAATGCCGGCGGTGACGACGATTCTGGAGAACGTGAACCTGGTCAGCCATACGACCCGCGAGTTGATCTTTGATAAACAGATTGGGTTTATCCTCCAGGAGCAATGGGACGATTTCGGGAAGCTGACGATCGACAGCACCTCGGTGAAAGCAAACAGCTGCTGGCCCACCGATGGGAAGATTCTGAGCGGTCTTTTGATGCGGGCCAATCGTTTGGGTCAGAAGTTGCATGTCTTCGGGCTGGAGGATTTTCGCAAGGGATGGGTTGGGCGTTGGCTGGAGGAAATGGACAAGCTGGAGTTTCAGATTTGTCTGGCCGCGGGCAAACCGAAGTCGAAGGGCAAGCTGAAGAAACCACTACCGGCGGTTGCTCAAGCGGGGCCGCAAGCGCGGCCGACTCACTAACGGGGGAACTGAGCCATCTTGAAGAGGGCCTGTCGATGGATTCACTGCCTCCCACTCGCCGGGGAGCTTCTGGAGCGGGCATTGGAGCCAGATCAGGGGCGATATTGCCGACGCCAAGCGGGCTGTTGAGTATGCTCATGATCGGGTGTTTCACGAAAAGAAGCTACCGTCCACACAGAAGGTCCTGAGCCTCTCGGACGGATCGGCGGCCTACATCAAGAAGGGCAGCCGCAATCCAGTGATCGGGTACAAGCCACAACTGGTTCGCAGCGAAAACGGTTTTGTCACCAGCCTGATCGTACCGGCAAGGCAACGCGGCAGACTCCATTGAGCTGGCGCCGGCCATCGGCGATTCGATCAAGCGCACCGGTGTCATTGCTGAACTGGTCAGCACCGATGACGGATATGCTTCGGCGAAGGGACGCAAGGAGGTGCTGAGCATGGGGGTAAAGCAGATCAGTATCAGTGGGGCGAAGGGCAAGAAGTTGACCACCCCCGAGGACTGGGAGAGCGAGGCGTATCGCGAGGCACGCCGCGATCGCTCCGCAGTGGAGTCGCTGATGTTCACGATTAAAGATGCGATTTGCCTTTGGCGAACTCGGCCGCCGCGGCATCGATGCGGTAGGCGATGAACTGCTCGAGAAGGTTCTGGCCTA
Source organism: Candidatus Moanibacter sp. (assembly GCA_965215885.1). Lineage (GTDB taxonomy): Bacteria > Verrucomicrobiota > Verrucomicrobiia > Opitutales > UBA2987 > CBDCEW01. Next base: position 1,333 of record CBDCEW010000104.1, read on the forward strand.
CAACTTCTGCCGCATCATACTGATGAAGAAACGCCGAGGGGAGGAACTGGAACAGGCAGCCTGAATCTGACCGCTTTGAAGCTCAGAGAAAAAAGCACCACGGGATGAGTATGCCTCCAGACAGCGGCAAATATACGTATTGTGCAGCAAGCCACGCCGATGGCCGCTCAATACCTGCTCATCGGCAGCGCCGGCAGCCTAAAACCCGAAACCTGCCAGCCATAGGCTGGTCCGCCCGTGGCGGAGAACCTTAAACCGCCCGCTCGAAAGGCTTTTCGAATGGGGTCTAGCCAAGCCTGAAGGCAATCTAACAAATACCAAAGAGGAGATCATCAATGCATCAAATCATCTGCGTTTCCGGGACGAACCGACCCGATAATTATACCTCACGAGCCCTGGGGGTAGTCACTGATGAATTGGGCCAAAGGGGGGTAAAGACGGTGGTCTTCGATGCCTGTGATCTGACCCTTGCCTTTCCCGGTCATCCGGCAACAGAGGATGGTGAGCGACTTCGTGAAGCCATAGAAGAGGCTGCAGGGGTTATTCTCGCTACTCCCGAATACCATGGCACTTTTTGTGCGATGACCAAGCTCATCATTGAGAATCTTGGTTTTCCCTCAGCCTTGTCAGGCAAGCCTATGGCGCTGATGGGGGTGGCGGCGGGGAGGATTGGGGCAATCATTAACCCAGAAAATTGCAAGAGTCTCAGATTCAAAGACTTGGATTGTTCGCCCTTTCTATTTGCTCGTTTCGACCACAGCGGTGAGGAAATTCGCAGTTGAGCGAGTGCATTTTGGCCGGGTTATCTTCTCTACTTTTACCGTCTACCCCATTTTTTTTCACTTTGGCAGCATTTTATATGTACATTCGTTCATATATAGGATTTATCCTTCGGATGCAAAGTATAAAAAAAGCTGATTGTATCCGTCAAACCTTCCGTAAGTTGAACCTCACAGCCCTCGCTAAACAGAGTGGTTTTAGAGAGAGGAAATCGCGCAAGATCCCCCCTCTGAACTTTGTTTTTGGCTTTGCTGGCGATGGCTTCTAAGGGGGCCTTGTCCCTTTGGCAAAGAAGCCTGAGCTTATTGGAATTCTTAGCCAACCGCACCATTTCCAGACAAGCGGTCCAAAAGTGCGCCAAAAAAGCCACCGCTTTTATGACCTTAGTGCTCCTGAGGCTTTTAGAACTTAAAGCTTATGGGCCTGTGGGCAGAGCTGTTCCAAATTGCATGAGGAGCTTTGAACGGGGTCTCATTGCCGACAGCACTTCGATTGGCTTGCCTAAGGTCCTGGCCCCCTTCTTCCCCGGAGCGTCCAATTTCCTTAAAGAATACGTCTGTCAGTAGCTAAGCATACCCTGGAGGAGATGGTACGCAGTGGGGCTGCGCCTTGGTCGACCAGCGTTTAGCCCGCTTATTTCCTAGCGCAGCGAAGCCGCAACTTCAAAAAAGTTTCCAAATCTTTATTACCAACCTCCATCAGAAGAGAACCGCAGATGCACGCGAATGAAGAAGAATTGTCCACGGAAATTACAGATCGGTTTCGCCATTAACCCGAAAATTGCAAGATGTCTCCCGCTGGGCGGGATCGGTAGTGAGATTTTCGAGTTAGGAATCTGTCGGAATATTAATTCCTAATCCCGACGCAGATGAGACCGACAGCTTCCTTGTCTCTAGCAGCCTCATGAATGGAGTTCGAATAGACCCGCAAGGCTGCTAGAGGGCAAGAATCGGGTGGATCGATCAAACATACGATGATAGAATTGGAAAATGAGCAACTATGAGAGCATGGCACGCGTCATTCGATATCTCGATGCCCATTACACGGAGCAGCCGACACTTGACGAGCTCGCGACTGCCGCAGATCTGAGTCCGTCCCATTTTCATCGACTGTTCCCCCGCTTGGTTGGTGTGACTCCGAAGGACTTCGTGCAATGTCTGACCATGCAGCACGCGAGGAAGCTGTTGCACAACGGTGAGAGCGTATTGGATGCGGCTCTGGATTCGGGACTATCGGGCCCCGGAAGGCTTCACGATCTCTGTGTCACACTGGAGGCGGCCTCCCCGGGCGAATTGAAAAATGGTGGCGATAATTTGGTAATTAATTATGGCTATGCATCAAGTCCGTTTGGTGATTGCCTCGTGGGTGAAACGTCTCGCGGGATCTGCAATTTGACCTTTCCCGAAGAGGGTTGGGACGTTTCAGCGAAAACGACGCTATCGGACGAATGGCCACGGGCGCGATTGGTTCGAAGCGATGCCACAGCTAAACGCGTGATCGACGGAATCTTCCTAAAGAGAGACAACCCTGGAAGGCCAGCGGCACTCCGAGCCTGGGTAAAGGGAAGCCGATTCCAATTGAAAGTCTGGCGCGCGCTTCTAAGGGTTCCACTCGGTAGACTTGTGACCTATGGACAATTGGCAAGAGAGATAGGCCAGCCGAGTGCAGCCCGCGCCGTCGGCTCAGCTGTTGGATCAAACCTCCTCGGAATCCTCATCCCATGTCATCGCGTCATACTCGGTACCGGCGCAATCGGGCAATACCGCTGGGGCACCGGAAGAAAGCTCGCCCTGGTGGCATGGGAAGGTGCTCTTTCAAGGGAAGTAAACAGTGTTCGGTAAGCAGTGATCCCTTCGATCTGTTTCTCCGCTTCCGCATACCTGTCGTCGAACTGCCCCGTCCTGTCAAAGCTGAGTTAATGTTGGCCGCAAAGAGGTCTAGCGCAGCAGAGCCGCAACCAAAAAAGAAAAAGAGAACCGCAAATGGACGCAAATGAACGCGAATAAAGAGGAAGGCACCACGGGTTCGAGAAAACCGCAGATTTGATGAAGAGGGATTCCCAACGGTTCGACAGGTTCGCCCCGAACTCATAAACAGTGAGGAGATTCTTGATCGAATCGAGAAAGTAACTCGGAATACCCTGGTAACCTTGTCCCGAACCTCGTCCCGAACCTTGTCGACCCCACAACCTTGAGTACCAACATGTTACACTCCAAACCGTGTTCAAAAAACTAAGTTCTGACGGATAGTAATACAAAAGACGCAAAGATATGCGGTCAGGTTTTTGCGTTGGGTTCTATCGGCACCTCGGTTAGAACGATGATGGAAATTTGGAGGATGGACAGATCAGATTCAGAAAGAACTTGAACTGAGGATTCTTTGCCCTACGGCAGGGCGGGTTAGTGTGCGTGACGAAATAGCGTGACTTGGCCCCAGTTACGCCGAAAAGCTCCCGCTTTCCGCTACGATTCGGATCGGAGAGTGTAGCGGAAAGCGGAAGCTTTTCGTCCTGGCGCTTACACAGGTGGCAATCTCAGTTTGATCCAACCGGCCTGCTCGCCTGGGGGCGCAACTAGCCTGAATCCTCCCTTCGCACGGCAGATCTGGATCCGGCGTGGATCGTGCCTGGGCTGGACCAACCTGATGATTCATGATCTCAAGTCTGGTCAACAGGTAGGTTACCGATATATGCTGCTATTTACGATTCATCGAACGCAGTTGCAATGACGACTACCCGCCTATCTGTTTCAACTTGGAGCTTAAACGGCACGCTTGGCCGCCCTGCCATCTATGGGCCGGAGGCGGGGAACCGTGTTCCAAGTGATGTTTCGAGCGAGGACGCGCTTCCACTCCTGGAACTACCTACACGCCTCAGAGATTTCGGTATTGGAACATTGGAAATCTGCCATTTCCATTTGCCTTCCCGAAACCGAGGCTACATCAGCGAATTACGAGATGCTTTCAAAGAGAACGAAATCGAGCTGTTCTCCTTTCTGGTTGATGGGGGTGACATCACGCATCCTCAAAACGCTGAGCGTGATCTCGATTGGATCGCCGGTTGGTTCGAAGTGGCTCGGGAACTTGGTGCCCGCTGTGTGAGAGTTATTGCCGGCAAAAACAAACCGAATAAAGAGAGTCTGCAAATGAGCCGGCAAGGATTACAGTCTCTTGCGGCCAGGGCGAGTGTTCAGCATCTTCGCCTCATGACCGAGAATTGGTTTGACCTATTGTCCAGTCCACAACCGGTTCTTCAATTGCTCGGTGAGTTGGAAGGAACGGTAGGGCTTTGTATGGATTTTGGCAACTGGAGCGGAGCTACGAAATATGAGGACCTGGCAGCGATTGCGCCTCTTGCAGAATCATGCCATGCACGTGCCGATTTTGTTGGTTCATCTGAACCACAACTCGATGAATCCGATTTTCAACGGTGCCTGAATATCACGCGCGAAGTCGACTTCAGCGGGCCCTACACGCTCATTCCCACCGGTTGCCGGGAAGACGAATGGGAAGCGCTACGCGTCGTGCGGGACGTAACATTGCCTTATACGGAGCCTTGATCCCGCTGATCGGAAGAACAGAATTGTAGAAACCATTTCGAGTTTGTAGTACAGAAGCACACGGAGGAGATAAAAAACCTTTCGACTACGCCAAGGGCGGCTAGGAACGCAGCATTGTTAAAGGCTGTGGTTACAGGAGATCACGATCAGGTGACACTTGGGGAGGGACGTAATCGTGAGAAAAGAGTAGAGATATGAAGAACCGGATCATTAGATTGTCCGATTCACCGAGGGATCTCGAGGCACTGTATCGGGCAAACTCGGAGGAGTTTACTTGTGCCTTTCCTAATGCCCATGCCGAGTTGCCTGACTCACCGATTATGCAGGCTTGGAAGGAGCGCCTGTTTTTCGATGGGGAAGCACAAGATAGAGATTCCGGATCCCGCCTGTTTATCCGTTACATTCTGTTGACCGTGTTTCTTTCGTTGGTCGCTGGAACTATGGCGAAAATGCCTCACTTCTTTCCTTCTCTCGATGAAGAGATTTTCTACACTCGAAACCTTGGAGGCATTATTGCCGGAGCTTTAATCGTCTATTTCTGTATCCAGAATTCGTGTCGAACTAAGATCTCGGGGATCATTCTTACCCTCGCGTTGGGGGCGATTCTCTACTTGAATCTTCTCCCGGACCAACCGAATTCTCAGACGATAGTTCTCTCCTGTTTACATATGCTGTTCTTCTTCTGGTCTCTGGTAGGGATCGCCTACCTGCGGGGAGCTTTCAGGGAATTGAAAGGGAGAATGAACTTTATTCGGTACAATGGGGAACTGCTGATCTATACGACCGTTATTGTAATCGGTGGGATAGTGCTCACAGGACTGACTTTTGCCTTATTCGATGTGATCGGTCTGGATATTGAAGAATGGTATCTGAAGAATGGCGTCATTTATGGAGCGATAGCATCTCCTATCGTTGCAACTCTACTCGTCGAGCGAGTTGTTAACAGGCATTCCAAAATCGCACCCCTGTTGGCCAAGATATTTGTCCCATTGTTCCTTTTGACTGTAATCACTTACCTGTTTGCTATGGTTGCGAGTGGGAGAAGTCCGTTTACGGACAGAGACTTTCTTATCGCCTTCAACGCCCTGTTGTTCGTAGTGCTGGGCCTATCCGTTTTTTCCATTTCCGAACGTGGGATAAAGCGATCAGCAGGTGTCGTCGACATTATGAACATCGGTTTAACCGCGGTTACGCTGATGATCGACATCGTCGCCCTGGCTGCGATTTTGTATCGATTAACATCCTATGGATTCAGCCCCAATCGCCTGGCCATGCTTGGTGCGAATCTCCTGATTTTCTGCCACCTGGCGGGTATCCTCTTTCACTACCTGCGTTTTGCGCGGACAAGCGGTCCCTTTGAGAAAATCGAAGATTGGATCGTCCGATATATCTCAGCGTATACCTCATGGAGCCTGTTCGTTGCCGTGGGATTTCCGCTGATATTCTGGTTTGAATAGCGGGATTGCCCGATTCCTTTCGGGAGGAAGAGATGTCTACAGAAGGAAACAAAGAAAAACGAAGTGGAAGAGGAAAGTGATGGAGAGACGCGGGGAGTCGGAGACGGGGAAAGGGGGAGAGTAGGAGAGGGTAGAAAAGATCCTGATCGTTCTCAACCTCGTAATCGTCCTCGTTCTCGAAGTAAGAGGGATGCCCGCTAAACACACGAAAACGCGCGAAAGTTGCTCACTCTTCCGTCGTGAATCATGGTCGTAATCTAAAATCGAAAGAAGAGAAGATCGACTGAAGATTACGATTAGGATGCACGATGAGAGCACCTTTTCGGTCTACTGCTGTGGATGATTTTTCGGCAGCCTTTGTTCGTATTTCGCCGAAATACGAACATAAGCTCTTGGTAGTTGAATCATCTAATCGTCGCCCGCTTACTCGGTCTGCTTTAAGGCAGAGCAATTCAAATCAGGGCCAAGACGAAAAGCTTCCGCTTTCCGCTACGCCCATCGATCCGTAATGTAGCGGAAAGCGGGAGCTTTTCGACATTTTCCCATCAAATCGAACGATTAGAGCCGCCCCTCCCGTGCCATTTTCTCTTTATCGAAATCGGCGAATGATTTGCCTTGTTCGGCGAGTTGTTTGAGGAGCGGCGCGGGTTTCCACCAGGGACCGAGCTCCCGCTCGAATTGGGAGATGCGCTGTAAGACCTTCTCCAAACCCACAGTGTCGGCATACCGCATCGGGCCCCCTCTGTGCGCGGGAAAGCTGAATCCATAAATGGCGATGATATCGATATCGACGGACCGAAGGGCCATTCCCTCTTCGAGGATCCGTGCCGCCTCATTGATGAGGGCATAAAGCGGACGCTCAATCATTTCCTGAGGACCGATGGCACGTTGCTCAATGCCGGCCTCTTTTGCGCATTCGGCGAGGATCGCTTCAACTTCAGGATCGGGAATTGGCGCCCGGCTCCCCGGTTCGTAACGATACCAACCGGCGTTGGTTTTCTGTCCCCAGCGCCCCATATCCCCAAGCCGGTCAGCGGCTCGAAGCAGTCGCTCACCCGGCATGGATGATTCGCCTTCCTCATTGAGGATTCGTGAAGCGATATCAAGACCGGCAAGGTCCCACATTGCGAACAAGCCCATGGCCATTCCGAATTCGACCAATTCCTTATCAATTTCATGAATCTTTGCCCCTTCTTCAGCCATGTATTGGCACTCACGTCCGTAGGGACCCATCATGCGATTGGCGACGAATCCATTGCGGTTGCCCACGACAACACCGATCTTATTCAGTCTTCGAGCGATCGCCATGCAAGTAGCGATAGCCTCCTTACTGGTTTGCTCACCGTGCACGATTTCGGTCAGGCGCATGACGTTGGCAGGGCTGAAGTAGTGAGTACCAATAACCTGATCGGGACGATTTGTAGCCGAGGCAATCTCATCGATGTCCAGAGCTGAGGTATTCGATGCCAGAATGGCGTGAGGAGGCGCAACTTCATCAATCTCCGCGAAAACACGTTTCTTGAGCTCCATCTCTTCGAAGACCGCCTCTATCACGATATCGACATCCGAAAGATCGCCGTAGCTTACGGTGGGCGTAATCCGTGCGATACGCTTTTCTACCTGTGTCTCGGTAAAGCGCCCACTCTTCAGGGATCTCGCATAGTTGCTCCGAATCGTCTCCATTCCCTTTTCTAACCGCTCGCGATCAACCTCCACAAGTGTGACCGGAATTCCCGAATTAACAAAGGACATCGTGATTCCTCCTCCCATCGTCCCACCGCCGATGACAGCGGCACGATTGATTGGATAAGTCTTAGTGTCCCTTGGCAAATTGGGGATTTTTCTGACCGTTCGCTCCCCGAAGAAAACATGGATCATGTTCCTCGACTCTACGGTGTCGTACAATTCCTCGAAAATCCGGTTCTCCACTTCGAGTCCTTTTTCAAAGGGCAATACCGATGCTTCGACCGCCTTAAGTGGTGCCTTGGCTCCTCGCGATTTGCGCTTCACGCTGGCTCGAAGACGGGACATAGTGGCTTCCTCGGCTTTTGAATCCTCTGAGGATATAGGGAGGTCCCGAGTTTTTCTCGGGGGCTCACCGGATGCCACGATCTCACGAGCAAAGGCCTGCGCCCCGGCCAGCAGATCGCCCTCCGTTATTCGGTCCACAATCCCGCATTCTTTTGCCTCGGCGGAGGAGATCATTTTGCCGAAGGCGCACATTTCCGCCGCTTTGAGGAGGCCGGCTAAACGCGGAAGGCGCTGCGTACCCGCGGCCCCGGGAATGATGCCGAGCTTCACCTCAGGTTGTCCCACTCGCACTGAAGAATCCGCCATTCGCGCGTGGCACGCCATAGCCACTTCCAGACCACCGCCCAACGCCGTGCCATGGATAGCGCACACGACGTGTTTGGGGGAATCTTCCAGCTTGCTGAGAAGAGGATGAAATCCTCCCCGTTTACGCCTCTCGGTATCGATCGCCTTTCCGAAACTTCGGATGTCAACCCCGGCGATGAAAGTCCGGCCCTCGCCGATGAGGACGATCGCTTTTACGGATGGATCTCTTTCCGCGGTTTCGACACCCTCACAGATCCCTTCGGGCATCCCGAGGCAAAGCGCATTGACGGGTGGATTGTTAACGGCAATTACCGCAATGTCATGCTCGACCCGATAGGAGACCAATTCACTCATTCGAGGCTTCCGGTGACGAGCCTGATAAAATTCTCATTGTATTTATCAAAGTTGCTGCCACGGTGGTTACGGGTCATGACAATGACGAGCTGATGCTCCGGATCGATCCGCAAAGTGGTGCTGGAAGCTGCCCCGTGGCCAAAGGTTCCTTTTCCCAACCCTGACCCACGATACTCGGCCGTGCCGATTCCGTAAACGCGATCGATTGCGTGCGTGATTAGCGGTTCAATCGGAGCCGGCAGGAAATGTTCGAAAGTCGCTTCGCTCATAAACTGCCATTCCCCGTAGGAACCCTTGTTCAAGAGCATTTGAGCGATACGGGCCAAGTCCTCGGCGGCGGCATAAGACATCCAGGACATACTGAAGAAAGCTGCGTTGCGACACCCTAATGGGTTGAGGAGATGGAGTTCGTAAAAGGCCGGGAGGGGCCTCGCCGGTCAATCGTTCAATTATCTTCCCGGCCAACTCGTTATCGGTGCACGGTATTTTGATTCTCGGAGCATTAGGTGATGATATTGATGGCCTTATGTAAGTTAAAGACGAAATCATCACAGAGTGCGGGAGTGGATTCAGCGCCCATGGAAGACTTGAGGCTGAGAACCAGTTGCCTGCATGCAGCAAGAATTCTGGCTGCGTTATGATTACGGATCATACATCGATCTTCATCGAAGAAGCGATCCCTGGGGTAATGATTTTTATTTTCGATCGACCAATGGTTGCGAATTTTCGAGAGGAACTGTTGAGGGCTCAAATCGGCGGGATCGAGACTGCTTACGTAGTAAGAGCGTTCAGAGGAAGGTTCAGCTTTGTTTGGATAATGGAAGGTGCGTTGCACACAGGCGAACTGGCGGGCATGGGGCAGGCCGGCAGAGGGAGCGCTTAGAGAATGGGTTGCTATTTGACGTATTTCGAGTCGCCCATGGTCATTGTCCACGGTTTGGTGGAGAAAAAGGGGGTGGAGCTGAAGAGATTCTGAGCGTATTGATGCATGTTGGGCTGATTGTCTTTAATTTGAATAACATAGTCAGCACTGAGTTCTTCGACGACGATGTGGGCAGTTTCTTTTTGATTATGCATGGCGTCGAAGGTGAAGGTGGAGCCGTCCAAAATGGGCATCTTTCGCAAGAGAGTCTGGGCGGCGGTGATCTCGTTGGATTTATCGGCGGTAGCGACTTGGGCTAAGGTTTGAGCGCTTTGGTGATCGACTGCGGCCACCAGGTGCAGAGCCTTTGATTCTTCGGTGTTTGTGCCTTTGAGGGTCTTGCCGTCGACGGCAATATCGCGGGGCAAACAGCCGTCTTGTAAGCAGATGAATTCGGTGAGGGTTTTATCGAAGAGCTCGGCCTTTACGTTTTGCAAGACCCGATAGAAGACATCATAGCAAGGGGCCTTATAGCGGCCTGTTTTGGGGTTTTTCCAGGAGCGTAAGGCGCGCAATTGGGCTTGATTGAGATGATGGGCCAGGCGCACGATGCCCTTGAGGGTCTGTTTGCCGCACATCGTGCCGAGCACAATCATGCTCAGGACCGTGGCGAGCCGATATCTAAGGCCCGCTTTACGACGGAAGTCTTCTATCTGATTGAAGCGTTCCCACAGGCTGCTCATCTGTTCCACTTTGAGGCAGACCGCATGGGAGTTATCGGTTTCATTGAGCGCCTGGCTCTGTGCCGCGGGCAATGGCCCTGAAGCGCGCAAAAGCTCAAGGGCATTAGCCTTGAGGGGTTTGACCCAGATCTGCTTGGGACGCTCATGGCGTTGATAGAAATCTTCGCGTTGGCGGCCATATCCCGCGCTCAAGCCCAAGGGCGTCCACCCGCTCGCTTCGTAGCAAGTGCCCCGGTGAATCTGTGGGTCCACGAACGTTTCCGCTACTAAGGGACGATAGCCAAAAGCCTCCTGCCAGTGATCGGCTAAGACTCTCAGGCACATACCCAACGTCTTGGAGGCCAAATTTGCAAGATCCACCCCAGGGCAAAATCAGAAAACGCCGGTTCTGTACTACCAGTTTCAATCGTGCATGCCGTTGCGCCCCGTCCCACCCGATCCATTCGTCTCGATCCTTCAGCCGGTAGGATGCGGCCCCCCACAAGAGCAGGCCCATCCATTGCCCGTCGATCTGCGCCACATAGCGCAGGGTCTCTCCTGCGCTGCCCGCACTGTGTAAATAATGATGTTGTTTCAATAGATCATTGAATCGCTCCTGCTCTTCGGGCAGGACCAGACGCAGAGTTAAACGATCTATCGAAGGATTCAGTTGGTAAGATTTTTTGTCTTTCATCCCATCTTAACATGACTGATTCCCTCGGGTTTGTTTAGCTCTTTTTTTATCTTCTTGCTTATCAGCTAGTTGCTTCCTGGAATCCTTTTACCCTGCCCCGATCTCCTCTCCACCCACTCCTGGCTTGCCGAAATCCTGTTCATCCTGTAAATCCTGTCAGGAATCAACCTGAGTAGTTACCATTGGATTAGCGAAGAACGACCGGCTCAAGAGGGATCTGGAATGGTTGCTGGAGGAGGTCAGAGAAGCGTTTTTAGAGCAGGAAGGAGAGGAAGGACAACGCGCCTTTATGGAAATGAGGTATCGGACCTTGGAAAGCTGGAGCCGGACGCGGCGGGTGATCGGTAAAGCCGAAGTGTTATACAAAGGGGACAATCCGCGGTTCATCGTGACGAACTTGCCGGCTGAAGGATTTAAAGGGGTTGGGGCCAAAGATCGGGTCGAGGCGCAGAACTTATACGAGAAGTTTTACTGCATGCGCGGGGATATGGAGAACCGGATCAAGGAACAACAGTTGGATCTGTTTGCCGATCGCACCAGCACCCACTACCTGCAATCCAATCAGCTGAGGCTTTGGTTTTCGACCTTTGCCTACATGATCATAGAACGGATGCGCGCGCAGGTATTGCAGGGCACCGAATTGGCTCGGGCGACACCGGCAACAATACGACTCAAACTGTTCAAAGTGGCCGGCAGTATCCAAGTGACGGTACGGCGGGTGCATGTGCGTCTGGCCTCGGCCTATCCCTATCAGGAACTGTTTGCAATGGCCCTCTCGCGGTTACGGGCACAGCCCGGGTAGCGAAACCCCGATCCCCGCTCAAACGAACCGGTTCTACGCGAAGACCCACACGGTCAACGGAGCACTGTCTTTGCATGGAGCGCAACAAGCGTCCTCTTGCACACAAAAGACCGAAAAATCTGGACAAAATCACGACGAGTAACCAAAGAATCCGTAGAAGGGTGCCTAATGAAGTCCTAACGCTCTCGATTCTTGCGGGGGTTAGCCCGGCTGTGAAACATCCGGGCTAATTCCTTCAGATAAGGGACGCTGTGGATGCGCAGATTGTCTAACTGGGCGTGCGAAAATCGCCACTGCCAATTACCGGATGCACAACCGGGAATATTCATGCGGGCCCCGGAATCAAGGTTCAACAGGTCCTGTATCGGGACAATGACGATACGACTGCAGGACCCGTAGGCCGCGCGAATGAAGTCCCAGGCGATATCCTCACCGCTTACGCGAAGATAATGCCTCACATGGTGTTGCAGGGTGGGATTCGACTTTGCGTACCACCCTCTGGTCGTATCGTTGTCGTGTGTACCCGGATAAACGATCGAGTTCGGTTGCAGATTGTGTGTAAACGACCGGTGAACTGCCCTATGGATCGCGGCATGCGCGAGGATCCTGGCAGTGTCCGGGTTCAAGAGGCTGCGAGCGGTTCGCCTGTTCGGGTCGGCTTCCAATTCGCCGGAGCGAGTTCGGCGATCTCGGTGATGTTCATGTCCGGCAATCTTTTGAGGACGTCAGTGAGGTAAGCGGATGGTTCAATTGCGTGCCGCCGGCAACTCTCAATGATCGAGTAAATTACGGCGCTTCTCCAACCGGCCTTGGGGTGGCCGATGAACATCCAGTTTTTCTTTCCCAGGGCGGTCGGCCGGATAGCATTCTCAATGAGGTTATTGTCGATTTCAACCTTGCCATGCTCGAGGTAGCGCTTGAGTGATTCCCACTGGTTCAGAGCATACTCAACGGCTTCACCCATTTTGCTCCGCGGCAAGGCCCGCCGTTTGAGTATAGGCAAGGCTTTGCCCAAGCGTTCCACGATCATCCGACCATGGCTTTTCCGGTAGGCTTCGCGCAAGGCGGGACCGGCCCGCTGTTCGCGCAGAGGGCGCTCGTCTCTGTAGAGATTGTGGATCTGCCGCACCACCCAGCCGGCCAGCTTCGGATTCTCATCCATCGCCTCCACAAATTTGCGTCGCAGGTGTGCCCAGCACCCAAACAGGGTAATCCCGTTATGCTCCCGGGCGAAACTGCCATAGGCTGCGTAACCGTCGGTTTGGAGCAACCCTTCGTATCCGTTGAGGAACTGCTCGAGACATTTTACCCCACGGCCTGTGTGCCAGTCGTAGAGCACCTCGCCGCCGGGTCGCCCGTAGACCCCCAGGTATCCTTTCCTGCAGCCCTCTTTCTTGCCTGCGTCCGGATCCAGGTAGCGGATGGGCGTTTCGTCCGCCTGGATGTAACCGCCCTCGAACAATTGTAAGCACATGTAGTTGTAGATGGGTTTTAGCCATTGCGCTACCTGGTGGATCCAATCGAGCATGCTCTGGCGCGCCACCCTTACTCCGTAGCGTTCCCGGAAAATCTTCTCCTGCCGATACAACGGCAGGTGATCGACGTATTTGCTCAGTAATATGTGCACCAAAAGCCCCACTCCAGGGATCCCTTTTTCAATCAGCCGCGATGGTAATGGCGCCAGCACGGGAGGTTCCTGGGGCTTTTCGCGAGATACATATTTGCGCCGTATATAGCGCCGCCTGATAAATCGGGCCGGGAGCAAATCTAACTCTTCAGTGACTTCCTCACCGATCAACCGCCACTTTTGCGGTTCAACCTTCACCGCTTCGGGTTCGATTACGATCTCTTCGACTTCCAGGTGCTCGGGCAGACGCTGTCGCCTCGCCCCAGCTCCTTTGCGCGCCTTCGGCTCGGGTGGTGGCTCTGCCGTTTGCTCAGCGGGTTTGTTTTCCTCGGCCTGCTCCAGCCCGGCCAGGAGCAATTCCAGCTGTCCCGGATCGATCCGCTCGCTTTGGTTGCCTCCAAAGTAGCGCTTAATGAGCCAGCCGATCTTCTGACGTAAAAGCCGATTCTCCTCTCGGAGTTGCTCCAGCTCTGTTTGCAAAACCTCGACTTCAGGCATGAAAACAATACTAAACTAACGGTAATAAGAAAAGCACTACTTTTTTCAAAAAAATCACTTTTTTTGACCTAACGCTGATACCAGGGCCGCATCTTCCCCTCCCTCAGGTCGATCCCGTTCAAGAGCATGCTCAACGCTTCAGGGCGCAATGGAAGCTTCTGATCTTTCAAGTCCACTCCCTGCGGCCAGCTGAACCGACCCTTCTCTAATCGCTTTGCGAAAACCCATAACCCCGTGCCGTCCCAATACAGAATCTTGACCCGGTCCCGGCTGCGATTGCAGAAGACAAAGTCCGCTCCGCTCAACGGGTCTTCCTTGAGCTGATTGGCCGCCAGGGCGTAGAGACCATTAAAGCTCTTTCGCAGATCCGTTACTCCCACGGCCAGGAAAACCTTCATCGTTCCCGGTAAGCTCAGCATCCCGATTCCCTCAACGCCTTCACCAGACTCGCCACTTGTTCCACCGCAACACCGCAGTCCACCTCCACCCGTATCGGGTCCCCTAAGACGATCTCGATCCGATCCTCCGTGACCGCGCTGCTCTGCACCGTAACTTCGGCAAACCGCGCCCCCGCCGATTTTACCCCGCTGCTTCTGTGCCCGGCCCGGTCCTTGCGCAGCCATCCCATAAAGGTCATATACTTGATACCGTGCCGCTGGGCAAACGCCCTCTGCGTCTGATTGCTGCGACGGTATGCGCTTATCAGTCGCCTGCACTCCTGCCGACTTCGTCGAACGATTCGCTTCGACCGTGTCCGCCCTCTCGTTTTTTCTCCCATCCCATAATCATATCACGGTCGGCATCTTTGCGCTACAAGGTCGTTGCCCGGTCGCTTACGATTGTGTGGCAGATAGGGATTCTCAGCATCTCCCTCAAAGGCAAACTGCAGCACAGCCATGCCCGGTAGACCGGTCTGCGGGAGCAGTTCCTTCACGGGAGGGGTGATTTTTCCGAGATCTTCGGCAATTAACCTGGCAGAAGGGAAACGCCTCCGCAGTGTAGCAAATAAACCCAATCCGGGGCCTGAATCCCATTCCCCTGCAGCCGCATTGAGTGCACCGGCTGGTATCTTCCAGTAAGATTCGAATCCCCGGAAATGATCCAACCGCACGATGTCAAATAACTCGAGGTTGGCCTCAATCCTCCGCAACCACCAATCGAAGGCCCGTGCCTACAGTTCCTTCCAATCGAAGAGGGGATTGCCCCACAATTGACCGGTCGACGAAAAATAGTCCGGCGGAACACCCGCGACAGCACGAGGCATACCGTTTTCGCCCAGTTGGAAAATTTCCGGATTAGCCCAGACATCCGCGCTGTCCAGAGCCACGTAAAGCGGAATATCGCCGATTATCTCGATCTCATGTTTCCTCGCGAATCCCTTGAGGAGGTCCCACTGGCAGAAGAAGAGATACTGGAAAAACTGATGTGCCTCGACTGATTCCACCAGTGCTTTATCGAATGTATGCTCGCTCGCCCGGGAGTAGGTTCGGTATTCCAGGGGCCACTCATACCACGGTAAACCGCGTAAACGGTCCTTGAGCGCCATAAAACAGGAATACGGTTGAAGCCAGGGAGCTTTCTCCTTCTTAAAGTCCTCATAGGTTCCGCATTCTGGAAGAGAAGGGAGGCCCATTTTTACAAAATTCCGGTAAATCCGGTCCAATACTGGCCAGTACCTCGTATAGAGACGGCCGAAATTCACGCGGTCCGACGGAAGTCCACCGAGCGTTTCCAGATCGCCCGGCTCGGCGAGATCACATTCAATGAGCGATTCCAGATCGATGAGATAGGAGTTTCCCGCGAATGCAGAGAAACACTGGTAGGGCGAATCTCCATAGCCGGTCGGCCCCAACGGACAGATCTGCCAGTAGCTCATCCTTGCCTCGGCCAGAAATTCGACGAAATGCCTGGCTTCCTTGCCAAATCGACCAATCCCACCGTCACCTGGAAGAGAAGTTGGATGCATCAGCACTCCAGCACCCCGTTCCTTCAGCCAATTGTAAAGAGGGTAGTCTGTATTCACTTTTCTCAAAGGATTGAAAAATCTGGACAGGCGGTGCTCAAGAGGAGAAATGCTCCCGCATTCCTCTACACAATAGGAGCCGCCAGAGCCAAATTCCTCAATTAGACATAATGTATATTATGCGAATTTTTTGTATTTGGGATAAACAGTGGGGAAATTTCACAAGAATCGACATTCGACTACGATAATGACGACGAATTGGTGTATGGCTGGATGATTTCTCTAACTTCGTAGGTGCCACCGAATCACGAGGACGATTACGATCGGATTCGATGCCCACTTGAAGGTCGTAGTCACAATCGACTAGTCGGCGGGGCCCCACCGGTGGGTAAAAGGGAAATAGATAAAGAAGGCCTTACCTACGACCTCACGTTGCGGCACAAACCCCCACACACGGCTATCGGAGCTTTCATCGGAATTATCTCCCATGGCGTAGAAACTACCCACACTGATAAAATCGGTGAGACCTGCGCTGAGGCGATCACGATTACTGTAGCCCTGGTATTGACCCTCGCGTTTGGCATTTTGGGCAAATGCTTCAGCCCCCACAATCGGCTTTCCGTTTCGAAAAAGAGTTCCATCATTGACGGAAAGCGCATCGCCCCCCCTCCCGACAAGGCGCTTGATATAGTATTTGTCTTCTGGAACTCCAAAATGCTGGCTGGTAATACCCGGTATATTGCGGGTACGAAAGACGAAGGGTTCACCGATTCGGGGCCGGCGGAAATGATAGGAAAAGCGATCCACAAAAAGTGCATCGCCGGTACGTATTTCGAACGAGAGAATCGACTCACCACTCTTAAAGAAGTGCCCAGTTCTTAAGAAAGGACCCCCTTTGCCCCTAGCGACCATACCCGACCGGATTCTTCCCTTCAGCCACTGGTCGAATTTCCTGGACTGGGAGATGCCGGGCGACTCCGGGAAGAAGCGCTCCCGTATCAATTTGTCATAGTTAAAGTCGTAAGGGAGTTTAAGTGAGACTGGGTCGTCGCCAACATAAAGAGTCGCCTCTTTAAAGAATGCCGGCAAGAGCAGCCACTTTCTACCGCGGATTCGCGAGGTCGGGAATCGTCCACCGATCCGTGGTTTTTCCTTATCGGGAACCAAAGGAATGAGAAGCTCACCAGCAGACGGAGCCAAAACTTTGCGACGGGACGATCCAAAAGCCAGAAATCGAAATATACGCTCCGGAAGAAAAGGTTCATCCCCCTTCTCAAAATATACCTTGTGGGTGAGACCGTTATAGGTGGGATACATGGAATTTGTGGGAATCTTAAAGGGCTGAAGAAAAAAAGTCCTGATTCCGATCGCGAGGATTCCCGCCACGAGCAGCATCTCCACATTTTCCGCCCAGCCGCTCCGAGGATAGTAACAGCCTCCGCATTTGCGCAGAATCTTTTCCAAATTCCGGATCCCATCATTTATTTCTGCTTCGTTCCTTTCGCTGACAGATCGCTCAAGCCCACCGACTGCCTCACCAAGTGCGTCGAGGACATTCCGGGGAATGACGTCGACTCGGTAATCGTAAACCTTCTGGGCCAAACGAAGCCAGAAGCCGGCTTCTTTCAGCAGAGTGTTGAGACCTTTTCTTTTTCGAAAAAACATCAGAAAATCTGTCTAAGAGCCTGCCAGTAATGTCCGGTACGTGTTTAGCGTGATTGCAAATTCTTTAGTTCGATATTGGAAGCAAGGGATCAAGCCTTAGAAGTGTCTGTTTTTTGGGGTCAGCCGCCTTAGCAAATTGCCCGAAGTGTGCGGAGGAAAATTTGTAATGCCAGGCACCTTATGCGAAGCGGAAAAACAGCCACTTCTCAAGGGCATGACCCCGAACAGCGAATAAACTTGCAAGAACTTTAAAACCATAATCCATCACGCAAAACACGTACAAAGTCCGACAGGCTTTCAGTTCGTTTTCAGAATATCAATGAAAGCATCCTGCGGGATGGATACGCTGCCAATCTGTTTCATTCTTTTCTTTCCCTCCTTCTGCCGTTCCAGGAGTTTTCGCTTACGAGTTATGTCGCCACCATAACACTTTGCCGTCACGTCTTTCCTCAATGCTCCGAGCGTTTCGCGGGCAACGATTCGACTTCCAACAGAAGCCTGGATGGCAATTTTGAATAGTTGTCGCGGAAGGATCTCCCTCAATTTCTGGCAGAGCGCCCTACCCTTTCCTTCGGCCTTTTTACTGTGTATGATTGAAGTAAAGGCGTCCACCGGTTCGCCGTTGACGAGGATATCGAGTTTTATGAGGTCCGCTTCCTGATAACCGGAAAAATCGTAATCCATAGATCCGTAACCATGGGTAATGCTTTTGAGTCGATCGTTAAAATCCACCAATATTTCATTTAGAGGCAAGTTACAGTGAAGGATAATACGGGATTCATCCAAGGTCTCGGTATGGTCGCAGACTCCTCGTCTTTCCATTACAAGGTGGAGAATGTCCCCGATACTCTCATTCGGTATGTGAATCGTCGCTTTGATGACAGGTTCTCGGATTACTTCGATCTCTGAAGGGTCAGGGAGGTTAATGGGGTTGTCGACTTCGAGCGTTTCTCCGCTGGTCGTTTGCAATTGGTAGACGACACTGGGATAGGTGGAGATAATGTCGAGATCGTATTCGCGTCGAATACGCTCAAAGACAATCTCCATATGAAGGAGCCCGAGGAAGCCACACCGGAAGCCGAAACCCAGGGCAACCGAATTTTCCTGCTGATAGACGAAGGCAGCATCGTTGAGGCGAAGTTTGCCGATGCTCACCTTGAGTTTCTCGTAGTCTGTTGTGTTCAACGGATATATTCCGCTAAAGACCATGGGACGCACCTCTTTATAACCGGGAAGCATCTTCAGCGCAGGATCGGCTGCGTGGGTCACGGTGTCACCGAGCCTTACCTCGGAGACATCTTTAATGCTGGTCACGATATAACCGACCCTCCCCGTTTCGAGGGATTCCGCTGGTTCCATTTCCGGTGTGAAAAAACCGACCTCCTTCACCTCCGTCTGCACGCCGTCATTCATCATCAGCACGGAATCACCTCGCCTGATACATCCCGAAAAAACCCGCACATAACAGATTACTCCCTTGAAGGTGTCATAGATGCAATCGAAGATCAAAACGCGCGTTTTGTCTTCGGCGGCCCAGCGAGGTTCCGGTATCCGTTCGATTACGATATCGAGTACATCCTGTATTCCAGCCCCGTTTTTGGCGCTTGTCAGAATCGTCTCATCGGCGGGTATGGCAAGTACCTCTTCAATCTGTTGTTGGGTTCGATTCACATCGGCACTCGGCAGATCGATCTTATTCACGACGGGCACGACTACGAGCCCCTGATCGATTGCCAGATGCGCGTTGGCCACAGTCTGCGCTTCGATTCCCTGTGCCGCATCAACGAGGAGGAGAGCGCCTTCGCAGGCCGCCAGGCTTCGCGAAACTTCGTATGAGAAATCGACGTGGCCGGGCGTGTCGATGAGATTCAAGAGGTAGTGAGCCTCACTGGAATCCTCGTAGAGCATCGTCACCGGATGGCTCTTGATGGTGATGCCCCGCTCCCGTTCGAGTTCCATAGAATCGAGCAGTTGCTCCTTCATGGCGCGCTTCTCCACCGTTCCGGTCAACTCCAGGAGTCGATCCGACAGAGTGGTCTTGCCGTGATCGATGTGAGCGATAATGCAGAAGTTCCTGACGCGATTAGGGGGAATCATAGGGGCTCCTTACGCGGAGAATAACAAGGGTATGCCATTTGCGACCAGAATTAAGAAATCACTCGCGAAAAGATCAACCGGTGGTCAGCTTGCCGATCCGCTGAAATTGCTGAGTGATTCGACTCCTACGACATGAACTCGTCAATGTCCTGCCAATACTCGTCGGCATTGAAGTCTATGTTCAGAAGCGATTCAGCTGCGGAAAGTACTTCTTCTCCTCTTCGTCCGTTGGACGAAAGGCTCGCCGAGGCGGGGTCAACGGAGTTTTCGGTGCCACTTTCGGTGTCGGAGGTGCTGTGCGAAGGTGTGAGGAGCCCACGGGATCGTAGAGTCGCGGTAGCGGATTGGCGGCCGTGCCCGCGATCGGACTTTCGGTAAGGGAGAGTCTGTCCAAAACATCGAGGAAGGGATTCGTCACGATGGCGGATCTGTGGAGTGAGGATATACTCGATTCCGCTATCGACTGCTGATCAATTTTCGGTGGCTTGGAAATTATTCGCTCTCTACTTTCCGTCGAGAAGATCTGAAGCGATCTGCTTAAATCCTCTCCAAAACCTTCGGGCAGACCGTCATTCAAAGCGTTCAGAAACGGGTTATCCTTCAGTTTATCGATCTCTTTGACCTCCATACCTGCGTCATCTTCCCAGATCTGCACCGTGCCATTATCCGCTGAATTGGTGTATTTCAGCTCGAGCGCTTTGAGGGGATCGAGAATCTCCCTATTTGCAGGATCTCCGTTTCCCTTGCTGGAGATCAATCCAGCGAGTTTCGCGCCTGCCAGATCGTCCGAAAAGTCATCTGCTTCGTTCTTTTCCCCGGCTTTCCGCTCGGACTCCCGGGCATCCCGCTCGGCCACTATTCGGTCTATCAGTCGCGTCCCACTTCGTGGATCACGCAAGCTCGCTTTTTCCTCTTCCGTCAATTCGCGATCACCGGAAAGCTTTTCAACACCATCAATCAACCAGTTTCTGGTCTCCTCTTTCTCCTTCTCTTCCTCTTCATCGTCCTCCTCTTCTTCTTTCGATTCGGTGAGGCTGGAATACACGATTAAAGGAGGCTGTTCGACCCCTTTGAAAAGATCGCCCGTATCAACTGCGTCCCGAACTTTTTCGCGATCGTCAGAGACCTTCTTCAGGCGATCCAGTTCTTCTCTGGCCAGCTCTCTAAATTCATCTCCGGAGTCTTGGTCGGGAAAGAGGAGACCGGCTCCCAAAAAGAGCAGGCAGCATCCCAAAAGTGCAATCCGCGGGACTCTCGAATCGGTTGGGAACATCAAGAAGCGTCTCGTCAACCCACAATTCCGCCTGTGCTGAGAAAGATACCTTTGAGATTCATCTCGATCGCCTTTGCATTCGGCGAGTAGGCCAAACCGTCCTGTTTCGAAATCAATCCCGCTTTAATAAGGCGATAGAGGTCGGCATTGAAGGACTTCGAACCACTCTCTTTACCGGCTTCAATGACAGACGGAATCTTCTCGTAGGAGCCCTCTTCGATAATACTCCGAGCGAGAGAATCGACGACAAATAACTCGACGACAGGCACCCGACCTCCGCCTTCGATGGCGGGCACGAGACGCTGGCTGATCGTGGAACGCAGGGCGCCTGCAATCCGACGCCTCATGCTTACCTGTTGTTCAGGAGGGAAGAATTCAAACAAGCGTTGCACCGCCTGTTGCGCATTCGATGAGTGGAGGGTGCCGAATACCAGGTGCCCGGTCTCGGCGGCGGAGAGCGCTGTCTCGAAAGTATCTTTATCGCGCATCTCACCGATCAGAATAATATCGGGGTCTTGCCGTAGAACGGCTTTCATGCCGAGTTGAAAGGTCGGTGCGTCAATTCCTACTTCCCTCTGGTTAAAAAGGGATTTTGCGTCGGTGTAGTTAAACTCAATCGGATCCTCCAAGGTAACGACATGCTTGTCCATTGTGTGATTGATCCAGTTCAGCATCGCCGCCATGGTCGAACTCTTACCGGATCCCGTGGCACCGCATACCAGAATTATTCCATCTTTGTGCATACAGAGATCGGTCAACCCCTCCCCATCGTGGCCGAGTTCCTCAAACGAGGGCGGCTCATCTTTTACGTGACGAAACACCATGCTTACCGTTCCTCTCTGATGAAAACCGTTGACACGAAAGCGTCCCAACCCATCGAGGCTGTAACAATAGTCGACTTGATTATCCTCCCTCCACCTTTCGATAAACTGTTGGGGACAGGTATCTTCTATAAAACCCCGAATCATTTCTTCCGTTAGGGAGTCCATATCGATGGGTTCCAGATTCCCATGAAGGCGAAGATAGGCAGGTCTTTCCGGTTTTATGTGAATATCACTGGCGCCGTTCTCGACGGCGAGACCCAGAAGGCTGTTAAAAGTATCGGTACTGTCTGACATGGCATACTCCTCGTTTGGCAATTAAATAATAAGGTTTACAAAAACCGCTAATGGAACTTTTAGTTAAAACTACTATAAATCTCCCGGGAATCAATTTCTTCTTGGAAAGAATTCGAAACGCGATCCTCATCCAATATCGACAATGAACTCAACACAATTCTCAGGTGTCCTGACAGCTCTCGTGACTCCCATGAACGAGGGTTCAGTAAATTACGAAGATCTCTCCAACCTCGTAGAAACTCAGATAGAAGAGGGCATCGACGGCATCGTTGCGGTCGGCACGACAGGAGAATCGCCGGCCCTTAGTCACGATGAACATTCAGAGGTTATCCGCTTCTGCATTGAAAAGGCAAGAGGGCGCGTTCCGGTAGTCGCCGGCACCGGCTCAAATTCGACGATTGAGGCTGTATCGCTCACTCGGCAAGCTCATGATGCTGGAGCGGACGCTTTACTGCAAGTTGCGCCCTATTACAATAAGCCCAGTCAAGAAGGCCTCTTTAGACACTTCAGTGCCGTAGCGGAGTCTACCGATAAGCCGATCATACTGTATTCCATACCTTCGCGATGCGGTATTGAAATCGGTGTGGGCACGGTGGCACGGCTACGACAGAAACACCCCCACATCAATGTCATCAAGGAAGCGGGTGGCAGCTGCGACAGGGTATCGGAGTTAGTCGAGGCGATGGGTGATGATCTGACGGTTCTAAGTGGGGACGACAGTCTGACAGTTCCCTTTATGGCGGTGGGGGCTAAGGGGGTTATCAGCGTTGCTTCCAATCTCGTGGTCAAAGATCTGGCGCGAATGACGAGAGCGGCACTCGACAATGACTTCGCGACAGCGACGGAAATTCATCTGAAATACTATCCACTCTTTCGGGCATTATTTATCGAACCGAATCCCGTGCCCATCAAGACCGCCCTCCACCATGCCGGTAGAATTCGCTCAGCCGAGGTGCGCATGCCTTTATGTGAAATGTCCGCGGAAACCCGGAACCGCCTTTTCCAAGCGATGACCGCCACCGGTATGGCGCCTTCCTGATGAGCTTGAAAATCCTTCTCAATGGCGCAAAAGGGCGCATGGGACAAACGCTGCTTTCGCTCGCTCCTGAATTCGAGGCAGAGATTGTAGCGGCGGTTGATATCGGCGATGATGCAGCGGAAGGGATGGAGGACTCGAATGTCGTCATTGACTTCAGCTTTCACGAAGCCACTTTGCCCCTGCTGCGAATTGCAGCTGAATATAACAGGTCAGTGGTTATTGGAACGACCGGGCATACCGACGAGGAGCGCGAAGCAATCACCGCTCTCACGGAGAAACTCCCGATCGTGTGGGCCGGAAATTTTTCCATCGGAGTAAACCTTCTCCTTCATCTTACGGAGGAAGCGGCTACAATTCTCGGGCCCGAATACGAAGCCGAAATAATCGATATACACCATCATCAAAAAGTAGACGCACCGAGTGGGACGGCGGAAGGACTGATCGAAGTAATCCGCCAGGCGCGCCGCTTGGATAGGGGTGATGTAAAGTATGGCCGCCATGGAATCGTAGGAGAGCGTCCCCAGGCCGAGATTGGCGTGCACTCTTTGCGATGCGGTGACTCGGTAGGCGAGCACACCATCCTCTTTGCGGGTTCGGGCGAACGTATTGAGCTCATTCACCGGGCCTCGGACCGGAAGATATTCGCTCAGGGTGCGTTCCGGGCGGCCCATTGGGTCGCAAATCAGGAACCCGGTCTCTATTCAATGCGTGAAGTGCTTGGCTTAGGAATCCAGCGGCCTGCCCGACAATGACCGGCGGGCGGAAGTCCTGTCCCGGCCAGCCGGGACTAGAAACATGAAAATGAACCTGAGATTTGTGGGAAAGAGAGCGAATTGTTGCACAATGGGGATGTTAGGAATTCTAAGTCCGACAGATTCCTAGCGGATTAGTATGCTGGCCACAATCGAAGGAACGCTGACGGAACTCGATCCCCTCGTGGCCGTTCTCGAAATCCAGGGAATCGGCTACGAAGTGCATATCCCGCTTACAACCATGGAAAGGCTTCCGAATCCAGGTGGCACCGTGAAATTGTACACCCATGCGGTTTATCGGGATGATTCGCAGACTCTTTTCGGGTTTTACGGCAAAGCAGACCGGGAATTTTTCAGACTCCTTATCGAAAAAGTCTCGGGCATCGGACCGAAAATCGCCCTGCGCATAATGAGCCGACTCTCGGTACCAACCTTGCAATCCGCCATCGCCTCCTCCGATGTTGCTCTTCTCTCGAAGTGCCCGGGAATTGGAAGAAAGACAGCCGAACGACTTGTCGTTGAGCTCAAAGATAAACTCTCGCCCGCTAAGGGCCATACATCGGTATCCGCAGCTGTTTCGGGTGTGAGCGATCCCGTCGAAAGTGTCACTTCCAGCCGCGATGCGGTAAACGCCTTGATCTCACTTGGCTACAAAGCCGAAGAGGCGGATAAAGCGGTGCGGCGTTCGGTAGAGGTTCTCGGACCCGATGCCAACACCGAGGAGTTGATCAAGAAGGCATTGGGTTAGGAATCTGTCGGACTAGTCCTAAAATAAGCGCGTTTAAAGGTTGAACAGGAAACTTCGTTATTCCTAACGTTATTTGCCATGCTGGCGGTAGTTTTGCCGCCGCCACCCTTGGGCTGGTTTCATGTTTTGCTTTTTTTGAGTCATATCCGTTCTGTTTTAACGTTAGTTCTGTCCCCTTTTTTGGATACGCCGACAGTCCTTCCGTTGTGGCTGTGCGTTCGCGGTTACTTGATCTGCTACCCAGGCGACATAGATCGGAATCGCTCCCAGGTGCTGATAAAATCTCCCATCCACTCGTTCCAGCTTAAAAGCCGATAAACAATTCGGCGCCCGCTTCGGATGATTTGCGCGGGGAGCAAGATGATGGCGTGAAGGAAGCGCCGAAACTCCATCTTCACGATCTCCAGTCCCCCGCTGGCGGTTGGGCATGAGTAATCCATACCACGCCTTCAGGTTCCAGGCCAATGCTGTCATTACCATATAGGCCCAATTGCTCAAAAGATCATCCACGGGCATACGCATCGCATTAACCCCGTTTTTGAGTTGCTCAATAACGTTCTCCTGATCGCAGCGTTGATTCGCAAAGGCGACCACCTGCTCCTTAGTCAGGTCCCTGCGATTTGTGATATAAAAAAAGTAGCGGATCTCATCAAAGAGCACTACTTCGCCCTTTTGCACACTGATGTTCTTACGCACCACCACCATCCGATAGGTCTTTTTGCACTTGTTGGGCCGATAGTCCAACTCGGCCACACTTTCTGCCTCCAGCACCTTGTTTTCAAAACCCTTCTGGTGCACGATCCCTTCCGAAGTTCACTCGCGGCGCTTTAGCTCTCGATTCGGTCGCTATTTCATGCTTGGGCAACCGCTCCAGTTCGCTCCAGGCCGTCTCTCTGAACTCCTCGGCCAGTCCCACCACTTTGGGATGCGCATCCATTCCGAAGATAAATCCCGTTCCTTCTTCATCCCACCGATCGAAGTTTTCTGTCAACGAAAAGTCCGTATCCCCTCGCAAGCAGATTTTCCCCGCATGCGCACGCACAAGTTCCACCGCCCGATCAATCCACTTTACGCATCCCTCATGGCTAGTCTCATTGCCCGGTCGATTCACCATGTAGAGCACTTCCCTGGTATTTGCCAAACTTACGATCAGCGGTGCATAGCCCCAGATCCCCTTATAGCTTATTCCCATACCCCCTTTGCACTTCCCTCTCGTCTGCGCTATCGTCCCGTCCACATCGATGAACGCCTCCTCCATGAATCCTTTTGCCTGCTTGTTCCACACCCCTTGCCGTATCCGGTTGATCCCTTCCATCAATTTTTCGATCGCGCCTTCATCAAAGCGTCGGGTGAAGTCTCCACTGGTCGTCGGATCCGGTATCCTCTGCGCTCCTAAGGCATTCAGAAAAACCTCGTCCTTGCGGCGCAATTCGATGTCTTCGAGCCGGATCCCTCCCAATAATGCGTTGTAGGCTATGTTGAGCACATGATCACTCTCATGATACGGCAGGTGGCGCTTGAGCAACTGCACGCTCTGGTCGAGCTCTTCCACCAACCCCAGTCTCTTCACCATCAGGTGAATCGCTCCTATCCCTCCACAACTCACCCCTTTGCCTCGTTCGGCCGTCTCGTAGTGGATGTTGCTCGCTTTGAACATCGGTTTGGCCTGTTCAGGCCAGCCCCGATTTTCTAAGCCGATGCTTTATTCTTCTCTTGCTATTGTGGAGGTTCTTGCGGTATCTTCTTTTCACTCGAAACGTCCTTTTTTTCTGGGTGGATTTTTTTGGTCGATTAACAGTTTTCCCAGTATCTAAGCGCGTTTCGAGCTTTTTATTGCGTTAGGTATATTCCAATCACACTTGTTCGAGGACTAGTACAGATGATCATAAATTCGATGTCCGCTGCACGGCACCCTTAGTCCTTCCACTTAGTCGAATGGTGTTGCCGGCTGTGGGACTAAGTGGGGCGACGAAGTGTAGGGGACTAAGTGTGGATCAATTTCGAATACTGCTGCACGGTACACTTAGTCTTCCAATCTTAGTCGAATACCCTTAGTCCTTCCACTTAGTCGAATGGTGTTGCCGGCAAGGACTAAGTGGGGCGACTAAGTGTTTGGGACTAAGCGTAGGGGACTAAGTGTGGATCAATTTCGAATACTGTTGCACGGTACACTTAGTCTTCCAATCTTGGTCGAATTCCCTTTAGTCCTTCCACTTATTCAAATGGTGTTGCCGGAAAGGACTAAGTGAGGAGACTAAGTGTTTGGGACTAAGTGTAGGGGACGAAGTGTGGATCTGATGGGAGAGGTGAAATGCCTGAGTTTTTGGCCATGAGAAACTGAAGGTTTATCAGAAGGGCAAGAAATTCCTCTCCATTCGAAAGAATCTGTTGGACAGAATTTCGCGACGAGTTGCCGCTTGCGACCACCTCGATCGTGGGGCGGAAAGCATCCTCCTAAATATCGCTCACGCCAGCAATTCGTGGTCACCAAAAGAACGGATCGTCTACTTGGGACATGCCAACGGATCGGCGCTTGAGTGCGCCGCATGCCTGGATGTATTCGTCGCCAAGAAGCTGTTTACGATCAGTGATGTTCTCCCAGGAAAGAGCCTGTTAAGCGAGATCGTCAACATTCTCATTTCCATGAGAGAGATAGCATCCAATAGGGTTCAAGAGGATCGTGAGCCATACGAGCCGGCAAGAAAAGCCAGGCTGTTTAGTCACGAGGACCTGGAGGTGTATCAGACGGCGCTCCATCTTATTAGTTTGGTAGAAGAAACCTGGATCGAATTCTCATGCAGTGCGGATCTGCGATCAAAGCTCGACAAGTCGACTACTTCGATCGTTCTAAACATTGCGGAAGGGAACGGTCGATTCAGTGGAGCCGATCAATTCAAATTCCTTGGGATCGCGGAAAAGGCTACAGTCCAGTCTGCTTCACTTCTGGATGTGGCGACAGCTAACAGCCGGGCTGACCCTTTCCGAGGGGAAGAAGGACATGAAATGCTACGTCGAATTGCCAGGATGCTAAGATCACTTAGTGGGGCCGCTGCAAGGCGCGCTTAGTCGCCCACCCTTAGTCCTTCCACTTATTCGAATGGTGTTGCCGGCAGGGACTAAGTGTTTGGGACGAAATGTAGGGGACTAAGTGTGGACATGGCTTACGGTCTGCGACAAGCTCAGTCCTACAACCTGGCTGTGATCAACGCTGGAAGATAAATCCGACCCTTTCAGAGCGGTAAATGCGGCGGGAACTATTCTCCAGAAAGTTGGGACGCAGGTTGGGAAAGCCTGTTTCAAACACGGGAAGAGAGTCCCTTTCGAAATTGTCCGGAATGCCTGGCTCCACCGTAAAAGTGGAGTTCAGTCGTGTGAAAAGGGCCTCTTCCACGGGAAATGGGCTATCTTCAATTTCAGGCTCTATCAACAACCGGGAAAACTCGGGCACTCTCTTTACTAGAAGCGCCTGGCTCTTGATATCCCGCTCAGCCCCCGAATCTCGCAGCCGAAGGTCTCCCGTGGGCTGTAATTCAAGCGGCCGTTGGGCAAATTCTACAATTCCGTCATCTTTCACGAGTGAGAGGGTAACGAGCGTGAAAGCGAGCGTCACGCACGCCACCGCCAGACCGATCGGCGCAGCGTAGCTGAACTTCCTCGAATCCAAACCGGTGGTTCTTGAAGCAGTATGCGCCAAAGTTGAACTAAGGACCTCACAGGATGCGCGATGCAATCGGCAATAATTGGCAAATGTATTCCTTCGCGAAGAACTGATTTTCAACTCGCGCTCGAGTGAACGCAAGTCCTCTGCCTCAATCTCGCTGTCGAGGTAGAGATTTACCAATTCCTTGAACCTGGAATCCCTCATTTGAATTCTCGGCCCATCTTACCTCGCAAACTCTCTCGCGCCCGCGCTATTCTGCTCTTAACCGTTCCTACGCTGATTTCCAAATTTTCAGCGATCTCTTCGTAGGAGAGGTGATTCACCGTTCGCAGTTTGAGTATCTCTCGGTGCTTTTCACTGAGCAGTTCCATGGATTCGGAGACTCTCTCTACGAATTCGTGCGTAACAGTCGCCATTCGCGGGTCCTCTCCCATCGCGGGAAGGACGTCGATTAGAGTCGCTCCTCCATCGTCCACAATACTCTGCTCCAAGGAAATTGAAACATCGCGCCTGCGTCTCCACCAATACCAGTATTTATTGTGCGCTAGATTGGTCGCAATTTGAAAGAGCCATGTTGAAAACGACGCATCACCCCGAAAATTCTCTAAGCCCTTGTGCGCTCTTACAAACGCGTCCTGGGTAACTTCCTCAGCGTCTTGACGGTTCTTCAGCAATTGCAAAACGCGAGAAAATATCCGATCCCAGTAGCGGCTCACCATCTCATCGAAAGCCGATTGATCACCGCCCTTAAAGCGATCTACCAGGAGTTTATCCAATGTAATGTCTTTAGCTTTAGTAGCCATATTTGTAACTGTTTTCTATAGGAGCCACAAACGGCGGGTTTGTTCCGCCTGGCATGCCATTCGTCGGTCGAAATTTACAATGCCGCGGCGAATCGGAGTACTCCTTTGCTGCCGTTCAAAGCTATTAGATGCCGCAGTCTGAAGCAAGTTCAAATTTGGACAGGCAAATCTGGAACCGTAGGACAGAAGAGGGACCCAGCGCAGCGTAGCCGCAACCAAAAAAGAAGAAGAGAACCGCAGATGCATCCCGGCAAGCCGGGACGAATGTAGAAGGAATCTCCTACTTCCCTTGGGTAACCCCGTCGCGAACCTTGTCCCAAACCTTGTCGACTCCACAGCTTTGAATACAAACATCTTACGCCCCAAAACGTGTTCAAAAAACTAAATTCTGACGGATTGTAATACAGAGGACCACGGAGAATTCAACAAAAGCAAACGAAGATGAAGAAAAAATAATTCTCACGCAACGGTCTTCGTCCAGCACAGCACCACTACCCTGTCAAGAAGACGCAAAGGGGGAAGAGAAAAACCCTACGTGGACTCCGCTGTACCACGGATGTTGACCGGTTGAAGCTAGGTTTGAAGCCGACTTTTCTCCTTGCGCGTATTACGACAAGGTTCGCGACGAGGTTTGCTGCATTGAGCCCTAAGTCGGCCAGCGGTGAACCTGTTTACCTCCGCAAAGCGGAGCGACGAAGTGTTGACTGTCTGAAGAACATCAACGAGTTGTAGGGGTCGTTCCGGTTTCCCTACCACCATAATGGCTACAGTTTGTTCTTGCCAGAAGATGTGGGGTTGCTATCTGTCACTTGCTTTTTGCATAACCGAGGCTCATACGTATTATCCGGGTCGATAGCTCAATTGGTAGAGCAGTGGCCTTTTAAGCCATTGGTTCTGGGTTCGAGTCCCAGTCGACCCATCAGCGCGGGAACAGAGCAGATGGACTATGCCAGTGTATTCACGAATGGTTTACTTGGACTCGGCCGAGATATTTTTATTGCAGATTGGATAAGAATCAGGAGAATAGAGAGGCGTTAGAGGTAGACGACGCCTTAGAGGTTATTAGCAGCTATGAAACGGGTCTTGATAGTTGAGGACCAAACCGCCGTAAGGGAGATGGTGGCCCAACTCGTAAAATCCGAACCGGGATTTGAAGTGGTGGCGGAAACCGGCGACGGCCAGACGGCCTACAATCTGTGCATGGAGCACAAGCCCGATTTCGTGATCCTTGATGTGATGCTGCCGGGCTTGAAAGGGACCGAGGTTCTCCGACGATTCTCCAAACACTTACGAAATACCCGCGTACTCGTCTTCTCCGGTTACCAGAATCCGGCCCTCGTACGCGAACTCCTGCAAGCTGGAGCGCATGGCTTCGTAGAAAAGTCGGCCCCTCTTTCGGAATTAAAAAAGGGTATCGACATCGTTGCCAATGGGGGTAGTTATTTTGGACCGGAAGTGGCCCGATTACTCCGCGATGCGGTGGCAAATCCCGCTGTTGCGAGATCACCGACAGTCGGCGTCTTGACGGCCAGGGAAAGAGAGATTCTTCAACTAATCGCGGAGAGCTACAGCACCAAGGAGGTGGCGGCAAAATTGAACATCAGCGTCAAAACGGCGGAGAACCATCGCACCAACCTCATGAAAAAGCTTGATCTCCACGATGTTGCCGGTCTCACCCGATATGCCATAGAACATGGTCTCATCGATGCTTCGAATCCAAATATCAGCCAGTCATAGACTTTGGGCGATTTTCCGAAGATTTGCATGAAGTTGCCCAAGCGTTTGTTTCCCCTTTTGGTCTTCATTGCTCTGCTCTCCTACGGATGCAGGACAAAGCCACTCCCACCGAACCCGGGCGATACCGTTTTGGGC
This sequence comes from Candidatus Moanibacter sp., assembly GCA_965215885.1. GTDB lineage: Bacteria > Verrucomicrobiota > Verrucomicrobiia > Opitutales > UBA2987 > CBDCEW01. The sequence goes on from CBDCEW010000104.1 coordinate 32,014, forward strand.
GGTCAAGCGGGTGAGCGAGTGGACTGGGTCAGCGCGAAAGCGATCTACGGAGACGATGCGCCGGAGCTGAGAGATCGGGGGTTTGCGGCAGGGAGAGGGCTGGAGGGCGATGTTCTATCATCAGTATTTTTTGATTATGATCGTTCGGTCATCAAAGTCAGTGAACGAGAGAAACTCAGGGAGGTTGCCGAGCAGCTAGTCTCAAACCCGCTTCAAAAACTGCTTATCGAAGGGCATTGTGATTGGCGGGGAACTACCGAGTACAATCTAGGCTTAGGTGATCGTCGGGCCAACAGCGTTATGGAGTATCTCATGGCGCTTGGAGTATCCGATGGTCAAATGGAAACCAACTCCAAAGGGGATCTGGAAGCCGTGGTGGAGGGTTCGGACGAAGATCGAGTACACGACCGCCGCTCGGATCTCATCATCCTCCGTTAGGAATTTGTCGGACCCAAACCCGCAGATTTCACTATGGAGTGAAGCGACACCCTCGTACCTTCGGGTTAGGGTCCGACAGATTCTTTTCCAGGAGCCTGTTGGACGAGTATTTTTACTTGCCCGTAATCCGACCACAAAGTCCGAAAGGCTCCTAGCCTTGCACCTTTTCGTGGGCGATTTCGACCAGCTTGATAAAGGCCTTCGCCTCCAGTGAGGCGCCACCCACAAGTCCACCGTCTATGTCGGGTTGATCGAGTAAATCGGAAGCGTTATCCGGTTTCATTGAACCGCCATAGAGAATTCTTATTCGATTAGCCAGTTCATCACTAAATTTTGCGGCCAGCATTTTTCGTATTTCGTGATGGACCTCTTGTGCCATATCGGGAGAAGCCGTAACACCGGTGCCGATCGCCCAAACCGGTTCGTAGGCGACGAGGAAACGGTCCAACTTTTCCTCAGGTACATTGGCAAGTCCACCCTCGATCTGCCGACCCACGATATCCAGACTCTCTCCCCGGTCCCGCTCCTCCTGTGTTTCACCCACGCAAAGGATCGGTTTCAGATTACTCCGTAGCGCGGTAATGACTTTCCGATTGATGAAATTGTCGCTCTCCTCGAAATAGATGCGTCTTTCGCTGTGTCCCAATATTACGAAATTGCAGAATAGAGCTCTCAACATTTCAGCTGATATCTCTCCGGTATAGGCGCCATTGGTTTCGGGATTCATATTCTGAGCCCCCAGTTGCACATTTGAATCCTCAATCACATTCGCGACACACTCCAGAGCCGTATAGGGTGGACACACCGCCACGGAGGTGTCCGTAAGATGACCCACTTCATCCTTAATCACCTGTACAAGTTCGGTGGCATCAGAAGAAGCATAGTTCATCTTCCAATTCCCCGCGATCAGGCATCTTCGATGATTGTTTTGCATAATATTGAAAGATCAATTTAGGTAGCAGTTGCGACTGTGCAATATCTTTATTGAGATTTTTGAGGCTACTGAATATTCCATTTGCGTAACGGTGTTCACCATCTCATCGCAGTCGTAGGTAATCGACTATCGACGACGATTATGACGACGACATTCGAGTGAAGCTCACTTCCCTCTGATCACTTCCAGGCTTCCATCGCATCTTCCGCTTTCGCGTATTTAGCGGGCTCATGAGCCTTCGATAACGATTACGAGGACGAGAACGATTTCTGAACTCTCTCGATGAAAGAAAGTATTGTTGAGATATGCCCTCTTACGCGTTCTTTCGTGGCGATTCCTGGAGGCCGATTGAACTGCTATTCCACAGTATCCAGGACGCTCACTCCGGGAAGTTCAGTGCCTTTCAGGAATTCGAGGCTGGCACCTCCACCGGTGCTGGCAAAAGTGACGCGATCTTCGTAGCCGGCCGCCCTTATCGCCTTGACCGAATCCCCTCCCCCAATAATTGAAAGCGCCGCGGCATTCGCGGCTACGGCCTTTGCGAGAGCGAAAGTTCCCCTGCTGAAGCTGTCGAGTTCGAAAATTCCCATGGGCCCATTCCAAAGTATCGTTCTGGCGATCGCTATTTCCCTCTCGTACTGTTCAACAGTCTTTGGGCCGATATCAGCGCCCTCCCAATTGTCGGGAATGTCACCCATGACAGTCGCTGTTTCCCCTACCCTACCCGTCCTGAAATCGATCATATCAGTGACGACGAAGTCGATCGGCAAATGGAATTTCACACCACACTCCCGCGCTTTATCCATAACCGCCCTGGCCAATTCGACTTTATCACTTTCCGCGGGGCTATTCCCCACACTCTGTCCCCTGGCTAGTAGAAAAGTGTAGGCCATCGCTCCACCCACTAAAATCGTATCGGCCTTATCGAGTAAGGAATCAACCACGAGGATTTTATCACTTACCTTCGCTCCCCCTAACATTACTACGAAAGGACGTCGCGGGTTGGTGGTTTTTTCCCCCAGGAAATGAAGTTCCCTCTCGATGAGAAGTCCTCCAACTCTTACTGGTATGTGGGCCGTGACCCCTCTTGTGGAAGCGTGCGCTCGATGTGCAGTACCGAAGGCATCGTTTACGTAAATCTCTCCAAGTTTACCCAGCGATTGGCCAAACTCCCGATCATTTTCTTCTTCGCCCTTATGAAAGCGCAGATTTTCCAGAAGGACAATCGACCCGATCGCCATATTTTCGACCGCCTCCTCAACAACTTTTCCCACGCAGTCTTCGAGAAAGATCACGGGATGTGCGAGGAGTTGAGAAAGCGCTGCTCCCACCGGCGCGAGGGAGAATTTCGGCAATCGCTTCCCTTTTGGCCTTCCCAAATGGCTTGCCAGGACTACTCTTGCGTCCCGTTCCAGCAGATAGCGGATAGTCGGAAGCGAAGCGCGGATGCGTGTATCGTCGGAAATCTCACCATTTTCATCCAACGGCACATTAAAATCGACCCTCACGAGGACTCGCTTCCCGGCCACTTCAACGTCTCTTACTGTCTTGATCTTCGGCATTAACACAAAAGTTGATATTCAGCACTCCAATTCGTAAATAGGGTGATCCCGCTGGGTGGGACCGAAGCGAATTTACGAATTGGAGCAATTAGTAAACCCCATAGTCTCAATCGCCTTCGAAAGGACGGGTTGTTTCTTGTTTTTATTTTGGGAGTTTTGAAAAACACACCGAAAGTGGCGATACCGAAATGTCCTTTCGAAGGCTAAAATACGCTAAAGCGGAATAGGAAATTAAAGAGGGTTCTTGCTCAATATACCAGGGGAATTGAATATTGAACTTTAGATGCCAAAACATTGTCATTTCAAAGACAACGTAATAACAAGAATCTAAGGCTTTAACTGGAGAAGAGAATTGAATAAGGAAAGCAGGAACTTCAAAGTATTGCGGTCGAAGCGGCCCACCCGAACATCGAACATTCAACATCGAACATTGAACTCCTAAGGTCCCTGCTTCGATCTTGGGCGTTGGACTTTCGATGTTGGATGTTCTCTCCGCGTCTCCCCGTCTCCGTTTCTCCCCCTCCGCTCCTTTGGTTGCCCGTTCGAGAGCCTCAGGGCCCTGAGCCAGTCGCAGGGCGGGTAGGCTGCGCCAGGTGGCTTCGTGCTTCCCTGGCACGGCGCAGCCTTGCGGAGACGCCTCAGTGGTGCTCTGTGTCCCTTCTTATCACTATTCTCTTCCTCTTTCCCGGGACAACTTCCGCGAATGAGCTACCGCCGCTCATTCCACTTGAGGATTTCTTTCGCAATCCGGAGAAGACGAGCTTCCAGCTCTCACCTGGCGGAGAATACGTGGCCTATCTGGCGCCCTGGCAGAAGCGCCTCAATATCTACGTTCAGAAAGTCGGTGAGAAAGAGGGCGAACGAGTAACGAATGTGGCGGAACGAGACATCGCTCGCTATCTCTGGGTCAGCGACGATCGACTCGTCTATCTCAAGGACGAGGCAGGAAACGAGAACTGGAGCATTTTCGGCATCAGTCGCACCGGTGGCGAGGCACAGGATCTGACTCCTTTTGCGGACGTTCAGGCCCGCCTTATCGAGGCTTTGAGGTTTAACCCGGAGCATGTCCTCATTTCTCTCAATAACCGGGACAAACGCTTTCACGATGCTTATCGCTTGAACGTGAACACGGGCGACATCGAACTTCTGGTCGAAAACAACCGGAGCTACGTAAGTTATCGCGCCGATCACAGTGGCATCATTCGCCTCGCCACAGCCACAGACGGCGTAAACGTGACTCTCTTCTCGCGTAAATCAGAAGAAGATGAATTCAAGCCCATTCTACGCACGAATTTTCGCGAGAGGGTTAAACCGCTATTCTTCACTTACGATAATCGCCATTTTTTCGCGTCATCAAACCTTGGCCGTGACAAAACAGCCATCTTCGTGATCGACCCGGAGACGGGTGAGGAAATCAAGAAGGTATACGAGAACCGGTTGGTCGACGTATACCGGGTCCACCGTTCCGATAAACGCAAGGTCGTCGAGGGCGCGAGCTATAACTTCGAAAAATGGGAGCACACATTTTTCGATAACTATGCACGTGACATCTTTCAGCGTCTGGAGGGCAAATTCCCGGGTATGGAAGTCTCCATCGGCTCCCGCAACCTGGAAGAGGATCAGTATCTGGTTAGAACCAGGAGCGTGAAGACACCCGGCTCTTACTATCACCTCGATCTCGCCACATTTGAATTGACCCTCCTCTCGGACATCGCGCCATGGATTGACCCCGTTCAGATGGGTGAAGTCCATCCCATCGCCTATCTCAGCCGGGACGAACTCACTATTTACGGTTATCTTACTTTGCCAAAGGGTGTGAAACCTGTGAATCTGCCTGTGGTCATCAACCCGCACGGCGGTCCCTGGTCACGCAACAGCTGGAGATATAGCGCTAAGACGCAGTTTCTCGCCAACCGTGGTTACGCCGTTTTACAGATGAATTACCGCGGGTCGACTGGATATGGCCGCACGTTTTGGGAAGCGAGTTTCAAGCAATGGGGCAAGAAAATGCTGGATGATGTTACGGACGGCGTGCGCTGGCTCATAGCGGAAGGTGTGGTCGATCCCGAACGCGTTGGAATCTATGGCGTCCTCCTTTGGATCTCGGTTACCGCTCCGCTCGGACATCGCGCTCCTTTGGAGGTTACACCACTCTAGCAGCTATCACCCTTACCCCTGAGCTTTACGTTTGCGGGGTGGACTACGTAGGCATCTCCAACATTTTCACCTGGTTGGATTCCTTCCCACCCTACTGGGAGTCGTGGCGGGAAATGGCCTATGAAATGGTGGGCCACCCAGAGAGAGATGAGGAGTTGCTGAGAGCCGCTTCCCCGGTTTTCCACGTCGAAAGGATTCGGGCGCCTCTCCTTATCGCGCAAGGCTCAAACGACCCAAGGGTAAAGAAAGCAGAGTCTGATCAGATGGTGGAAGCATTGCAAAGTCGCGGCATCGATGTACCTTACATGGTAAAGGAGAATGAGGGTCACGGCTTCCGTCTGGAAGAAAACCGCCTGGAATTCTACCGGGCCATGGAACAGTTCCTCGCCAAACACCTCGGTGGACGCCTCGGAGAGGGTAAAGACGTGCTCGGGTCGCTATAGCCGCTCAGGTTAACGCGGCCACTTTTCTGAGGAGATCGACGCAGCGGTTAGAGTATCCCCATTCGTTGTCGTACCAGCTTACGAGTTTAAAGAAGCGACTGTTTAACTCTATGCCGGCCCCAGCATCGAAAATGGAAGACGCCGAATCATGGATAAAATCCGTCGAAACTACCTCATCTTCGGTATAGCGAAGAATACCCTTCAAAGATCCCTCGGATGCCTCTTTGATCTTCTCGCATATTTCCGCGTAGGAAGTATCCATTGAAGTTCGGACAGTCAGATCGACCACGGAGACGGTTGCGGTAGGCACCCGAAATGCCATACCAGTAAGTTTTCCCTGGAGTTCGGGAATGACCAATCCAACCGCTTTGGCCGCACCGGTAGAAGACGGGATTATGTTAAGAGCAGCGGATCGCCCTCCTTTCCAATCCTTTCTGGAAGGGCCATCGTTGGTTTTTTGGTTCGCCGTATAGCTGTGAATGGTCGTCATCAGTCCCTCCTCAATTCCAAAGTTCTCCAACACGACCTTGGCGACAGGCGCCAGGCAGTTTGTCGTGCAGGAGGCATTGGATATGATCTCATCCCCTGCCGTCAGAGTCCCATCATTAACGCCAAGCACCACCGTCTTCACATTTCCTTTGGCGGGCGCGGAGATGATGACCTTTCGGGCGCCGGCCTCGATATGCCCGCGCGCTGCCACTTCGTCGGCGAAAAAACCGGTCGACTCGATCACAATTTCCGCTCCAAGCTTCTTCCACGGCAGAGCCTGAGGCCCGCTTGCGATCGCGACGCAGGGAATCTGTGTACCATTCACGGAAATGACATCGTCGTCCTCTCGTGATGCATCGGAACGTTTGCTCCTCACTTCGCCGGCAAAACGACCCTGAATGGAATCATATTTTAGCAGGTAGGCCAGATTATCAGCCGGCACGAGATCGTTGACCGCAACAACCTCAAAATCCCGGCCGAGTAAGTTTTGCTCGACCATGGCTCGGAAAACCAGCCGTCCGATTCTGCCGAAACCGTTTATTCCAATTTTAACAGACATATCTACTTCTCTGGTTCGGTGAACGAATCACAGAGATTGCAATCTCGTGGAAGTTTGTGGCGGCTCCCGGGAGGGCTACCGCGTACGGGAATAGAGCCGAAGGCGTCTCACCGACTCCTCATACAGATAAAGATCCGACTACTGAAATGTGCCGCCTCTCTTTTGGCAAGTGTTTAAATCCGCTACGGCCTGACTCAGGCTTGGGATGCAACCAAATTGGTAAGTGCTACCATGGAGAAAAGAATTGAACAAAAGGAAACCCTGTTCGAAGAGTCAGCGATCTAACCGCGGAGCACGCAAAGGACGCAGAGAGATGGCAAAAAGTTGGCGGATAAAACATCAAACGTGACGAATTGCAGATCGTAGCGTTCTCGCTTACCGGAAAGAGAGTAAGAATAATTGCAACGGATTGAAGGACAGCAGCGGATTCTCTCGAAGTAGCCCATGGTTGCGATAGAGATCACGAATGATCGTAGAGAAGCCAAGGAATCCTTGCTCTGTATCTGTTGCTGCGCTTTCATCCCTTGCTATTAAATCTAGCGTTCGAAGAAGTGAGATTTTGCCGCAAAGCACGCGAAGATCGAGAAGAGATGAAGAGGGAAAGCCGCAAAAAAGCGCAAGAAACGCAAATACCTGAAGGGAAATTTTCGCGTCTTTTGTGCCTCTTTGCGGCCAATATAGATCCAGCCGGGATAAGCTGCGGTAGTCCGACTGCCAAGAAGAACTATTGGACACTCCTCGGCCTTTCTTGGGGCACTACTCTGGGCCTGGCCTACGCGCAGGTGCACCCCCAGCGAGTCGCCGCTGCGGTCTTCGGACTGGTAACGACGACGTTGCGCCGCGAAGTTGAGAGGTTCAAGTGATTCGGCCCTTCTGCTTAGGATTCTCCTCCAGCCAGAGTCCACAGCTCAGGGGAGGCAGGAGAAGTACTCCTTCATTGAAGGAGAGTTCGGTGTCACGGAGCCCTTCGCGATCAAATTGCGCCTGATCCGCAAGAAGTAGAAAACGGCTCATGTCCTGGCCGTCGAATGGAATAGTAATGGCGCGCTCATGGGGGTTGACTGCGAAGAGAAGCCTGCGGCAGACAAGGGACCGGCGGGCGTTGTAGAGAACGGCTACACCTGTGCTCTCCGGAGCGATCATGAATTCGAGGAAATGCGGAGGTGGTGGCAACTCGTGGCGAAAGGCCCTACCCTCTTCCGAGAGACGGAATCGGATCCAACTTCTGAAGTACTCTTGGGTATTCGAATAGGTTATTGCCCGCTCGTAATCGATAGCGTTGAGATCGCCTCTCATATAAGTGTTTCTTACCCCTCTTTTTGAGCGAAGCATGTCCTGACCGGCAGAGAGCATCGGAATTCCCAAAGAACTCATGAGGACCGCGATAAGCAAGTGTGTGCGGCGGCGATCGTTAGCGGTCGGGACGGAACCATCTCTGTTTTCATTCTCGGTGATGAGGTCGAGCCAGCAGTGATCATCGTGCGATTCAACGTAGTTTACAGTCTGTGTAGGCCAGGCGGTCAAATAGCCCAAAGAGCCATTGAGATAGTAGAGAAAACCTTCAGAAGTACCGTTTCCGAGCAGATATTCCCGCATGAAGTCGCGATAACCGTCGTTCCAAGAAGCGTAGCCAGTGGTTTTCAGGTTATGGCCGATATGCCCCCGAAGGCTCCATGGTTCGGCGATGAGAATTACCGAGGGCTTAATGCGCTTTAGACGGATCTCGATCTCCAGGAGGAGCTCAATGCCGAGAATTTCGGCGAGATCGAACCGGAAACCATCGACGTCGAAGACCTCGATAAAATGCGTGAGGCTATCTATGATGAGTCGACGACCCATTGGCGTGTCGCAACGCAAGGAATTGCTGCAGCCACTCCAGTCGATGTGCTCGCCATCCCGATCGACAAGAAAGTAGTATTGCTTATCGATAAATAGAAGATGGTTCGGGAGACCGACGTGATTATAAACAACGTCGATAATGACGGCCAACCCCTGTCTATGGAATGCTGCCACCAGTTCCTGAAATTCTCTGATCTGCGAACCCTCTTCGGGATTCAGACAATAGCGGGAGCATGGTGAAAAAAAGTTTACCGGCATATACCCCCAGTGATACTCCTCAACACCACCGGCGTCGAACTCGTGAATGGGCTGAAGTTCGATCGCGTTTACGCCGAGGCGAGTGAGATAATTACCTTCCGATTCGACCCACTTCCTAAGGCCCGTAAAACCGAGCCTTTCGCGATCTTCCAACTCGATTGGAGCCAAGGAGACAAGGTCTCTGACATGCCCCTCAAGAATCACCAAATCGTGCCAATTGGGAGGATCGAAAGGTACCGAAGTTTGAGGAATTTTCCTTCTGTCTACGATTAATCCCGGACCTTCGGGCCCCATTGCCGCCATTGCATAGGGATCGAGGATATCCCTGGTAGCGTCGAAATTGGCACAGAATTGTCTATTCGATCCGTCTATCCTGTAACGATAGAACCACCCGGAAAGATCCTCTGAATACTCTCCTTCCCAGACGCCCTGAGCGCGCCGCTTCAGCTCGATACTCTCGATATTCGGATCTTTAAGTTTGTCGTACAAGATCACCTCAACGCAACGTGCGCGCGGCGAAAATATCCGAAAAGTGGTGACCGCACCATCCACCATCGCGCCAAGCGCAAGATCGGATTTCAAGGTGAGAAAAATATCGCCCGGTTCGATTGCCAATTGTTCCTCGTGGTCCGGCTCGCTCCAGAGCAACTCTATCTTTTCATCTAACGCGCAATCCTCCTTGAATTCGAATTCGAATATATGTTTACCCGTCCGATGAGGATCGATCCTGAAATTGCGCACCCCGCGGGGATCGAAGACCGCGTTTGGCGCTTCTGGAGGAATCTCCAGCCACTGTCCGTTTTGCGTTACGAACTTAAAGTCAGCAGGATAATTTGCCAGGCACCTGCCGCGCCCAACGCCGAGAATGAGATAGGAATTACCGGAGACTTCCTTCGGCCGCAGCTGCCACTCCCTATCCTCAATAACTGCTCCCCAACTATTAAAAGTGCCGGCCACATAGAGGCGACTAAGGGGCCAGTCTACTTGCGGGTATGCCTTCGGTAATACCACGAAGATGATCCTCTCGCCATCAACAAAGTAGCCGCTCCTTTCAGCATAGTAGAAGGGGTCGGCGCGCACAATCCGGGCAAGGTGTTGCCTTCCCGGCGTATGCCAGATGGGTGGAGGAGCTTCCCTCTCCCAATCGCGATTCAACTCTACTATTCCGGAACGTTCCGCGATCCACCGTGCATAGGCGATTTTTCCGCCGGAATTCTTCACTGCATATGAATTTTATGTACTATTGAAATCGCTCAGCGATTGTTCATGTTTAGCGTTTTTGAGGCTGCCCCGGTCTTGTGCCGGGGTGGCGCACGCTATACAGCTACAATACACGATTGGCACCCCATTCGCCCCGCCCGTCCCTTCTCGCCCCAGTCCCGGTGCGTCGGGACTGGGGTGAGAAGGGGGGTCGGCAGAGGCACTCGGTGTGTAGCAAGAAACGTAGGCGACCTCGGCACAAGACCGGGGCAGCCAGCATAAGAAACCATCACGCTAAACACGTAGGAGCGATTTCCATTGTCAAGATAAGACCAAGCGATTTTGACTGGGCTATGGCAACTCGCTCTGTAAATGTCGATCGAGTCCTTGCTCGGCCGCATGGCAGAGCGATTTGGAATCGGTCGGTGGTCGTATCTCCAGCAATCCACTGTCGCACTAATATGGCGCATTGTTTCCGCAAATTCCGGAAAGCCTGTAGCGAGCCTCATAGTCGAGGGGCAATGCGCGACAGATTCCTAGGAAAGTGAAAAGGATTCTCGTTGCAATGTCGGGCGGAGTGGACAGTTCCGTCGCTGCCCTTTTACTTAAAGAACAGGGCTATTCCGTGGTCGGTGCCTATATAAAGACATGGTTAAACGAAGAAGACGTCTTCGCACATTGCCCATGGCAAGACGAGATTGAAGACGCCCGGACTGTTGCGGAAATTATCGGCATCGAGTTCAAAGTAATAAACCTCATAGGAGATTACCGCGAAAGCGTAGTTCAGTATCTTATCGAGGGCTATCGAAACGGTTTAACCCCCAACCCGGATGTAATCTGTAATCGCGATATCAAATTCGGCTCCTTTCTGAAAGCCGCGCGGGCCGAGAGTTTTGAAGGAGTCGCCACAGGGCACTATTGCCGCAGAATTGTGAATCGCGACGAATCGTGTGATCTTTGGGAAGGGGCAGACAAGAACAAGGATCAATCTTATTTTCTGTCATTAATCTCTCAACACCAACTCAGAGATGCCCTCTTCCCCCTGGGAGATCTGAATAAGCGCACGGTACGGCAGATTGCCCACGAAAACAGCCTTCCTACCGCGGATAAGAAGGACAGCCAGGGGATCTGCTTTCTAGGAAAAGTCAGAATCGCGAATTTCCTCGAGAACTTTATCCCCGATCAGAGAGGAGAAATTGTGGACATTCGCGGAAGAATACTCGGAAATCATCGCGGTTTGCACCGCTACACACTCGGACAACGAAAGGGTATTCGAATCCCTTCCAACACGAACAGCGAAGCCTACGTTGTGGTGGCGAAAGACTTAGAACGGAATCGCCTCACGGTGGCATTTGACAGGTCGAGCTCTCCGGGTCTCTATCGAAGAGATTGCTTATTGCGTAACATCAATTTTCTTAATGAGGCGGTTTCGGAATCCCGTCGGCTTCTCGCCAAGCCCCGTTATCGCGACCCCTCCAGCACTGTAGTCTATACTCCTCTCAAAAACGGCAGCGCTAAGATCGTCTTCGATCAGCCACAGCGCGCTCTGGCCCCTGGCCAGGTGTGCGCCCTCTATGACGGCGAAAGGCTCCTGGGAGGCGGGATCTATCAATAGGTCACAGATCCGGAGGAACGGTGGCGATTGCTTCTTCCATCGTGGTGATTCCATCTCGCACTTTCATTATACTGTCTTGATGGAGAGTGCTCATTCCACTCGCTATGGCGATGTCTCTAATTTTCGTAGTCTCCAGTCCATCGTTTATTCCCTTAACCAGTTCTTCACTTGTTGCCATGAGTTCGTGAATTCCAACACGGTCCTTCATTCCGGATTCACCACAAGCGGGGCACCCCTTTGGATTGGCTCGAAATATCTGCCCCTCCCAATCGAGGGCTCGAGAGATGATTCGCAACTCGTTGCCTTCGGGTGAGTAGTGCTGGCGACAGGTCGTGCATACTCTTCGAAGCAACCGTTGAGCACAGACGCAGACGAGAGAGGCGGAAATCATAAAAGGTTCAATTCCCATATCGGTTAATCTCGAGACGGTGCCCGGCGCATCATTGGTGTGCAGGGTACTGAACAACATGTGCCCGGTGAGGGCGGCTTCAACGGCGATGCCGGCTGTCTCGTGATCGCGAATTTCGCCCACGAGAATGATATCCGGATCCTGCCGGAGGTAGGCGCGTAGAGCTGCCGCAAAAGTCAATCCTATCTTTCGATTCATCTGCATCTGGCAAAGACCGGGAAGCGTGTATTCGATGGGATCTTCCGCTGTTCGTATGCAGAGATCGGGTTTGTTAATCTCGTTGAGGGCCGAATAGAGGGTCATAGACTTACCAGAGCCGGTCGGCCCGCAGTGTAGAATCATACCGTAAGGGCGAGTGATGAGACTGCGATATACGGAGAGATTCGCTTCTGAGAATCCCAATGCCTCCAGCGGCAACGTGCTCTTTTGCTTATCGAGGATACGCATCACCGCGCCCTCTCCGTGATTGAGAGGAGCAGTTGACACGCGAAGGTCGACATCGATTCCTTTCTTATTGTACTGCTTGAATACAATACGCCCATCCTGAGGGAGACGCTTTTCCGCAATATCAAGATTCGCCATCACTTTGATTCGGGACATCAAGGGCGATGCAATCTGGTTGGGGAGAGTGAGTTTCTCCTGACAAATCCCATCGATGCGCACTCTTACTCGGGTCTGATTTTCAAAGGGCTCGATGTGAATATCGCTACCTCCCGAGTAGTAGGCTTCCTCAATTATTCGATTGGCCAACTGAATGATGGGGGCGGATTCCTCTTCGAGAGTCTCCTGGCCGAATTCACCTTCTTCCAGCTCATACTCGATACCTAAGGCTTCAACAACATCTCCAAACCCGATTTCCTGCTGTGTATCCTGGTCCTCTTCCAGATTTGCGATAATGTCTCTTTCGAGAGCCAGGAGGGTAAAAACTCGTTTCCTGGTGATCTCCTGGATCTTGCTAGTGACGTTCAAATTGAACGGATCGCTCAGAGCGACCACAATGCAATCCCCTACTGCTCCCACAGGGAGAACTCTCTGTTCCCTGTAGAATTCCCTATCCAGGTATTCAAATGTCCTTTCATCGCTCTTGAAATTCCCAGCGTTAAACGGGTTCAGGCTGAATGCCTTGCTCTTAGCGACAAGAATCTGGAATTCTGAAACATCATAATCCGCCTGCAGAAGCGTTTCCATCGCGCTGCCCGACATCTCTTCGGGCGAATTGATGATTTCTTCCGCCTCTTCCTCGCTCAGGCGCCCAAGTTCTCGAAGCTTGGATACAATCGCAGTCTGGACACGTGCTAAGGGCATCTGTCTGGCTCAAGTTGATTGCTCGTCCAAGTACTCGAACTATAGGGAAATTCTCTGCTCGAATCTATTTGCACTTTGACGAATATAGCATCCTTCTTTGGTGCATAATAATGATATCGAACGAGTGGCCAAAATTCAAATAGATGAAAATCCTCAGATTCAGGAAAATTTATATAGATTCAGTTTCCACTAATACCTGATACGGCAACACGAGATCATCGAATGATCCACCATTGATTCTTCCTCTGTCGTTCATTGCTGTTCAGCATCCCTTCATAATTCGTTTTAATTGCATGGGACTTAAGCGTATCATCTCTTCTTCCGACAAAGTTGACATTGCATTGGTTACTCCCAACATTCCTGGGGTTCGGTAATGTTCGATTCCTCGAATTTCACGTCTGAGGCCTACGCGGGATTTCTCAGTGAACATGAATACGATGAGGGTAAGGCTTTCACTTCATTGCTCGCGCCAGTCGTTACAAAATTCTATGAGCAATCCGAGCAAGACCCGCTCGAACCTGAACTGCGGGAGAAATTCTACCGCACGGTGTGGGAGATCAGCTCAAGTGAGGACTTTCCTGGACTGACCTCGCAGAACGACGCCGAAGAGACGGAGAAATTCGGGGAAGCCGAACTCGCTGAATGCGTCATTCAGGTCTTGGAGGAGATGAACGCACCCAGTCACCGCCACGACTTCGCCTATCTGAGCAAACTGATATTTCAAGGTATCTACGGCAGTGGCGAGAATAGCGAGACGCAAGAGGAAACAGTCGCTCCCATTTCAAAGGAAATCTTACAGCTGCGCTATTTCATCTACCTGAAGAAACAGAATTTCGACCTAAGCTCCGATGATTTCGGTAGTTTGGAAGACGATGGGGAAGGAGAAGAGCTGGAAGCCCAGGGAGAAACAGAGTAGTCCGCTTTTCGTTGCCGGCTCTGCCGCAGTATGTGTTTAGCGTGCCTTTGATTGCTGGCTGCCCCGGTCTTGTGGAGGGGTTGGTAGAGACACACGGTTTATAGCAGGGAACGCGTACCTACTCTCTGTTGCGTAGAGCAAATCCGATTCCATTATCACGTTCGATGAAGAGTGTTTCAGAGCAGCCACGATACTCCCCTTCAACTCCGAGTGATTTCTCTTCCACCGTTTCCTCTTTAAATAGGTAATCGCATCGGCGCTCAATTTGAGCGGTGTTCCCGAATTTAAACGCCGCGTTTCGGAATTTATGATTCTTTTGGCGATTATGGGGATATCCTCGCTGCAAGCGTATAGAGGAGGCACGGCGATCTCCGTTGTGCCTAAGAAAATGTAGAAGCTTTCCCCAAGAATTTTATTATCGTAGAGTGTTTCGACATGCTCGCCGATGCAAAAGACAAAGCGAGCCAGGAACCGGTATTCGTGAAAGGGCTTCTCACCTCTTGCAATTGCGATTATCTTAATCTTCTCATCCTCCTGCAAGTTCTCAGTATCCAACACTACGAATGTCACGACTGTCGAGGTTCCCACCTTCCATTTCGCGAAGTCTTCGAGGAGGGTTTCCCCGCTCAAACGATCGGGCGTCAACACCACCAACAGGTCACTATCCCGGTCGCCTGTCTGTTTGCCGAAATCACAAAGATCTCTACAGATGCCTTCAAAATCTGTTCCACCTTCGCCGACAAGGAGCAGGTTTGACTTGAAGTTTCGCACTTCATGAAGCCTCCTTGCGAATTCCGCGGAGACCTCGGATAGACATGGGAAAGAATGAAACTGAAATGGAAGATTGTGTTTATCGACAAGAGTAACTGATCCGCTCTCTCCCTCGCATTCCCTATCCAAGGTAGCCCTTTCAATCAGTTCGCCGGTCTTCTTCAGTAGTGAGAAGACGTTCAGAGGCTTCAAGAAAACGCCATCCACCCCATTTTTGATGCATTCGCTGATTGTTTCGTCATCCAAGTAGCCCGAAACAATAATCACTGGCGTTTTACTCCGTATCTCCTTTACCGTTTTGACGAATTCCTTACCTGACAAGTTCGGCATGCAGTGATCCGTTACAACCAGATCGAAATCTGTCTCCTGGAATATTTCGACCGCTTCCAAGGGGTCTCGAACGGAAGTAACCTCGTATTCCGCCTGCGTAAATACGTCGGTCAAAAGGGCATTAAAATCCCGGTCGACATCGAGAATCAGAATATTCTCTGCCATTCTCAGTCGTTATCGTGAATCAAGGGAAATAGTGTCCTCTTCAATCTAACAATGCCTTCGCTTGTTAAACAGGATATCGGCATAACCGCTTCCTCAACCTCCCTCTCAAAATGAATCAAGTATGTATTAGCTTGTGGCTCGTCTATCTTATTAGCGACGATTATTCGCTTTTTTAAAGTAAGATTAGGATTAAAAAGCTCCAATTCCTTCATAAGATCATGATAATCGTCTCTCGGATTTCTCCCGTCGATTCCCGCCATATCGACGACAAAGAGTAGGAGGTGACACCGTTCAATATGTCGCAGAAAGCGATGTCCAAGCCCCCTGTTAGCATGTGCACCCGAGATCAACCCGGGAATATCAGCGAGAGTAATACGGTCGAAATGTTCCGGATAGTCGATAACCCCGACTTGCGGTCCAAGCGTCGTAAATGGATATGGGGCAATTTTTGGATGGGCCTGAGTAAGAAGGCCGGTTAAAGAGGATTTTCCCGCATTCGGAAATCCTACCAGCCCGATGTCTGCGATGGTTTTCAAAATGAGAGTGAAACATCCTTCCATACCGGGTTGACCCGGAGTGGACTTTCTCGGGCTCCTGTTGACGGATGATTTGAAATTCAGATTACCCAGTCCTCCCTTTCCGCCTTCCAGGAGAAGGAAGCGCTGTTCATCCGCAATCAGATCCACGGCCTTTTCTCTCGTATCCTCGCTGATAACTTCCGTTCCGAGTGGAAGTCTGAGGGTGCAATTTTCCCCACCGCGCCCATTTTGATCCTTGCCGCGACCTTTTTCCCCATTTTTGGCGCGGGCATGGGGATTGAATTTGTAATCGGTCAAATCGCCCACATTCTCATCACCGACTAAGATGATATCTCCCCCTTTACCACCATCTCCTCCATCGGGACCACCTTTTGGCCTGAATCTCTCGCGGCGAAAGCTGCTACAGCCATCGCCTCCATCCCCGGCATTGAGAACGACTCTCACTTCATCAACGAACATAACGCCTTGACTCTAAATAGATTAAGAAAGACATTCGTCAATAATGACCGTGACAAAAGATATCATGATAACCGCTCAGGAATACTACGAGTATTCCGACGGTCCTCCCTATCACCAGCTAATAACCGGCCAGCTCATTATGTCTCCATCACCCTCAGCCTACCATCAACGAATTCTCAAGAGACTAATTCTCAGTACTGTCCGGTTATAAGTCAAACAACTCCAACTGTTTAGGAATGCGGTGTTCATTGAAAGTGTAATCGGTTTCTGTAAGTAGTTCAGTCATAGGAGTTTTCTCAAATAGGGTGAAGCTGAGAATCTGTAGGATTTTGTGCAAACTGATCTCCAGGCGAAGGCGTTTGCGGATGATGGCGATGAGCACATAGACGCTGACGGCAATCCAGATTTGAGTCTTCACAGCATTCTCGGAGGTGCCGAAAAAGCTCTTGATGCGCAAGTGCTGTTTGATCCATTTGAAGAACAATTCGATCTGCCAGCGTAAACGGTAAATCTGGGTGATGATTATGGCTGGGAGGGCAAACTGGTTGGTGAGAAACACGAAGCGCTCGGAACTGTCGGGGTCGAGGTAAGTGATACGCCGGAGTCTTTCGGGGTAGGCCTTGGCAGGATAGAAGCTGACCAGGGCAACGGTCTGGTCCGAACGCAGACCGGTTGATTTGTCGACCTTTTGAGAGTAGAGGCGGCGAAACTGAAAGCCGCGGCGGGCGCGTGTGACGAAGAAAGAACCGCATTGTGCGATCCGATAGAGGCGCTCGTAATGCAGATAGGCTCGGTCCATTACATAGTAAGCACCGGCCTCGGGGATGATGAGATCCAGAATGGCCTCGGGGATGATGAGATCCAGAATGTTTACGTCGTGAACTTTTCCATCGGTAATCTCGATAAAATAAGGGATAGAGCCTCTGAGATCGAGAAGCGTATGGACCTTCACCGCCCCCTTGTGCTTGCGGAAACGTGCCCACGGGAAGAGTGATAGACATAGATCGATCGTGGTGGAGTCCAGAGCGTAGAGCGTATTGTCCAGGTCGATGCCCAGATCCTCGTTTGAATACAAAGGACGAGCCATTGCGATGAGGACCTGTGCAAAGTCGGCGTAGATGCGCCAGTCTCGTTTCTCGTTGGCATCGGCGAGCGTGCTTTTGGATACTCCGCTTCGAATCCCTGCGTGGTATAGTTTTGGTTGTACTGCCCGCAGGCAGGTTTCGATGTCGCGCAGACTCTCCCGGTAGGTCAACTCGGCAAAACCCATGCAGAGAAATTGTTCGAAGCAACTGAACTTTTGAACTTTGTAGTCGCCTCCGTAGCGTTGGACGCAACGATGGAACTGATGGCGCGGAAGATAATCTATGATTTGAGAAAAAACGAATCGACCTGTATACATGATTTGGACCCTCGAAATTTTTGAGAGTCCACAAGGCTTTTTGCAATTTCAAGTCGAAAACAGCAGAAATCATATGTAAAATGTTGGTTATCAATCGATTAACCTGCGTTCCTAGAAAAACAACCGGACAGTAGTGACTAATTCTATCTATCGATCGCTTCGTGGAGGAGATGGAGCTTGGGGAAGTGATGATTCCTCCGCTTGATGTAGAGCTTTCAGATTACGATGTTGTCCAACCGGATCTCATCTTTGTTCATGCCGAAAATTCAAACGTGGAAATCGGTCAACGGATTGTGGGAACTCCTGATCTATTGATTGAAATTCTTTCTCCCGCGAATGCTCATCTGGATCGAACTTCTAAGCGTAAACTTTACGCCCAATCCGGAGTCAGGGAGCTATGGTTAGTCGATCCTGAGTCAAAATCAATCGATCTTTATGATCTCCTCAATAAGCCAGCAATCCCTCTGAAAACCCTTCAGAAATCGGAGATTTTGACTTCCCCGCTTTTGCCGGGGCTGACTCTTCAGCTGGAAAAAATCTTCTAACCCGGAAATCTCACAAGATCTCCGGGTTAAATTGCAAAAGGGCACGGAAGATATTGAATGCAAGAATGTTATACAACATTTTCGAAGATATATCTGTCGATTCTCTATGAAACTGTGTTCCGCCGATCCACCTCCTCGGTTCTATGCCTTAAGATGCATATTGAACTACCTGGACTCCTTCAATATCTTCCGTGCCCTTTTGTTTGATAGCCCGCTTTTCGTAGCCGAGAAGTGGCTAGTCGTTGGGAAGAGCAACTTGCCGCAATACCCTCCTCGAAGTTTTGTGAGAAAAGCGGGCTAATCGCTCAGTATTTATAGTGAGCCGGCTTATAGGGCCCTCCCACCGGAACTCCGATATAGTCGGCTTGATCCGAAGTCAGTTTGGTAAGCCTGGCCCCGATTTTCTCCAGATGAAGCCGTGCCACTTCCTCATCGAGGTCTTTGGGCAATATGTAAACGCCCGGTGAATATTTCTCCAGATTCTCCCAGAGCTCGACTTGAGCTAATACCTGATTGGTAAAAGAATTCGACATGACAAATGAAGGGTGGCCCGTGGCGCAACCCAGGTTAACCAACCTGCCTTCGGCAAGCAGAAATATCTCGTGACCTTCCGGAAACCGGTAGCGGTCTACCTGGGGTTTTATGTTTTCTACAATTATTCCTGGATACATGGAGAGGGCGCTCACTTGCACCTCATTGTCGAAATGGCCGATATTACAGACGATGGCCTGGTCCCTCATTTTGGACATATGCTCGATCGTAATTATGTCGCGATTGCCGGTTGTGGTAACGTAGATGTCCGCCCAGCCCAGCGTGTCCTCCACAGTCGCCACCTTATAGCCCTCCATGGCTCCCTGAAGGGCACAAATCGGGTCGACCTCAGTCACGACGACGTTCGCGCCCTGCGAACGCAGCGCTTGAGCGCAACCCTTACCGACATCGCCGTAACCGCAGACCACCGCTACCTTACCCGCGATCATTACGTCGGTCGCGCGCTTTATTCCATCGATAAGCGACTCGCGGCACCCGTAAAGGTTATCGAACTTCGATTTTGTCACGGAATCGTTTACATTGATTGCAGGCACCAAAAGAGAGCCCTCTTCCTGTCTCTGATAAAGGCGATGGACACCTGTCGTGGTCTCTTCAGAAACTCCTCTCCACTCTTTAACAACTTCATGCCAATGGATGGGATCCTCCGAATTCACCTTTTTCAGAAGATCCTTAATCATTTGCTCTTCATCACTCTCGAACGGTTGATCAACCCATTTGCTTCCCTCTTCATACTCAAAGCCCTTGTGAATGAGCAGTGTTGCGTCTCCTCCGTCATCGATGATCAGATTCGGCCCTTTGCCGTCCGGCCAGGTGAGCGCCTGGTAGGTGCACCACCAATATTCCTCCAGGCTCTCCCCTTTCCAGGCGAAAACGGGTGTGTCCCCTATCGCGATAGCGGCGGCGGCATGGTCCTGAGTGGAAAAGATGTTGCAGCTTGCCCAACGCAGGTCTGCGCCGATCTCCTTGAGGGTTTCGATTAAAACCGCCGTCTGGATCGTCATGTGGAGCGAGCCGGTAATCCTAACCCCGGCAAGCGGGTTCCTGGCAGCGTATTTCCCTCTTACCGCCATCAAACCGGGCATCTCCTTTTCGGCGATGCCTATTTCCTTTCGGCCCCAATCCGCCAGATTGATGTCTTTTACCTTATAGTCCTGTCCGATTTCGGTCTCAGTGCTCATGATTTATTCGCGCCAGTTACTTTATCGCCTTAAGTAGAATTTTTGCCTTAGTCGTATCCTCCCAGGGCAAGCCCTTCTTGGCAAAATGTCCGTAGTGCGTCGTTTTGCGGTAAATTGGCCGCAGCAAATCCAACTGGGTAATGATATCGGCCGGTTTGAAGCTGAACACGGATCGGACTGCCTTGACAATCGCCGCATCAGAGTGCCTTCCCGTTCCAAAAGTTTCAATATGGATACTGGTTGGATTGGGGTGACCGATGGCGTAGGCAACCTGAATCTCGACCGAGTCGGCCAATCCGGCCGAAACAATACATTTCGCCACCCAACGGCACATATAGGCCGCTGACCGGTCGACTTTGGATGGGTCTTTCCCACTGAAAGCACCCCCACCATGACGACTCCAGCCGCCATAGGTATCAACGATGATCTTTCGACCCGTCAGTCCGCCATCCGCCTGAGGACCTCCCGTGACAAATTTACCCGTAGGATTAATAAAATACTCAGTCTTACTATTCAGCAGCCTTTTCGGCAGGACCTTATGAACGAGATTCTCAATGCAGAAATTCTCTATCTCCTCGTGATTAATTTCCGATGTGTGCTGTGTGGAAACCACTACCGAAGTAATCGCTGTGGGCTTACCGTTCTCATACTTTACGGCAACCTGAGACTTGCAGTCGGGACGCAACCACCCCACTTTTCCGCTTCTGCGGATACGAGATAAACCGCGGCATAAGCGATGGGCAAAAGTGATGGGTGCCGGCATCATCTCAGGAGTATCCTTGCATGCAAAACCGAACATCAGACCCTGGTCTCCCGCACCTTGCTCAGCGCTCTTTCTCCCACGGACTCGCTTGGCAGCGACTCCTTGTGCAATGTCAGGTGATTGCTGTGTCAGCAGGTTCGTTATAAATACCCTATCGGCATGGAAAACGTCAGCGTCGTAGGTATATCCAATATCGCGTATCGCCCGGCGAACAATCTGGTCATAAGCGATCTCGGCCTTCGTCGAAATCTCACCCGCCAGGATGACGCAATTGCTCTTAACAAGCGTCTCGCACGCCACTCTACTCTTTCGGTCATTAGTGAGGCAGGCGTCGAGAATACTATCAGAGATATAGTCCGCAACTTTATCGGGGTGACCCTCACTCACCGATTCTGAGGAAAATATGAAAGAGTCTGACACTATCCAGGCCTCTCGGTTTAAAAAGGTATCCCGGTCAATTCTACAGCCGCGAAGCCATCAGGTCTCTCTCCAATGTCAGCTCTTCAGGCAAGCGGTCGGATAGTTTGCCGAAGAGCGTCTCGTGTTGATCGGCGAGCGATCTGATGGCATCTGGATTGAAACCCATCAGTTCATCCCACTTTTCCCCGGTATACTGAAGTCCTCTCCAATCGATATCTTCGTAGCGGGGCAACCATCCGAGGGCTGATTCGTGAGCATGCACTTTTCCCTTTGTGCGTTCTACGATCCACATGAGAACACGCATATTTTCTCCATACCCGGGCCAAAGGAAGTCCCCGTTTCTGTCTTTCCGAAACCAGTTTACGTGGAAAATCATCGGGAGCTCTTCAAAGGAGCGTCCCATCTTTAGCCAATGCCGGAAATAGTCACCAACATTATAGCCGCAGAAAGGAAGCATGGCCATTGGATCGTGGCGCAGGGAACCGACCTTTCCCTCGGCCGCCGCCGTCATTTCCGAACCCATTGTAGCGCCAACATATACTCCATGAGTCCAGTTGAAGGACTGAAAAACGAGAGGTATGTCATTCATTCGGCGACCACCAAAAATAAACGCCCTTATCGGCACCCCATTGGGGTCCTCCCATGCCGGATCGATAGTTGGACATTGAGCCGCCGGCGCCGTGAAACGAGAGTTCGGATGAGCGGCAGGGTAATCGCAATCCGGAGTCCACTCTCCCCCCTTCCAATCGATGAGATGCTCGGGAGGTTCCTCAGTCATCTCCTCCCACCAGACATCGCCATCATCGGTCATCGCAACGTTCGTAAATATCGAATTACTTCGCAATGATTCCATCGCGTTCGGGTTTGTCCGGTATGATGTGCCCGGTGCCACACCGAAAAAACCGGCCTCGGGATTGATGGCATAAGGTAGACCGTCACTCCCGGGCTTTATCCAGGCGATGTCATCGCCAATAGTGGATATACTCCAGCCATCGATCTCCTCGGGCGGAATGAGCATGGCAAAATTCGTCTTCCCACAGGCGCTGGGGAAAGCGGCCGCGACGTATGATTTTTCTCCATCAGGCGACTCTACTCCGAGGATAAGCATATGTTCCGCGAGCCACCCTTCATCGCGCGCCATGCAGGAAGCGATGCGAAGAGCGAGGCACTTCTTACCCAACAGTGCGTTTCCTCCATATCCGCTCCCGTAGGAAAAAATCGAACGTTCCTCCGGAAAATGAACGATGTATCGATTGTCAGGATCACAAGGCCATTTCACATTTTCCCGGCCAATTTCAAGCGGCGCACCCACTGAGTGCAGGCAGGGGACAAAGAAACCATCCTCCCCAAGTGCGTCCAGCACCTTGCAGCCGATACGGGTCATGATACGCATACTTACCACAACATAGGGTGAATCCGAGACCTCGACACCGATCTGCGAAATTGAGGATCCAATCGGACCCATGCTGAAAGGAACGACATACATGGTGCGGCCACGCATACAACCGTCGAAAAGACGGTTGAGCGTCTCTTTCATCTCTACAGGATCCAACCAATTGTTGGTCGGTCCAGCATCCTCTTCTCTGACGCTGCATATGAAAGTCCTGTCTTCTACACGTGCGACGTCTCTCGGATCGGAACGGCAAAGAAAGCTATTAGGGCGCTTTTCCGGGTTTAGCCTTATAAATGTCCCGCTTTCCTCCATGGACCGGCAGAGCTCATCATACTCCTCCTGCGACCCATCACACCAATGTACTTTTTCGGGTTTGCACAGTTCTCGAAGCTCCTGAACCCATTTGAGAAGAGCCTTATGTCTGATATTCCCTGTCTGTTCTGCCATCTCTCAATAGTTTTTACATCTTCAATTTCTCAGTAAATCAGCACATCGTCGAACGATGAGCTGCTAAAGTCGCTCCTCCGCCTGTCGATGCCAGCTAACCGCTCGGTGTTTCCCGAACCTCCCCGGTTTTGAGAAGCTTCGAGGACTATGGTGAGAAAAGTGGGCTAGGCAAGCGCAAATCGATTTGTTGTAATTTAGCCCCAGGGTAAAAGGATTCCAGGAAGCAACTAGCTGATAAGCAAGAAGATAAAAAAAGAGCTAAACAAACCCGAGGGAATCAGTCATGTTAAGATGGGATGAAAGACAAAAAATCTTACCAACTGAATCCTTCGATAGATCGTTTAACTCTGCGTCTGGTCCTGCCCGAAGAGCAGGAGCGATTCAATGATCTATTGAAACAACATCATTATTTACACAGTGCGGGCAGCGCAGGAGAGACCCTGCGCTATGTGGCGCAGATCGACGGGCAATGGATGGGCCTGCTCTTGTGGGGGGCCGCATCCTACCGGCTGAAGGATCGAGACGAATGGATCGGGTGGGACGGGGCGCAACGGCATGCACGATTGAAACTGGTAGTACAGAACCGGCGTTTTCTGATTTTGCCCTGGGTGGATCTTGCAAATTTGGCCTCCAAGACGTTGGGTATGTGCCTGAGAGTCTTAGCCGATCACTGGCAGGAGGCTTTTGGCTATCGTCCCTTAGTAGCGGAAACGTTCGTGGACCCACAGATTCACCGGGGCACTTGCTACGAAGCGAGCGGGTGGACGCCCTTGGGCTTGAGCGCGGGATATGGCCGCCAACGCGAAGATTTCTATCAACGCCATGAGCGTCCCAAGCAGATCTGGGTCAAACCCCTCAAGGCTAATGCCCTTGAGCTTTTGCGCGCTTCAGGGCCATTGCCCGCGGCACAGAGCCAGGCGCTCAATGAAACCGATAACTCCCATGCGGTCTGCCTCAAAGTGGAACAGATGAGCAGCCTGTGGGAACGCTTCAATCAGATAGAAGACTTCCGTCGTAAAGCGGGCCTTAGATATCGGCTCGCCACGGTCCTGAGCATGATTGTGCTCGGCACGATGTGCGGCAAACAGACCCTCAAGGGCATCGTGCGCCTGGCCCATCATCTCAATCAAGCCCAATTGCGCGCCTTACGCTCCTGGAAAAACCCCAAAACAGGCCGCTATAAGGCCCCTTGCTATGATGTCTTCTATCGGGTCTTGCAAAACGTAAAGGCCGAGCTCTTCGATAAAACCCTCACCGAATTCATCTGCTTACAAGACGGCTGTTTGCCCCGCGATATTGCCGTCGACGGCAAGACCCTCAAAGGCACAAACACCGAAGAATCAAAGGCTCTGCACCTGGTGGCCGCAGTCGATCA
The DNA here is from genome assembly GCA_965215885.1 of Candidatus Moanibacter sp. GTDB lineage: Bacteria > Verrucomicrobiota > Verrucomicrobiia > Opitutales > UBA2987 > CBDCEW01. The sequence continues at coordinate 56,477 of CBDCEW010000104.1, forward strand.
CCAAAGCGCTCAAACCTTAGCCCAAGTCGCTACCGCCGATAAATCCAACGAGATCACCGCCGCCCAGACTCTCTTGCGAAAGATGCCCATTTTGGACGGCTCCACCTTCACCTTCGACGCCATGCATAATCAAAAAGAAACTGCCCACATCGTCGTCGAAGAACTCAGTGCTGACTAGACCTTATCCGAAAAGCTACTGATTGGCCGCAAAGAGGCGCAAAAGGCGCAAGAAAAACTTGAGAAAAATCATTTTTTGGCTTGATAAAAAGTGTCGCAACATGCTAGTGTTTAACAACCTAAGATTAAGAAAGGAGTTAAACATGCCAACATGTGCGACAGAGGAGAACAAAAGCGATAAGACGCCCCTTAGCAACCTCATTCTGCCGGTTCCAGACACGGATTTCCGTGATTTTCTGGATGAAGTTGAAGAATTGGCCGGGTTCGCGGCGCAAATCATCGAGGCGATCGAGAAGGATCTGGACGCCCATGCGCGTGAGAAGAAGAAACTTCGATTGGAAGATCGCAGGTTCTTTGAAGGGCGCACAGCGGAGCTGCCGGAGCTGGACATCGAGGAGGAGAATATTCTGGCTGCTGAATTGAATCTTGGGGCAGGCCGGCCGCGGATGCCGGCTTATGCGGTATACGTGTTCGTGATGCTTCGAGGGTTTCTGGGTTCGTTGACCACGAAACCGGCACGGCGGTTTGTGCGCGAGTCGATGAGCTTGTACGGATTTTTGCAGAGCGGGGGACTGAGAATGCCGGCGGTGACGACGATTCTGGAGAACGTGAACCTGGTCAGCCATACGACCCGCGAGTTGATCTTTGATAAACAGATTGGGTTTATCCTCCAGGAGCAATGGGACGATTTCGGGAAGCTGACGATCGACAGCACCTCGGTGAAAGCAAACAGCTGCTGGCCCACCGATGGGAAGATTCTGAGCGGTCTTTTGATGCGGGCCAATCGTTTGGGTCAGAAGTTGCATGTCTTCGGGCTGGAGGATTTTCGCAAGGGATGGGTTGGGCGTTGGCTGGAGGAAATGGACAAGCTGGAGTTTCAGATTTGTCTGGCCGCGGGCAAACCGAAGTCGAAGGGCAAGCTGAAGAAACACTACCGGCGGTTGCTCAAGCGGGGCCGCAAGGCGGCCGACTCACTAACGGGGGAACTGAGCCATCTTGAAGAGGGCCTGTCGATGGATTCACTGCCTCCCACTCGCCGGGAGCTTCTGGAGCGGGCATTGAGCCAGATCAGGGGCGATATTGCCGACGCCAAGCGGGTTGTTGAGTATGCTCATGATCGGGTGTTTCACGAAAAGAAGCTACCGTCCACACAGAAGGTCCTGAGCCTCTCGGACGGATCGGCGGCCTACATCAAGAAGGGCAGCCGCAATCCAGTGATCGGGTACAAGCCACAACTGGTTCGCAGCGAAAACGGTTTTGTCACCAGCCTGATCGTACCGCAAGGCAACGCGGCAGACTCCATTGAGCTGGCGCCGGCCATCGGCGATTCGATCAAGCGCACCGGTGTCATTGCTGAACTGGTCAGCACCGATGACGGATATGCTTCGGCGAAGGGACGCAAGGAGGTGCTGAGCATGGGGGTAAAGCAGATCAGTATCAGTGGGGCGAAGGGCAAGAAGTTGACCACCCCCGAGGACTGGGAGAGCGAGGCGTATCGCGAGGCACGCCGCGATCGCTCCGCAGTGGAGTCGCTGATGTTCACGATTAAAGATGGATTTGCCTTTGGCGAACTCGGCCGCCGCGGCATCGATGCGGTAGGCGATGAACTGCTCGAGAAGGTTCTGGCCTACAACTTCTGCCGCATCATACTGATGAAGAAACGACGACGGGAGGAACTGGAACAGGCGGCCTGAATCTGACCGCTTTGCAGCTCGGAGAAAAAAGCACCACGGGATGAGTATGCCTCCAAACAGCGGCAAATATGCGTATTGTGCAGCAAGCCACGCCGATGGCCGCTCAATACCTGCTCATCGGCAGCGTCGGCAGCCTGAAACCCGACGCCTGCCAGCCATAGGCTGGTCCGCCTGTGGCGGAAAACCTGAAACCGTCCGCTCGAAAGGCTTTTCGAATGGGGTCTAGGTTTGTCCTGTAGAAGGATAATTGGATAAATTATAATGTGAATTGACAATATATCCAGTTGTTTCGTAAGAAAACCTCATGCTCCCGCGAGAAGTATCTGACATAATTACCAAAGACAGTAGGCAATATAGGGTTATCGGATTGATAGGTCCCCGCCAATCGGGGAAAACGACATTGGCAAAGGCCCTCTTTCCAGACAAACGCTATCTCAATCTCGAAGACCCGGAACAGCGGGCATTTGCAGTGGAGGATCCCAAGAGCTTTCTGTCGGATCGGAGCAGGGGACTCATTATCGATGAGTTTCAGCGTGTGCCGGATCTGCTATCTTATATTCAGACGATTTCGGATGAGGAAAAAGTCCCCGGACAGTTTATTCTGACCGGTTCCGAAAATTTCCTGATGATGGAACAGATCTCTCAATCCCTCGCCGGCAGAATCAGCCTTTTTACCCTCATGCCTCTTTCAATGGCGGAATTGTTCAAAGAGGAAGATAACATTCCACAGCTTAATGAAGTGCTGTTCAGGGGATTTTTTCCACGGCTGTAATCGGAATCCATGGACCCGAAACGGTACTATCAGAATTATGTAAAGACCTATCTTGAACGGGATGTGAGGCAGCTGAAGAACATCGGCGACCTTACCCTCTTTAGGAATTTCCTAATGATGTGCGCGGGACGGACCGGTCAGCTGATGAACTACTCCTCTTTGGGAAATGATCTAGGGATAACCCATAATACAGTAAAGTCATGGCTGACAGTATTAGAGACGAGCAACATCGTATATTTGCTGAGGCCCTTCTACGAAAATTTCGGCAAACAGATCGTCAAATCTCCGAAGATCTATTTTTGCGATACTGGATTGCTTTGCTTTCTATTGAGTATTGAAAGGCCTGATTCCATTTCCTACCACTATCTTAAAGGTGGTATCTTTGAAAACTTCATCATTGGCGAATTTCTAAAACAAAGATACAATCAGGGCTTGGACGGAAATCTCTACTTCTGGCGGGACAAGCTGGGGAGGGAGGTCGATCTTCTTTTGGATGAGGGACAGTCTCGAATAATTATCGAGATAAAGTCCGGACGAACCATTTCGGGGGATTTTTTCAACTCACTCGACTATTATGGATCGCTGGATCATGAATGTCCGCCGAGAAATCGGTACCTGGTATACGGTGGGGAAGAAAAACAGAACAGGTCCAGAGGTAAAGTTCGTGGCTGGAAAGACTTTGTTGATATTCATGGCAACCGTGAAACAGCATGAACTTTTGTTGGTGCTAATAGAAGATCGACGGGAGATCACGATTGAGAATCTCGATGGAAGATGGGAAATCTGATCAATCTTCCGTTGTGAATCATAATCCATTCGGCAAGCTCCCGCCTTCGTCCCGACGAGCGGGACTTCGGCGAGGCAGAGCGGGGTAGGGCACCGGGAGGCGATTAAGTAGCGATATAACTGCCAATTTCATCACGAAAGCGCCAGTAGCGGTCCCAGCCGTTCACGGACGGTATCCAAGGTGGCCCAACCGCGTACGATCGAGTGAGTTCCTCCATTTGACTCGAGTATCAAACTGGGGAATTCGCGCACTCCGAGCTCACGGCGCCGGGCAAAGTCCTTTTGCAGCAGCTCCTCCACACGCGGTGACACCAGATCCCCCGCGAACCGGTCTGGGTCGAGTCCAAGCTCGCCGGACAGGGCAAAGTGGGTGCCCGCATCGGGCGGGTTTCTCGCCTCCATGTAATAGGCGCGCTGCAGTGCCGCAAACATCTCCGGAAGAACTCCCTGCAATCCACCCGCGAGAGCCGCGCGGCAAGCCGGATAGGTAGACCGGCGGGGTTGACACTTCTCCCAAAACTCCCAGTTGAAGCGTGCGCCGGTAGTGGCAGACACCTCCCGCCAGGCGTTTCGCACATAACTCCGAACTTCCTCAGGCATCGGTTCATCAGAATCCCGCGCGAGACCGCCCATGACGTATCTGAGATTCACATTTTGGGGCAGTTCTCCCGCTACCTCCTCCAGCACCGGCGCAAATCCCCAACACCAGGAACACATCGGATCGGCAATGTAATAGAGGGTGGGCATGATCTCTTTTTCAGGCAGACTTACAAACACCAGTTTGTTGACCCGAAACTTGAATGTCCATGCCCTTCGTCCCCCCCCCCCCCCCCCCCCCCCAGCGGGGCGCTTTCCATTTTGATTCTGCTGAGTCAGTCCCGCTGAGCGGGATCGAAATCTCTCCGGCAGGAGTGAGGCGCAGTGCGTTCGTTCAATAAAGCATTTGTTGACAAAAGGCACACAATGCCGATCTTATAGGCATGTTTGATTGGGCGGACGAAAAAAATGCTCAACTTCGGCAGGAAAGGGGAATCGGTTTTCAGGAAATTATCTTTCACATTGAGCAGGGTGATGTGCTGGCAGTCAGCGAACACCCCAACAAAGAGAAGTTTCCTGAGCAGAAGATCATTTACGTCCGAATCGAAGACTATGTTTATATGGTTCCATTCGTGGAATCGGAGGAAGGAAAGTTTCTGAAGACGATCATTCCGAGCCGGAAAGCGACAAAGAAGTTTTTAGGAGGTAAAAGTGATGAAACTTGATGAATATGAAAAAGAGTTGGTTTCTCGCGAGGATGAGATTCTGGAAAGGGCACGTCCACCGAGTAAGGAATTGCTTGCGGAGCTGAGTCGTGCTGCCCGTGAGACAATTGCCAAGGATAAGCGGATAAACATTAGAATATCCTCAAGGGATCTAACCGCTTTGAAGCGTAGGGCAAATAGGTATGGCATGCCCTACCAGACGTTGATTTCGAGCGTACTACACCGGTATGTGTCGGGCGACCTGACAGAAACAGAATGAAGGATTCTCCTCCCTTCTCTTGTCCAGCTATTTGACATCCGAAACCCGACACCTGGGAAGAGGGGATCGAAGAGACACGGAGACACGAGGATCCGGAGACAGGGGAGATAAGAAGAGCCCATGGATCTTCTGTCGTGACTCACAATCTCGTATCAGGTTATCTAAAGTCGAAAGAAGAGAAGATCGACAGGAGATTACGATTAAGAATCACGATGGGAGAGGGGGGCACCCTGATCAGTCTCTCTTTTCGTGAATCATAATCGTTATCTAAAGTCGAAGGGAGGAAGATCGACAGGAGATCACGATTGGGAATCACGATGGAAGATGGGAAATCTGATCAATCTCTTCTGTCGCGAATCTTAGTCGTGATCTGAAGTCGAAGTATACGACGCGGTATGCGACTGATGAGGTTCATAGTTTGGAGTTGCGCCGATAGCAGTCGAAACCATGCTCCCTATCAGCATCCGATTCGATAATTCAGTTGGGGAAATAAAATGACACCAGAAACGGCACGAACAACACGAGCACAGATGTTGCGCGACGGATATTGTGTAATTCCGGATATTTTGAGCGAAGACTTCCTGGAGGAACTTCGGTGCGAAACAGACCGGTTAAACGATACGATGGAACACCATCCGGACACCAAATATCAAGGGACGCACCTCAGCATCAAATTTGAGGAGAACTCATTCATGCGGCGGTTGTCGGGGTGCCAGCCTGCGCGACAGGCTCTGGAGGAGCTTGGCTTTGGCGATTTCAAACGCGGTGGCGGGGTGATCATCCTGACTAAAGAGCCGAATGCACCCGCTCTTTACTGGCATCAGGACTGGATGCGATGGAACGACCCGCTCAGTTGTACCCCATGGCCGCAGACGATATTTCTGTCCTACTACCTCGAAGAAACTGGAATTGAGAACGGATGTTTAAGGGTTATTCCAGGCACCCATCTGAAACGGATTCCGCTACATGACAGAATGGTTACGGCCCATGAACAGGGCGCCCGGTTTATCGATGAAAAACATCCCATTATGTTCAGCGATCATCCTGACCAAGTAAACGTATTCTCAAATCCCGGGGACCTGGTTATTGCGGATGCGCGCGTCTTGCACGCGGCCTACAAGAATCAGACGGGCGAGCGCCGAAATCTGATTTTGCTTTGGCACAATCGGCCTGAGGGCGTGCCGGATTACTGGGAGGAAGAGGTTCCTTCAGTGATCAGGGAACAGGATCCGGAAGCAACCTACGAAGGCACCCGGATTCCCGGTGGATATTTAGTAGGTTGCTGAGGTCGGAAGACAAGTGACGGAGGTCAGAAGTCGGAGGTCAGAGGACAGAAAAAAGAAGGAAGAGGTCAGAAGTCGGAGACACGCTGCCGAACCGCCGAAAGGATTGAGAACCAAAAAAGGGAACGGGGATTGAAGTGACACTGCCGGCCTGTCGAAAAGGAGACGCGGATATACGTGGACTGGGAGATCGATAAACTGATTGATCTTCCCTCGTGCACCATAGTGTCTGCAGAGTACCGGAATGCAACTGATGGAGAAGAGCGTTACATTTTCCGAAAAAACTTTAATCTGGAGATCCGACTATTGGTAAGAGATCTGAGATGTATCGAGTAGCTAAGCCGAAAGGAATAGGAAACATTGTCGTGGAGGAGGTTGCCGTCCCTGAGGTCGCTGCGACGGAAGTGCTGATCCGGGCGGAAACCTCATTGATCAGCCGTGGATCCGAGATTTGGCGGCGCTACGTGCATGAAGAAGCGATCGATCCGCAGATCATGGGTTACTCGATGGTGGGTTCTATTGTTGAAGTCGGATCCAAGGTCGATGGCTTCTCTCCCGGCCAGCGAGTGGCCGCGCTGGCTCCACATGCCGAGTATGTCGCGGTCGAAATTTTCGATTCCGACCATCCGCCGACAGTGGTCGCCCTGCCCGACGAGGTTACATCAGAATCCGCAACCTTCTGGCCACTGGCGACAAGCTCGATCATGTGGATGGAAGCACTTGAAGCGACGGCAGACGAGACAATCGCGATCATCGGTCAGGGTCTGGTGGGCAGTGGCTGTCTGCAGGCATTGAAAGCGGATGTCGGCTGCCGGGTGATCGCAGTCGACGGAATAGCCGACCGATGCCGTCTCGCCCTGAAGTTGGGTGCCGACGACGTCGTGGATGTATCGAAAGAAGACCCGGCCGATGCTGTCTGTCGACTTACCGGGGAAAGAGGCGCAGATGCGCTGGTCTATGCCGTGGGCGGCCGATCGGGTCCTCGTGCCTTTGAACAGGCCCAGGAAATCGTCCGACCCGGTGGTTTGCTCCAGGTGATCGGCCTCTACGAAGACGGACCTCTGCCACTCAGCTCATCCAACATCCAGGGTAAGAGGCTGATTGGCGGATTCCCTCACGGGACTTCCCGTCACGATGCCTCCGATAGGGCTATTCGCTACTTGGGCGAAGGTGAATTTCGTGTCGCCGACATGATTTCTCATCGTTTTCCCTTCCAACAGGCACCGGAGGCCTACGACTTGCTCTACAATCGACTCCACGAAGCGATGGGAGTTCTGTTACAGTGGTGATGGGTCCCTGCCGGCATCCCGTTCGATCAGCCGAAGGCGTAGCCGCGGTCGCAAGAACGCGGTTGAGTGGGTGATAGGTATTGCCCCTCCCGTTCCGCGGCCTTGCGGCAGCGGCTACAATGGGGACTCGATGTCGAATTTGTTTTCGATATTCTTTACGACAAGGTTCGCGACAAGGTTCGGGACGAGGTTTGCTTCGCTGATTCCGAGTAGATCAGCTGTTACGTGCCCATTGCCCGGAGGGCGAAAGCAACTTCTACCTACCCTGGTAACCTTGTCGCGAACCTCACTCGCGAACCTTGTCGATTGTTTTCAAACTACCTGCCGGCATCCCGTTCGATCAGCCGAAGGCGTAGCCGCGGTCGCAAGAACGCGGTTGAGAGGATGATGAATATCGCCCCTTTCGTTCCGCGGCCTTGCGGCTGCGGCTACCATGGTGAATCGATGCCGAATTCGTCTTCTGTATTCTCTGCGACAAGGTTTGCTTCGCTGGATTTCAATATAGGCCCGCGATCAACCCCTATCAGCATACCGGCTGCATATCCCAGATATCTACCAGCTGTAATTTCGCCTGCGCTCCGCGAGTGAAAAGCCGGATTCCCAGGCTGTCACCTCGCGCGGGATAAGCTCTGTGCGTAACGCACTGACGCCGGTTGGCAAAGACCTCCAGGACCGATCGATCGAGAAAGATTCTCAGCTCCAGCGGCTCGCCGGCCGGCAAAACAAACGGCGCTTCCTGGGCGTCTTCACCGGATTCATGTGATTCTATTCTAATCATTTTTCCCCCCACATGATAAGCGATCGTCGTCTGCTCTTCTCCGTCTGGTGAGCACAGCACCTTTACACCCACCTGCTTTGCATCTCCGGGATCCACTATGACAGAAATCTCGAGGCAGTCGCTGGATACGCCAGACAGGATCTTCTCTTCATCCGAATCCAGATCCACCCTCTCCCACCTTCGATGATTCCGTCGCAGGGCCAGCAGCTCCGGTACCGGGTCGATGAGCAGTTTCCCGCCATCATCGAGCGAAAATTCCCGGGGAAGGCTCATCACTGACCCCCATCCTGTTTCGAAGCAGTTATCCCAAGGTCGACTTTCGGCCAATCGATCGGTCTCCCGGATCCAGCCGAAGAATATCCGACGACCTTTATCATCGAGAAGAGTTTCCGGTCCGGAGAGGGGGCCACCCGGCCAGTTCATCCTTCCGTGGTCTTCCGGAAAAAATGTATGATTTTCATAGCGACCCAGGTAGTATTGACACTGGTAGTTAGGACGGTGGGTGTGCATGAGTAGCATATGGCGATCGCCGAGGGGAAAGAAATCGGGACAGGCGCAATCTTCATCCTCATCGGTCCACTTTCGATCCGATCGATAAAACGGGTGCAGGTAGTCCCAGTGAACGAGGTCCGCGGACCGAAAGAGGCTTGTGCAGTCGCCTGCATATCCCGGTCGAAGATTCTTGTTTCCGAGGAGCGCATAATACACGCCGTCTTCATACCATGCGCAGGGATCGAAAACTCGGTATTCCGTGGTGGCGGTCTCCTTCGTTTCCTTTGACGAATAGACCTGCCGTTTCTGGACCTCATCCGGCGAGGGAATGACAGGGTTTTCGCGTAAGGGCGTCCACTTTATCAGCAGGTCATCTTCGCTCGTGGCGATGCAGGTACCCTGTGCGGGGACGTGGTAGATCAGCGTCGGGACGGGCGCACCCTCGACGGCATCACCGCTGTAGATTCCCCGTGGTGTGGTGCCGTCAAAGGCCGGAACAATCGCCGGCGGGTGGTAGACCCAGTGTACCAGGTCGCTGCTCGAAGAATGCTCCATGACAGGCAGCCAGTCGTATTCCATAGAATCTCCCGGATCCGGGTTGGGCAGTCTCCCCAGGTAAAAGACATGGTAGCGCCCTTTCCAGTAGATGGTGCCGTTGGCATCGTTGAAAAAACCATCCGGGGGCAGCAAGTGATAGCGTGGACGGTGGGGATCGTTCCACAACCGCTCCCGTAACACTCTGACGCTTCGAAGCGCCTGTTCCAAGGATCTGCTGTCGTGATTGTCGGGCATGTTGTTGTTTCCAAATGGTGCTTATACGCGGAATTTCCAGATGAAATCGTCTACCTACGTATCCTCGTCGCGAACCTTGTCGAATCAACCCAAGCGAGAAACATATATACCGATTGATTCTTACTAGGCGAAACTAAACCTTCAGCATCGCCGCGATCATACTATCGACTCTTCTCAACATCTGTTTGATTTCCGCAACCGCACGAGTTTCCCATATGCCCCTTGCTACGCAAACATCGATAAGAGCCGCTAGTTTGCGGGTCGCTCTATTGGCTATGTTTAGGAACCGCATACCATCCAAATTCGAGTAGCGCCCGTTTCCTTCGGCGATATTGAGGATCATGCTAGTCGAGGTATCGTCAATCCGACGAAATGTAATAGGTCTTTATAAACTTCCAGTTTCTCGTGACTGAACATTGCTTATAAGAATTCATTCGACCGAATTTGAATTCGACAAAGTTCGCGCCAAGGTTCGCGACGAGGTTATTAAAGGAATTCGCAATTATCTTCTGATTTCGATCAATAATGTCAGCCGTGTAATTCCGCTTAGAACTTAACGGAGCAAACCTTGTCCCGAACCTTGTCGATAAAACAAAAGGAGAAAACCGGCGTTCGCTATAATGTCAGCCGTGTAATTCCGCTTAGAACTTAACGGAGCAAACCTTGTCCCGAACCTTGTCGATAAAACAAAAGGAGAAAACCGGCGTTCGAATCATTCCGTGGTGCCAGATTCAACTCCTCACCCTATCTCAAGCGCCGCTTCGCGTTCGAGGATCCCGTCCTCCGTGCGATCCCCGTCTTCTTCTTCTACGGGTCGCGGCAGTTCGGGCACAAACGCATACTCGGGATCCGCGATCTGTTTTCGATGGATTTCCAGCAATCCCTTCCAGGTCGCCCAGAGTCCGTAGGGCGCCGGCGGTAGGTCGTGCGCGATAGCGGCGCGCAGTTTCGGCAGGTTGAAAAACGGGACTGCGGGGTACATGTGGTGCTCGATGTGGTACTGCATGTTCCAGTAGAGGAAGGCCGGAAGCCACGAACAGGTGTAGGTCCGGCAGTAGAGGCGGTGATCCGCGATGTTCGGAGAGAGCCCGTAATGCTGCGGATGGCCGCAGAGAAAACCCAGCCAATGGCAATAGTGTCTGCCGTTGACCAGGACGATGAGAAACCAGTGTCCGGTGGCGATAAAGAGCGCGGCCAGGGCGGTGTGGCCGAGGAGGGTAAATCGCGCCCAGTTCCGGTGCTCGCCGCGCAGCTTGGCGTCACTTTCGGGCAAGACAAACTCATACCATTCGTTGTCCATTTGTCCCGTCGCGCGCTTGGTATAGAGCTTCAAAAGATCCCAAGTATGCAACGGATCCCACGCGAACAATCGAGCCCAAAATCGCCAATCCTTGAATGTAAACTTGGCGGGGAGAACGACCTCGCCGTCGTAGTCACCATGGACCGTGACCTGGTGGTGTTTGATGTGGCTGGGACGAAACCAGACATGGTCCCACCAGCCGAAAAATGCGAATACCCTCAAAAAGAACTCATTCAGCGCCTTCGTCTTGAAGGGTGTACGGTGCATGAGTTCATGACAGGCGGTGCCCCCGATAAAGTGACAGAATGTGCCGTGAGCGAACAATGAGACGAGAAGGAGGGGCGCGGACCAGAACCAATTCCCGTCGTTGATCTGAAGAAAAACCAGGTAGGCCAGCGACCCCGTAATAACACACAGCCCCAAGTGCCCAAGGGCCTGACGGAATCCCTGCAGGTCGCTCCGCTTTACCAGCTTCTTCATCACCGCAGGATCGACTTTGCAGCGATACCATCTGATCGTCTTGTCTTTGAGGAATTTCTCAGCGCCACTCATGGCAAGTGTTGAGGATCCACAGCGATCAAAGCTATGGCCTCTCGGAGCATCGATAGATACTTCCTATACTGCTCCACACCCCATTGCTCCATCGTATAATCAAGGATATGTTCATAGTCCTCAGAAGCCAACCGAGTGACTATAAAGTCCAGATTTTACCTTGGACTTCACCATCATTTCCAATTTATCAGTCAGCGACACGTGCATGATTAATCCTTTCTGGTCATCTGTCTATTATACACATTTTGTCAATGTTTGTACATGTAGCCGAACTTTGAACACTTTCGAGCCGCCCCGGAAAATGCCAGCATCACCGCGTAAGGATCGCTTTTCGGCCACCGAAAGCGGGCTATTGAACAAAAGGTAAAAGAAGATATTGCAGGTGTCCCGAATAAAGACAGAAATGAAGGCCATGATCGACATCGATAAACGAAAACGATTAGAAAAAGACGGTTTTTATCTTTTTGAGAACATTCTTGAGCCTGACTTGATCGTAAAGCTGAATAACCTTAGCGATGCCATCCTTGCCCAGCAGGAGGCCAAGCATTTCGAACAACAACGCGCGACGGGCAGCATGGTGCTGATCACCTGGGAGATGGCCTATGAACATGCGGTCCTGGCGGAGATGATCGCCCAGCCCAGGATGCTTGCGGCGCTGGCTGAACTCGGCTTCGATGAACCGAAATTCGGGCACGGCCGTATCATCAGCAAGCCGCCGCACAGCCCGCCGCTGTTCTGGCACGAAGATGGCCGTTTTTGGAATGATCCGGTCAGTTACACCCCGCAACCAATCCAGGTCTTCCTGATGTACTACCTCACGGATACCACTCCGGAGAATGGATGTTTAAGAGTGATACCGGGGTCGCATCTGAAGCGGCACCCCTTGCACGACCAGGCCTCGGAGCGGCACACGGATGATCTGCGGACGTATACCGATCCGAATTGCATCCAGTTCCAGCGCGCGGAGGGAGAGATCGATGTGCCATTGAAGGCCGGTGATCTGGTGGTGGGGTACGCGACCCTGTTTCATGCCTCCCATCGGAACGGCTCGGATGGGCGCCGAACGTGTCTCACCATGTGGTACTACCCGGACTTCAACAATCTGCCCGAGCGCACGCGGGCGACGGTCGATTTCCTGGAATCCAAAGGTTGGAAGGCCGCCAGCAAGACGGGGCCTGGAGAGGCTGTGATGCAACCGTTCAGGATCGTGTATACCGGGGATGCGAAACCGATCGAGCAGGAGTGGGTGCCGGGGAAGGAATTGAGGTGAAGTACTGAACTTTGATTGCCGAATCCCGGCTTTCCGGAAAACATCCAACCCTGCTGGTACGGTCTCGATTTTTTGAGCGCAGGATTCTCGTCGGCATCCATTCTCTGACTTTGACATTCGAGTTTGCTGTTACACATATTTGGTTTCTCCACCGGATAATTGTATATGGAATTATAACAAAGGAATCGTTATGGAACTTAGTTTTCAGCAAGAGAACCCTCACGTGATGAACCTCCGTGCGGAAGGCATGGGCACCATTTCTCGATACGCATGGTATCCGGAATTGCACCCCCATATCACGTGCCTGTTGGGGCCGGGCAAACGAAACGTGCTGGAAAACCAACCTGCCGATCATCTTCACCATCACGGCGTTTGTTTCTCACACGGAGTGGTCAACGACGAGCTCGACTTCTACCTCTACAGAGATAAACGAAACTTGGGCCAGATCAATCTAGTCGGTGACGTGCAGACCAAGGCCGAGGATAACGTAGCTGCATTGGCCCATGATAGCGAGTGGATCGCTCCAGATGGTAAGGAGCTGATTACCGACCACCGCTCCTACCGTTGGGAGATGCTTAACGACGGTGAACTTTACCTCGATACGGATATCAGCCTGCGACCCGTCGATCAAACGGTGGTGTTTCACCCCACCAATGAATCCGGAATGCCGCTGGTACGTCCGGCCGATTGGTTGGTGGCGAACCACGGTGGTGTTCTGACCGACAGCGAAGGGCGCAGCGGTGAGAAAGAGATGTTCGGCAAACCCGCCCGTTGGATCGACGAAACCGCTGAAACCGACGGCAAGTTGATCGGCATTTCCCTCCTGGATCACCCCTCAAATCCAGTGCAAGCCCACTGGTTTTCCAGGGATTACGGTCCTCTCGCTCCCAATTACAACTACTTCACCGGTCCGGTCGAACTCAACATCGGGGACCAACTCAACCTGAAATATCGAATTTTTGTCCATTCAGGTGCCGGTGATCCTGATCGCATGAGCACTGAATACGAAAAATTTGCACAAACCTGAATTTGTGGTACTTTCCGCAAGTTCAAGTTCGGGAGAACAGACCTCCCGACGATAGTAAGTACTCAAGCGATGACAACATCCCCGCATAAAAACGAGAAGAACATGGAGGTCGAATTTCACGCCTCCGGTGCCAACGTGGACCCAGATACGAAGCAGCTCTACACGAACTTCGATAACACGGCAAGCCCCGAGGGCTGCGTGGACACCTCCGCCTCAGGGTAAAAGGATTCCAGGAAGCAACTAGCTGATAAGCAAGAAGATAAAAAAAGAGCTAAACAAACCCGAGGGAATCAGTCATGTTAAGATGGGATGAAAGACAAAAAATCTTACCAACTGAATCCTTCGATAGATCGTTTAACTCTGCGTCTGGTCCTGCCCGAAGAGCAGGAGCGATTCAATGATCTATTGAAACAACATCATTATTTACACAGTGCGGGCAGCGCAGGAGAGACCCTGCGCTATGTGGCGCAGATCGACGGGCAATGGATGGGCCTGCTCTTGTGGGGGGCCGCATCCTACCGGCTGAAGGATCGAGACGAATGGATCGGGTGGGACGGGGCGCAACGGCATGCACGATTGAAACTGGTAGTACAGAACCGGCGTTTTCTGATTTTGCCCGGGGTGGATCTTGCAAATTTGGCCTCCAAGACGTTGGGTATGTGCCTGAGAGTCTTAGCCGATCACTGGCAGGAGGCTTTTGGCTATCGTCCCTTAGTAGCGGAAACGTTCGTGGACCCACAGATTCACCGGGGCACTTGCTACGAAGCGAGCGGGTGGACGCCCTTGGGCTTGAGCGCGGGATATGGCCGCCAACGCGAAGATTTCTATCAACGCCATGAGCGTCCCAAGCAGATCTGGGTCAAACCCCTCAAGGCTAATGCCCTTGAGCTTTTGCGCGCTTCAGGGCCATTGCCCGCGGCACAGAGCCAGGCGCTCAATGAAACCGATAACTCCCATGCGGTCTGCCTCAAAGTGGAACAGATGAGCAGCCTGTGGGAACGCTTCAATCAGATAGAAGACTTCCGTCGTAAAGCGGGCCTTAGATATCGGCTCGCCACGGTCCTGAGCATGATTGTGCTCGGCACGATGTGCGGCAAACAGACCCTCAAGGGCATCGTGCGCCTGGCCCATCATCTCAATCAAGCCCAATTGCGCGCCTTACGCTCCTGGAAAAACCCCAAAACAGGCCGCTATAAGGCCCCTTGCTATGATGTCTTCTATCGGGTCTTGCAAAACGTAAAGGCCGAGCTCTTCGATAAAACCCTCACCGAATTCATCTGCTTACAAGACGGCTGTTTGCCCCGCGATATTGCCGTCGACGGCAAGACCCTCAAAGGCACAAACACCGAAGAATCAAAGGCTCTGCACCTGGTGGCCGCAGTCGATCACCAAAGCGCTCAAACCTTAGCCCAAGTCGCTACCGCCGATAAATCCAACGCGATCACCGCCGCCCAGACTCTCTTGCGAAAGATGCCCATTTTGGACGGCTCCACCTTCACCTTCGACGCCATGCATAATCAAAAAGAAACTGCCCACATCGTCGTCGAAGAACTCAGTGCTGACTATGTTATTCAAATTAAAGACAATCAGCCCAACATGCATCAATACGCTCAGAATCTCTTCAGCTCCACCCCCTTTTTCTCCACCAAACCGTGGACAATGACCATGGGCGACTCGAAATACGTCAAATAGCAACCCATTCTCTAAGCGCTCCCTCTGCCGGCCTGCCCCATGCCCGCCAGTTCGCCTGTGTGCAACGCACCTTCCATTATCCAAACAAAGCTGAACCTTCCTCTGAACGCTCTTACTACGTAAGCAGTCTCGATCCCGCCGATTTGAGCCCTCAACAGTTCCTCTCGAAAATTCGCAACCATTGGTCGATCGAAAATAAAAATCATTACCCCAGGGATCGCTTCTTCGATGAAGATCGATGTATGATCCGTAATCATAACGCAGCCAGAATTCTTGCTGCATGCAGGCAACTGGTTCTCAGCCTCAAGTCTTCCATGGGCGCTGAATCCACTCCCGCACTCTGTGATGATTTCGTCTTTAACTTACATAAGGCCATCAATATCATCACCTAATGCTCCGAGAATCAAAATACCGTGCACCTCCAACTACAAGGGCTCAGGTCGGGTGAAGAACCGCGTTGCCATCGTGACGGGGGGCACGCAGGCCATCGGCAAGACGTGCGTGGAGGTCCTCGCGAAGGAGGGCGCGATCGTCTACTTCTGCGGCCGGAGGGCGGAGCCCGGCGAACGGGTGCAGGAAAATTTGAGGAGAGAGTTGAAACAGAGGAACGTCGGAGAAGGAGAAGAAGGGGAGCGCGTCTTTTTCGACGTGGCGGACGTGGGCAACGAGGACTCGTTGAAGAAGTGGATTGAATCGGTCGGCGAGAGGGAGGGCAAGATTGACATCGTGCTTCCGAATGCCGCGGCGTTTGTTTTCGGTAATGTCGACGAGGTGACGTCCAACGACTGGGATGTGATTCTCAACACCAACGTGAAGGGCTACTCGAATTGTGTGAAATTTGCCTTACCGTATTTGCGCAGCACCCAACCGAAAATCAATCGAAGCGGAAGCGCAGGTGAGAATCAAAATCCGAATCGTGTCGGCGGCAGCGTGGTGATGATGGCATCGATCTCAAGCCACATTGCGCAGCCGGCTTTTCTCCCGTATAATACGAGCAAGGGAGCGATCATACAGATGATGCGGTGTATGAGTCTGGACCTGGGTCCTGAGAGTATCCGGGTCAATGCCGTCTGCCCGGGGACTATCGACACGCCCGCGACCACCAAGCACGCCACAAATCTGAACATAAGCAAGGCGGAGCTGACCCGGATGCAGTGCAAGAGCCACTTCGTTAAGAGGCTGGGGTCTACCTTGGATTGTGCATATGCCGTCTTGTTTCTGGCCTCAGATGAGAGCAGCTTCATAACCGGAGCAAGTCTCATGGTCGATGGAGGTTACACGGTAGGGCACAATGCGGAGGAATAGTAAATAGTAGGAAATCGCTCTTCGGGAAGTTAAGCCGTTGTTGAGCGACTGTTGAAGGATTTTTTTTGAAGGAGATGAGTTATGGCAGAGCAGAAAAAGGCCCCGGTGGGGTACGATGACACGCCGTTTTTGCCGGGCGACCAGTGGCGGGTGCACGATGCGAATCGGCCGCAGCCGAGGGTGGTGACACCGGGAGCGAGGGTGGGGGATGCGCCTTCCGATGCGGTGGTGCTGTTTGACGGAACGGATTTGTCCAGGTGGCAGGGAAGGGATGGATCGGATGCGGGGTGGAATATTAAAGACGGTTATATGGAGGTGGTGCCGGGAAGCGGGAATATTCAGACCAGGGATGATTTTGGAGATTGCCAGTTGCACATTGAATTCGCGTGTCCTGCCGAAGTGGTGGGCGATAGTCAGGGGCGGGGGAACAGCGGGGTATTTTTGATCGGGCAATACGAGGTTCAGGTGCTGGACGGATACAATAATCGGACTTACGCCGATGGAACTACATCGGCGATTTACGCCCAGTATCCGCCCCGGGTTAATGCCTGCCGACCGCCTGGGGAGTGGCAAAGTTATGATATTGTTTTCGAAGCCCCTCGATACGACAGCGACAGGCTGTTGAGCCCGGCCTATTTAACGGTGTTGCACAATGGGTTGCTTGTACACAACCGCCAGGCGGCGCTTGGTCCCACAGGGCACAAGAACGTGGCGAATTACGACGATCCACACGGGCCGACGGGACCATTGATTCTGTAGGATCACAAGAATCCGACCCGGTTTCGGAATATCTGGATCCGGGCGCTGACGGAATACGACGAAGCTTAACGACTTCACGACGGCACGATCCCCGTCACATCCTTTACCAGATCCCGCAGATAAGTGTACGCTTCGGCACAGTAGCGCGGGAGGTTTTCCCAGTCCTCGACCTCCAACTCAAGGGCGAGAGGACCCTGGTAATTAATGGTGTGGCTGACGGAGGGCATCGATATACCCCTTCAGATCGATCTCGCCGGCCCCGATTGCGACGGACTGGGACCCGATGTGGTCTTTGACGTGAAAGTTGAAGATGCGGTCGCGATATCTCTCGATAAGCTTCTCCCAGTCGACGCCGGCGGAGTGAAAATGTCCCGAATCAAGTGTAATTCCGACTTGGGGCGACTTGATCCGCGAGAAAATTGCGTCGTAGTCTTCGAGGAACTGGATCTGCTTTCGATAATGGGGTTCGAGGGCGATTCGCACGGGCCGATCGGCAACTAAAGGCAACAGCGCTTCCAGCCCCGCGATGGTTGCCTCGATACCCCCTTCGACCCTTTTGTTTCCTGAGATCACTACCAATGGACTACCGAGGACCTCCGCGGCATCGAACAGAGCGGCAATGTCCGGGGCGGCCTTTTGGGCATCCTCGATCGAGGAGGTGGGAAAGGTCGGGCTGTAGACCTCGGTGCATCGGGTGAGTCCGACCTCTTCCGCCCGGCGCCGCACCAGTTCGAAGTTGACCCATTTTGCGAGCCCTAGCCTCGAGGTGAGCGGCCCAGCGATGCCCCAGGCGCCGAAACCGATCTTCGGCGCAATGGCAAAACACGCCTCGACTTCGTCATTGCCGGGCATGCGTGTCGCGCACGTCGTGCAGGAGAGAAGGAACTGGCTCATTGGGGTTTCATATCGGCCGCAAAAAGGCCTAGCCCGGACATTTCACACACTTCGTAGCGAGACTGCGTAGGTTGCTGCGTATCAGTGACTATCCGCAGCACGGCGGGCGACAGCGTGTCGGAACCCTCTGAGGTCGCCGGGCAAGGGAAGGCTTTGAGAAGCAGTGACATCCGCGGTCGTAGCAGAAGATTTGTGAAATGTTCGGGCTAGTGCCACGGATCGACGACGATCTTGCCGGCCTCGCCCCTGGCGAGAGTCTCAAAAGCGTCCTGAATGCGGCTCATTGGCATCTCATGGCTGATTAGCAGATCGATGAGCGGCGATTCCCGGATCACTTTCATCACTTTCGGATAATCACCCTGGTTATAGAGCCACGTGCCGACAACGGTCAGGCCCTTGCGGATCATGTCGCGACTCACTTTGATAGTGAGATCCTCGCCGCATTCCCCTACGAATGAGACGCGTCCCCTCCGGCGGGCGGCGTCGATGCAAAGGCGCTCACCAGCGACGGTTCCCGAGCAATCGACCGCGCATTCGACCCCCTGACCGTCGGTCAGGGCGCGAATCTGGTCCAATAGGTCCGGATCGCCCGGGTCGAATACGGCTACCGCGCCCATTTCCCGTGCTCGCTCGGCGCGCCATGGGGCGGGTTCGACCCCGATCACGCGGGCATTGCGGAAGCGCGCGTTGGCGATGGCTCCGAGACCGACTGGTCCCAGCCCGGTCACCAGAACGGTATCCTGGGAGTTGACATTGATCCTCTCCATACCGCCGAACGAAGCCCCGATGCCGTCGATGGCCATCGTGGCTTTCGCGTAGCTAACGTCTTCGGGGATTTTCGGCAGGAGCCAACCCGGCTTGAGAGTGTAATGGGCAAAGGTGCCGGAGCCGGCGATGGAACCGTTGAATTCCTCAAATTTGATGGTGTCCTCACAGTAGATGTAATCGCCCGACATGCAGTAAGCACACCGCCCGCAGGGATACTGGGGTAAGATGACGACGCGATCCCCAACTTCGGCGGGACAGTGTTCGGCCACCTCGACGATCTCTCCGACCCCCTCGTGGCCCATCTTGGAGTTTGTCTTTCCTGCGAGGTAAGCTTTGTACTCCGTGCAACAGGCGGATGCGTGCACTTTCACGAGAGCCCAGTCCGCCTTTGGACGTGGGTCGGGCATTTCCACAAAGTCGACTTGTCGTTCACCGGAAATCGTTGCTTGTATCATTGTGCTTCCTTGCGATTGCTGAGAGAGATAGAGAACTGGAATGGTGGAAGTTTGTAAATGGAAGATCGATTCGTAGTGGCGCAGTTTGGAACCGGCGGCTCCTTAAAACAAGACGAATTACCGCTGCATTCATGCTTTCAATCGGCTGGCACCGTGACTACGAATGCTGCTTGGCAGAATTGATGTCATGACAAGTGACGAAGCGCTCATTGCCCGGATTCGTCCGATACTCTCCCGCCGAAAGGGGTTCTCCGAAAGGAAAATGTTCGGTGGCGTCTGCTTTATGTTAAATGGGAATATGAGCGTCGGCACCTGGAAGGGCTCACTCGTCGTCCGGCTGGACAAAGCTAAACACGATGAGGTCCAGGCGGAGCCATACACTAAACCATTCGATGTTACGGGGAGAGTCATGAAGGGTTGGGCCTTAATCGAACCCGCGGGTATAAAGACCGACTCAGATCTGAAAGCGTGGGTCCGTCGAGCAGCGAAGTTTGCTGGGTCGTTGCCGCCCAAATAATAGATTCACGTGGGACATTTTAACGCTACGCATTGGTCACAGCGCAGTGTGTCATGCCCTCTGCCCTTGACGAACTGATCGCACGGCGTGATTATCCGGAACTATAGAATATCTTGTTCGGCGACAGAATAGTGCCATTGGAGGTATTGAATGGCTTTGAGAGAGGAACTGGAAAGGCAGGGCAATTGGCTGTTCAGTCGGAGAAGCTACCTGCCTTTACTGATTCTTCCAATTCTGCTTATTGCTCTGCGAAATTCCGAGCAGGTTCTTGGAGATACGTTAGATGACTTTTATGAGGTCCTCTGCATCACGATATCTTTTCTGGGGTTCACGATACGTTGTATTACAGTTGGCCATGTCCCTAAGGAGACGTCTGGTAGAAACACGGTAATGCAGATAGCCGAATCCCTCAATACGACGGGTATGTATTCATTGCTGCGCCACCCGCTTTATTTTGGGAATTTTATCATCTTTTTAGGTATAACATTCTCTGTTCAAGTGTGGTGGTTCAGCCTTTTAATGGTTTTGGCGTTTCTTGTTTACTACGAACGCATCATGTTAGCGGAGGAGGAATTCTTAAGGGACAAATTTGGAGTTTTGTATCTAACGTGGGCTGAAGACACGCCGGCATTTTTACCAAAACTCAAGCTGTGGCAACAACCCAGTCTTCCATTTTCGTTTAGAAATGTTCTGAAAAGAGAATACACGGGATTTTTTGTTATAATTGCTTCCTTCACACTGCTTGAGATTCTTGCAGATTTGGTTTCCGAAGGAGTCCTTGAAATAGATCTGGAGTGGCTAATCATTTTTTCTGTCGGATTGCTTATCTATTTGGTCTTAAGGACTCTGAAGAAAAAAACCGGAATATTGAATGTTGATGGACGGTGATTCGATTCCCGAGAAAGACCGATCCTACTCATCGGGAGACATCTTCCAATTCTAAAGGCGATGCATAAACTGACACAACCCGCTGCGTCCCTCGGGCTCGCTAAAACGCAGATACAATCGTTTTGGGAAACGGGTTACCTTGTGATTGATGACGTTTTCACTGATAGCGACATTGCGTTGCTCAGGGCGGCGTGTGAATCTTCCGGTTTAGTCGATGATCTGAAGAAGCGGGATTTTGAGAGCCGCACGGTGCATCTTTTGGAAATCACAACCCGGCACCCGCTCTTTTTGGAACTCGCCAGGAGTCCACGCATGATAGAGCGCATGGTGCCCCTGATAGGCCCGGATATTCAGCTTCAGCACTCAAAATTGGCGACCAAGCCGCCGGCGAAGGGAAAGGGACCTGTTAAGTGGCACCAGGATTTTGCCTATTTTCCGCACACCAACACGGATCTGGTTGCCGTCATGGTTATGCTCGATGATGCAACGCCTGAAAATGGATGTATGCAAGTCGTTCGAGGCAGCCACAAAATGGGTTTACTGAACCATACCGAAGCGGACGGTCTCTTCCAGGGGCAGTGCCAGGAGTCACACTTGTGGGCGGATGCCGGCCGTCTTGATCATGTGACGCCGAAGGCTGGAGGCATCAGCATCCATCACTGTTTGACGCTCCACGGTTCTCCTGCGAACCGTTCAGGCGAGCCGCGCCGTGGCGTTGTGTTCCAGTACCGCGCTGACGATGCCTATCAACTCGCCGATGCCATTTGGGCGGATACAGGACTGCTCATTTGCGGAAAGCGACGAGAGCAGGCACGTTGTGACGCCGGAGCTCTTCCCTTGCCGAAATCGCATCGTTACCCTGAGCACCCATTTGGCAATGCCTGGAATCAGGAGGGCGAATTGGCGCGTTAACGGGACTACCTCACCACTTCAGGTTAAATGTGAAATGCGTGAAATCAAATCGATCTGTCTGAGTTGGAAGGCGATTTTGTCTTTCTTGATGTTGCCAGTCCTGGCGATTCTCGGCGTTTTCATGGCGGGAGTGTTTGGAATCATATGCGGCGTGACGATTGGAGGTGGGTTGATTGGTTACGTCCTGTGTGATTTGGAGAAGAAGAGCGTTGACGAGGCTGCCGGTACCCATTCGATTGGCGATTGAAGACTGTAAGTGTAGACCGCAACGTCATTCGATTTCGCTCATGCAAAAATTCCCTCACTCTTTCGTTTCCTCCATTGCATTTTGTGTCCTTCCTTTACTCGTTCAAGCCGACGTCCTCTCCTGGCGAAATGGGGGCGATGGCGCTTATCCCAAAGCTCAACCTCCACTAGATTGGGAATCCACCGATTCAACATTGTGGACAACCCCGTTCAGGGAAAGCAACGCCAGTCCGATTCTGGTCGACGGAAAGCTTTTCTTCACTGAAGAACCGACAGCCCTGGTCTGTGTGAACAGCGAAACAGGGGAGCTCCTCTGGAGGCAAAACAATAGTCTCTTGGACTTATTGGGCTTTAGTGATGAAGAAATACAGGCAGCAAAAGCCACGATTGCGGAATCGGAGCGACTCGATAAGGAGATCGCCCGAAAACAGTATGAACGCAGACGTCTCCAGCACTCAGAATCAAGCGCCACCAAGGAGGAGATTGAGAAGCGAAGGAGTGAACTTCGCGATGAATATACTGAACTCGAAAAACAAAGGGAAGAACTGAGAAAGAACGACCCTTACGGTAACGCCGTTTTACCCGTCACGCATCCATCGAACGGATATTGTTCTTATACTCCTGTTTCCGATGGAAAAAAAGTCTTTGCCTGCTTCGGATCCAGTGCGGTTGTTGCCTTCGATCTGAAAGGTCATCGTCTCTGGCACAGGATACTCGACGAAACCGATCACAGTTTTGGCGGATCCGTATCACCGTTGCTGATCGATGGTAAACTGATCGTACGCTTTTCCGATTATGTCGCGTTGGACCCGCAAGATGGGAGAGAAATCTGGCGCGCCCCGAGTAGAGTTAACTTTGGCACTCCGGTGGCGTTTGAATTGGAAAACAAAGCCTATCTGTTTACTTCCAGGGGAGAAGTGATTCGGATATCCGACGGAAGAAAACTCACTGAGGAATTGGTGGAAATTCGAAGCGAAGATAGAAATTGGGCTGTATTCAATTCTCCCGTGCTGGTTAACGACCGTCTCTACACCGTTCGCGGAGTAGGTGGCGAAGAGGGAGACGTATACCAGTTCCGGATACCCGACAATACCAGGGACCTCGAGCAGCACGGTTTGGAACTCGTTTGGAGGAAAGACGTTCGTAAGAGGCGCTATTATGCATCGCCGCTGCTTATTGACGGATTGCTCTACCTGTTTTCTGACAACCATTGGTTGATGGTACTCGATGCGGACTCCGGCGAGCTGGTCTATGAGCACCGGATCGAGGGCATGCAAGGGGTGGCCTACCCGAGTCTGGTCCGGGCGGGGAATCTAATTTTCGCCGGTTCCGAGAGCGGGCAAGTTGCCTTTTTCAAGCCGGGGCGCAGGTATGAGGAAATCTCACGCAGCGAAGTACCGGATTATCGCAGTACCCCCCTCTTCGAAGGTAATAGGGCCTACCTTCGCACCCTTGAAGATATTCGAGCGATTCAATAGGCTCGTTTGCCGGCCTGGCACGGCCATTACACACTTCCTGGTGCGGTCGCTCTTTGTCGTTAGCGGGCAAAATCTCCAGAACGCCACCTTCGGGAATGTTGATGAAATACTGGCCCTTTGCTTCCTTCGCTGTGAGGATCTCAAAATCCAGAGTGTCGCAATACCATTGAGTGAGGTTTGCGACGAGGTCACGACGAACCTGTGCTCACGGCTGGCGAAAAGTGGTTTGTTATCATTGACCTGATAACAGAAGGCGTATGGTCTACTCAGACGCCGAATAGAGGAGAGAAACTGGTGAAGGGACTCATCAAAAAGCAAGTAGAAGTCTGTCTTGAGGAGTTGAGAGGAAAGGCGCTTCGGGAGGAGAGCCTGCAACGAATCAGCGAACTGGCCGAACAGCTTCCGGACGGACGTCAGGACCTTCTGTATCTTCAGGCAGAGCAGACCTCGGTGACCAGTCGCGTGATCGGCATGAGCAGTTTCGAAGACGGGCAGTTCAGCGACGGACCAGGCGATCCCGACGACTGGCCGTATCAGACGGTGAGTGAGGCGATGGCCGATGGTTGGCGGATCATCAAGTTTCCCGAGATGGCCCTGCTCCTCGACGAGCGCCGCACCTATGGATTAGGATGTGAATTCGTTCTCGAGAAATGGAGCTAGCATCCTGTCGGAATGAAACCGAGTGGCTTTTCGGGATAGAAGTATAAAGTCCGACAGATTCCTAAGACCTATGAGAAACCATGATTGCCAGCCAACGATGAACGATACCCAGGTGTTGGAATTCTGCAAGAGGGGGTTTCTGGTCCTGGAGGGAGCCGTTCCCGATGCAATCAACCGGCGAACGATCGAGTTTCTGGAGGATCGAGACCATACAAGTGAGCCGACGGAACTCATGCACGAGGATTGGTTTGTCGACAACGTGATCCTCCAACCCGATGCGGCGGGAGCGATTCGCTCGTTGCTTGGGAGAGATTTCGGTCTGCCGATTCTGGTCAGTAACCATCGTGCTAGATGCCCATCGCCGAGGCAGTACTGGCATCGGGACGGCGCCTCCCAGTACGGTCCGCAGCTGCACTACCTGCAGGTATTCTACTATCCCCAGGATGTGCCACGCGAATTGGGGCCGACCGCACTCCTACCGGGCTCTCACTTTCTCTACAACCTGGGACAGTTAACGCAGAACTACATGGGACACTATGGCGGTATAAGGGGAACCTATCATACAGCTGCGCCGGCGGGTAGCATTTTTCTGACAGTCTATTCAATTTGGCACCGCCGCAGCGCCTCAACCGGGACCGGAGTGCGACACAACATCAAGTACAGTTATTTCCGCACGGTCGAGCCGGAGAGGGACTGGCTGATGGAAGGCAACTTCGACTTCGCCACCGCCGACTACGGATTCGGCAAACCGCTGACCTACCGGCAGCAGCATCGGGACACAATCGACAACGCGGAGATGTTTTACTGGTTATCCGGCAAATCGGAAGAGTTTAGCTGCCTCGGGGGGGCGGGCTGGCCGGTAGTCAACTCGGATGGGCACGAAATCGTGGGACGCCCTTACGGGGTGCCGGCGGGACGGGATGTGTATGAAGATTAGATTAATTAGCTTTTGAACTGTTGAATTTGCGAATTGTCATTGGACTATGGGCTGATCGACATCAGATCACGATTGAAAGCACGATGGGAGAGCGGTGTGTTCGATCTTCTGTAACGGGTCAACCTCTTCAGTTTATCTTAGCTATTACTGCTCCAAAGTAAAATGATCGAACTCGACGTGGCACAGCTCCCCTCTCGCACTGAAGGCGTGAACGAAAATGCCGACGTCTTGCGCGGAATCGGCATCCTCCGTTGAAATTCGATGCAGGGCTGAAAATTGCTTTCCGGTCCTGGTGACGTGACGAAACTGCGTATCCTCGTAATGACAGACGGCGTATTTCGGGTAGAACCAGTCGACCACACAGCCCGAGTCGTTCTCCGGGTCGGTCATGTCATTTTTGACGATTAGCCCTCCGCCACAATAGGGTCCGGTGACGTGGCGCACAGAAAACGTGGTGGTGGCAAATAAATCGCCTTCAACGCCTTTCAGATAGAGGGCGGCGTATTGACGATCCGGCTTCTGGATCTGGTGTTCTCCTCCGCCGGCCTCGATGATAATTTTCTCGCGGGTTTGAAAGAAGTTGGCTGCAGTGTTGGCAAAGGTGGCGTAGGGCCAAACAGGAAAGTCGCCTATCTTCAGCTTGTGCGGTCCCTCTTCCTGGAAGCGGTGCTGAAGCGTTATTTCCTTCTCTTCACCCGGGGCAAGAGTGACGTGCGTTGACGCAACTGCTTCGCCGTCGGCCAGCAACTTCACAAGTTTGGTTCCTGCCTGCCCGCCGATGTTCTTTAGAGGTACGGAAACGAGGGTATTTTTACCGGCCGCCGCAGGCGATTCGATCTTCATTCGCTCACCAAACTCAAACGCGGCGGGGATTGAAAGAACTTCGCTGCGAGGTGAGCCACCCTGAAGGTGAGCCACCCTGATCTTATAGTTGCCGGGCAGGTAGCAGGACTGAGTCGTCAGGGTTAACGGGCGGCTTTCCCCTTCCTTCAGCCATAGCCATTGAGAACCGGACAACTTGCCGTCAACGTGAACCTCGGCCTTGAATGCGCCTTCGTTTCCCGTGTTGGTAACTGTCACGCGTGCCGTAAAACTCTCGTTAGCCACAATCTGCTTCGATACTTCGAGGTTGCTAATCGCAGGCTCTCCAGCCAGCGGGAGCATGTCCGTTTGGGATAGGTCCTCCGCGATGTCCAAAGGAGTCAGGTTCTCGCCCCAATCGTTGTTTGCCAGGTGGATGTCGGATGTCTGTGCTCCTTCGGCGTGGAGAAACGTGCGGGAAGCCGGTCCTTTGCAGTTTCGAATGGAAACTCCCTTAACCCGTTTGAGGGTCAGGACCGGTCCCGCGCCCTTCTTATCGGAAATATCCTGTACGTCCAGCCCGTCAATGGCCACTTCCGATCCGTTTTCAGAGATCAAGACTGATTCCACGTCGTCAAGCAGAAGTTTGACATCGCTCAGGCTCAGGCCGTGGACATGTCGAGTCTTCAGCCAATAGGGTAGGGGCTTCGAATTCCGTGGGAGCGCGGCGCTATACCAATACCGTACAGGTTTCGCGCTTCCTGTGATTGTGATGTTCCGAAGCGTCACGTTCTCTATGGGAGCTTCCGGCAACCCCCATACGGCGGACCTCCCCTTCAATCCCTGCGCGACGATGTTCTGGAGAGAAATATTCCGGATGATCGGCCTGTCGACGGTCAATGATGTCACGTCGATCAACCCGCTGACATTCTTTATGGCAATATTCGTGAAGCTGATGTTCTCGATCGCTCTTTTGGGAGTATCTTTGCGGTTTGGGCTCATCAGTTGTATGGCCAACATGGCGCCGGTATCTTCGAACGAGCAGTTCGAGACCGCAATGTCCCTGAAGATTCCAAACGTTCCAGTTCCGATCTTTACGGCGGGATGCCCGCAGTTGCGGATCGTCGAATTCCTGATGACAATATTTTCCGTGAGGAAGCCGCACTCGGGCGCCATTCCGGACATTTCATTCTTAATAGCAATCGGGTCGTCCTTTGAACCTTCGATCAGCACTTCATCTAAGCAGACGAATTGCGAGCAGACCGGATTGATTCCATCGGCGTAGCTGTCGAGGCACTTCACGCGGATCACGTCGACCTTGTTGCATCCGAAGAATGTAATCGCCCAGCTGGGCGAGTTTCGCACGGTGATGTCTTTGATCAGGATGTTCCGGGAATTCTCGAACAGAATCGGAAGCGGCCCTCTACGGATTGCCTCCCCTTGATGGGAATCTAAAGCCAGGTTGCCGTCGATGGTACCTTCGCCCACCAGCGAAACGTTTTGAACCTTATCACCGTGAAGGAAAATACGACGGGAGCCGGTTCCGTGGACATAGCAGCTCTTTGGAGGGATCTCGTAATCATCCATGTTCTTGCTCTGAAGCAACGTCGCATCGGCTGGCAAGTGCAGCGTAACGTTACTTCTCAGGCGAAGCATTCCTGCCCGATGCGTCCCGGGCGGAAAAGACACCGTCCCGCCGCCCGCTTTTCCGCAAGCATCAATCGCTTCCTGAATAGCCTTCGTATCCAACTGTCTTAATTCTTTCCGGCGATTATTTCGATTTGGTCCTTGGGGCCGTAGAAATAAGCCCCCGGCTGCCACTTCGTTCCTAAATCTCCAAGCAAACGGCGCTGTCTAGGGGTGCATAGATCCAGCACCTCCGCCATACTCAATTGGATGTAAACCCCATTATTTCAACCACCATTCCGAAAGTGGCAGGATGATCGATCAATTCGATAAAAACCTTACTTTCCGGCAGGATGTTCCGGTATCGCCTGAAAAGCGATTTATTTCCGCAACCTTACGCCGTCGTTACCGTAACGACTTGCGTGCAGTGGCCAGGGAAAAACGGGAACGGATTATTCGCGATTGGTAATGCGCGATTGAGCAGGACAGCATCGTTCAGTTGCATTCGCGTATAATCGCGCTATTCGTAGATTTAAAAGGGACGAAAAAATGAACTATCGCGACTCCGCTTTCCTTGGCAATCACATCCGCAGCATCATCGATTTTTATCATCCCGCATGTATTGACCGTGAGGTTGGCGGCTACATCAACCAGTTTCTGGATGATGGAACGATTTATGATCGAACAACCAAGCATCTCGTAGGAACCTGCCGATTCATCTACAACTACGCGATAGCCTGGTTGGTCCTTCAGGACGAAGAATATCGGGACGCTTCGGCCCATGGGTTAAGTTTTCTGCAGGAGGTCCATCGGCAGCCCGACGGAGGTTTCGCCTGGGTTCTACAGGGTCGAGAGGTTGAAGACGGGACGCGCCACTGCTACGGCCACGCTTTTGTCTTGCTGGCAGCAGCGGGCGCAGCTAAAGCGAGTGTTCCAGGCGCAAAAGAACTCATTGCCGAGATTTATGATCTCCTTGAGACCCGTTTCTGGGAATCACCAGCCCAACTTTATGTCGACGAAATCGCAGTCGGTGATTGGAGCGCTATCTCGCCCTATCGTGGGCAAAACGCCAACATGCACATGTGTGAAGCTATGCTTTGTGCGTTCGAAGCGACGGGCGAAGCGCGCTATCTGGAGCGAGCCCACCTGTTGGCCAGACGTATCTGCGTGGAGTTGTCCGAGGCCTCAGATGGATTGGTCTGGGAACACTACGCGACCGATTGGAGCCATGATTGGGAATACAATTTAGACGATCCGCGGAATCTGTTTCGGCCCTATGGCTATCTTCCCGGTCACTTTGTTGAATGGGCCAAGTTGCTCTTGATACTTGAACGTCACCGCCCGGAAGACTGGATGGCACCCAAGGCGCAGCAACTCTTTGACGTGGCGATGGAGAAAAGTTGGGTCCATGAAGGCGGCGGGATGAACTACACCTTTTCCCCCGACGGACGCGTGCTTGACACGGATCGCTACTATTGGGTGCTTTCCGAGGCCTTCGCATCTGCCGCTGCGCTTGCCATCAGAACCGGTGATGACGATTATTGGGATTGGTATGATAAGGTGTGGCAGTATGCGGACAGGCACCTCGTGGATCATGAATATGGTGGATGGTTCCGCGTCTTGAATGTTGAGAACCAGAAGTATAGCGATGAGAAAAGTCCGCCCTCCAAGACCGACTATCATCCGTTGGCCGCCTGCTATGAGACACTTGTTGCCATGAACCTTGCGGCTAAAGAGAAACTTCAATAAAATGTCGTGTTCCCTGGACCCGCTAGCCCGGACATTTCACACACTTCGTAGCGAGGTCGCGTAGATTGCTGCCTATCAATGCCTTTCCGCAGAACGGCGGGCGACAGTGTGTTAGGACCCTCTGAGGTCGGCGGGCAAGGGAAGGCTTTGATGGGCGGTGAGATCCGCGGTCGTAGCAGAAGATTTGTGAAATGTTCGGGCTAGCCCGCTTTTCTCACAAATTTCCGAGAAGACACTCCCGATAAAAAGATACCTTTCGACACTCTGCCGTACCGCAGAGCCGGCCAAAGAAAAGCGGGCTGACTAACCGTGGAAGCTACTTTTCAATGCATCAAACCCGCCCTGAAATACGGCACCGCCAATTTGAGCTATCAGGCCCTCTTCTTCTTCTGGCGGACAGTTGAATTCCGCGGTCCATTCAGCATAGGTTTCATGGCCATCGGTGATTGGCAAGAGGCGTAATGTGGAGACATAGTTTTCGACTGCCATTGGGGATTCCAGAATTGAATAGGTGCAGAGGTAGTTTACATCGCTGAGAGTTAGCAACTGTTCTCGAATGTTCCCGCCATCTTCGAGATTGAAGTTTCTGATACAGCCAACTTTGTCACTGGGATCGCCATTCTCAATGTGGCTCCCGACAACAGCGGGATGCCAATCGGGCAAGGCATTAAAATCCCGCACCTTTGACCATACATCGTCGATGGGTGCGTTGATAACAGAACTTACAAAAACTTTTGCCATAGTAATCTCTCCATTTGCCTTTTCAAAAGACTGGTATCTCCTGTAGAGAATTTCCGCAAGTGAATCAAATGTGAAATTGCCAGATGTTCTCAATCGCCTTCGAGAGGGCGGAGTGATAGGTGTCATTTTTCGGGGAGTTTGAGATAAATCTGGAGAATTGTAATTTTGACTGCAGACGGGAAGAATGCCTCGATTGCGAGCGCATTATTTATGAACAGCCCGAAAGCAGGTTTTGTCGCTTTTCTCGTCGGTCTAACGGCTTGCTCCTCGCCCGCACCGGAGACTCCTGCGCCGCGCCTGGTGCTCGAAGACTGTTCGCGCGACGTGGGAATTGCCGAGGCGCAGTGTGGCGCGCTTGAGGTCTTTGAGGATCGAAGCGCCGGCACGGGCAGAAAAATCGCGCTGAATATCTTGGTGCTGCCGGCTGTCAATCGCGATCCGAAGCCGGACCCGCTCTTCTTTCTTGCAGGCGGGCCCGGCGTAGGCGCAACGGAGATTGCGAAGATGGTGAGTTCGGTTTTCCGGCAGACCAACCGCAAGCGGGATATCGTGCTGGTGGACCAGCGCGGCACAGGGTCCTCCAATCCTCTGGACTGCGGGTTTGACGAGCTGGATTTCGCCGCCCGCTTCGAGATCGAACCCCGAGTCGAAGAACTCCAAGCCTGCCTGGACAGCCTCGATGCGGACCCGCGTCTCTACACCACGCCGATCGCCATGGACGACCTCGAACGAGGTGCGCGAGGCCTTAGGGTACGAACTCGTTAACCTTTATGGCGGTTCCTATGGCACGCGAGCGGCCTTGGTCTATATGCGCCGCCATCCGCGGCACGTGCGTGCGGTCGTTCTCGATGGATTGGCGCCGCCTTCGATCAAGCTGCCGCTTAATATGGGAGAGGACGCGGCCGGCGAGCCCTCGATAGGATGCTGGCTGACTGCGAGGCGGAGGAGAGCTGCCGCGATGCATTTCCCGATATCCGCACGAAGTTCAACGAATTATTAGAACGTCTCGAGAAGAAGCCGGAAAAGCTGGTTTTGCCAGATCCCCACACAGGCGCCGAGAGCGAGGTCGAGATCCACCGCCTGCTCGTGGCGGTCCTGGTGCGGGGAGCGCTCTACAGCACAGAGGCGAGTTCGTTGTTGCCCTTGCTGATCGAGCGCGCCCACTCCGGCGACTTTCGTCCTCTCGTGGCCATGGGTGCATCTTGGGAAAGGGTCGAGTCCCTTATGAGCCAGGGCCTGTCGCTCTCGGTGGTGTGCAGCGAGGATGTGGCGATGATTTCACAGGAGGACCGTGAGCGGGCGCTTTCCGACAGCTTTTTTCGCGCGGAGTTGCTCGACCTTTTAAAAGAGGCCTGTGGCCCAAAGGAGAGTTGCCTGAAGGTTATCACGATCCGGTTGTCTCTGATTTGCCCGTGCTGCTGCTTTCTGGCGAATTCGATCCGGTGACGCCGCCGCGCTGGGGTGAGGAGGTCAGCAGCCATCTTTCGGCGGCGCGCCATATCGTGGTCCCCGGTGTAGGGCACGGCACGCTCGCCTACGGCTGCGTGCCCAGGCTCATGGACGAGTTCATTGAAAAAGGAAGCGCAGAAGAACTCGATGCCGCATGTGTCAACCGGCTGCACCGCCTTCCATTCTTCAGCAGCAATACCGGTCCCCGGGTTGGGAGGAAAAATTGATAGAGGCTGAGAAAGTCCACAAGCGCTTCGGAAAGGTCATTGCTGTGGACGAGGTCTCTTTCACTGCGCCGGATGGGGTGGTTACGGGCCTGCTCGGCCCCAATGGCGCGGGCAAGACGACGACGCTGCGCATGCTCTACGGGCTGATTGCACCCGATGGCGGGCAGGTACGGGTCGATGGTATCGATGTGGGCCGTGACCCGCTTGCGGCCCAGGCACGGATTGGGGTTTTACCGGACACACAGGGTCTCTATCAGCGATTCACAGCGCGCGAGCACGTACGTTATTTCGGACAATTGCAGGGCTTGTGCGGAGATGAGCTGGAAGAGCGTACCGAGGAACTGATAGAGCTGCTTAACATGCGCGACATCGCCGACCGAAGGGCCCAGGGATTTTCCCACGGTGAGCGCATGAAGGTGGCTCTGGCGCGCGCCCTGGTGCACAGACCAAAGAATGTGCTCCTCGACGAGCCTACCAACGGCTTGGACGTGATGAGTACCCGGGCAGTGCGCCAACTGATTCGCAGTATGCGCGACGAGGGCAGATGCGTGCTCTTTTCGAGTCATATCATGCAGGAGGTCTCCACTTTGTGCGACTCCATCGCGATCATTGCAGGTGGAAAAATCGTGGCGAATGGCACGCCCGATGAACTGTTGGAACAGAGCGGCCACAGAAATCTCGAGGACGCGTTTGTGGTTTTGAGCGGCATCGACGAGGCACCGGCATGAATGCGGTGAAGGTAGTGTTCCGCAAGGAGATGGTGGATGGTCTGCGCGACAGCCGCTCGCTCTTTTCCGCTCTTCTCTTTCCGATTTTGGGTCCCGCATTGATGATATTCATTTACAACATGGCCGCGGAAAAGGTGCGCGAGCCAGAGCAGTTGGAACTGCCCGTCATCGGATCGGAGTATGCCCCGACTTTGATCGATTGGATGGATCAGAAGGATGTGGAGGTGGTCGAGGGGCCGGAGGATCCTCATGCAGCCGTTCGCGACCGCGAAGTCGATCTGGTGCTGGTGATCTCCGAGGATTTTGGCGATGATTTTGCCAAAGGCCGAACGGCCAAGGTCGAGTTGGTCATCGATAGTTCGAACGACGATGCAGGTCCCAAGGAGCGCAGGGTTCGGAGGGTGGTCGGCGCATATGAGAAACTAATAGGCAATCTTCGCCTGGTCGCCCGCGGGATCAGTCCCGAAGTGGTGAATCCGATAGAGATCGAGGAGGTAGAGATAGCCAGCTCGCAGAAACTATCCGCCAGAATCCTGAGATTCATTCCCATGTACGTGCTGCTGGCAGCTTTCATAGCGGGCATGAATATAGCGGTGGATGCAACGGCTGGCGAGCGCGAGCGCGGCTCACTCGAGTCCCTCTTGGTGAATCCCGTGACGCGCACGGCCATTGTCTTGGGTAAATGGCTGGCGGCCGTGGTATTCGCCTGCTTCGGGGTGTTGCTCACGCTTGGTTCCTGTCTGATCGGCCTCGAGCAGATGACGCTGCGGGATATGGGCATGCGGTTCGATTTTGGGGTCTCAGAGGCAATCGGCATTCTGGCGGCCACCCTGCCCTTGTCTCTTCTGGCGGCAGGTCTTCAAGTGCTGGTCGCGACTTTTGCGCGCTCCTTCAAAGAGGCGCAGATGTATTTGTCGATGCTGATGTTCCTTCCGATGGTTCCCGGTATTACCTTCACCATTCATTCGATCAGCAGCGAAGTCTGGATGTACCCCATTCCGATTGTGGGGCAGCAGGCATTGCTCACCGATGTGCTCAGCGGCGAGGCGCCAGGATTGGTGTTCTTCATTTTGGCGGGGCTTTCCTCCCTGCTGGCCGGCTTGCTCTGCGTAGGATTGACGGCAAAGCTGTTCCAGCGCGAAGGGATCATCTTTGGGCGATGAACTTGGTAATTCTCGGTCCACGGCGGGCCGGGAAAGGGAGTTTTCATTAAGAAATTGATAAGGTCTTGCGTATTTGGTCTATCAACCACGCTTGAGTACGGTCAGGTCTAAGGGATTGGACCAGGCCTTGGACCCGTCCGGTCCTATTACCTCGAATCGCGCCCACCGAGCGTTTGGTCTTAAGAGGAATTGGGCGGTCTCAAAGGTCTTTCCCGGCTCCCGGTATTCCACCCCGACGACATCGTGCACCGCAGCGACTCGCTGGGCCTCGGAGCATCGGACGGTCGCTTCGACTACCCGCTTTTCGTCTCCCGGCTGGTCCACACGCCTCACTTGGATGTCGTGGATCTCGGGTCCGGTGCTGCCATAGCTAACGCCGTATCTGAGGGCTTCGCACACAGCCTCAGTCGTGCGTTCCTTAACCCGCACCATGGTCCACCCCTGGTAGGTGTCCTTCTCCTCGTGATCGTAAGCGTGGGAATCGTCGTTGACCAGGGCGGGGTAGAGCCGGTTTTCCATTTCCATCCAATCGTCCCAATGCACCGACGACTCACCGCGTCCGTAGGTGCGACAGAGGGTATTAAATACTTCGATGCCGGCGAGCCCTCGCAGGGGCAGGGTGTCTCGCATGATTTTCACCGAACTCCAGTGGGGATGGGCCAGCCAGATGGAGCCGCCCTGCTCGTTGACGCGGTCGATCACGTGCTGTGGATGCATGTTTCCCGAATCCATGTCTTCGTGGATGTTCAGGCACAGAAAGTGGTGCTTCTTGCCGCCGAAAGGGTTTTCCGGATGCAATTCCGCGCCTTGCACGAGGACGAATTCGTCAGGCGCCTTGACGGTTTCGATTCGAGTGATGGTGTAGTGATCGGAGAGGCAGAGAAAGTCGTATCCCTGAGCGACATAGCCGTCGAGTCGTTCCTGTGGCGAGGGCCTTCCGTCCGAATTAGTGGTATGAGAATGCAGATTACCCTTGAGCCAGACATAACCTTCGTTCGCCTGCAGGTCAAAAGGGCTCCTTAGTTCATTAGCCGGTCTATTCGTTGCCATGTGCGTGCTTCTCGAGTTATTGAAACAATGGAATCAAGAGAGGAAGTCGATAGAATATACAACGATGTAATCAAAGCACTTCTGGATGTTACCATAGAAGACCCTCCCGTTGACTGTCCTGAATACCACTATGATGAGTATTATGCCGCCTATTTCCGTGATCCCGATGGAGCGAAGCTAGAGATGGTTTATGCGTCACCGGAGAATTCTAAGAGATATCGTCTAACCTGAGGAAGGCGCGCGAAAAGCGTTGTTAAATGTTGCCTCAATCACCAGGCGACCAACTTGGGGAATATTCCGAAAAACCAAATCCGCTTTTTTGGCACATTAGATGCGTAAACCTTCAATTCGGCTTTAATCTGATAGAGGATTCGGTAATTGCCTTGGCGAATCCGATATTTCTCTTCACCGGAAAGTTACTTCACGCTTCATTCAGTCAATCGTTACCTGGCTTCCCCACCAGTCTTCATTCGGCTGCCAATCAGGGTCCAGGTATTCGGCGTGTTGTACTTCGAGCTTTGGCATAAACTCCTGCTCCAGACTTTTCAATCTTGCTTCTTCTTTTTCAGGGTCGTATTGCGTGTCCGGAACGGGGAATCTGGCATCGACTTCGACGAGCCAGCCGTCCAAACGTTGGCGCAGCTCGGACGCCTTCTCCCCGTTGTCCGCAGACAGATCGTTCTGCTCACCAGGATCGGAATCCAGGTTGTACAGTTCATCATGACCATCTTCATGGTAGTGGATAAGTTTCCACGGGCCATTTCTGATGATCGATGAGGGGTCCCCTCCCTGGTTGCCGTAGTGTGGGTAGTGCCAGAATAGATCGCGTTCGGCCATCTCCCGGTCCTGCTCACCTTTCAACAGCGAAACCATGCTCCTGCCATCGATAACCTGCTCACGCGGGATGGGGATTCGGGCAAGCTCCATGATCGTAGGGTAGAAATCGATCCCCGTAACCGGGACGTCACAGCTCGAACCGGGCTTAATCAGCTCCGGAAACCTGAAATAATACGGCTCACGAATTCCTCCCTCCCACTGGCGTCCCTTGCCACCTCTTAGCGGCAGCATGGAGGAAGAATAAGAATCGCCGGACGACACCCCGCCGTTGTCCGAGGTAAAACAGACGATCGTGTTTTCGGACAGTCCATGCTGGTCCAGGGTATCGAGGACGAGGCCGACGGCGTCATCCATCGCCTCAATCATGCCCGCATAGATCGGGCAGTCTTGAACCTGCCGAACCGGTAAGTTTCTGTCGAAGACAAAACGTGAGTCAGTCGGTCCCCGAGCGATCGCTTTTCTCCGAAACTTCTCCCATCTCTCCCTGCTTGTCTGTATCGGCCCATGGACCGAATAGAACGACAGATAGGCTAGGAATGGTTCATCCTTATTGTCGCCGATGAACTGCGACGTTTCCCGGCCAAGCCGCAAGGGAAGCGACTCTCCATCCGGACCAGGCTCGAGCTTCGGGTTGATCCACGGGGCAAAATAACCGCCTTTCGGCGAACCGATACTCCAGCCGCCCTTGTTGATTTCGAACCCAAAATCTTCAGGATAGGCTCCCTCATCCCCAAGATGCCATTTCCCCGCGAAAAAGGTTCGGTACCCCGAACGACGGAATGCTTCTGCAAAGGTGATCTCTCCTTCACGAAGGCCGTGCTCGTACTCAGGGGGGAGCATCTTGTTGGACCGGCCGGCTTCTCTCCAGAGTTCGCCAGACCGTGCGCCGATCCAATCTGTAATTCCGTGCCTCGGCGGATACTTCCCTGTCAGAATGCTCGCACGTGACGGACTGCAGACCTGACAGGTCGCATAGCCCTGCGTAAATCGCATTCCCTCCAATGCGATGCGGTCGATGTTCGGGCTTTCATAGAAGCTACTGCCTCCCACTCCGAGATCACACCAACCCAGGTCGTCCGCCAGAATGAAAAGAAGATTGGGTCGTTTCATATATTTTATCCTTCGCTCTTCTTGCTAATTACGGAGTTTAAACAGACGTCCCCGGACCTGACTACGCACCGTCCAGCATCCCGCTGGGCAGAGCTACGGCGTGGCAAGGGGGCCGCCTGCCTCGGCGCAGTCGCGCATCGCGCTTCGTAGACGGGTTCCACCACTAATGTCTCTGCCGTACGGCAGAGTGGATCGGGCGCTCCGCGCACGATGATGCTGAGGGCAGGCCGCGCACGATGATGCTACCGGCTCCTCGCCCAAGTAAGCGTTTTCCTTCAACAGTTGTTCTGGCAGAAACCGCATCTATATTCTCCCTGAATCCTACAACCTTTTCACGATGACATTTTCTCAATTTCTCTCCTGCTATAAAATGGGTATTCAAATTTGTATGCGCATTCGTATGCCTCCGTCGACCTTAGATCACGATTAGGATCACGACAAGGGATCGAAAATGCCTCCCCTCTCTAATCGTGTCTCATAATCGTGATTTACAGTCGATCTTTCTCTCCTTTCGAATTTAGATCACGATAGAAAATCTAAGCGGTCT
This sequence comes from Candidatus Moanibacter sp., assembly GCA_965215885.1. GTDB lineage: Bacteria > Verrucomicrobiota > Verrucomicrobiia > Opitutales > UBA2987 > CBDCEW01. The sequence goes on from CBDCEW010000104.1 coordinate 93,749, forward strand.
CCAGTCTGCCATCGTGAATCCTAATCGTGATCTCCCGTCGATCGATTTCAGATCACGATTAGGAGCTACGACAGAAGGAGGAACTTATTCTCACTTTCCTTCGTCATTGACATCTATTTTTCACTGTCCTCACTACTACAACATATGCCGACCGAAATGGAGGAGTATCTGTTCGATCTTCGTGGCTACCTGATGCTCGAGGGAGCGGTCGACGCGGAGCACCTTGTGGAGATAAATGCCATCGTCGATACTTACCGAGGCATGGAGCCAGGCGAATGGCGGGGTTGGGTGAGACGATCGCCGAACATCTCGACGAAGTTGAATCTTCACCAGGTGTTCGAGATGGGCGAGCCCTTCGAGCGGCTGATCGACCACCCCGCGTGGGTCGAGCGTATCAACCGGTTTGTGGGCGGAGACGATGGGCTTTTCATCGACGAATCATTTGTGGACGTCCGCGAAAGAAGCAGGGCCACACGACTCCACTCGGGAGCACACAAACGGCGCATCCGCACGCAGTTTCGGTATCACAACGGCCAGTTTCGGTGCGGGATAGTCAATATTCTGCTGGCTCTGACAGACGTGGGTCCCGGCGATGGCGCGACGATGGTGATTCCCGGCAGCCACAAGTCGAACATTATCCACCCCGCGTTTGGAAGCGGACAGATTGCTCCCGGGAAGGGTTCGGGAACAGACAAGAATCGAGAAGATACGGGATTGGAGGAGGTCGAGGGCGCCCTCGAGGTCCACTACAAGGCGGGCGACGCGCTTTTGTTCGTTGATTGTATGGCGCACGGTTCGGCCCAACGTATCAACGATGGCGAGCGCCGAATCGTGATTATTCGTTACGGTCCGCATTGGGGATTCGACCGCTACGGCTACCAGCCGTCACCCGAACTGATCGCCCGGTTAACCCCCGAGCGCCGAAAGATTATACAACCGCTGCCGCCACTCCAGCCGCCCGATCACCCTTCGATCTATCCCTCCTAAACTCTAGGTTGTAGCGGAAAGCGGCAGCTTTTCGTCTTCCAAGACGCTCTTGTTCCGAGCCCGCGCGATAAGCCGAGCGCTCGAAAGACGATTTCCTATGAATCATCGGTTGCGACAACGGGGCGATAGAAAAGGCGCATAGTGGCCATGGCGTCGATGGGTTCGTTGTTGGATTCCTGTTTCATGGTACAAATGTCCTGTCTTGTATCAGCAGACCGCGTATCTCGCACACGCCCGTCGACGGCTCAGGGTAGGAGGCCGTATAGTAGACGCAGTATATGTGTCCGCCCGGAAGATACGTCATAGAGGGATAGGCACAATCCGTGTTTCCGCCACGGTAGAGGTGGCCGAGGGCGGTCCAGGTGGCGCCCAAGTCATCGCTGGACGCGCAGCTCATGCCGCACTCGCCTCGTCTCATGTCCCGGTAGGCGCAGAGGATGCGGCCATCGGCCAGGGTCAAGAGCGCCGGGCACTGACCCGGAAGTTCGGTGGGTTCGAGGGGGCTCCAGGTTGTTCCCTCATCGTCGGAATGTGAGCGGTAGAGTCTGTGGGCCGCATTGGCTCGTATCATCGCAAGGCAACGCCCGTCAGAGAGGCGGATGATGTCCGTCTCGCTGGGGTTGATGTCGCCCTTTCGATCCTCGTATATCACGGAGAATTCCGGCCAGGAGTGGCCTCCGTCGGCCGAGAATGCCATGGCCGAGACCCGCAGCCTGGCGTGGTCGGCCCCTTTGGGAACGCCGTAGACCGGTGTCATGAGCCGGCCGTTGGAGAGCTCAAGAACCTTGCCGTAGGAAAATCCCCGGCCTTCGCTGTCCCAGAATGGAAAGTCCAGCTTCTCGCCGTATTCTCCCCACGTGTGCCCGTTGTCGGTTGAGCGGATGAAGGCACCCCGGGATTGAATCTTATCCCTGCCCTCGGACGCCGACATCATCTTGCCGCGTATGATTTCGAGGAGGAGAGTGCCTTCCGAGAGTCTCGTCATCCCATGGTTGGTGTAGCAGTGGCGGCCAGGTTCGGCCGCGATGGTTCTTTTCTCCGGCCACGTTACTCCGCCGTCGGTCGACCGCGAGAGCGTAACAACTCCATTGTCCGTTAGGTGATGGTCGGCGCTCTCCATGTAGGCTGCCAGGAGATCGCCGTTGGAGGCGACTTCCAGAGTGCAATCCATGGCCCTGCGGCCAGGCGGGTATGGGCCGGAGACTGCAAACTCCTCGAGGACCGCAATTGGTGCGTCGTTCTTTAGCATCTCACTCCTCGAGCAGACGAATTAGCTCGCGATCCGTATCCTCGTTCCAGCTGTCGAGGTATTCCGGCGAAAAGAGATCGCGTGGTAGGGGAAGGTTGTAGCGCGCCTTGATTATCGATTGCACCGTGATCGAACCCCGTTCGAAGTAACGTACAATCATGGATTGCGCGCGAATCAACGGCTTGTCGGGCGTCCCTACGTTCTTATGGTTCCAAGCCTGGATGGCCTTTATTAACTTTCCACCTCTATCATACTTTTCCGTCGTCAGGTAGCGGCTGTCTTCACGTGCGAAAAACAGGCGTCGCTCGCCGTAGGCGCTATGTTTCTGAATAGCGGGATCTGTGAATCGATCTGAAACGACGTCGCACTCCACCCCATCGACATAACCGAGGGTGTGATTGTAGAATTCGCGGTTCGTCTTATCGTCATCGAGCGCATCTTCAAAGTGCCAGTCTGTAAAAGCGATCGTCTGTGCCATCTCTTCCACCGGGATGCGACGCGCCTTCGCATCCGTTGAAAAATCGCGAAAATACATCTTGAACACTTTGCCCGCCTCCTGGAGAACGAGCAGCGTGCCGCCGGGATCGCTCGTGCTGTCGGTTAACAATCTGAAAACGCCGCGAACACGCTCTTCATCGTACTGATAGAGGATAAAAAAACGAAAGGTGCGGACGGAACCATCGGCGTTTATCTGCGCTCCACCGTAGAGCTCAACCTGCGAACCTACCAGGAAGGTCTGGTCGAATTGCGCTACTACTTCAGGAGCGGTGTTTCGCGGCAGCCGAAATCCGGCCCCTCCCAGTACCATCAAAACGAGCAGCGCGCATCGAAAAGAGAGCGAACGGCCAAATCCGAATGCGTGCATCTTTTCGTGGGACACGCGAATCGCTGTTTCAGGAGGAAGATTCATAAAGGTGATCCGTTCAGTTCAGGTAAGGCGCCGTTCCACCTACATCCATTCGGGTGGAGATTGTCAAATCGTCTCGGACAAGGCAGCGATTATTCAGCTGTTCGGCCCTAATCTCTGGTTTTTGTTCACTGATTACCCACAGATGCTACCGGGAGAGTCTGCGCGACATCGAAACCTGCCTGCGGGCAGTACAACCAAAACTATACCACGCAGGGATTCGAAGCGGAGTATCCAAAAGCACGCTCGCCGATGCCAACGAGAAACGAGACTGGCGCATCTACGCCGACTTTGCACAGGTCCTCATCGCAATGGCTCGTCCTTTGTATTCAAACGAGGATCTGGGCATCGACCTGGACAATACGCTCTACGCTCTGGACTCCACCACGATCGATCTATGTCTATCACTCTTCCCGTGGGCACGTTTCCGCAAGCACAAGGGGGCGGTGAAGGTCCATACGCTTCTCGATCTCAGAGGCTCTATCCCTTATTTTATCGAGATTACCGATGGAAAAGTGCACGACGTAAACATTCTGGATCTCATCAAGGCCGGTGCTTACTATGTAATGGACCGAGCCTATCTGCATTACGAGCGCCTCTATCGGATCGCACAATGCGGTTCTTTCTTCGTGAGGCTGCCCCGGTCTTGTGCCGGGGTGGCGCACCGTTGCCCTGGTCAGCTTCTATCCTGCCAAGGCCTACCCCGAAAGACTCCGGCGTATCACTTACCTCGACCCCGACAGTTCCGAGCGCTTCGTGTTTCTCACCAACCAGTTTGCCCTCCCAGCCATAATCATCACCCAGATTTACCGTTTACGCTGGCAGATCGAATTGTTCTTCAAATGGATCAAACAGCACTTGCGCATCAAGAGCTTTTTCGGCACCTCCGAGAATGCTGTGAAGACTCAAATCTGGATTGCCGTCAGCGTCTATGTGCTCATCGCCATCATCCGCAAACGCCTTCGCCTGGAGATCAGTTTGCACAAAATCCTACAGATTCTCAGCTTCACCCTATTTGAGAAAACTCCTATGACTGAACTACTTACAGAAACCGATTACACTTTCAATGAACACCGCATTCCTAAACAGTTGGAGTTGTTTGACTTATAACCGGACAGTACTGGTTTTTGTTCACTGATTACCCACAGATGCTGAATTGAATCTTCTCTGGCGTACAGCAGAACGGCCTGAGGCGGTGGCCTAACGTTTAAAGCATGTAGAAGCGGGCTTGGAAAGAACCCACCCCTAATCCCTCCAAGGAGAGGAACCTGTTTAGCGTTTCTGAGGCTGCCCCGGTCTTGTGCCGGGGTGGCGCACGGTACACAGCTACAATACGCAATTGCCACCGTTTTCCCCCCGCCCGTCCCTTCTCGGCCCAGTCCCGGCGCCCCGGGACTGGGCCGAGAAGGGACGGGCGGGGGTTGGTAGAGGCACACGGTTTATAGCAGTGAACGCGCGCCCCCCGGCACAAGACCCATAATTACGAAATTGGGTTGGAGAACCCAAAGTAAATGTTATTCAGGCACTTGCAAGATTCTATTGATTACATAGTATGCCAGAATGGAGTTTCAACGATTGTTGTGTGTGGGTTCGTTAGAGGTAGAGAGCTTTTCCTGCAGGTTTGTTTTCAGTTAGAAACTTGTTGAGTATTAATCAGTTACAAAAGCGCTTTGAACGGGGAGTTGATTTCTGGTGGCAATTGAGTAGAAGCGAAGGGAGCTGGAGAAAGTTGGTATTGGCATTGTATGTAAAATAAAGTTTGCAGTTTTGCCTCCTTTCCATACTGTGCCGGTGCATGCAAGAAGAGCTTTCGCGTAAAGAGAGGGAGGTGGTCGAAGCGGTACGGCGGGATCGGGTAAGCACGGTGTGGAGGCTGATGAAGGAGCAGAGGGTGTCGCGGCGAACGGTCTATCGGGCTTTGCAAAAATATGGCCATTACTCCAGTTACAATGCCAATTGTGGCTACCTGAGCTTGAAAGACATTCCGCGCTTTGACGGGGCCGGTTTGTGGCGTTTTCGCAAGGGGCGCTTTTCGCGCCACGGCACCTTGGAGGAGACCGTGGAGGCGGTGGTGGGAGCTTCGCTTTGCGGCTACACGGTGGCTGAGTTGGAGACCCTCCTTGGGGTACGGGTGCACAACCCCATAAGCGTGCTTTGTAGAAAGAAGCGGTTGAGTCGATACTATGAAGGGCGTCACTGCGTGTATGTCTCGGCCGGGGAACAGGGCGGGGCCGAACAGAAAAAGCGGCGGCAAGGGCGAAGAACAGCGGCACAAGTTCAGGCAGGGGACCCCGGGGGCGCTTTGCAGGCAGCTCCCGAAGGGCTCGAAACGATGGTCGTGATCGCTTTGCTGGTCGCCTGTATCGGCCATCCCGAGGCCGGGGTCAAGGAGCTTGTCGAGCTTATGCAAGAGCAGGGAGTAGAGCTGAGCGGGGAGCAAATTGAGCGGGTGATGGCGTTTTACTCGCTCAAAAAAAACCGGACCGATCGCGGTAGCGGAGCTGTTACATGATTTGCGGGCAGAGGCTGAACGGGCCCTGCAAACGGTGGGGGCTGTGCCTGCGCAAACGAGTTATCGCTTCGATGCCCGGGAGGACGAAGAGGGTCCTTCAGAGGTGCGCAAGACCCTGCGCCGCAAGGTGGTCAGTTTCTCCTATGGATGCTTCCAGGCGGTGGAAGTTGTGCGCGAGCAGGGGCAAGGGAGCCACCGCAACAGCTACCGTTCTGCTCGCCTGGAACAGATCGTGCCCTCGCATAGTCGCTACGCTTACGATCTGATTGCCTATGTGGGCAAGCGATGTTTGTGCGAAAGCGCCACCCTCAAAGAGGTGCACAGGGAACTGCGCGAGGGCCCGGGGCAGCTGCAGATTGCTCAAAGCAGCCTCTATGAGATGCAGCAGAAGTTTCTTTTTTATCTGGGTCGGCTGCACGCCGCGGCCGCTCCGGTGCTTAAAGATTACCTGAGCGCTCGCCCTTGCCTGCGCTGGCTGGTGGATGGGACCGTGGAACCGCAGACGCCGGTTTTCTTCGCTGTTCAGGAAGCCGACGAAGGGATCCTTTTGGGCAGCTGGAAAATGCCTTCCGAACAGAGCGAAACGATCAGTGGCTGTTTTGCCCGGGCGGCCCGGGCTTTTGGCCAACCCCACCATGTCTATCATGATTTAAGCGCTCAGATCAGCAAGGCCTGCGAGAGCGAAACCTTCCAGGCCCCCCATGGCGTCTGCCATTATCATTTCGCCCGCAATGTGGGCGAACAGCTTTATCGAAAACCCCAGCAGATGCTCAACGGGCGCTTGCGGCAATTGAAGCTCATGGAGCGCATGCGCGAGCAACGCAAACACATCACCGCAAAGCTCCGTGACGCCCTCCGTGAAAAACACGCCCTCGTCCTGGCCGATTTGCTCACCGCCAAAGCGCTCGCAGTGCCCTTCGATCCCACCCTTGCACGGGAACTGCTCATGGCCCTGCAATTGTGGATTTTGGATTATCCCTGCGACGGTCACCGCCAGGGCTTTCCCTTCGATCCTTACCTGCTTTATTGGCATCGGCGGGTCGTGCGCGCCCATGCCGCCCTGGAGCAGTGGCTTGCCCGCGCTCCTGCCAGTTGCTCTGTTCTGCGAAGCTTCTTTCATCTTTCGACCGGGTTGAAGCAGTATCTGGCTGATGCCCTCGTCATCGAAGCCGCTACTATCTATGAAAACGCTTTTTGCATTTTCAGCGCTTTGCGCGATGCCCTTTGGCTCAGCGCCAGCGGCCCCTGCCCTTTAAGCGACCCTTATCTGTTGCAAGCAGGACAAGCCGCTGAGCTCACCGAGGCTCTCCAGTTGCTGCGTGCCCAATATCGCCAAAAAGGCGCCTCCCTGACCAACCCCTCGAAAGCCAAACTCTACCGCACCGTGGTCACTCATCTGGACAAATACTGGCAGCGGCTGCTTCCCCCACCGGCCCATCCAGACAGCGTACGCACGACCAATGAGCTGGAAGGCACCTGGCGCACCTCCAAGCGCAAACGCCGTCAAACCCACGGGCGCAAAAATCTGACGCGCGACTTTGAAGCGCTCCCCGAAGAATACATGCTCCTGGCCAACTTACACAATCCCCGCTATGTGGAGCTGGTTTTAGGCAGTATCGATAATCTGCCCCAAAAGCTTGCCCAGGCTGCACAGAAAGCACCCCCCTTCAGTCACTGGCGGGCGAACAGAAAAACCCTCGCCGTGGGTCGATTGCCCAAAAAGCTCCTGCGAAAAGAAAACTTCCTTGAGGAACTCTTCGAAGTCTGTAATCGCCAGGATCAATCCTTAAACCCGCAACCCCATCGGATTGCCTCCTGACAACGACTCCAGTGCCCTCCCTCTGCTCCCCATTTTCTTCATGCTCTAACCAGAGAACTCCACGCAATTTGCGTGCCAACCGAAATTCAGAACGATGGGCACAAGACCGGGGCAGCCAGCAATCAAGGGCACGCTAAACAGATACAGCGGCAGAGCGAGCTTCCTACCCCTCACTGCCGAAGGCGCTTAGGTACTGGACGTTGTCCACAAGATCCATTTTCTTTGAAAGAACGGGCACTGGAGGGTTTGGACGATGAGTTACTCCTATGGACGAGGGTATTCAGTATTTTGATAGGTATTCAGGGAAGCTTCAAAGGGAGGCAATCTACGGCGAATCCTGGTTGAGGTGGACCTATGGTACGGTTCTGGGTCGATTTTTTCTCTTTGCCGTTGTTAAAAGGGCTCTCTTCAGTTCATGGTACGGTTGGAGGATGAATGGGGCGGCAAGTCGCAGAAAGATCGTTCCATTCTGTAGGCAATTTGGAGTGGACACATCTGAGTTCGAATTTCCGATCGAGGAATATCGGACGTTCAACGATTTCTTTATCCGTCGGCTCAAACAGGAGACCCGCCCGATTGTAGTGGTTGAAAGGTCCGTGGTATTTCCAGCGGATGGCAGGCACCTTGGATTTCAGAACACAGATAAACTGGATGGCGTATACGTGAAGGGGCAACGCTTCGATTTGGCGACGTTGATTGGCGATTCGGAAACAGCGCAGCGATACCGCGGCGGCACACTGGTGATTTCTCGCCTTTCACCGGTTGATTGCCACAGATTCCTGTTTCCGATTGCAGGTATTGCTGGAGAGCCCAGGTCGGTTAACGGTTACCTGCGGTCCGTCAATCCTCTGGTGCTCCGAAATAACGTAGGCATTTTATTTGAGAACAGGAGGGTATCTACGGAGATTAAATCAGAGCAGACCGGAAGAGTTCTGATCGTTGAGGTCGGTGCAACCTGCGTGGGGAGTATTCGACAGAGTTTTACGCCCGGAGCAGCGGTTGCGAAAGGCGAGGAGAAGGGATGTTTTGAGTTTGGAGGGTCCGCGGTCATTGCTCTTTTTGAACCTGGGAAGATCAAGCTTTCAGAAGATCTCGTGCAACATTCGGAGTCGGGAATCGAGCTCTATGCTCATATGGGTGATGTCATGGGAACAGCCGAGATCTGAAGAATCCTCACAGTGCAGCCGTGCGGCAGGTATGTGTTTGGCGTGTTTGAGGCTCCCCCGGCCTCGCTCGGGGTGGCGCCCGGCTTTTGCAGCTGGAGGTCCGCGACTGGATCTGCGGACCCCCTCACCCGGCCCTTCTCCCATTGCCGCAGCTTGCGGCAATGGGAGAAGGGCCGGGTGAGGGGGGTTGGTCGTCGGCAGCATTTTGTAGCACGGAACCAGCACCACCCCGGCGCGAGACCGGGGGAGCCGGCAACGGAAAGGACGTTAAACAGGTACTACGGTAGGACGGGATGGGAATTACCAAACTAAAATACAAAAGCTTCATTGGAATTTGAATGCGTCTGAATCAAACCCCCTCTGTTTGAGGGCGTCGATTACAGAATCGATATCGATCTTTGCTCCGGTGGGAACACCGTTCATTGCAAACCACTCCTGATTCATCTCGAGGGCCAGCTGAATCTCCTCGCCTCGAGATGCGACGGTTGATTCATCGAAGGGATAGAGAGGATACACTTCACGAAGTATACCTTCGCCCGAGAAGAAACCGATATCGAGAGGAATGGAAGTATTTCGCATCCAGAAGCTCCTTTGGCGGGCATCCCGGTAGACGAATAGCATGCCTTGATTCGGATCGAGCGACTTACGGAACATGAGGCCTCGCTCCATTTCCGAAGGTGATACTGCAAGCTGAACCGAGATGATCCTTTCTCCCAGACCGATTTCAAAATAAGAGTCTGATTTGGCCTGGGTTGGGGGAGGATTGGAGTCGGTCGCTCTATCAGAACAGGCGGCGTTCGCGAGGAGGAGTAGAACGGAGAGTAGTAGGCGGGAATCCACTTGGATCTCTCTTCCACCAAAGTTCAGTTTCATTTTCTTGTCTCCAGGAGGCTGTCGGCAAAGTCCGACAGGCTTATAGAATGTACTGGCATGAATTTTTGTTAGTCTTTTTAATCCTGCACTCATATAAAATTGTTCAGAATTTTGAAAGCCCAGTGTGGATTTTGGTGGTTTAAGTGATGGCACGAAGAGTTTCAAAATCCTCGCCTTTACTCTACGCCGATTCCGAACTGAATGCCGATCAGCTGTATTTTGGAAAAGCATTTGTTCCGGATCGCTTTATATCGTTTGGCATCGGAAAAAGGAAGTATGCCCTGGTAAGCGCGTTGGAGTTTTCCCGGCTGAGGAAAGACTCTGACTTCACCGAGGTGCTCTCCCTCGAGGAGTGGCAAAAAAGCGCGCGTAAGACATTCAGAAGAAAGAAAGTCGGATTGGTCGAAGTGATTCGCCTCCTGGCTCGCGAATTTGAAATTCCGGAGTTTGTAATTTCCGAGGACTTTCCGGCGGGATTGGCTTTCAAACTGAAGGCGGCGAGGGTGAAGCTGAGAATTTCCGAAGGAGCATTATTTCCAGAGAGGTTGCAAAAGAGCGATGCGGAGGCGCGAGCGATAAAAGTGGGCAATGCCGCGAGCGCGGCCGGTATTCGCGCCGCGGAGAGGCTGCTCCGTGATTCCCGAATGAAGAATGGGAGACTCGTTTACGCGGGTAGGGCGCTGACCTCGGAACGAGTTCGGCACGCAATCCGGGTTGCGTGCCTGGAACGGGGGGCGGTTTCCATGCAAACGATCGTGGCGGGGGGCGACCAGGCCTGCGATCCCCATTGTTCTGGCAGTGGGCCACTGCGGGCTGACGAGTTAATTATCGTCGATGTTTTTCCGAGAGTAGCACACACGGGCTATTTCGGTGATATGACACGGACATTTCTGAAGGGTAGAGCAAGTGAAGCTCAGCGGCGATTGGTGGCGACTGTGAGGAATGCGCAGCAAAAGGCTTTAGGCGTCATGAAAGCCGGCGTTAGTGGTGCGCGGATTCACAGTATGGTTGAGGACTATTTCGCGAAAGAAGGATTCGAGACGACTAAGATAGATGGAACGAACGTCGGATTTTTTCATGGCACGGGGCATGGGTTGGGATTGGAGATTCATGAGCCGCCAAGAGTCAGTCGCAAAGGCCCCCGTTTTAGGGTGGGAATGGTGACATCGGTGGAGCCGGGTCTATATTATCCTGGCTTGGGAGGCTGCCGTATAGAAGACGTCGTTCGTATTCAGCGAGATGGTGTGGAGATGCTCTCGAAATATCATTACCGATGGGAGATCAGGAGGTAATAGGCGATGGTTGGAAGAATGGACTGTTGTAATGATGGAAGAGTTGCTTGAGAGAATTGCGAAGCTGAAGATCCTGGTTATCGGCGACCTTGCCCTCGACCATTATATCTGGGGCAAGGCGACTCGGGTAGCGCCTGAGGCGCCTGTTCCGCTTGTCGATGTGGAGAGAGACAGCTATGCAGCCGGGATGGCGGCGATTCCGGCGTTAAATCTGGCGGCCTGGCATATAAAGGCAGAACTTTGTGGAGTAGTTGGGAAAGATGAATCCGGGAATAGACTGGTAGATATTCTTGGAAAGAGCGCTATTGATTATGATCCCGCTTTTATATCCGATCATGCGCCGACGATTGTGAAATCGCGCGTCATGGCGGGAAGTCAGCACGTCTGCCGATTCGATCGAGAAGATGAGCCCGAGGCCTATGCTGAGGAGTGGCGAAAACGATTTTCACTTGTTCGCGAAAAGACGAGTCGAATCGATGCGGTGATATTGTCGGATTACTCAAAAGGTGTCATTGACGAGGAATTTATTGAGGTTCTTCGAGATGAGTGCAAGAAGTCGGAGACATTCATTGCTCTGGATCCGAAACCTCGCCGCCGACTCAAGTTTCGTAATCTGGATTTGATGACCCCGAATCGCCATGAGTCTCTCCAGTTGGCGGAATTGGAATTTGATCGGTTTCAGTCGTTTCCGGCGGAAGAGGTCTGCGCGCGTATCTGGGACAGGTACAGGCCGAAACTACTGGTCATTACCCTGGGGAGCGGAGGAATGTTGACTTCTCGCGAGGGAAAGGTGCTTGCACAGATTCCGTCATTTGCCAGGGATGTGTTCGATGTATCGGGGGCCGGCGATACATCGATTGCAGGCCTCACGGCTGCAATGGCGGCCGGTGCATCGATTGAAGAAGCAGTTGACTTCGCGAATACTGCTTCAGGTGTTGTTGTCGGGAAACTTGGATATTCAACAGCGAGTCCCGAGGAAATTCTCGAATTTCATGCCTCGCACCGATAGAGCTCTGTTCCTGGATCGCGACGGCACTCTGATTTATGATAAGAATCATCTTTCGGATCCCGACGGAGTGGATTTGATACCCGGAGTCCGCGAAGCGTTGATTCGGGCTCTCGAAATCGGATTCAGACTCTTTCTCCATACCAATCAGAGCGGGATTGGGCGCGGTTGGTATTCTATGGAGGATGTGCTCTTGTGCAACGAACGCATGTTCGAACTCCTCGATTTGCCTGAACCCGCCTTTACCGAAGTCTGTATTGCTCCCGAAAGCCCTGACGAAACCGCCGTCTACCGCAAACCCTCTCCCCGATTTATCGATGAGATGGTTGAGAAGTATCAACTCGAACGCGAAAGCTGTTATATGATCGGGGATCGGGATTCCGACCTGGAAGCCGGTATCAACAGTGGTCTGCGCCCTGTTTTCGTGAAAACCGGACCGGAAATTTCTGGTGAGACTCGTGCCCTATTGCAGAAATACGAAGTTCTTGTTTTCGGAAGTTTGGGGGAGTTTGTGAACTCCTTTGCGTTGGACTCAGCGTAGGAATCTGTCGGTCTCATATTCGTCGAATTCTCCATTTCGCACTTAAAATTTCCTCCCGCGTGACCGTTTTTCTAATTTTCAACAAAATGAAAACTCCCCGCAGCAAGCTGCGGGGTATCTAACTCTTTCGCCATTCGGACAGAAATTGCCTATGCTTTACTCGAAGTTGATACAAACGTCCCCGGAGGGGCCGTTCCACCACTAGCATCTTTGCTACGGGTGGATCGGGCGCTCCGCGCACGATTTTGCCTAAGAAAGTCAGCGACCCCGTAGCACGCTACGGAGAATTACCAAGTTAAAAATAACGAGCTGCGAAGGCGGGAACATCAACACGGTTGACAGCCCGTTAGGATATTCCGGCGGATGCAGCCAATGCGTCAAAATTTGGATCAATCGATGCGGGCAGATCAACGGATCGCCTGGCGGCTTCAACGTCCTTGAGGCCCGATCCCGTGAGGAGGAGCACAGCGCACTCATCGTCGGCAACCCTTCCAGCTTCCCTTTCATTGATCAAGCCGGCTACCGCGGCGGCGGAAGATGGTTCGACAAATACTCCTGTGAGCCGGCCGCATGTCGCGATCGCGGCGAGTATCTCCTCATCGGAAACCGAGACGCCACGGCCTCCGGAATGGCGAATTTCGCGCAGGGCCAGAATTCCGTTTCGGGGCGCTTCGACGACGATGGAATCTGCCACGGAATGGGCGCCGGGTATCGGTTCGGGCTCATCCAGGCCGCGCTCGAGCGCATCGACGAGAGCGGCGCTCCCTGCTGCCTGAACCGCGATCATCTCAGGCACTTTGTCGATCAGGCCGAGTCCGAGAAGGTCGTGAAAACCCTTGGCGATACCCGAAATTATGACCCCATCGCCTACCGGTATCCATACCGAATCCGGCGCTTTGCAGCCGAGCTGTTCCCAGATCTCGAATGCGGCCACACGCTTTCCGTCGATCGTATAGGGGTTATATGCAGTGTTGCGATTGTACCAGCCTAATCTTGTGCAGGCTTCGGTAGAGAGTTCGAATGCCTGGTCGTAGTTCCCTTTCACAGGGAAGACGCGCGCCCCATAGACGAGCATTTGAGCGAGTTTGGCGGGCGGGGCGGTTTCCGGAACGATCACCACACAATCGACGTTTTGTGAAGCGCAGACACAGGCTAGAGCAGTGGCGGCGTTTCCTGTGGATGCTGTGCAGACCGTTTGCATTCCCTTTTCCAACGCTTTTGCCACGACAAGAACCGATGCACGATCCTTATAGGACCCGGCTGGATTCTTCGTATCGTCCTTGAGAAAGAGATTGCTCAATCCGAGATCCTTGCTGAGCCGGCCGCCATGGTATAGGGGGGTGTCTCCGATGAGGAGAGGGGACAGATATCTCTCGTGAGAGAGTGGGAGGAGTGGAAAATAACGGAGCGTGCCCCGACGATCAGTCCGCGCAAGGTATTCATGATTGAATTGCGACTTGATGAAATCATAGTCGTAAATCACCTCGAGCACACCCTGGAGTGCGCGCCCCGGCTGTTGATTCGAGGAAGCTACCGGGCAGAGGTATTCGACCTCGTCCGCATGATAACGACGTCCGCCTGTGACGGACTGCAATTCATAGTGTGATGAATCATGCATCGATTAATTGTTGGCTTTCCCTGGCGGCCACTTCTTCAGATGGTATGCGGAATCCCAGAACATCCACTCGTAACGGCATCCGCGCCGGTAGAGTTTTCTCATTTGCGCCAGTTGTTCCTGGGTCGCTTCCGCCGCCACGGCGTTAACGATATCAAGGATCTCCTGAACGACTTTTCCGTAGCCTTCGGAGGCGTAGGCATCGATCCATGTCTGATAGGTGTCATCCCGCGAACCCTCTTTGCTCAATTCCTTTCCTACTTCCCAATAGATCCAGTAACAGGGAAGGAGGGCGGTAATTCCTTCAGCGAATGTGCCTTGGCCGGTTGTCGCGAGCATGAAGTTCGTATAGGCGAATGCTTCCGGGGCCGGTTCCATCGCTGCCTCCCGCTCCGGCGTTATGTCATACTCTTCGTAGATCCTTGCGTGAAGCTGTTGTTCATCTTTGATCGTCTCCCGGGCGTGTCTGCGGAGGAGTACTTTCCAATCTTCCTTCGGCGCCTTCTCCGCGGTTTCGTTTAGAGCTTTGGCGAATTCCCGGAGGTAAAACAGATCTTGCACGATATAAAAAGCGAAGACGTCCTTGCTCAAGGTGCCCGCTTGAAGCTCTTTCAGGAAGGGATGCCGGAGAATTTCTTTGTAGATGTCTTCGTTTGCTTTCCAGACCTCATCGCTGAATTTCTCGGCGGCGAGCGGTGAGAGGGAGAGAAGAAGCGTAGTTAGTGCAAGTGAGAATCTCATCATTTTTGTTACGCTTAGTCGAAGTATTCAATTGGGAGTCTTATAAAGTATGGTTTCAATAAGGAAAGCAGGAATGCAGGAAAAGATACTTCGGCTTCCGGGGGGGCCATCGGCAATCCCGCTCAGCTTGATTCCTGATAACAATAATTAGTAATGAGGCCTTTTCAGGGGACGGTAGGCACCCATTTGCCCTCTACTGCATACGATTCACTATCGCCGGGCCAGGGGGGCATCGTCACACCTACCGCGGTGAGGGACTCATTCCCGAACGAACGAAACTGGAAGTGAGTGCCGCGCGGGATCGTCAAGCAGACATCCGGTGCGACCGGCACGACCTCTTCCCTGTCTTTCTGCCTGCGCCACATTTCACCGCGCCCACCGAGAAAAAACCAGATTTCTTCGACTGTTCGATGGGCGACTGATTTCGAGGTCTGTTCGGGTGGAAGCTCAAAGTGAGCCATCCCGCCCCCTTTCAACCTCAGTAGAATCCGTACATCCGATCCGTCCGGGGCCACCTCATCGGCGGCAATTGGTAATCGCCGTGTGCCGAATGCGTCAATCTTGAGGGAGGTGTCTTCAGCCATGGTTTCCGACGCGCTGCTAGCGCGCGATTGCGCTCACGCCTGAACTCCAGTAGTCTCGAAGCCTGGCCAAGCCTTCGCGGATATTGTCGGAGGAGATTCCGGAAAAGGCAAAGCGGACAAATTTCCGAGTCTCGCTGGGTAGGGGAGTGCCAAAATGATCCCTCGTACAGAAAGATACGCCTGTTTCTTCAAGCGTACGTAACCGGAAATCCTCCAGCGATGTCGAGCCCAACCGCTCATAGATTGTGGTGATGTCCGGGAATAGATAGAAAGAAGAATGCGGCTTGAAGACATCGACGCCTTCAATTTTCTGAAGTTCGCCGAAGAGTGCGTCTCGACGCTCTTCCAGGGTATGAAGGATTTCCTCGGCGCCGCTTTGATCTCCCTGGAGGCATTCCATGCCTGCGTATTGAATGCAGTGGCTCGTGCAAGATTCGATATTGACGTTTAACTTTGCGAAATGGGCGATCACTTCAGGCGGCCCGATCGCCCCGCCCAGCCTCCATCCTGTCATCGCATAAGTCTTGGAAAAAGTGTAGAGAATAACGGTGCGTTCCCGCATGCCCGGAAGTGAAACGATGCTCTTTCCCTTATCGGAATAGAGAATCTTGAAATAGGCCTCATCGGAGAGGACCCACAGGTTATGTTTTACGGCAAAATCCGCCAACCACTGCATTTCTTCAGCAGTTGATTCGGCGCCGATCGGATTCTGGTAATTGTTATAAATCAGGGCACGGGCGTTGTCCCGAATTTGTGATTCAATCTCGTCGCGGTTAATAATAAATTGATCTCCGGTATAGGTGTAACCGTAGGGAATCGCTTCTCCACCCAGATAATTGATCTGGGATTCATAGATGGGAAAGCCGGGATTGGGATAGAAGACAGCTTCTCCGGGATTCATCACTGTCTCGAGGAACTTGGGGATCACTGGTTTGCCCCCGGGCTGGATCGCGACGTTTTCAGGTCCAAATTCAACTCCACGATCCCGGCCGACATTCTCGGCCAAAGCCTCCCTGAGCGGCTGAATCCCTGCTGCGGGAGCATATCCGGTTTTGCCCGAAAGCATGGCCTGATGGGCGGCATCGATGATATTGTCGGGCGTGCGCATATCCAGGTCGCCGAGATGGAACGGGTAAACTTTGTTTCCTTTTGCGGCGAATGCGGCAGCATCGAGCGAAACGGCAAAAGCAGTCTCGGTACCAAGATTCTCAAGTCTCTTTGCTAACGGAAGGGTCGTGCTGCTCATTCTTTAACTTGGGAATTCCCCGTCCCGCCGTACGGCAGGACTTGCGGGGAGCTTACATTTAAGAAAGTCAGGGTTTAACAGAAATCTGGGGACATCCAAGTCGAAAGTGTGAAGCTAAGCGCCTGTGGGGCTGGAATTCCGACAGATTCCCAAGTCGAACTTCTTGACTCGCCGAATCGGAATCGCTTTATTCCGCCGCATTTTCCCCGGACGGCTTTGCCGTACGGCAGAATGTCGATTTGGGCGAGATTTTGACTGGAGATATTCGGGGTAGATGTTTGAAACAGCAGAATGTAAGCTTGAAGTTGAAATGGTGTATTAGGAAACAGCTAAAATGAAAATTGATCTGGGAATTAACGAAGAGGGACTGAGGCATGCCGTGGAACGTGCGCGCGAGCGTAAAGTAACGATCCCTACGTTTAACGAGTTGAGCGATCCCATTAGCGTCTCGGAGAGCGTGGCCGGTCCGCTCAAGGACGTCGGCCTTTGGGAAGTCAATCCGCTAAACATATACCGCGCCTGTTGGAAGAATGAACCCAAACCGGAAGGCGGCGGTTTTGGCGGTGTCAATTATGTTGAAATACCAAAGGAGATTACGGGAGTAGAGGCGCGGATTTTCGCTCTCGTCGGTAAATGGTTTCCCACCGGCGCGCACAAGGTGGGGGCCGCTTTTGGATGTCTCGTGCCGCGCCTCGTGACGGGGCGTGACGGGGCAGTTCGATCCTACATCGCAGAAGGCGGTTTGGCCATCGACGGGGAATTTCTGCCGGGGAGGAGCCTACAATTCAGCGATTCTGGGTTGCGAATCGATCGCAATTTTACCCGAGGAGATGAGCAGGGAGCGGTTTGAATGGCTAAGGGAAATCGCGGGTGAGGTGATCGCGACACCGGGATGTGAATCCAATGTAAAGGAGATCTATGATAAATGCTGGGAGTTGCGACGGACACGCGACGACATTGTCATCTTTAATCAATTCGAGGAGTTTGGTAACTATTTGTGGCACTATCACGTGACCGGGCACGCCATTGAGGAGGTGCTGCGGAGTGAGATGTCTGAAGGCGTACGGATTGCCGGGTATATCAGTGCAACGGGTTCCGCGGGCACGATCGCCGCTGGAGATTATCTCAAAGAGCGATTTCCCGAATGCAGAATCGGCGCTGCCGAGGCTTTGCAGTGTCCCACCCTTTTAATCAATGGATTCGGAGGGCACCGAATCGAGGGTATTGGCGACAAGCATGTTCCGTGGATTCACAATGTTCGCAACACGGATATGGTAATTGCCGTTGATGACAATCACTGCATGAACGCGATCCGTCTCTTCAATGAACCGACCGGGCAGGAATATCTGCAGAGTATTGGTCTGGGAGAGGATTTCGCGGATTCGATGCCCTTGATCGGTATCTCGGGTATGGGTAATCTTGTGGCTTCGATCAAGTTCGCCAAATATTACGAACTGACGGAGAAGGATATAGTTTTTACGATATTTACGGACTCCATGGAGCTCTATAGGAGCCGGATCGAAGAGTTGCGGGACGAGCTGGGCGAATACAGTCGGGAAGTCGCCATGAAGGACCATCACCGGCATCTCTTGGGCCTGAGTTCCGACTATATGCTGGAGCTAACCTATCCTGAACGAAAGCGCGTGCATAACCTGAAGTACTTCACCTGGATTGAGCAACAGGGCCGCGACGTGGAAGAGCTCAATGCGCAATGGTATGAGTATGACAGTTACTGGCCGGAGCTGCGCAGTCAGGTTGGGGAGATCGATGAGCTGATTGGTAACTTCAATGCGATGGTAAGAGCAGGTAATAATTAACAAGGCAAGTGACATAGTCATTTTAGGGGCGAAGCGAACCCCTATTGGATCCTTTCAGGGGACTCTCTCAGCGATGCCGGCTCCCGCATTGGGTGGCGCGGCGATTCGCGCGGTACTCGATCAATCCGGATTAGATCCGGATACAGTTTCCGAGGTGATCCTTGGAAATGTCCTTGGCGCCGGTCTTGGTCAGGCTCCCGCGCGACAGGCTGTCTCTCTAGCCGGCCTGCCCGATTCGTTACCTTCATCGATCGTTAACAAAGTATGCGGAAGCAGCCTCAAGGCGATGACTCTCGGCGCACAGTCTATCATGGTTGGGGAGGCGAGCGCTGTTATCGCAGGGGGGATGGAAAATATGAGCCAGGCGCCCTATCTACTCAAGGGAGCGCGCGAAGGACATCGATTCGGACATCAAAGACTGGTCGATTCCATGATTCACGAGGGGCTCTGGGATCCTTCTAACAACGTTCATATGGGTAACTGTGCCGAACGGTGTCGAGAGAGGTATGGGTTTTCCCGTGAAGAACAGGATGCCTATGCTATTCGCAGCTACCAATGCGCTCAGGGGGCACAAGAAGAGGGGAGATTTGACTCGGAGATATATCCGGTTGAAGTCACCGATCTTAAGGGGAAGGTGACGCGGGTCGAGCGGGATGAAGGACCCGGCAAAGTAGACTTTGAGAAGATTCCGCAGTTGAAACCCGCGTTTGAGGAAAATGGCACCGTAACTGCCGCCAACGCTTCTACACTGAATGACGGCGCCGCCGCGTTGATAATTGCCTCTGCCGGGGCTGCGGAAGAATCAGGCATCAAACCACTGGCCCGGCTCGTGTGTTGGGCGGAGCATTCTCAAGAACCTCTGTGGTTTACAACAGCGCCGGTGCAAGTGATTCCGAAGGTCCTTGAGAAAGCAGGTTGGACACTGGAAGAGGTCGATCTCTTCGAGGTCAACGAGGCATTCGCAGTCGTGCCGATGGCAGTGGAAAGGGAACTGGGTGTGCCCAGAGAGAAGATGAACGTTCGTGGCGGAGCTATCGCCTTAGGGCATCCTCTGGGGGCGAGCGGCGCTCGTATAGTAGTGACTCTTATTCATGCCCTAATCGATATTGGCAAGAAAAAGGGCTGTGCCGCGATCTGTATTGGCGGAGGCGAAGCCATGGCAGTATGCGTAGAGATCGTGTAGTGGGCTTTCCAAATTTGCTGGCTTCCGTAGCTTCCGACTCTATAAACCTTAGCAGGATTTTATGGCTCGGGAGAATAGACTTAAACTGATGCGACGCGCGCGGAGGCTACGTCGCAACGCCGGCATTCGAGCGCTCGTGGAGGAGACGGAATTGCTAGGGAGCGATCTGATAATGCCACTTTTTGTGGTGGACGGCGAAGGTGGTAGAGAAGAGATCACCTCAATGCCCGGCCAGTATCGTTTCACTGTATCGGATCTCATAAAGGAGTGCGAAGCTCTCGCTCAACTGAGTATCCGCGCGGTAGCTCTCTTCCCGTCTCTCGATCCCGCGCTTAAAGATGATGATGGTAGTCAAGCTCTTAACGAATCTACTCTCGTGCTTCGTGCCGTAAGGGCGGTTAAGAAGGAATTACCCAAGCTTCTTGTGATTACTGATATAGCGCTCGATCCTTATACCAGCCATGGGCACGATGGCGTCCTTACCCGGGACGGAAAGGATGTCGATAACGATGAAACCGTTTCCATCCTTTCGCGTATGGCGACACTGCACGCCGCCGCGGGTGTTGATCTCGTCGCTCCTTCAGATATGATGGACGGCCGGGTAGGAGCCATTCGCGAGGCCCTCGATTGTTCGGGATTTATCAATACAGGTATTCTTGCCTACTCCGCGAAGTATGCTTCTGCTTTTTACGGACCTTTCCGAGAAGCCGTGGGAAGCGCCCAAGCGGCAGGCACCCATCTCCTAAATAAGAAGACCTATCAGCTAAATCCCGCGAATCGACTCGAAGCGCAAGTGGAGACGCTCTTAGATGAAGAAGAGGGAGCGGACATCCTAATGGTAAAGCCGGCCGGGCCATACTTGGATATTATTCGAGAACTCCGTGATAGTACTCTTCTCCCCGTAGCCGCTTACCAGGTCTCCGGAGAATATGCTCAAGTTCACGCCGCCGCCCGTCTCGGTTGGCTCGATTTGGAACAAATCCGTGATGAAACGCTCCTCGCAATAAAACGGGCGGGGGCATCAGTTATTTTGTCGTATTTTGCAAGAGACTTCCTGCGAGATTTGAGATCGGCAGGGAATCTGTAGGTCTCATCCGGGTCGGAATATCGATCTGCCATTCCCGGCGTGCCGGGATTAGGAATGCTAAGTCCGACAGATTCCCAGCTGGTGACGGCTGCCTACATCCTTCTGGGAACGTTGACGCTATCGCCTGGGTAGACTCTAAAATCACGTTCCGGGTTGTGAAGAGCCAGCTTCGTATCCACGACATAGGTCTTTTCATCTCTCGTCAGTATCACCCCTGATTTCTTGCCGTAGAGACTAAAGCCCCCAGCTTCCTGGATGGCCTTGTTCAACGTGAGATCAGGACTCCAGAGAACCCTACCCGGTCTGGCAACTTCGCCTCCAACGTGAATATAACGCTGTGTTACAGAAACTGATACATCAATAGTCGGATAGATCCTTCTGTCGATGTATGCTTGTTTTATTTCTTGCTGAAGTTCTGATTCGGTGAACCCGCTCGCTCGTACCGATCCAATGAAGCGCAGCGTGATATCGCCTTGGTCATCAACTTGCACGGAGATGCTATCGGGATCCGGGATACTCTGCAAATTCACTACGAGTCCGTCTCCCGGTCTTAGCCCGACTGACAGTGGTGGGGGAATGTTTAGAACCGGGTCACTTACCGGGTCTCCACAACCAACGAATGCAAAGACTGAATACGCTGCAAGGGAAAGGGAACAATAGTTAGCTTGAGCCAAACGCATTCTTAAGGTCTCTCAAAAAAATATGCTGGTTCAATTCTCACATTGCGGCGGTTAATGCGATGCACAAATCATTTCTTCTTCCTGGGGCGTCCCCGCTTCGGTTTTTCTTCGATCACTTCCTCGTCCTCCTGATCCTCTTCCTCAAACTCATTCTCCTCCTCTGCCGTTCCCTCTTCGTCCCACTTCATAGTCTCATCTTCCTCGATTTTCTCTTCCGCTTCTGGGATATCGGGAAAGTCTACGAACCCATCATCCTTAGTTCCCGCTGGATGAGCTTCATCCCCGATATCAATCTCAAATCCTTCCGGTACGTATTCCAGGATGGCAGTAACCTCGAGGAAAAAATGAGACGCTCTTCCTTCCATAAAATCGCTGCTTTGCCTCTCGCGAATCTCCTCTTCCAATTCGTCGATCGTGAGCTTTTGTTCAAAGTCGATTAGATCGTTGAGGAGGTTGACTCTCAGCTTTGTAATCTGATCGAGGAAGTCTGCGTATGGTCCCTTCTCTTCATCTAGTATGTCGGGCAGTGCGAAGAGCTCATCATCTGATCGAATAAGCGAATCTCGTATGCGAACGAGGCGAACACGGTTTTCCTTCAATACTTTGTCGATTCGAAACTTGAAGAAAGCGTTGTCGATAATATCGGGATCAAACCCGTACTCCCTCAGGGGATCACATAGGTCGACGATGTGGGAAATTTGCCTGGGGTCAATAATACCCAGTGCATCGATGTCCCAGTGAATCTCATCGCTGATTTCCTCGATCCACCAGTTCATGTCGGTACCGAGGCGAATTACGCTCCAATCGAGCTGTGGACTGGTTTGTGGCATGGGTGAAAGAGGTGGTCTACCGTGATTTAAGAATTTCGGTCTGGGAATCTGTCGGACTTAGCTTTCGAAGCATCCCTGAAGTGAATATTTGCAAGTAGGTCCTTTGGAATACTTTTCGTGATTTTGTAAAGACTTAAATTGAAAAAATTGAATCGCCATTTTTCTGGACCCGTCCTAAAGAGTGCGATTTATGGCGGCTTCTAACCGCTTGCTCTCGACGAGGAATTTGAGATATTCGCAACATGGGTCTTTTCTACGAGAAGGCTGTTCGACCGATCCTCTTTCTACAGGAACCGGAGCAAGCGCATAATCTGGCTGTTTCGTTTCTCACAGGGTTGAGCAAATGCCACTTCCTCTGCCGAATTTTTCGGGATCTTAACCAGCGCGCTTCAGACCGACCAGTAGAGCTTTTTGGTGTTACATTTCCCAATGCAGTTGGACTGGCCGCCGGCATGGATAAGAACGCCCAGATATGGTTGGCTGCCGCAGCCCTTGGGTTCGGACATGTGGAGGTTGGGACCGTAACTCTTCACCGGCAACCGGGAAATCCTCGGCCGCGATTGTTTCGCTATCCTCGGGAAGGGGCCTTGGTAAATCGAATGGGTTTCAACAATGACGGCGCCGAGATAGTAGCGAACCGTCTCAAGTCTGTTGGGGCTCATCGAACGAGATTGATTCCTCTCGGTGTTAATATCGGAAAGTCAAAGGCTGCTAGTCTTGATCTGGCCGGCGATGACTATGTTGGATCTTTCAATCTTCTGGCTGATTTCGCCGACTATGTCGCAATAAATGTGAGTAGTCCGAATACTCCCGAACTTCGACAGTTGCAGGATCGCAACCATCTCCCCAAGCTCCTGAAAATGCTGCGTGAAGCCAATCGACATCGCGCACGGAATCTAAGCAAACCCCCGGTTCCCCTCCTTGTTAAAATAGCACCTGACCTTACATTCCCCGAGATTGATGACATTCTGGAGACGATGTTCGACCTTGAATACGACGGAATTATTGCCACCAATTCCACGATTCATCGGCCTCCTTCTCTTACAGAGGTAAATGAGGCAGGCGGGCTAACGGGAATTCCTCTTCATGAGCGGTCCGTAGAGATAATAAAGTATATCCATCATGAGACTTCGGGCCGTCTCCCGATAATCGGGGTCGGAGGAATTCATGATGCCGACTCAGCTATCAAGACGATGGATGCCGGTGCCTCACTCTTGCAGTTCTATACGGGCTTCATTTTCAACGGTCCCTCCTTTCCCAAGCAAATCGCCCGCGCCGTCAGTGGGGAAAGATTTGAAGAGAATCGGGTTATGAAAGCACATAGCGCCATTGGTGGCGCGGAATAAAAGGGAAACCTCAGGAGTCCTAGGTAAAAGACAATTTCCCCTTATCCTAAATCCGAATGTAATGATCGTGGAATTGCTCAGGAGGGGACTCGAACCCCTACACCTTTCGGCATACGCCCCTCAAGCGTACGTGTCTACCAATTCCACCACCTGAGCATTGAAAAATTTCCTCTAGTGGGAGGGAAAACAGGCAAAGGTGTGAAGTCGCCCATTTCAAGTTTTTTCGTATTTTGCGTAGACTTAGGGAAATTTATACGTTTATTCCGTGGTAAAGTAGATTGAGTTCGTGAATGGAACGAGGATCCCATAGAAAAAGAGAAGCAACGGACGGCACCGGGTGATACCGGCGATTCTGCCAAACTTGTGGAACCAGCTGTTCCCGATGTGGTCGACTTGAGTGCTCTTAGAGACTTCTCCATCGGTCCCAATTGGAGTGATCCTGACTATTCTTCGGAATCGGCTGATGCAAAAAGTGGGACCCGGGCGAAAGGTAGGCGCGATAACGCCGGGGCTCTTTTGAAGCGGGACCGGCGGGCGCGTAGGGATGCAGCGGGCCGGGGCGGGAAATCTGAGCGGAGGGAGAGGAGACCTAACGAAGCTGAAGGTCCCAGGCGTTCGAGCTTCAGAAGGGAAGATAGAAAGCCGCCGTTTCGGCCCACTGTGCAGGTACAGTTTTCACCGGAAGAGGCGCCATTCAAAGCAATGACGAGCGCTCTGAGGTCGTCCTGTAGAACCTACGAACTCTTTGAGATCGCGCGGTTAATACTTGAAAAGCGCGAGCGTTTCGTGGTGCTGGTTCGCGCCGAGCCGTCCTCTGACTCACGACAGGAGCTCTTGTATATCTCCGTTCCGGAGGGGCTTCCTTTCGAAACGGAAAAAGGTGTAATCGATCACGTTCTTGGGACACATCTGGATAGATTTCTTACCGTCGAAAAAGTTGAGATAGAACCTCCTTCGGGCAATTTCCAAGTGGTGAATCGTTGTTCCATAACGGGAGAGATCCTGGGCCCGCCCAATTATCATCGATATCAGCACCTGGAACAGGAACATCACCGCAATCGGCTTAAACATATCACCATTGAGAGGTTCCGTGCTAAGATTGAACCGGTTAACGATCCCAAAGTAATCCAGGATTGGCTGCAGCGAATGACGCATGAATCGCGCTACAGGCTAAATTCGTCGATCAGCGGCGCTGAGGACGCTCCTTCGTTCGACAATTACGAGAGCGCCCGGCATTATCTTGTCACTCATTTTCCGAATAGGATCTTTCGGACCGCTCCATCGACGCGATTTTCAGGTAAGGATATCGAATCGTTGCCGAAAGGAGGAGACTTGCGCCGCTCCATCGAAATGGCGCTGGAGTTACAGAAGAGATTTCCGTTGGATACGGCAAATCATCTTCGAAGACGACTCAAACGCCTGAAGTTTGTCGTCTACAAACGAGGGTCGAAGGGAGTGTCCTTTGTGAGCGCCGTGAAAAGAAAGCTCAGATCGCCTGACGCGACTTTTGCACTACCGGTGCAGGAACTCCTCGAAACTATCGAAACGCACCCGAATATCCACGTAGGAGAACTTTATCGACTCTTATGTGGCAGTGAGCCAGTAGTTGAGCCAACGAAGGGAGAAAAAGGCGAATCCGGAGAAACTGAGCGGTTCCGCCAACTGTCACAGAATCTGCGCTGGTTAGTATCGGAAGGGTATGTCACCGAGTTTGGAGATGGTCGATTGTACTCCTCGCCTCCTCATCGACAGGAGACGATGACTTCTGAAAGTAATCGGGAAGATGAAGGAAAGCCTCATGAAGCCGCGGAGGTCGAAGAAATAGGGAAGTCGGTAGAGGAAAATGGGAATTTTGAAGATGGGAAAGCATGTGGACAGGAACAAACTGATCCGTCTGAATCCGTTGAAGTGGCTGAAGAGCAGGAGGTAACCCGTTAGGAATCTGTCGGACTTCGCTTTGTTGATTTCTCCAAACTTCTGGATCAGTCGCGCCCTGGGCGATAGAGCTGTAAGTGGCGATGGTGGAGGTCTCTGAACTTCAGCTGTAGTTTCCAGCAATTTTCAGGTAGTCGGGAACCGATATTTTCAGGCCATTCAATCGCCAGGCAATACGGGGGATCCAAAAAGTCTTCGATTAAAAGAGCGTCATACTCAGATTCTTCTTCTAATCGGAAGGCGTCTACGTGGATGAGATTCCGTTTTCCTTTGTACATGGAGACAAGATTATAGGTTGGGCTTGTTATGTGTTTGTCGATTTCCCAATAGCGCGCCAATCCCCGCACGAAGGTCGTCTTTCCGCTGCCGAGACTTCCAAATAGAGCCAAAATCGAATTTTCGGGTAGGAACTGGGCAAGTTTTCCTGCCTGTTTTTCCGTTTCTTGTGCAGAGTCGGTCACGACGCCGGATATGAGAGCTTTCATCGGTCGAGGTGGCACCGGCGGTTGAACTCTCGATCAGGGGCATTAGTTGCTTCAAGTGACAAAATACTCATAGCCTTTTCCTGTTGAGAGGGGTTTCCCGGTTACCGAATCGACAATCGTCTTTTCTGTAGAATCTTCTGGGCACGCGACTATCTCCCCAATGTGAGAAAGCGGTGTCGTGAATTCTCGACTCCATTTTTCGATGAACGTTTTTGGGTTCAGTTTTGCGGAAAGAGCAAAGAGGAGCTCGTAGTCTTCGCCATCGTTTAGAGCATGTTCGAGAGGGGTACGGCCGGAACGATCTGCAAGGGTGTTGGCGGCCTCGCTTATGGGCAGGCAGTTCGTGTCGATAGTGGCGCGAGAGCCCCTTGGAAGTAATTCGGGCAGGTCTTTGCTGAGTCCGTCAGTCAGGTCTATCATGGATCGAACGGCTTCGTCTTGGGCGAGCCATTGGGCTTCCCTCAGGCGAGGCGAAAAATCGAAGTGTTTCCCCAGAAGGCTTCCCCCCACTGTACCTGTGACTAAAAGAGAATCGCCTTGTCGCCCTCCGTTTCGAGTGAGCGGTCTCGAGGAATATCCGAATAGAGTCAGATAGCCTCCGAGGGTTCCTTCTGACTGGGTTACATCTCCGCCCAAAATGGAAACTTCCCATTGTTTCGCAGCATCACGAAGCCCGAAGTAAAAGCCCTCCAGCCAGGACCGCGCCAAATTACCGGGAAGGAACAGACCCAAAACAGCAAACTTTGGACTACCACCCATTGCTGCAATATCGCTGATGCTACGCTTCAGCATTTTGGCGCCTACATCTTTCGGCGATATCGAATTATCGAAATGCTGACCATAGAGAAGGCCGTCCACGGTTAAAAGGTTCCCGGTTGTTTCCCTGGGGCGCAGAATTGCGCAATCGTCACCCATTCCAAATGGAGTGGGCGGCGTAACTTCCCCCAACCACTCTTTGATGATTCTCAGAAGTCCTATTTCTCCGAGACTACTGATGGAATCTGCTCTTATGTTGGTAAAGGGATCCATGTTTCATCCGGAAAGCCATAACACGCCGTGGACCGACTGATGTGAAGAATATACAGCAACGCACTGTTGTTCCTATCGGATAAGACCTAAAGGCACAGCTAAAGCCGAAATTTCGTCAGTTTGGTACTGTATTAGAATTATGGAATTAAGATTGAACAATGCGTGAAAAAAGATCGGCACTTTGAGATTACCAGACATCTCGTAACTGATGCACAGAAATATTCCCAAAACAAAGAGAGGAGAAAAGCTGATGAAGTTCAAGTGTATGCCGGCGAAGAGCAGGGCGCTAGTTATGATGGCGAGAGAAGTTCTCATGCGAAATTTCAAGAACCGGTAAATGACGCCGCGAAATATGAGTTCCTCAACAATAGGAGCGCCGACTATTGCAAGGAAACCAAGCATGAATAAGGGGAGAGGGGCTTTTACCTCGCTGAAGCTTCGCACCACGTTCTGAGGTTCATGGGCGATCTCAATGCCTGTATTCTCAAGGACATTCAGAATATTTAGCCATAGGATGCCGACAATCCAGACGGCTGGAAAAGATGCAAGAAAGATGAAAAGTGCATTAGAAAGGGCTTTCCCCAAGGGCATGGGGATGTTGTTGAATTTTTCATGGAAAAGCTGTGGTTGGGATTTTCGATAAAGAAGAAAGACCGCGAGCAATCCAATCTGCATGGAGCTTCCCGCAACGATGTTCTCCCATGTTTCTTCGACCGCCCCTGGGTCGGCTTCCGTTTGGCCGAAGAAAGAGCCGAAGATCATCTGAATGATGACGACGCTCATGAACATGAGCCAGATGAGAAGACCGAAATCACTCCATCGGATACTCCAGGCTTGGACTTTGCCGGAAGGGTTGTCGGCTTTTCCCGCACAGATTCGCCGTGACAGTTGAAATAGACAGACTACACCAACGCCCAGCATTCCGATTAGGTAGAACACGATCCCTTCTTCCGTAGCCGAAAGCTTCATTGAAAAAACGGCTAGGAATCTGTCGGACTTTGTGACTCAATTGCTCTACAAGCACCAAAGTCCGTCCGACAGATTCCTATGAAGAAAATGAAACTGAATTCTGGGACCAAATCACTCACTTACTCCTCTTCAAATGATTCAACCGGCAAGAAAAGCGAATGATTCTTAGGTCGCTGTGACAGTTTGGCCCTGATTTTCGCATCTCGAGCACACTTCCACCAAAATTCAGTTTCACTTTCTTGTTTCTAGCAGCCTGTCGGAATGAATTCGAGTGATTTTTTCGAAAGAATCATAAAGTCCGACAGGCTGCTAGGCGGCCGCCTCCTTCAACCATACTTCGAGCTCATCAGTCGATGCTATGGACTGGGCATTCTGGAGCTCTTCATCGAGAAGTTCGCGATATGAACCTTCCATAAAGCGCCGACAGTGCAAAAGAACCAGCGCTCTCTGTCCTGGAGCCCTAACGAGGCGGCCAAGTGCTTGGTTTATCTTGATCATGCCGGGTATCTGATAAACCTCACGGAAGGCTTCTTGTCGCGGTAGATGAGCGCGGTCATGCATCCTCTTGTCCTGCACCGCACTCACTTCGGGAAGGGCAGGTCCGACGACCATCGCACGTGAGACCCTGCCTCCCAATGAGTCGACACTTTCGGAAAAACTGCTTCCCAGCACGAGAAGGAGAACATCGGCGTCGAGGAGGGCGTTTTCCAGGAATCGATTTTGCTCGTTCAGATCCATGTTGCGAGGTTGCAAAATCGAGCGTATCTCCGGGAAAACCGTTCTTAGATGTTGGGCGATCGTTTCAGCGTAGCGAAAAGATGGAAAATATACGACAGCGGGTTCGGCGGTCTGTCGGCAGAGCAATGTGATTGTCTCCGCCGTTATTGGATAATACTTTCCTCTCTCTTTAAACCGCGTGTCTACTCGGGTGTCAATGGCCACGGTGTAGGCGTTCTTTCGCCAGGGAGCCTCGGCTCTGAAATAGACATATTCCTGGTTTGAGAGGCCACAGGTCTGCCGGAAGCAACCAATTGGTGCGAGGGTCGCTGACATGAGAATTACCTGGCTGAACAATCCAAGAGTGGCGGCGATTTCTGGCGATGCGCTCAGACAGGTAAACCGAATCCTTTGTGATTGAGGGGTCCACAGAAGCTTGTCGATGTAGGGGCCAGCGAGAAATTCCAGAAGATCGATACACCTGTAAAGGGACACGTATGCCTGTGCTGAAAGAGATTCTGGATTTATCGGCGTGCTTTGAAGAGACTCAACGACCGCTTCCAGGATATCGATAAGTTCATATCGACGACAATCATCCAGTAGCTCCGCGCCCTCGATACGTTCAATGTAATCCAGAAAACACCTGAAGGCCGGGCCCAATTCTGCTCTGATTCCCGCATATTGCAGTTCGCCGTGTACATCTACGCCCTCTTGGAGAGTGTACTCGTAGGAAAATGCTGCCGCTACGCGCCCCGGCAAATTGTGCGCTTCGTCGACCACGAGAAGCGTTTGTTCAGGATTGAAGCTGGGTTGCTGAAAGAAGACGTTTCGGCTGTGTGGGGAGAAGATGTAATTATAATCGCCTACCCAGAGGTCGGCGTAGGGTAATATAGCCCGCGATATCTCGTAAGGACAGATCCCATTTCGGCTGCCGAGTTCCTTAATTCGGCTAAGAGTCAAGGTTCCATTTTCAATCAGGTAAAAGGGTGATATGCCCGACTGTTTCCACCTCTCTTCAATATCGTGACGGCAGTCCAGTCCGTTCCCGCAGGAATGGAGTGGCGAATCGATTGCATGTTCAAGTCGATTTCGCATCTGAAAATACTGCAGCCCGCCTTGACCCGCTATCATCCCATCCAGTTCTCGGATTGTCTGGATCTGTCCAGTGGATTTGCCGGTTAGATATACGATTCGTTCGCAATGGCCTTCGCGTAGTCGAGATAAAGCGAAATCGAGAACAATTCCCGTCTTTCCGAATCCGGTGGGAGCTTCAAATAGAATCTTTCCCTCCCTTTGGGCCAGGTCTGTCAACTGTTCACAGGTATCTTCCTGTCCAGGCCTCGGTCTCAAGTAGGGTCTCGCAAATTCGATATGCAGGAGACGCTGTTTCGCCTTCCAACGCTGTTTCACGAAATCAACAAGTGTTTCCAATTGATAACGGAACTGCATGCCATCCCGTTCGTCGAGGACTACAGGCTGAATCAATCCAGAATTAATATCCACGAATACCAGTTCGCCCATGCGGTCCCGCGGATCTCCCCGGGGATCCAACCGTGCCAGAGCGAGGTACGATTCCAGTTGGACAAAGTAGGAGGGGTACGTTCTTCGAAGGATCGCTTCATCCTGCGGAAGATTCGAATCGATCGTCTTGATTTCCCTGAAATTGACCCGCTGGCCGGTCCTGACGATCTGATCGACTCTTCCTTGCAGCGCGATCGACCACCCTGAGTGCGTCAAGACTCCTTTTATCGGCACTTCGAATTCTGCCTGTTCAGAAGCCTCGATCGCTTGCCCCTGCAGGTCTTTATGCCACCGTTGGCCTATCTCTGCGCGCCAGCGTCCGGTTCGAGCCTTGGGGTAATCAGCGGGGCCGATTCTGAACTCGGCGAATTCCCGGACGCTCAGTTCGACTCTACGTTCATTCAGAACAAGCTGCATAATCCCGATTCTCGCCGGGATCAATTATCGCGGGATTTAATCCAGTATTCCTTTATTTTCGGCATGACGAATAGCGAATCGGAAATATCGACATTGGCCTGGATAGAGTCATATTCAATGGTCTTGTAAACACCCAAATCGGCTGTGTATTCCCTACGCTGTTCCATCCATACATCATTCACTTTCTTTAATTTCTGGACGTAATAGTCGGCGTAAACGGAAGCGCCGGCGAATTTTGCCGTAAAACCGTAGCGACGAACGAGAAAGTTCTTCGTATCGAAGTAATAGTAGACGAGGGGTCCATTTTTGATTTGAGCTCTTACCAGATAGGCCGGCGTGCTGTAGACTTTTGCTTTGCCATCGTAGGCGAAGGCGTGCCCTTTCTCCTTCCAGTCGACAAGCGGTCCGTAAAAGTCGGCTTCCAAAGCGAATTCCTTTGCTTCCCCTTTGCCCATGAGCTTTGGCAGTTGCTTCTTCGGGGTGAATTCTTGAATCCAGGCGGTCTCGCCGTCATAGGCCCAAACGGTACGATAGTCTTGGCCTAATAGCCGGTAATGACGCTCAACCCGATACTTATTCGGGACTTTCCGGTACCACAACATATTATAATATTTCTTTCCCTCCCGCAGCGTCCCTTTCTTTTTTGTCGACTTGATAGACTTGATCTTATCGATGCCGCCGCGGGATTTGTTGTGGTTCGCGATGATTTTCGCGGATGCAGCGTCCGAAACCTTCGGACCTACCTCTTTCTTACTGCTTTCCTGCTGCTCTTCTCCGTTTTCGGCTTCGGTTTGACCGTGGCTCACCATAGGCATGGCTGACAGCAAACACAAAAGACAGACAATGTAATTCACTTTGGTTTTGTATCCCATTGTAATTAGTATGATGGTGGAAATAGGAAAGAATTGCAATTCTAAGACACATTGTAGTTGTATACCGCGCGCCACCCCGGCACAAGACCGAGGCAGCCAGCAATGGAAGGGATGACGCTAAACAGGCACCTAGCCCGAACATTTCACAAACCTTCTACTACGACGACGGATCTCACCGCGTGTCAAAGCCTTCCCTTGCCCGCCGACCTCAGAGGGTCTCAATCCCGGCAGGCCGGGATCGCCCGCCGTGCTGCGAAAAGGCACTGACACGCAACGATCTACGCCGTCTCGCTACGAAGTGTGTGAAATGTCCGGGCTAGCTTGGAATCGTCGCAACCGTTCTGCTAATCCACGAGAATGTCCGTATTTCCTGCCAGCCACCGTTTCAGGCTCTCAATTGTCAGCTCGGTCTCGTGTGAAGCCGCGCGCTGCTCTTGCAAGGGGAGTTTCAGGAGAGTCCTGGCCTTCTTCTGCTCTTCCTCGGGAATGTGTCGCAGCCAATCTTCCTTTACTGCATAGCCCTCTTCTCGCGCAAGCAGGTAGAGGATTTTGAAGTAGATAATCTCTGGACGTTGTCCGTTTTCCCAGTGCCGGAGGGCCTCCCTGAACAGTTCGTAGACAGTTTCGAATCTCTCCATGTGAATGAGGTTTATCTTCAAAATTCTGGCGAAGTCCGATGCGTAGAGCAGGCTAGGGTAGTGCCGACCGAGTCCTGAAGCCCGTTGTAGTACACGATACTCCTTTATAAACCACAGCTTATCCGATGAAGAGCTCTCTAGTTCAAGCTCCGCAAAATCGAGCAAGTCGGGCTGCGTTCGAGAATGAGGACTTCGAGATATTCGCTTCATGCAGTAGAGCAGTCCGTGCTCTCGAGAAAATATCGAGTAACGTCCAAAAGACTCGCCCGCAGATTCCTTACTTAGAAGTATCCCTTCCGTGGATAATTGCCTCTTTGGCATTGGTAATTCGGGGGATCAGACGAGAATGGCTGCTAAGATTGAGAGCTCATCGCTCGCGAGCGAGCTTCCTACAACGAATGTAAGTTATTGTAGGAAGGCTGCTTGCGGCCGAAGAGGAACTGGCCGGATTTACCTTTGATACCCATTAATTTAGCCCTGTTCGGTTCAGACGACCAATCTTATCTTAATGCTGTCCAAGCCTGGCACTTTTTCGCGGCTTGAATGAGGGTAGGACTCCGGCGTCTAACACGCGTGCCAAGAGCTCTTTTTCCGCGGCGCGCATCAGCTTTTGCAAAGCTTCATCTTTGTCATCGAGGCCGCATAGGTGAAGCCAGCCATGAATTAGATAAAGTGTGAGCTCCTTCGAAACGGGCAAACCGCGCTCCCTCGACGAATTCTCGGCATAGTCCACCGATACACAGATTTCCCCTGCGCTATCCATATCCGAATCACCGGGGAACGTGATGACGTCGGTAGGAGAGGAATCTCTCAGATACGTTTCGTGAACACCGGACAGTTCAGTCTCGGAGAGAAAAGCGATCGACAGCTCTCCCGGAGGTGCGTCAAAGTCCTCTTGCCGGTCGAGAAAGTGGAAGAGCTCGGCGATGGCCTTCTCCCTGAAATGGAGGCCACTATGCCGGTTGATTACCAGAATGGGACGAGGCTCTCTCTCTTGCTTCGGCATACGAGGCTGCTGCCTTGAGGGCTGACTTCGGGCGGCTCGGATGAGGAGTTTCGGAAGGTATCTTTTTGAATTTCCGGGCCCTTCTCCTGGTATCCTTTTGGACCTTTGACTGCGCGATCCTCTCGGCTTGAATTTGCTCCTTTTTTGACGGGTATACCAGTCGCGCGTGGAGCATATTTAAGAGGGTAAAGGAAAAGCTCTTTTTGATTTCCTTAACTTCCTCGAAGGTGAGTGGACAATCGGACAGCTGATTGTCATCAAGACGTTCTTGAAACATTTGGTCGAGCAGATCTTGGATCGACTGTGGAGTAACCTTCCTGAGACTGCGACTGGCCGCTTCTATGGAATCGGCGAAAAAGATGATCGCACTCTCCTTGAAACGCGGTTTCGGGCCGTCGTAGCGGTAGGTATTCTCATTGACCTTATCGAGTTCAATATTGGGCGCTCCCGGGAAAAAGGGCGGGGTTGAGCCCTTCTCCTTCTCTCGAAGTGCCTTATAGTAGAAGTACTGTATCAAGCTGGTACCGTGGTGCTGTTTGATGACGTCGACGATCAGTTTGGGAAGCTTGTAATCGTGGGCCAGATGGACGCCTTCCCTGACGTGACTCTTGATTACAAGTGCGCTCATCGAGGGATTTTTTTCAAGATGCGGGTTGACGCCCTGTTGCTGATTTTCCGTGAAGTAATCCGGCTTGATTGTCTTTCCAATATCATGGAAAAGGGAGCAGACTCTACAGGCCAGGGGGTTGGCCCCGACAGCAGCGGCGGCGTTTTCCGATAAGTTTGCCACCATCAAACTATGGTGATAGCTTCCAGGGGCCGCCACCTGCATACGCCGAAGGAGGGGATGGTTAAAGTCGGTGAGCTCGAGGAGGGAGATGTCCGTGGTCAATTTAAACAGATGTTCGAGGACCGGTAGAAAACCCACTACCGCAATACCGGTGACCACGCCTATGAACAGACTGACAAATATCTGCTCACCAATAGTAACGGAAGCGAGAACGTCGCGCAGGCCCAGGAAAAAAGCGCATACGGCAACACTGAGACCGGAAAACGCACCGGCGCGCACCACCCGGGCACGTACCTGGACGTCGCGGCAGAAGTAAATACTGACGAGCGAGGAAAGAATTGACACAAGCAGTATGGTTATGGAACTGCCTTGCATAATAGAATTAAAAATACTGATCAGCACCGCTACGAAGACGCCCTGCCGTGGGCCGATCAGTATGGCCACAAGAATGGGACCTAAGGCGGTTGGAGCGAGATAGGGAAGCACGGCGGTTAAATCGAACCTGCTATCGCTGATAATGCTGGCTTCTCCTACTTCGAGTATAAGACGTATGATAGCCAGATTCAGAAGTATCACCACCGCTGCGAGGAGGAATTTATGGTGGTGCTCCCGGAGTTCCTGGCTGCCCACTCTGAGATAGAGAGCGGCTGACAATAGTACCGCGATGGACATCAGAAGCCGATCCCAGAGCAAAGAGTTAAAAGCCAGAGAGATGTCGGACTCTACTTTCAGTTTTTGACGATAGGCATTGAGTCGCTCAATGTCTATCGGTGTAACCTTGAGCCCCGGTTCAATAATTGCCTGACCCTCCGTCACACTGATAGAGACTGGATCGACCCCTTTGGCCACTTCCGCGATCTTCTTTTCACTTCTCTTCTGGTCGTATACCAGGTTTGGGGTCAATCCCTTGCGCAAGAGACGATATACAGTCACGGAGAGTTCGCGTGAGATATCGAGAAACGAAAGATTGATGCGAAGAAAACGCAGGCCATCTTCCTCGGATTGAACTTCGATCTGGGCAATATGTCCCGAGTCTCTCTGTATATCAAAAAAACTGAGGCCTCCCGATTCAGCCTGTATCTTGGCATGTTCATCGTCGTATACGCCCTCTCGATAGATCTCGCGAAGAATCATTAGGCCCTCGCTCAGAATAACCGATCGCCTTTCAGAGTCCGTTTCTGTGAGCAAGACATCAATGTCTTCACTATTGAGATTATACGATCCGCGCGGTTCGAAATTGCTCACGAACTCCTGCACGAGGTTTATTCGCCCCTCCGCGGGAGCAGAGTTTAGCTCCTCCTCCAACTTTTCGAGAGCGGCGCTTAGACGGTGGATATATTTCTCAAACCTCTCGTAAGGTTCGGTGTTGAGACGGTAAATCGGAGGCACTCGTTTTCGTCGCTGCTCAACGAGCTGATCAGTGAGAATTTCACTTTCGTAGGAAAAGGGGATCTCAGCTACAACCCGGGTGCGTGCAACTTGATTAGGCAGGATCTGAGGACCTGCGGGAGATAGCCCGACGAAACAGACAAACACGAGAAGACCGCAGAATGCGAGCACCGTCAGTGAGGTTAGAACCGTCTTGATATCCAGCGTGTTCAGAGTGACTGGCTTATCACCGCGGAGACGCTTGCGCCGTGAAGCATCCGTTCTTTCCTTTTTTGTCTTCTTAAGAAAGCTCATTCTTAAAATTGATACTACGGGAGCCTTCTACTGCCCCCAATTTCGGTTCTACTGGGACATACATCTCCGTAGATTCGAATTTGAGTACTTAGTTACGATTTTTCGATTCGAGAATACTCAGCGTAGGCCTCGATAATGTCCTGGACTATGGGATGACGCACGACATCGCATCCTTCGAGAAACATGAAGGTGAGATTGTTCACATTTTTAAGTACTTCTATTACATGCTTCAGCCCTGAACGCATTTTTCTCGGTAAATCAATCTGCGTGATATCTCCGGTCACCACCATTTTACTCCTGTCACCCATACGTGTGAGGAACATCATCATCTGTTCCGGAGTTGTATTTTGCGCTTCATCAAGAATAATGAATGAATTCGAAAGTGTCCGACCTCGCATATAAGCGAGTGGTGCGATTTCTACGATATTGCGCTCAATAAGTTTCCGCGATTGTTCCCTTCCAAAAATGTCGTACATCGCGTCGTATAGAGGTCGCAAATAGGGTTGGATCTTTTCCATGAGATCGCCCGGTAGAAATCCAAGAGCCTCTCCTGCCTCCACAGCCGGCCTCGTGAGTATGAGATTGTCCACTTCTTCCTTGAGCAGAGCATCAATCGCACAAGCCATGGCAAGGTAGGTCTTCCCGGTGCCTGCCGGACCAATGCCGAATACGATCTCCTTTTGCTGTATGGCCTGTAGGTACTTTTTTTGATTTATGGTTTTCGGTACGACGCTCGTCTTCTTGATGTGAAGAACTACAGGTTCGGAAAAAATACTCTTTGCTTCTTCGCTGTGGCCGTTGGCAACGGCTTTTACCATGTTTCGAAAGTCGGCTATGCCAATGTTGAGGCCCTGTGATCGTCCCTCATTGAGGATATTAAAGAGAGTCTCTACTTTATCGATCGCATCCGATTCCCCCTCAACTTGAAGCCAGTCATCGCGTGTGATTATTTTGACTACAAGGGCACCCTCAACAAGGGCCAGGTTTTCGTCATTCCCGCAGTAGAGTTGATTAAGGAGACGGGGATTCTGAAAATGGAGAGTTTTTTCAGGCATCGCTAGTGTAAATAGGACGAATCAGAACCACATTCGGTGCGGTTCAGCAGCGCGCTCTCAATTGTTTCCAGGTTTCTACGAGCGCTTGCGGTAGTATCTTCGTCTCTCCTATTACGGGCATGAAGTTTGTGTCTCCACTCCAACGGGGAACAATTCCAGACGATCAGAGCATCTTTGTCATTATCGGTCTGAGATAGCTGTGCAAATGGATTACCCTTTCCCTCTTTCGTTTTCGGGTTCTTGATATACTCCATTCGCCAGAATGAATGGAGAATTTCCATATAAGTATCTAGCTGGTAGCAGGGAATCTTCAGATGATCGACTTACGCCCGAAACGAAAACGGGCCGTTAATTGGTACTTTACCATATTTAATGAAAAAAGCGGCAAGCCTAAAATTTCGCCCGTTCAGTCCAGATTCTGGATTGCGACAGAGCTCAATTCTTTGGTTGCGGTCGCCGGAAGCACTGTTTTAAGCCTCTGTCCTTATTTACCTGGCCGGAGTGTATATCTTTCACGTTGAAATCTGAATATCAGAGATGTTGCGATTATCTGGTAGCGACGGATTCCTGGTGGTTTCGAGTTTGATATTCATGGTCGCCGTCCTCTGCGGGCAGATTGTTCCTGATGCTCCGGTGATCGATTTCAAGTTGCCGATGTTTGGTGAGAACGGGTACAAAATCTGGGAATTGCAGG
This sequence comes from Candidatus Moanibacter sp., assembly GCA_965215885.1. Classification (GTDB taxonomy): domain Bacteria; phylum Verrucomicrobiota; class Verrucomicrobiia; order Opitutales; family UBA2987; genus CBDCEW01. The sequence goes on from CBDCEW010000104.1 coordinate 131,041, forward strand.
GCGAGGAGGGGCGCTTTGTGAATCCCGAGAGAATTGATGTCGCGGGCATGACTCTTAAAGTATTCTCCGGACAGGCGGATCTCAAATTGGAGACGACTATTGAAAGTCCCATTGCGTCAATGTATATCGAGGAAAGCCGGGCAACGGGCGAATCAGCCTTGAAGATCACTGGGCCGAACTATCTCGTCGAGGGAGCAGACTGGATCTGGTATGGAACTACGCGAACCGTTTACGTGAAAAGGGCGGTCCGGGTCATTTTTGATCAAAAATTAATCGATATCTTAAAATAATCGTGGTCAGATTTTTGCATAAACGGAGTATTCTTCTTCTCCCAATCTTGATCGTAAGTGTCTCTTTTCTCCGGAGTGATGTTGGAGAAATGGATGACGCGAAAAGCAGCGAGTCCCATAAGACTGTTATTCAGAGTGAGTCTCTTGAGATGCGGAGCACACCGATAAGGAACTACTTCTATTTTCAAACAAACGTCCGAGTAGAGGGAAACAACCTCCTTGTGACTTGCAATAATCTTGAGGTGACTGCGACACGGGGTGGGGGGGGCGATGATCCCAATGCCACCATCGGCGAGTTTGGGACGATCGAGAGCATTGTGGCTACCGGCGACGTCGAGATCCTGCAGGCCGGGCGGAGAGCTGAAGCGGGTCGGGCGCAGGTTCTGCCTCACTTGGGAAAGGTTGTACTGACGGAGAATCCGAGGGTCTTTGATGTCCACGGAGAGGTCTCCGGCTGGCGTATTACGCTTCTCAAGAATGAACGACGTGCGGTTGTGGAGAACAATCCCGAAGATGGTAGACAACGTCCAACCGTGGTTCTCAGCGAATTGCCGGATCTCGGCTTTGAATCTGTTGAGAATTCAGACCAGGCCGAAAGTGAACCAGTTGGTTCGTTTCAGGAAACCCCGACGGGACCAACGGATACTCAGGAAATCGTCGAGCGCGAGATGCCTTGACCTGGTATCTTAGACTTCAGTGAAAGACGCCAAATCATCGCTCAGAACAGTTGGCCTCGTCAAGGTCTTCGGTAGCCGCCGGGTCGTGGATGGCATCGACATGAGAGTTGAAGCCGGCGAAGTCGTCGGTCTACTTGGACCAAATGGCGCAGGAAAGACTACCTCCTTCTATATTATTGTCGGTCTCATGCCGGCAACGAAGGGAACCGTATTCCTTGACAGTCTCGATATTACGAAAATACCGATGTATAAGCGCGCCCGTCTTGGCATTGGTTATTTGCCTCAGGAGCCCTCCGTTTTTCGAAAATTAACCGTAGAAGAGAATCTTCGTGCGGTTGTCGAGACACTGCCTATTAGACGTCGGGAACGCATGGATATAGTCGCGCGGCACCTCCATGACTTGGGTTTGACCCATCTGAGTGGACAAAAAGCCTTCACCCTTAGTGGGGGCGAGCGTCGACGCTTGGAGATTTCTCGAGCACTCCTCACTCAACCAAGATTCCTCCTCATGGACGAACCTTTTAGCGGGGTCGACCCGATCAGTGTCAGCGATGTGCAAGACATTATCCTTGACCTGAAAATCAAAGGGATTGGTGTGCTCGTTACCGACCACAATGTTCGCGAAACTTTGAAAATTGTCGATCGAGCTTACCTTCTGTATGAAGGCAAGGTGCTCAGCGAGGGGAGTAGCGACTTTCTCATCAATGATCCTCAAAGTCGCCGATTTTACCTGGGTGAGAATTTTGACCTTTAACCCGGGTTTAACCATTGATCATTCGCGTTGATCATGTAGAAGAGATTTCCGAACTCGAAACATGAAGGGAAAACTGAAGGTTGTCGAAAGCATCTCGGTTGAGGAGTTCTATGATTCTTTCAAGGATGAGTTAAAACTCCACCTCGTCGCCGGAGAAAAGGGGCTTAAGTCCCATATTCGCGAAAAGAGTATCAATCGCCCCTCACTTGTCCTGACCGGATTCTACAAATATTTTGCCGCAAAACGAATACAACTGTTTGGCGCAGGCGAAATGGGGTATATGCGCGAATTGGTTGAAGAGAGACAGAGGGCCGTTCTTAAAGAAATGGTTGCGAGAAAAATTCCCTGTATAATCGTTTCTCGTAATTTGGTTCCCACCAGGTGTATGTTCGAAATTGCCGAAGATTCGGCCATTCCCATGATGCGCTCCCCTTTGACTTCCTGGGACTTTACGGTTATGGCTGACGTCCTGCTCGAGGAGAAGTTTGCCCCGAGCATTTCCGAACACGGTACTATGTTGGACGTTAAGGGTATTGGAACTTTGATTCGAGGAGGAAGTGGAATCGGAAAAAGTGAGTGCGCACTCGCTTTGATTGAACAGGGTCACAGCCTCGTGGCGGACGATCTCGTCCACATAAAGCTTCTTCATGAAAGAGAGCTCATGGCCACCAGCTCGGAGCTGAATCGCGGCTACATGGAGTGCCGCGGACTCGGCATCATTAATGTAGGGGAGATTTTTGGTATCCGCTCAATCCGATTGGAGAAGCGAATTGATATGGTCATCACTTTTATTGAGTGGGCACCAGGAATGGTGGAAGAACGAACCGGACTCGAACAGAATTACTTTGAAATCCTTAATACCAGGGTTCCGCATATTGAACTGCCGGTTCGTCCGGGTCGGGATCTCGCACATCTTGTAGAATTGGCTGCCATGGTCCAGGCACTTAAGGGTATCGGTCATGATTCCGCTCGGGAGTTTAACGACCAGCTTATTGCACACATGGCTCAGAAATGAGCGATTTCCATCTCTCGGATCACAATCTTTAATGATTCAGTGATTTTTTGTTACAATTCTCGTTTTCCTGGGCGAATTGAGATCGCTATTACTAACGGTGAGGAATCGGAAGTGCGCTGAGGTTCAGGGCTTTGCGCTTGTGTTAGAAAACAGTGGGATTGGCAACACTTTTCGGGGAAAAGTTATCAGCAGAGTTTTTGTGAATAAGTTGTTAGAAAGTTGAACTTGAAAACCTTGCACCTTTGCAGGTTACTTATGCTTCTTGGGAAGGGTAAGGTGCTTGGATTAATCTCTCGAATTTGGACTCTGATAGTGCCCTTTTTTCCGTGAAGGGAACTTAATTTTCATAAGATGTTGTTAATCAATAGATTACAGATTTTGTCCGATTCTCTGAAAGTTGATTGCATCAATAAGGTAGGTAATTGCTTCGACATCCTTGGAAAAGAGACTGAGCTTACAGGTGTAGCATACAGGCCCTTTCCCGGGAGTTTGTATCAAGTGTGAATAAATAGCCGAATTTTTCAATTCATGTCACAGACTGCGCTAAAAAGGGATCTCTGGAGTGTTGTAATGTCTGAGCTGAGATCTATGTTTCCTCACGATGTTTATGAGACTTGGTTCGATACTCTAAAGCGTATTAATGAGAGCGAAGATTCGATAGTTATCGGCACTCCCAGCGAATTCGCGGCATATTGGATTCAAGACAATTATCTCGATCTTATAAGCCAAAAAGTGCGATCGGCGGCAGGACGGCCCATGAATGTCGTAATCGAGGTTACAGACCAGAAGAATTCCGATGGTCCAGGGCAACCTTCCTCTAAAGCCGTAGACAGCGGACAAAACGGAGGGAAGACGGAGTATCGAACGAAAAGGAAGAGGAAAATCCAGGCTCCCCTTTTGAATCCGCGCAATACCTTTGAGAACTTTGTTGTCGGTTCCAGTAATCAGCTTGCTCATGCTGCCAGTATCGCGGTGGCAAAGGCGCCGGCGAGAGCATACAATCCATTGTTCTTGTATGGTGATACCGGCTTGGGAAAGACCCATTTGATGCATGCTGTGGCGCACTTCACTCTCGATCAGAATCCCGAGGCTCAAGTGGTTTACGTCTCATGCGAAAAATTCACTAACGAATTCATTCGAGCAATTCAGGAGAACGACCTCGTAAACTTTCGCAAATTCTATCGCACCATCGATGTGCTGCTTATCGACGATATTCATTTCCTGGCTGGTAAGGAAAGGATACAGGAGGAGTTTTTTCATACTTTTAACGAGCTGTTTGAATCCCAGAGGCAGATATGCCTTTCCAGCGATTGCCCCGCCAGTGAAATATCCAAACTGGAGAATCGTCTCGTCTCACGGTTTCAATGGGGAATGGTGACGGACATTCAGGCGCCTGACTTTGAAACGCGTTTGGCGATTCTCACTAAGAAAGCAGCTGCCCAGGGTTTTAGTATTCCTGACGAGATTCTTCAGTTTCTGGCTCAAAGTATTACGAGAAACGTTCGCAGGTTGGAAGGAGCACTCGTCAGCGTGGCTAGCTATACTACGCTCATCAATAAGCCCCTCGATATTGAAACTGTCGAAAAACTGCTCCAGCATATCTTACAGGAGGAGGCTAATAATCAGGTTACGATAGATCGGATTCAGAAGAAAGTCGTCGAGCACTATAACCTCCGTTCCAGCGACATGGTAAGTAAACGCCGGCCTAGTAATATCGCATTTCCCAGGCAGATAGCCATGTATTTGAGCCGCATGCTTACCAACCATAGTCTTCAGGAGATCGGGGAATCTTTTGGAGGTCGTGATCACGGTACCGTAATTCACGCATGCAAAACGGTTGAGAATATGATGGATCAGGACGAATCTGTTAAGCGCAGCGTAGAATATTTGGGTAATCAGCTCTCCTATCAAAACGTTTGAGTGATGGACGTCACTCCCGAACTTGGGGAAGCCGTCGCGGAGTGGGTTGGAGAGGGTTTCTCCCTCTCTGAGATTCAGCGGCTCCTCTCAGAGAAATTTGGCCGTTCCCTGACATATATGGATGTGCGGTTTCTGGTCGATGATCTTGGTCTGAGTTTACAGGATGCAGAGACGGATCAAGCGTCGGAGCAAGATTCCGCTCCTTCTTCGATTGGGCGAGCTACCGAACCTTCCTCAGGGGAGGATGCGGAATTAGAAATCTCCGGCGCCTCTTCCAATTCCTCAGCGATGGTTGGTGAAAATGATATTCTTTCGGCGTCCGTTCGGGTAGAAGTAGATAGCTTGGTCAGGCCGGGAGCGGTAGTCAGTGGTTCTGCGGTTTTCAGCGATGGGATGAAGGCGGATTGGTTCATTGATCAATTGGGCCGCCTCGGATTGCACCCGAAAGTTGAAGGGTATCAACCGAGCGAAGAAGATCTTCAGGCATTTCAAAGTGAATTGCAGGGCATTTTGCAGAAGAAAGGGTTTTGATTCGCGCTTATTGCGGGAATTTCACCGCCTCTTCGGTTATTGCAGTAACCTCCGGAGTTCCGATTCCCCGATTATTGTAATCCCGAGTTTCTCTGCTTTTACGTATTTTGAACCGGCTGTTTCCCCTGCAAGCAGATAATTCGTCTTCTTGCTCACGCTTCCGGTGACTTTTCCGCCGGCACCCTCGATGAGAGCCTTGGCCTCCTCGCGCGTCATCGAGGGAAGGGTGCCGGTAATGACAAAAGTCAAATCTGCTAAACTCGTGGAAGAGGTTTCAATACTCGTCTCCCTTTCTGTTCTTAAGCCGAAATTTGCCAGACGCTCGATGATTCGCCGGTTGGATTGCTCTTCGAAAAATTGGCATATGCAAGCAGCCATGATTTCACCCACGCCGTCAACCTCGAGGAGATTATCTTCCGTCGCCTGCGTAAGCGCATGCAGACTCTCGAAATGTCCTGCAAGATCTTTGGCACTGGTGGCTCCGACGTGAGGTATTCCCAGTCCGTGCAGCAGTCGCCACAGATCGGCCTCTTTGCTTGCCTCGATCGCATGGATCAGATTATCCGCCGATCGCTGAGCGAATTTCTCGAGATCTATAAGATCATTGACCTTCAACTCGTAAAGATCCGACACATCATGGATGAGTCTCCGGGTTACGAGTTGATCCACTACCGCTACGCCCAGCCCCTCAATGTCCATTGCCTGGCGTGAGGCGAAATGCTGTATGCGGCGACGAATCATCGATGGATCGTCTTCGGAAACGAGCCGCCATGCCACTTCACCAGGAACCCGCTTCCCGGAGATTCCCAGCTCGATAAGGCGCTGCGCGAAGTCGAAAGGTGCACAGTTCGCGGAACGCCTCTCGGGATTCACGCGGACCACCGCGGGTATGATCTCTCCCGCTTTTTCCACGACCACCGTATCGCCCTCACGGATGTCTTTCCGCGCAATTTCATCGGCGTTGTGAAGGGTCGCTCGAGAGACCGTGGTGCCAGCCAGTTTAACCGGTTCAAGTTCTGCCACCGGCGTAAGAATACCGGTGCGTCCAACTTGGATGCTGATGCGTTTCAGTTGAGTTTCCGTCTGCTCAGCGGCGAATTTGTAAGATATGGCCCATCTCGGCGCTTTTGCGGTACTTCCGGCCGATACTTGCCTCACAAACTCATCGACTTTGATGACCGCACCATCGGTAGCGTAAAAGAACTCGCCTCGTAGAGTGTCCAGTTCCACAATGTGTTCCCATGCTTCCTCGATTCCTCGAACTCTCCAGTATTTCTCCACCGTCGGCAGGTTCCACTCTTTAAGCTGCTCATGATACTTGCTCTGATGAGTAAAAGTAGGGGGATCACAAAAACCGAGCCCGTAGAGGACGATTTCGAGTTTGCGCTGGGCGGCAACCTGAGGGTCCAGAAGCTTTATTGTTCCAGCAGCGAAGTTCCGCGGATTGGCGTAGAGGGGGAGGCCCTCTTTGGCCCTTTCGGAGTTGATGCGTTCAAACTCCTCCAAAGTCATATAGACCTCACCCCGAATCTCAATTAGTGTCGGGGGATTGCTCCCTACCAGTTCTGGGGGTAATGAGGAGATCCTGTTTACATTGACGGTTACATCATCGCCCTCAGTTCCGTTTCCGCGCGTCAGTGCGCGAACCAACCTGCCGTCGATGTATGTGAGACTAACTGCCACACCGTCAATCTTTGGCTCCACCACGAAGTCAATGAGTTCGATTTCAAGCATCTTTTTAAGCCTTCGATCGAAGTCGTAGAGTTCGTCTTTGTTGTAAGTGTTGTCCAGACTGAGCATGGGCTGTCGGTGGGCGTGTGCCGTGAATCCTTCCAGCCTGTCGTCTCCCACCTTCTGTGTCGGCGAGTCGATTCGCCGTAGATCGGCAAACTCAGCCTCAAGATCGCTGAGCTCTCGTTTTAATCGATCATACTCATGATCACTGATCTCGGGTTGGAGACCCTGATGGGCTCGCCTGTGGTAGAGTTCATTGTGCCTCTCTACTTCTCTGCGGAGATACGCGATCTTCTTCTCAGCCTCTTCTGAAGAACTCATGTTCCAATGTCTCCCGGTATAAACTCCAACGGCTGTAAACGCTTACGGCGACTATTGCTCCGATTAAATCCGCCAGGATATCGGCCAATTCAAAATAGCGCTGTGGCGTCTGATATTGGTGCAGTTCGTCAATGAGTCCGTATACCGCCGTCACGCAGACTGCTATTAGACCCAACCTCCCCGGATTTGTGTGTCCCTCTCGGTAGCGGTAGATCAGAGTCGCGAGTAGCCCAAAGAGGAAGAAATGGGCGACTTTGTCAACTAATGGAATCCACAAGATTGGTGGCAGCTGCGGACCGCTTCTATCCGAGGCCCAGTAAATTACGGATGCGAGAAGGATGGGCCAGATAAGTCGGTATATCGATGAGTGTCCTCTTTGCAATTGCGTTCAATCTTTCCGTGCCAGGTGAAGCAAGACCAGTGAATATATGGGACTTCCAACCGCAGTCAGCGGTAGAAACCAGTACGCTTTTCCGATGGCTGACAGCAGAAGCACGAGATAGATGAAATCTCGGTTTCCCATCGCGTCCATTATGTGAGATACTGTGGACGTTCTTGACCGTACCACGGAAGTAAAAGCTGGAGCACTGCTTCGGTTCCATCTCAAGGTCTGCCTGTAAACGATCCATGCTGTCCACATCGTGCCCGCAACCGCGATTGCAGTGACCACCAGCGGCCACGTCGATTGCGAATTTAGACACCACCCGATCCCGATGCAGGAGAACACCGCCGCATGGACAAGGTTATCCCCCCAGAAATCCAAAATCATCCCTTGGCGTGACTCTTGAAATCTCAAACGCGCCAGTTCCCCGTCGCAACCGTCGACGATGGCGTGGGTAAGAAAAATGATCGCTCCGATGAATTGGTAGGTTGCCTCCGACGAGAGGAAAAATGGGGCGCAAAGCAGGCCTAGCCCGAAGCTGAACAGAGTGATTGCGTTTGGTGAGATGGAGGTGGGCGCAAATCGACGTGAAATGGCCAGAGAGATTCGCCTGTTGATGCGACGGCACAAGAAGGACTCACTATCCTTTACTAATCTTTCGAGAAGCCACGTCTCAGCTCGATGCACTTCGTCAGCGGAGTCCAGCACGAACCTCCCGGTTGCATCAGCTCCGAGGGGCTTCGTTTTGAGTGCCCTATTGAATTTTACTCCGAGCCCATCGACGGATTGACAAGATGATTGTAGGGGAGATATCCTCAATGGTTCCGCCACCTCGATGACCGCTGCGCCTTCAGCGTCGCTGTAGATTCGGTCTGGTTCAAGAGGCATCGCCAACAGCGTTTTCAACCACTTCGAGTCCGGGAGTACATTCGGCGCGAGTAACAGCACACGTCCTGGATTAGAGAGCGTCAGGGGCTCATCGGAAAAGGCGACTTCAGTCGAAGTCTCGGAGAGGACTTGCTTCATTTGAACCGGTTCGGGCGTCAAGACCACGACATGCTCGATGCCTGCGCGAGCCGCCGAGAGAACACTCCGTCGGATCAAAGGAAGGCCGAGAAGTGGCAGCTCAGGCGAAACCGCGTCGCCCGATTCGGGTCGTGAGGGTAGGATAACTAACTGTAGAGAGGCGTCCATCTTACGAATCTACCGGAATGAAATCGATTAAATCTTCCGAACGAGGTATAAAGTCCGGCAGGCTGCTAGGAATCTGTCGGACTTGATTTCCGACAGATTCCTTTGAAGAAAATGAAACTGAGTTTTGGGACCAGTTGACTCACACTATCGGTATCTGATGTTGAATCTGGCAAGGATAGCGAATGCCTTTTTCAGTGACTGTGACATAGTTGCCCCTATTTCGGCATTTGGAGTATTCTTGAACCTTTTTCTGCCAAAACTCAGTTTCATTTTCTTGTTTCTAGAAGCCAGTCGGACGAAGTCCGACTGGCTTCTAGCCCGACCCTTCCCGACGTCCGATGTATCCGGAGGTCTGAAACCAATCGACGCAATCCTTGATCGCCTTGCGGCAATCGCGCATTGGATGCAGTCCGAGTTCAATGGCCGAGTCCCTTCCGTCGAAGTGAAAAGACCGCTGGGTGAGTTTGACTCCAGTGACCGTGGCCATAGGAGGATGTCCCGTGGTGAGGTGGGTACGGAACCACTCTTCTATGTGGGCGAACACAAGCGCCAGTGAATAGGGAACGCGCCAGGCCGGTGCCGGGCGACTGACTAGCTCGGAAAGAAAGCGAAATAGTTCGAGAATCGTCCAGTTCTCGTGGACGATTAGATAGCAGCGGCCGATTTCGCCGCTCTGTGCCGCCGTCCAGATCCCGGCGGCGACGTCCTTGACATCGACGAGATTCAAGTCTCCGTCCAGGTAGGCTTTGATCCGGCCGTTGCAGAAGTCGCAGATCATGCGAGACGGTGGCCCCATGTTTCGGTCACCTGGACCCATTGGGATACTCGGGCGGACGATGATGACAGGATCACCGGCCTCAGCGGCTTCGCGTGCAGCCTGCTCCGCCAGCCATTTGCTGCGACAGTAAGGGCCGATCATCTCGTCCAGAGTGGTTTGGGTTTGTTCCGTAATGACACCCCTGAGTTCAGATGGAGAGAGAATTGATTCGGTTGAGACGTGCACCACGCGGCGTGCGCCGGCTTTCCGGGCGGCGCACAGCACCCGTCGCGTGCCTTGGTGATTAACCTGTTCGAATTCGTCCGGGTCCCGAGCCCAGAGATTAGGGTTCGCAGCCAGATGTAGAACTACGTCGCAGCCGGCCACTGCTTCCTCGACTGCATTCGCGTCGCGGAGGTCCGCGAAGACGATTTCTACATCGGCTTCGGGCAGGTGGGAAGTCGCGACTCCTGGTTTCTCCAGTACCCGTACCGCTCGCTTTTCGGCTACAAGCCGCTGCACCAGGTGCGCGCCTACGAACCCAGCGCCTCCTGTCACCATGACCTTTCCTGGGTCTTCCTTCATAAGTCAGTTCATTGAGGCGGGTGCGTTCACAACCGGAGCCACCACCAGTTCGTCGAGCCAGTGTCGAGAAGGTGTCGCCCGAATCGCTTCCATTCGCTTGACCAGGGCATATACAAGGCGGTTCAGAGGTATAGCACGGTCGCCGGCGAGTTCGATCAGGTGGCCGTTGAAGTAATCGATCTCTGTGATGCCCCTGGAAATGTCGCCCGACATGGAGCAGTAGGTATTCCGCAACGACAGTGAGAAGGGCCAGGCCATGATCCGCGCAAACAAAGGCAGCCGCAGTATCCTGTCTACCGTGTCGGGGTGGAATGGTCCGACAGTGCCCAGCGCTACCCCTGCTGCCTTCAGGATACCGTAATTCTCCCGCAAGATCCGGAAAAACAGTTTGCGTGCTTTACTGATCGTCAAGAGTTGACCGTTGTCCAGTCCCGCTACTGCCGCGAGCGGACTGATCGCGGCATTGTACATCACTTTCGAGTATTTGTAAGGAAGGACGTCGGAAACTCTCTTCACCAGAAAGGTTCCGTGTCGTTCCAGTAACTCGATTATTTGCTCCACTTTAGGAGGCGCCGCACCTTCCTCGTTCCCACCCCATCGGCCGATGTGAAGATCGCCGCCCCTCGTGATCTCGGTGTGGGTTCGTTCTGGAAGACACTCGGAGACGAATGAGGATATACCTTCAAGGGCACTGCGTTTTATTAGGGTTTGATCGAAGCCGTTCTGAAATGGAATGATGCTAACTGATGACGGGAGCCGATCGAGAACGGTCGCATTGGTGAAACATTTCGTGCAGAGGATAATGATTGCCTCCTCGGAAGGGTACCATTCTTCAAAGTGCAGAAACGGCGCAGGCAGCAATGGACGGCGATCCAGTCCCACACCATGACGGTTTCCCCAATCAACTTTCTGTGTGTTCGACTCGACGAAGGTGACATCGAGACCGCCTGCCAGCAGGGCATAGCCCACCGCGCATCCAATGCCCCCCGCTCCTACTACGAAGACGTCTGCGGAATGGCCATTTGGCACTGAACGGGCCTTTCTCCCGGAATTTCACCCAGCTGTCTCCCATATGCCAGGGTGCTGCGCTCTGAGAAAGCCATCAGATTCCTGTCATCCAGGCTCCCGGGGAATTCCGGGTATTTACCTGCCGGTTTCGAATTCATTTCATTTCTTCGCCTTTCCTACAGAATTTTACATCCATTACAGCGAATTATATCTTTCCTTTTGAAATTTGAACCGAAGATACAATTTTTTTCGAGCCTAATTCAGCATATAACAGTAATAAGGGACAGTCTTAAAGTTTCATCTCGACATCACACTCGATGTTTGATAGCAGAGCGCACAATGAGAAAGAAACGATTGAAGATATCAGGTCGTTGCGCTGTATATCATTGCGTGACGCGAACGGTGAATAAGGAACGGCTCATTGATGATGTCGCTAAGGAAGTGCTGCGAAAGCAACTGTGGCAGATTGCTGATTTCAGCGGAGTTGAGGTGATTACTTACTGCGTTATGAGTAGTCATTTTCACGTTCAAATTCGGGTGCCGGATCGGGAGCGAGTGAAGGTTTCGGACCAGGAACTGATGCGCAGGTATCGGGTGCTGTATCCGAGGCCCACACCATACCAACAGGCTGACGCCAAGGTATTGGAGATGAAACTGTTAGAGAACGGAGACGAGGCAGCCGCATTGAGGAAACAGCTCCTGGAACGTATGCACGACGTCTCGCAGTTTATGAAGACGCTGAAGCAGCGGTTCTCAATCTGGTATAATCGCACCCACAATCGCGTTGGGACGCTTTGGAGCGAGCGATTCAAGAGCACATTGGTGGAGGGAACGGACGCGGCGATACGGATTACAGCAGCCTACATCGATTTGAATCCGATCCGCGCGAAGATCGTAAGCGACCCTAAGGATTACCGATGGAGTGGGTATGGCGAGGCGATGGGAGGTTCAGTAAGAGCGCGCCATGGGATCGAAGAGAGCATACGGCGCAACCAAAGCGAGGAGTTGAACTGGAGAAAAGCATCGAGCGAGTACCGCAAGCTCCTCTACTGCAAAGGAGCTTCACCGTCTTCGAGTGGAGGGACGACGATACCAGACGAGAAATGGAGAAATGTGATACAGAAAGGTGGAAAAGTGCCAGTGGCGGCCGCTTTGCGCTGTCGGGTACGCTATTTCACCGATGGGGCGGTGCTCGGGTCAGAGGAGTTCGTGCAGGAAATATTTCAGGAATTCAAGAGTCAGTTCGGAACCAAGCGAAAGAGCGGACCAAGGCGAATGAAGGGGAGTGACTGGGAAGGCTTGACGGTGTTGAGGGACTTGAGGCGGGAAGTGTTTGGATAGGAGCGCCAGACTGCGAATCAGATCGCTGTTTCGCGATGTGATGTGGGATAGTGAGGGATTGGGCAGAATCTCCTCTTTTTCTTTTGTTGGAAAATTCGGTCAGGAAATGCCGGGAATCTGAGTCGGTGTATCTTGTTTTGTAATTGTGCATTGGACTCGGGATCGATTTGCGAGCGGTTGCGGGGAGGAAAGAGGAGAACTGGCCTGCACAGCATGGTTAATGGGGCCGCCCGCTAGAACTCGATGATGGGGGAAAAGACGTAGTCGATTAATTGGGTATGATTACGAAATAAGGCGCCTACGGCCGGTTTGCCGATACTGAGGGGTGCCGTAGAGGCACAACAATGGCTTTGCGGACCACCAGAGTTGATCGTTGAAAAGATGATGAAGATTCAGGAACGCTATCCGGGACTTGAAGAAGTGCACCTAAGCAGCTGCATAGGCACTCCCAAGAGTGTGATTTTGGAGCAACTGGAATGGGTGGGCAAAGATGTCATGCCGGCGTTTAAAAGCTAGAAACTGTACTTAATACCGATTCGTGCGCGGATGCCGGTAGCGGGAAACCCAACTGCTTCCTCAAAGTCCTCGTCGAGGAGATTTTCAATGGCGATTCGCACGACAATATTCTCCCGGGGTCGGTGCGTCAGGGCTGCATCGAGTCGTGTGTAGCCATCGAGGAACAAACCCCCGGTAGGGATGGACGATTCATAGAACTCGTCCAGCACGAGCGCACTTGTCACCAGGTTCCACTTATCATTCATTTTCCAATCGACGACGGCGCCACCGCGCCATTTCGGACGACCACGCAATTTGGCATCGCTATCCACAATCTCGGTATCGGTATAGGATAAATGACCGCGCAGTTGCAGACTCCTGTTCAGCGGCAGTCGGACAGTGAATTCTGCTCCCTTTGTGAAGACATTCGAGCGATTGACCGTTCTGAAAAGCTCGGGGTCGAAATCAACCAGGTTCTCATATTCATTGCGAAAAACGCTTATCCCGATCTGACCGTTTGAATCGCCTAACCGTCGCGTAATGTTGAAGTCTACGCTGGTGGCTGTTTCGGAAATCAGAGCGGGATTGCCAACCAATGGATGTGCCAGGGCAAAGAAGCTCGGTGCTTTGAAGCCCTGCCCCCAATTTGCGCGAATTTCGGTACGTTCATCTGTGAACTTGTACAAGGCGCCGACCCGAGCACTCGTTTCGCCGGCAATTTTATCGGGGTTATCCCAGCGCAATCCACCCTGTAGCACGAGCGGGCCCCGGCTCAGGCTGATCTCAGAAAAGGCGCTTATCGTATCTCGTTTAAGCTCAAAACTTGCCGACAGTGGGAATCCAATATTCAGAATGCCAGTGCTTTCTCCGTCTTCCCTTTGCCATTCTGCTCCGGCCAGAAAGGAGAATCCGCGTTCACTTTTCACACCGATACTGGTAACGATTTGATTGCGACTGAATGCGGTATCTGCCGAATTTGGGGGCACGCCGTTGAATACACCTGGCACGATTCCCGGCGAGGTGCTGGTCTCTCCGCGTTTGTAATGAATGCCGGCAATATCGAATTTCCAGCTGGCGGCGAATTCGTGTTCGAGAAAGACGCGCACATGCGACTCCTCAATTGTCTTATCGTCGACCTCACGGATAACGGCGAAGCGGGGGCCTCCACTGTCCTCCGGGAAGCTGGTGCTCTCGGAATGCTGATACCGAAATGTAAGACCAACCTGCGTCCGATCGGATAAGCGGGCCGTCATTCTCCCGGTTGTACCCCATCCCTCGTAGTCAGCACCTTCCACATCTCCTTCGTCCTTGAGGGCGTGCAACTCAAATCCGGCGGCGACTTTGCCGCGTTGACCTGCGACCGTCAATTGCGCGGACGCGTATCCGTAGGAGCCGACATCAAAGGCGAATTTGTCGAGGGGTGCATCATACTGCGTAATGATATTGATAACACCGGCCAGCGCATCGGAACCGTAAATGGCGGACATGGGTCCCCGGACGATCTCAATGCGTTCGATGCCGGCCAGGTCGAGACTTGAGAAGTCGTAAGAACCTCCGCGTGTGTTCGTAGGATCGTTCACCTTAACGCCGTCAATCAACACAACTGTGAAGTTTGGCTCGCCCCCGCGTAGCAGGAGGCTGGTGACGCCACCGCGCCCTCCCTGCTGGATGATGTTGATGCCGGCAACTTGCACAACTTGCCGTAGAAGCTCGGTTACACTGGACGCGTTTCGACTGTTAATCCGGTCTCGTGAGATGACTTCGATGGATGGCGTCAACTCATCGGCCGATGAATCCAGGCGAGACGCTGTTACGATCAACGTCTCCAGCAATTCGGTGTCCTCTTCGGCCCTCACCGACAATGAGGACAGAACCAGGAGCGACAAGGAGGCATGTAGGAGTTTTTCCCTCACACCATTCTGTTTAGGGAGGATTACTTACCCGGAAAACCCGGATTCTGCTTCCGGCAGACTCCGAGTACACGCATCATCTCCCGGACCTGGCGGGGATCGATCGGAAATCTCCTGCGATGTTTGAGAGTGGCGTGGACAGCGTCGTAGAACTCGCTGCGAGATTTACCTGCGAACTCAAAACCCTCCTCTTTCCAGGGCAGCTTATCGGAGTTTCCATAGACGCGCCCCTCGACGCGAGGGTCTTCGATGACTTTGATTTTCGGCGCTTTTTTCGGATCATCCTCCTCTTTAGTATCTGAGGCGCGCAGTGCTATTTGTAAGTGTCATCGCGCCACAGGTGCCGAGAAGCGTCCATTCCGGCGCGTGTTGCGTCGTAGCCGCTGAAGTTGAATCTTCCATATCTATGGTGACTCCACTCTCTGTGCGGAGGAGCAATTTTACGTGATCTTCAACATCGCCGGTGTCTGAGATGTGTTTCAAGTCGCAAAGAATGTCCTTAACCGGTGAGTCAACGAGAGATAGGGCCTGATCGAGAGGGTGGGTGATTTTGTTGTTTAACTGTCCGCCACTAAACTTCCGTAGACATTGCCAGTCGTTACGCCGCTTGTAACTGTGCGAGCAGTAACCGATATGGGTGAGAGCGCCGATCTTCCTGCTCTTAAGGACCTCCTGGAAGAGGTTGTAGGCCCCGGAAAATCGATAATTCTGATGGACAAACAGGTGCACCCCCTCCTCCTCGGCAGTGCGAATCATGCGGTCGGCTTCTCTCAGGGTGGCCGACATCGGTTTTTCGACCACGACGTGGCGTCCTGACTTCATCACACGAATTGCCTGAGCGGCGTGAAGCACGGTTGGAGTCGCCACGATCACGAGTTCCGCGGGAGATTCTTTCAGCAGCTTCCCCAGGTCTGTGTAGGAATCGCAACCAAGCTCTTCCTCCGCCTGCCGTCGCCGTTCTTCATCGAGATCGAGAACGGATACGATTTCGTAACGGGGGTCGCCGCGCATTCCGAAGACGTGGATTTTCCACCCGGATCTTCCGAGTGCCAGGACGGCCGCTTTAATGGGTTTTCCTCTCCTTTTTGCCATATTGTTTCTTCGTATAACAAGAATCCGTCATTCGAATCAATAAGAAAGGAATCTGTCGGTCTCATCTGCGTTGGAATGTCGATCTGTGACTCCCGGCGTGCCGGGATTAGGAATTCTAAGTCCGACAGATTCCTAGCTGATTGCAGATAATATTCTCGTCTGGGACGCTGCGGGCTTCATAAAGTCTGATAGAGTAGGTTCAAGATGAGTTTGCTCATTATAATCGCGAGACGTACAGATTATGACAGTTACTGATGCTATAGCCAGTGTTCTAAAAGCGGAAGGGGTCGAAAATCTCTTCGCCTATCCCGTAAATCACTTAATAGAAGGGGCGGCGAAACTCGATATCCGTCCCATCATCGTTCGCCAGGAACGAATAGGGCTTCACATGGCGGATGCCATGAGCCGCCTCTCATCCGGAAAGCGTATCGGCGTCTTTTGCATGCAGCATGGACCGGGTACCGAGAACGCTTTTGGAGGCGTCGCCCAGGCATTCGGCGAATCTTCACCAGTGTTGGTATTGCCGGCCGGGTTCCCGCGGTCCCTGGCCCATATTCGACCGAATTTCAACGCTTACTTAAACTTTCAGTACGTCACCAAGTCCTGTGAGACGTTGAGCAGCGCCAGCGTGGTGGCTGAAGTCATGCGCCGTGCATTTACGCAAGTGCGAAACGGTCGGCCCGGACCAGTAATGGTTGAAATTCCCTTCGATCTCTTCGGGGAGGAAGTGCCCGAGCCATTCAATTACACCGCAGTCCCTGTCACAAGAACAGCTCCCGATCCGTTGGCAGTCGACGAAGTCGCGGCCGCAATCCTGGAGGCAGAGCGTCCCGTTATCTATGCCGGGCAGGGTGTCCATTACGCTGAAGCGTGGAGTTCCTTGCGGGCGCTTGCGGAGCTGCTCGAGGCTCCTGTCGCGACCACTTTGGATGGTAAAAGCGCTTTTCCCGAAAGTCATCCTCTCTCGCTGGGATCGGGAGGCATTGGCGTGCCGAAAACTGTATCCGAGTTTGTGAGGAAAGCGGATCTGATCTTTGGTATTGGTTGCAGTTTCACTCGATCTTCCTTCGCAATCGATATACCGGAAGATAAAACTATTGTCCACGGAACTCTCGACCCGGCCGATATCAACAAGGATGTCGAGGTGACGCACGCCTTGGTGGGTGACGCGGACCTGATTCTCAAGGCTCTTGTCGAATGTGTAACGGATCGCCTTGGAGGGAAGCCGCGCGGCCGCATTGCGGATGTGACCGGTGAGATCGAGACGATGAAGGGCGAATGGCTGGACGACTGGTTGCCGAAATTGACGGATAATTCGACTCCTTTCTCACCCTACCGGGTCATATGGGATCTTCTGCACACGGTTGATGTTGCCAACACAATCATCACCCACGACGCGGGAAGTCCAAGAGACCAGCTTTCACCTTTCTGGGCGTGCACGACCCCTCTCTCTTACATCGGATGGGGCAAGACCACCCAACTCGGTTACGGTCTGGGCCTGGCCATGGGAGCAAAGCTGGCCTGTCCGGACAAACTTTGCATAAACGTCTGGGGCGATGCAGCGATCGGCTTTACTGGCATGGATTTTGAGACGGCGGTTCGAGAACGCATTCCGATTCTCTCGGTATTGTTTAATAATTTCTCAATGGCGATCGAACTGAATATCATGCCCGTCTCCACCGAGAAGTATCGCAGCACCGACATCTCTGGGAATTATTCGAAAATGGCTGAAGCTTTCGGCGGTTATGGGGAGCGGGTGGAATCTCCAAATGAGATTGTTCCCGCCATCAACCGCGGTATACGGAAAACGGAAGAGGGCGTGCCTGCGCTCCTCGAGTTCATGACCTCCAAGGAGGTCGATGTCTCCCGTTTCTGAGAGTACGACTGAGTCAAAGGAACTGAACCGGAACCCACTTCGCCCTATGGGTTGCGAAATTGCCGCGACTTCAGAATGCCAGGTCCGACAGATTCCTAAAACCAATTCGCCTTATCCACGATATTGACGAGTTCCTCTCCGTCAGCGAACCGTTTTGCATTTTTTGCCATGAGCGCGACTCGTCTTCCATGCAAATGAGGACCGGAGGCAGCGACGTGAGGCGTCATAAGGAAGTTTGGCGCCGTCCATAGGGGGTGTTCTTTTGGGAGCGGCTCCTCTTCAAAGACATCGAGAGCGGCACCGGCAATCTGATTCTCCCGGAGAGCCCGATCGAGGTCGGCCAGCACTACATTAGATCCCCTTCCGATATTGATGAAAAAGGCACTCTGTTTCATTCGCTCGAATTTCGCCGAGTTGAAAAGCCCTTCGGTCGAGGGTGTCTGCGGCGCTGTTAGAATGACAAAATCCGCGCTGGGCAGGAGCGATTCGAGGTCTTCGGGCCGGTGGAGTTCATCAACGCCGTCTGGAGCCGTCGTGACGCGGGGGTCGACGCCAATCACCTTCATGCCCCAATGCTTACAATGGCGGGCAGTTTCGCCACCGATACCGCCGACACCGATGATAAGCGCGGTCGATTCGGGCAGGTAAGTGGAGGTTCTCGACTCACCGCCTTCTTGCCAGCGACCTTCGAACTGATCGCGAAAGTATTGATGCATTTCCCGCGAAAATACGAGGATGAAGGCCATAATATGGGTCGAGATGTGGTCGTTGAAGATACCACGGAAATTGGTTACAACGACGTCGCTTCGGATCAGTTCGTTGAAATAGTAACCCTTGGGAGGACCTGCCGCGGGAGCGGCCAGCCACTTCAGGTTGGTGCCCGCCGTGAGCAACTCCGGATCGAGGGTGCCGAAACAGGCGTCGGCCCCGGGCAGGGCGGCAAGGGCCTCCTGTCGGTTCGAGCAATGATTGATCTCCAAATTCGGAACAGCTTTCCGCATTGCTTCCGCAAAGAGGTTTTCTCGTCTACTCGGAGGCGGAAGGAACACGAATTTGTATGACATTATTTTCGTTACCTCATCACGAATTCTATCGCAAACCCTTTTCTCCGGAAATTCTCCACGAATCTTACCGGTTCTTCAATGGCGAGGTTCACACTGGGCAATCAACAACTGCTGTGTCAAAGATACAGGATGAAACAGTGTTGCTTGTTTCAGACTCGACACGTATTCTCCGATAGAAAGGGATGATCGAAGCATTAAAGAGCCCAACCGACTGAATGCATGCGGACGGTCCTCGACGAAATCGGCAATACCGCGCTGGTGGAATTGCAAAGCCTCGGACGTGGATTACCACAACCCGTCTTAGCAAAGTGTGAGCACCTCAATCCTGGCGGTAGCGTCAAAGATCGTATAGCCCTCGCGATCGTCGACGACGCTGAGGAACGTGGATTGCTGCGACCTGGGATGACGCTGGTCGAAGCGACGGCGGGAAACACCGGGGTGGGTCTCGCGCTCGTCGCGGGCCTGCGCGGATACGACCTTGTCTGCGTCATGCCTGAGAAAATGAGCCACGACAAACGTCGGGCTCTCGCATCGTTGGGAGCGCGGGTAGTCATCACTCCGAACGCGCCGCCGAGCAGCCAGGACAATTTTCAGAACGCGGCCCGTTCCATGGCGGCTGAGGAGGGCTGGTTCCTGACGGATCAGTTCGAGAATCCGGTCAATGTACAAGTCCACAAGGAGACGACTGGTGCCGAGATCCTCGAACAGTGCGGCGGGTGCTTGGGCGCATTCGTCTCGGGTGCGGGAACCGGGGGAACGATAAGTGGCGTTGGGCGGGCCCTCAAACATGCAAATCCGGATTTGGTTATCGTCCTCGCGGACCCGGTCGGTTCGGGTCTTGCCGGATGGGTCGAAACCGGTGAAATCGGGCCGGACGGCCCCTATTCAGTTGAAGGCATCGGCGCGAGCAAGCCGCCAGGGAACCTGCACCGTGATTTCATTGACGCCGCCGAGAGCATCAGGGACGAGGAGAGCTTCGAAATAACGCGCCGACTGATCGTCGAGGAGGGGCTTCTCGTGGGAGGTTCCTCTGGCACAAATGTCGCCGCTGCTCTTCGAATTGCGTCCCGCAACGAAGTGAAGGGCCCCGTGGTTACAGTTCTTCCTGACTAATGGGATCGCTACTTTGATACCGATTGGATGAAAGCCTGGAGGTGACGAAGCTCTCTCCATTTGTCAGCGATACGAGAAACGATTGAATGTGGGCCTGTAAGAATCCTTATGATATTGACCAATGCTCGACGTAATTTGATAACCTAACCCGGAAATTTGTGAGGAAAGCTGGCTATGTCCGCAGGAAACCAAAGGACGTTTAGTCGGAAAATATTCCTGGAAATCTGAAAAAAGGAAAGCAAGGACATGTCAAAGAAAAAGCGGTATGCCCAAGTAGGTCTCGGTGGACGCCATCTTCTCTGGCGAAACTCCGTCCTGGATTCGCACTCAGAGTATTGTGAGCTGGTAGGTTTGTGTGACATCAATGAAGGGCGTCTGCGATTGGCGCAGCGGCAGGTCGAAGAGAAATCGGAGCAACGCATACCCGGATACGGTGGTGAGGAGTTTGACCGAATGATAGAGGAGACACGGCCCGATTGCGTGATTGTGACCACGATAGACCGGACACACGACTTTTTCATCTGTCGTGCCATGGAACTCGGTTGCGATGTCATCACAGAAAAACCGATTACGATCGATGAGAATCGTTGTCAGCGAATCCTCGATACGCAGAAGAGGACGGGAAGAGAAATACGAGTGACCTTTAACTATCGCTATTCTCCGCCCCGTACTCAGATAAAGGAGTTGCTTATGTCGGGGCTGATCGGCGAGATCCTTTCGGTTGATTTTCATTGGATGCTCGATACCCGTCACGGTGCGGATTACTTTCGCCGTTGGCATCGAAAGAAGGAGAATTCCGGCGGTCTGCTCGTCCATAAGGCGACGCATCATTTCGATCTGGTAAACTGGTGGCTATCGTCCGTTCCGGATTCAGTTTTTGCAGTAGGGCATCTCAGATTCTACAAACCTGAAACGGCCGAGCGATACGGATTGGTGGACCGGGGGGAGCGTTGTCATGATTGCGGTTCGGCGGGCAGGTGTCCGTTTTTTCTCGATCTCAGTGGCGGAAAGTCGACTAACGGCAAGAGCGAGCTCGCGGGACTGTATCTTGAATGCGAAGAATACGACGGCTACTATCGTGACCGTTGCGTCTTCAGCGGAGAGATTGATATTGAGGATTCGATGAATGTGATCGTCTCCTATCGCAGCGGCGTAAAGATGACTTATTCGCTGAATGCATTCAGTCCCTGGGAGGGCCATACCGTTGCTTTCAACGGGACGCGAGGACGCATCGAACACAAATGCGAGGAGTCAGTTTACATCAGCGGGGACGGGTCGGTTCCGGGAGCGTTGAAACGCGAGGGAACATGGACGAGAATCTATCCGCATTGGAAGGAAGCCTACGAAGTGGATATCTGGGTCGCTGAAGGGGGCCACGGGGGAGGGGATCAGCCTCTCGTGGAGGACGTATTCAGCCCTTCTCCACCAAAAGACAAGTATCTGCGAACCGCGGACCACCGAGCCGGGATATGGTCAGTCATCACGGGAGCGGCTGCCAATCGCTCGATCGAAACCGGTGAAGCCGTATCCATCGACTCAATTATCACGGGTTTGGAGATGCCGGATTATCCACCCATGCCGGACGGTTCAGAACCACTTTCGGTCCCGGAGGAAGCGGTCGCCGGCTAAGCATGCGGTGCGAACACAGGTATGAATTCGAAGATCATGCGGCGAACGCTTCTTGAAGCTGGGAATCGGCTCGGGATTAACCCACCCCTGCCCCTCCCGGGAGGGAATAACCCACCCCTAACCCCTCCGCGGGAGGGGAACTTAATAAGCGAACAACGAATTGAAAAGATCCCCTCCTGCGGAGGGGTGGGCCCGTTCAGCGGGACCGGGGTGGCTGTAGGGCGGAATGGGTGGAGTCAAAGGTTCATCCATGTTTGATCCGGCCTGGCGTGGGCGAGTCGAACCGACAAATCGTAACGTGACCAGGGGTCCGATGATCAGCAGGTAGCTCGCTGATCAAGGAAGAGCTACCAATAATCCATTGAGTCATCCTGAGCAGGGTTTTCTGGGAATAGAGATCGGGGGAAGTAAACTCCAGATCGTTTATGGTAAAGGCGCCGGCGACATCCAGAAACGGCGTAGATTTGAAGTCGATCAGGAGCTTGGCGGAGACGGCATTCGCAATCAGATAAAGGGTGCCGTTTTTGAAATGATTCGTGAATGCTCCCCGGTTGGTATTGGCGTTGGTTTTGGCGGGCCCGTAGATTGGCGTAACGGTCGAATCAGCCGGTCTCATCAGATTGAAGGCTGGTCTGGGTTTGAACTGGCGGATTGGTTGTCCGAACTGGCCCGGTTGCCTGTTTGCGTGGAAAACGATACCAACCTCGCGGCCCTCGCGGAAGCGCACCGTGGCAGCGGTCAGGGGAAATCGCCTGTGTTCTACGTGACTCTTGGCAGTGGTGTCGGGGGTGGACTGATTGTGAAAGGCGAGATCTATCACGGTGTCGCTCCTGGAGAATCTGAAATTGGACATATCCGGTTGGACCAACAGGGTGCCATCGTCGAAGATCGATGCTCCGGCTGGGCCGTCGATCGAAAGATCAGAGACGTCTGCCGTGAACAGCCGGAATCTCTGTTAGCGAAGTTGGCCCGGGAATCTCCAGGAAGTGACGCGAGGCATTTAAGCCGGGCTCTGCAGGAAAATGATCCAGTGGCCCAGGAGGTGCTTGCGGAAACTGTGAATGACCTTGCTCTTGGATTGTCCCACGTCGTTCACCTCTTTCATCCTGAAGTGATTGCCATTGGAGGTGGATTGTCTCTCCTGGGCGAGCCTCTACGCGAGGCCCTGATGAGAGTGTTACCGCGATTTGTTATGGGAGTTTTTCGAGACAGAATGGACGTTAGGTTAGCTTCCTTGGGGGAGGATTCCGTCCCCGCCGGAGCCCTGATTCTGGCGGGACGATAACTAATCGTTGAGACTCCAGCAATAAAATGCTGCGGAATCTCATTTCACATTTAACAGAAATGTGAAATGAGAGGCGTTTGTCATTGCGAGGTCTGCGGCACAGCAGACCGTGGCAATCTAGTGTTACAGATGGTCGAATGCGTGGATTGCTTCGTCATTCTTCCTCGCAATGACGAGCTTCAAATGGGGCGGGGAGTCGACTCAATCCTCCATGCCGTTACACTATTTCATCACACCGAGTGATTTCTCCCCCGCGCTGATGAATTCTACGGCGGGACTCTCGATGCGTCCGTAGGCGTTCCACACCTTGAAGCCGAGGAGGGCGAGAAGGTCTTCGTCGACTTCATCGATGACCTCCTTGTGTGTACCCACCGTGAAGTTTGTCTGCGGTCTGAATTGGGGTCCGCAAAAGGTCGACAGAATGGCCAGTCGATCATGAGCTCCGGTGTGTGCGCCGGTACCATGCCATGTGCGCGCGTCCAGAACAAGCGCGGTGCCGGCCGAGGCCTCGGGTTGAACGGTTTCGGACTCGCCCGCTTCGTTGGGTTGGAACCCCCGAAGATGACTTCCAGGGACGAGTCGCGTCGCTCCGGTCTCGGTCGTGAAATCCACCAGCATCCAGATGACATTGACGGCGGCGAGCGGCGCAATCATGGGAAGTTCGGTGGAATCGTCCGTATCAAATCGCTCTCGTGTCATCGACCCGATCGGCAAGGGATCGCGGTCGCGCCGGGTCGGCGCCGGCATCCACCATTGATCGGTGTGGAGCGGCATCGCGACTCCGCCTGGTTTAGCGATATTTGCGGAATAACTGGAGAGGAGGTATTCCTCCCCGAGGAATCGATCGACCATGGCCCGGACGGATCTGACCTTGAATATCTCATGAAAGACGCGACCCTTGTTGATGAGGTTCCAAACACGTTGGTTCCGTCCACCGGCTGCTTCCTTAAATGCTTCCGGCCGAATGCGTCCGTCCTCGTCACGAAATGCACCCCAGTTCTGTTGGGAGCCCCCGTCTCTGAAATCCAACTGGTGCGCGATCTCCGCCGCTGCCTGTTCAACGAGCCTTTCCGACATCGCCTCAACCTGCTCCGAAGACAGAGCATTCGCGATCAAGCAGAAGCCCGCCTCCTTAAAATCGCGTTTCGCAATTTGCAGGTTTTCTGTAGGATCAGGATTAGTCATTGATTCTTGTGGAAATCTCCCACGTTCTTGCGAACACGGCTACTGTGCTCCGTAGGTCGTTGATATTTGTAGCCGCCCTGCCGTACGGCAGGGTGGTCTCCAATTCCAAGACGATGACTTTTTCACTGGCATCTCCATTTAAAGGATTCCACGATTCTAATCCGGCAACCATACGCTCGGAGCGATTCCGGCGATGTCCGTCTTTACATCGACTATAGCCGGTTTTCCAGACGCAAAGGCCTGGTCGATGGCGCCTGCGATCTCGGCCGGTTTATCCACGCGGATGCCGCATCCACCCATCGACTCCGCCATAGCGGCAAAATCCGCATCTTCGAATACCCAGAGTTCGTCTGACCCCACAGTCTGCTCGCCGTATATCCTCTCATTGACGCTCTTTTCCTGATTGAGAGAATGATTATTGTTGATGACGGTAACTGTTTGAATTCCGCAGCGCACCGCCGTCTCGAGTTCAGTCATGTGATACCAGATCCCCCCATCCCCAGAAAAGCAGACAACGGGCCGATCGCCGACGGCACATTTTGCACCCAAGGCTGCGGGAAATCCCCAGCCGAGCGACCCTGCGCACCGAAGGTAGTTCTGCTCCGGGTACTTGAGATCAATCATCGTTCCGGTCCATATGCCCGCGTGTCCTGTGTCCGATACAAAAACCGCGTCAGAAGGGAGACAATCAGTCAATTCCTTGCATAAGCGTTCCGGTCTAATCGGAATCGTATCCGCCTGAAAAAGTGGATCCATCTCGTCGCGCCACTCCTTTACGATCCGTTCAACTCTCTGGTTCCAGGCCGGATGCGTATTTTCCGCCCCTGCACCCGAGGCATCGAGCAATCTACGCAGCGCCGCCCCTGCATCGGCCTGCATCGCAACTTCAGCGGGATAGCTTCTTCCCAACTCCGTTGGGTCGATATCGATCTGCACGACTCGTGTTCCGGGCGCCGGAATGCGCCAGTGGTGGGTTACCTGGCCGCCGGTATGACTGCCGATGAAAATTACGAGGTCCGCTTCAAAGACGACACGGTTGGCACACGCGCGTGAGTATTCGCCAGGTACTCCAACCGAAAGCGGATGATCGTGCGGCATTGTGGTCTTCGCGTTGAGGGCTGTTGCCACGGGTATCGAATGCCGCTCCGCGAAGGCCAACAGCTCATCGCGGGCGCCTGAAGCGGTCACTCCTCCACCGGCCACGATGACGGGACGCTCCGCGGAACCGATCGCGGCGAGCGCATCCCGCACGCTCTCATCTCCAGGCTCCGGCCGAAAGGGGGGCAGACTTGCGAAAATCTTCTCTTGCACGACCTCGAGGTCCGCAGCCGCATCCGCAATTTCGTCACCGATGAATCCTTCAATATCGAGGTGGGTTGGCCCGGGACACCCTACCACCGCCTCACGAAAAGCCTGCCGCAGCCGAAACGGAAGCTGATCTAGTCCCGTGACGAGGACATTGTACTTCGTCACTGCTTCGAAAGGGGCGAGATGATCGACTTCCTGGTAGGCATGCCGGTGCTGTTCGAGCTCTCTGCAACGCCCGGTTATGGCGATGACTGGCGAGCACGCGAGATAGGCATCCTGTAGTCCTGCCGCCAGATTAACCGCACCGACGGATTGAGACATGCAGAGACCCGGCCCCCTCGAGATTCGCGCATAGCCGTCAGCCATATAGGCAGCAGCCTTCTCCCCGTGTGTCATGACGCGGCGGATACCGCGCTTTTCCATTTCCATGAGCGCTCGCGGCGCGATCACAGGCATAAAAAATACATGCGTAATTCCGTAACCCTGGGCGGATTCCGCAATGAATTCTCCACCTTTCATTCTTGCCATCGTTACTTCTTCAGAACAGTTAGGAATTAGTGTTAGAGGAATCTGCCGGAGTTTGAGTCCAACAGATCTCTACCGCGAAGATTCCGAAAAATCTTGGACAAATGCAAGAATTCTGACGAAATTGTGCGAGTATTAGCCCAGTTCACCGGAATGCTTGGAGTCCTGCGGGTATCTTCATTTCGCTACTTGTTTCTCGGTAGCGCTCTCTGGTGGTTTGCGTTGTGGATGGAATTTTTGGGGGTCGGGTGGATCGCCCTCGAGTTAACCGATTCACCATTTTACGTCGGCCTTGTCGGATTTTTTCGGATGATCCCGTTGCTTCTGGCCGGTTTATTCTCGGGATTCATCATCGATCGAATTGGAAGGCGACGAATCGTTGTTTTCGCACAGGTCTTGCATTTCTCGGTAGCGGTGACCATGGCCCTTCTGTTTTTCTCAGAGA
The DNA here is from genome assembly GCA_965215885.1 of Candidatus Moanibacter sp. Lineage (GTDB taxonomy): Bacteria > Verrucomicrobiota > Verrucomicrobiia > Opitutales > UBA2987 > CBDCEW01. The sequence continues at coordinate 157,477 of CBDCEW010000104.1, forward strand.
ACGCGGAATACTGGCACATCGCGACGGCCGCATTCGCCTTTGGAACGATATGGTCAATTGACTTTCCTGCCCGCCGCTCCCTGATTCCTGATCTCGTAGGGAAAAAGATGACGGCCGATGCCGTCATTTGTGAGGGATTTGCCATGAACGCAGGTCGGCTGTTTGGACCACTTGCAGCAGGGTTTGTCCTTCAAATAGCGGGCGCACTGGGATGCTACATTCTCTTGTGCGCCGTTTCGCTGTCGTCCCTCATCTTTTTGCGGCGATTGCCTTCCGGCTTCATCCCGCGCGATGCCATGCCGGCGGCTGATTCACCTTGGAAGCATCTGCGCGATGGATTAACCTATGCGCGGCGGCACCGGGTCATCCTTGCCGTTCTTCTGATAACGATGGTGGCAAATTATCTCGCGTTTCCCTATGTGGCCCTGCTGCCGGTTTTTGCGCGGGATGTATTTCACCAGGGTCCAAGTGGGCTTGGACTCATTGGAATGGCGGCTGGTCTGGGAGCTCTGCCAGGGATACTGATCATTTACCGTATGAAGAAGAAGATTCCGGAAGGTGTGATCTACTCGGTCGGCACCTTCGGCTTTTGCGTGGCGCTCGCCGTTTTCGCAATGTCCTCGTCGTTCTCGCTCTCTTTTCTCGTGCTTCTTATCGCCGGCATCGGCCATGCATGCTTTGGATTGATGCAGACCACTCTTATACTCGGTTCGGCAAGTGACGAGATGAGAAGCCGGGCCATGGGATTAATTGTCCTGGCCATCGGAGTCGGTCCTATTGGGACGCTTCAGATGGGCGCACTGGCTTCTGAGTTCGGGGCTCCCTTTGCAGTTCGGGTATCGGCGTTGTTGGGGGCAATTCTCATAATTATCATAGTAGTCCTGCTGCCTCAGATATGGAGAGCTGGGAAACAACTCACCTCATAAAGGCTTGTCCTGAAAGACGCCTAAACTTACTTTCCATATTTCATAGCGAGTAGCTATTCTCGATAAGTGGGTAAGAGATTCAAAAGGGCTCTAAAATGAGACTAAATCTGAACTGGGATACTGTTTCTCAGGAGACCGTCAGGCAGTTTGATGAAGAAGGATATTTGATTGTCCGCGAGGCGCTCGATGCGGACGCGGTTGACCCCCTCACGGAGGCCGCCGACCGGCTTGTTGCCAGTGATAATTTGGAAAACCGTCAGACTCGAGATAATGGCCAGTATGATGGATTTCGCAACTGCATTGCTCTGGATGACGCCTTCCTTCCGCTTCTCATGCATGAAACTGTCTTCCCGATGGTAATTCAGTTCCTGGGCGCCTACCTTCATCTCGTGACTTCGCATCTCATCTACAAACACCCCGATCCTCCAGGCACTCATCCGGGAACCAGGCATCCGAGTTGGCATCGCGACTACGGGCGTTTTACCAGCGATCTGGGTCAGGCCGCCGATGTGGAAAGAACATTTGATAAATTCGTGACGAGTGGATGGTTTTAGGGTGTCGTTCAATCGGCTTTAACTTGGTAATACCCCGTACGCGGCAAGCCGGGACGGGGAAGAATCATCTTGGATAATGAAACGCAATAGAACTTACTAATATGATGGATAAGAAAACCATTCATAGCGGTATCATTGGGGCCGGATTTTCGGCGAGTTTTCACTTCGAATCGTTGCGACGAATTAACGACACGGACGTGGAATGTGTCGGTGTTTATTCGCCGAATCGAGCGAAGGATTTTGCCGGGGAGCGAAATATTCGCGCCTTTGACAGCCTCGAAGCTTTGATCGACGCTTGCGACGTGCTGCATGTCTGCGTCCCTCCTGCGGTCCACGAATCGGTCACTCTGGAGACGCTCAGGCGTGGCAAACATGCGATTGTCGAGAAGCCCTTCACCGGTTATTTCGGAGACGGCGATGAAGATTTTGATGCGCGCCATTGTTCCAGAGAGACCATGCGAGACGGCGCCATGTCCAGCGTACGCCGTCTCGCCGAGGCCGAGGCTGCCAGTGATGGACAGATCCTTTATGCCGAGAACTGGGTCTACGCACCCTCGATTCGGAAGGAGTGCGAAATAATCAGAAAGACGGGAGCACAGATTCTTTGGATGCACGGCGAGGAGGCTCACCACGGGTCGCACGCGCATTTTTACGGGTTCTGGAAGCACAATGGGGGTGGGGCGCTTATAGGAAAGGGTTGCCACCCGCTGACTGCCGCCCTCTATCTCAAGCGCGTCGAGGGTATCTGCCGGAAGGGAAAGGCGATACGTCCCGCCGCCATCAGTTGCCGCACCCATTCGATTACTCGACTTCCCGAATTCGTCGATCGGGGCCATCTGCGCACCGAGTACTTCGATGTCGAGGATTTCGTTATGACACACATCATATTTGAAGACGGTACCATCGCGGACGTCTGTGCTTCCGAAATCATACACGGTGGAATTCACAACTGGCTGGAAGTAAACGCCAACAACCATCGCACCCTCTGTAATATTAATCCAAATACAGCCATGTTGACTTACAATCCGAAGGAAGAGTACTTCGAGGATATCTACACAGTCGAAAAGACCGGCACGAAACAGGGTTGGCAGTTTACTTCGGTGGACGAGGATTTCTTCACCGGCTACCCGCAGGAAATGGAGGCCTTCTACAAGACCATTGATGAGGGAAGCGATCCGGAATCGGGAATGGAGCTGGGGGCGGATACGATTTCGGCAATTTACAGCGGCTACTTTTCGGCGGAGCGAAAAGGAGCGGAGGTCGAGATTGAGCATGTATAGCCCAAACATATCACAAACCTTCTACTACTACGACGGATTTCACCGCGTGTCAAAGCCTACCCTTGCCCGGCGACCTCAGAGGGTCATTACACACTTTCGTCCGCCGTGCTACGGAAAGGCAATGACACGCAGCGATCTACGCCGTCTCGCTACGAAGTGTGTGAAATGTCCGGGCAAGGAATCTGTCGGTTATGGCGTTTGGAATTCGCGGATTCTCCCAGTTATTCAGATGTGAATTTACATTGCGGCGGGTTCGACCACCGACATCTTCCTAGTCGCTCTGCCAGAGGGCAGAGCGGGTAATCGAATCGAAGATAAGCTCCTTCCAGTGATGAAAATCAAGCAGCTTGTTTTCCCTGAGAAATTGACCGTTGAGGTCGAGGAGTCCGAACTGCCGGACGAACCGGGCCGCAATGAAGTTCTTCTCGAAAATAGCCATAGCCTGATCTCTCCGGGCACGGAATTGGCGATGTTCACTGAAACGCACATCGGTTTTCCCGATCCCGATTTCGCTTACGCCAAGTTTCCTTTTCGTCCGGGGTATGCTGCGGTGGGCCGCGCCGTCCGGGTGGGCGAGGATGTCGAAGGAGTAGAGGAAGGTGATATCATTTTCCATCGAGGTAAACATGCCTCTCATTCTCTCGTTTCAACAGGACATCCGCTCATCAGATTGCCGGAGGGCCTTTCCCCTCAACATGCTCCGTTCGCCTCTTTACTCCAGATCGCTCTCACTTCGGTGCGGCTTTCAGAGGTTCGGCTCGGGCACACTGTAGTCGTGTTTGGTTTGGGGGTAATTGGCAATTTTGCCGCCCAGTTGATGCGCGTTTCCGGGGCGCTGCGCGTCATCGGGGTGGATACCGTTACCGAGCGGCTGGACATCGCCTGCGCATGCGACGTTGATATACAAATCAACACGGCGGAAGAAGATGCAGTCCAATGTATCATGGAGATCACCGGCGGAAAGGGCGCACAGGTTGTCGTGGAAGCGACGGGCAATCCGCAAGTCGCTTCTTCTGCCATGCGCTCCGCCGCTCAGATGGGCAAGGTGATTCTACTGGGTTCACCTCGGAGCACAGCCGAGGTCAACCTCTACTTCGACCTTCACCGCCCCGGCGTCTCCCTGATCGGCGCTCACGCCGGGCGACAGGAAAATGCCGCGCAATATGGCGACCCGGATCCGTATGAACTCGCTCTCGAATTCATGGCGCGGAATCGCATCGAAGTCTCGCCTGTGCACACCCACACCCTCCCTGTATTCGAAGCGGACCGCGCCTATCGCGGGCTACTCGAAGAAAAGCAGAACTACATGGGGGTGCTGTTTGATCTGAAGCAGTGGTGATTCCTGCGTGTCTCTACTGTTGTTTATTCGCGGAATTCCGGCAGTATGCTGCATGTCGCCTATTACAATATTGACGACATGTTGCATATGACCTGCCGTTAAACGCTGTTTTAAACGGGTTAACGATCAGATAGTCAAAGGCTTACAACTCATCGGGTCCATCGGCCGTTCAGTAAAAAGCAACTGGTGTACGATTGTATGTTCGCCATATACATGAGACTTCGAAAAATCGCATATGCCGGAATAATGTTGGCGATGATAGTTTGGCTCACATTAAAGTGTGCCATACCCGCCGTTCATGATAGGTGCCAGAATTTGTCTTTCTGCTACTATCAGAAGATCGCGAAACAGATTAAAGATGCGACCGGTCTCGTACTCTATGAAGGATTGCCCCACCCGACTTTCAAATCGGGGCTGTATGAGGTTGAGAGCAGTCGATCAGACATTGTCGAAATGGATGGAGAGCTGTTCTACAAACAAATTTTACCGCTTACCACTAGTAATGTGGATTCGTTAAAAGAAGTGCTATTGAAGTCGGAGAATCTCAAAACATTTGGTGGCCTGAATGTGTGCGGATGATACTACCCGGATTTTTCTATTTTGTGATTCGTCGGTAAACGAGAATTCCGAACGCAGCTGAGTTTCGGTTGTAACGAAATGAAAGGCTTTGGTACCGGATCTAATGATCCAGAAATATGCTATTGACTGCGACTCGAATAAACCAGGATTAATTCTATCCCCCCGCCCTCATCGTAGAGTGCTGCGTGTAAATATCTATTACTGCGACTCGAATAAACCAGGATTAATTCGATTTGAGAAGATCCTATCAAAGTATCGCCAGGAGAAGCCCGAATTCGAGCTCGAATCTCCGCCACTCCCACCTCTGCATTTACACTACGAATCGGCGCACAATGGCCTTCACACAACTCCGCTACCGCTCCGTACGTGAGGCCTAGCATTAGGTAGTTTGATATGAATGGAAAGTAAACTTTCGCAGGATAAATCGGAGGAAGAATAAAATACCACTATTTTTCGGTAAAAACCTGATAAGTCGGATATAAGCTACTTTATTTTGCGGTAAAAGTTGGTCTAGTACCTTGTATCTTTCATAATTTCGGATATAACCGTCTTAGTTTTATCCGTGCATCCTGAGTGGTAGACTGCCAATCAACCTTGGCATTTCGGTTATTTCGATCGTGTTGCCAAGCTGCCACTTCGTTACCCATCTGTTTGATTTCCGGGATTCTGTGATTGAGGCATTGGATTTGGAGTGTGCTTAGTTCAATCTCTGCGATATTGAGCCAGCTTCCGTGTTTTGGGGTGTAGTGGATCTCTAGACGCTCAGCCAATCTTCTCGCTTCGGATGGTTCGAAGGTTTCGTAAAATGAGGCCACACTATGAGTATTGAGGTTGTCCATGACCAGCTTGATCCTGGTTGCTTGAGGATATTCTTCTTCGAGCAGGTACTTGATAAATTGAGCCCATTCGCATCGTCTTCGCCGTTTTGTGATGAGCACATAGCGTTTGCCCCCGAGCGGTTCGACGGCCATGAAAATTTCGGCTACTCCTTTGCGCACGTATTCATGATCGACGAGTTGAACTCGCCCAAGGGCAGCCGCAACAGCCTGATGGACTTCTCCAACCAGCTGCTTGCACGATTCATCCATGCAGACCAGAGGATACTCCGCATCATAGGGCAGATGGTAGAGTTCCAGAATGTCTTCCATGCAAGCCACAAAAGCCGCATTGTGCTTAGGAGGTATCTTCCAATATTTGCTCAGGTGAGGCTTAAATTCGTTTTTTTAGCGTTCGTTGAACGGTCATCGCCGAAACTTTCGGTGCAATCTTTAGTTCGACCACTTTTTCAGCCAGGAGCCGCACCGTCCATCGGCTCCTGCCTTTAGGGGGCGCAGAGCACGCCAGTGCCGTAAGGCGCGCCTCAAAGGCTCCGTCGAAGGTGACTTTGGGTGGTCTCGATCTGGGCCTCGGACCCAGCGCAGCCTCCAGGCCCTCTTCTACAAAATGCTTCTTGATGTGCTCAATGCTTCGCGATGTCACCCCAAGGCCCTGGGCTACATCGGCTACTCTCCAGGGGGATCGCTCCCCGACGCTGTCGCATAAAAGCAATGCTCGCGCGTGAATATACTTGCGCGCGGTACCTTTGCCCTTTTTCGTCAAAGTCTCCAGCTCCTCACGCTCCTGATCAGTTAAGGTTACTCGATATCGATTTGCCATCCCAATAAGATGGAAAAACACAATTGGAACGTCAACTAGATACGAAATACTTTCTGTTACAAGATACTAGCTTGACCTTATCCGAAAAGCTACTGATTGGCCGCAAAGAGGCGCAAAAGGCGCAAGAAAAACTTGAGAAAAATCATTTTTTGGCTTGATAAAAAGTGTCGCAACATGCTAGTGTTTAACAACCTAAGATTAAGAAAGGAGTTAAACATGCCAACATGTGCGACAGAGGAGAACAAAAGCGATAAGACGCCCCTTAGCAACCTCATTCTGCCGGTTCCAGACACGGATTTCCGTGATTTTCTGGATGAAGTTGAAGAATTGGCCGGGTTCGCGGCGCAAATCATCGAGGCGATCGAGAAGGATCTGGACGCCCATGCGCGTGAGAAGAAGAAACTTCGATTGGAAGATCGCAGGTTCTTTGAAGGGCGCACAGCGGAGCTGCCGGAGCTGGACATCGAGGAGGAGAATATTCTGGCTGCTGAATTGAATCTTGGGGCAGGCCGGCCGCGGATGCCGGCTTATGCGGTATACGTGTTCGTGATGATTCGAGGGTTTCTGGGTTCGTTGACCACGAAACCGGCACGGCGGTTTGTGCGCGAGTCGATGAGCTTGTACGGATTTTTGCAGAGCGGGGGACTGAGAATGCCGGCGGTGACGACGATTCTGGAGAACGTGAACCTGGTCAGCCATACGACCCGCGAGTTGATCTTTGATAAACAGATTGGGTTTATCCTCCAGGAGCAATGGGACGATTTCGGGAAGCTGACGATCGACAGCACCTCGGTGAAAGCAAACAGCTGCTGGCCCACCGATGGGAAGATTCTGAGCGGTCTTTTGATGCGGGCCAATCGTTTGGGTCAGAAGTTGCATGTCTTCGGGCTGGAGGATTTTCGCAAGGGATGGGTTGGGCGTTGGCTGGAGGAAATGGACAAGCTGGAGTTTCAGATTTGTCTGGCCGCGGGCAAACCGAAGTCGAAGGGCAAGCTGAAGAAACACTACCGGCGGTTGCTCAAGCGGGGCCGCAAGGCGGCCGACTCACTAACGGGGGAACTGAGCCATCTTGAAGAGGGCCTGTCGATGGATTCACTGCCTCCCACTCGCCGGGAGCTTCTGGAGCGGGCATTGAGCCAGATCAGGGGTGATATTGCCGACGCCAAGCGGGTTGTTGAGTATGCTCATGATCGGGTGTTTCACGAAAAGAAGCTACCGTCCACACAGAAGGTCCTGAGCCTCTCGGACGGATCGGCGGCCTACATCAAGAAGGGCAGCCGCAATCCAGTGATCGGGTACAAGCCACAACTGGTTCGCAGCGAAAACGGTTTTGTCACCAGCCTGATCGTACCGCAAGGCAACGCGGCAGACTCCATTGAGCTGGCGCCGGCCATCGGCGATTCGATCAAGCGCACCGGTGTCATTGCTGAACTGGTCAGCACCGATGACGGATATGCTTCGGCGAAGGGACGCAAGGAGGTGCTGAGCATGGGGGTAAAGCAGATCAGTATCAGTGGGGCGAAGGGCAAGAAGTTGACCACCCCCGAGGACTGGGAGAGCGAGGCGTATCGCGAGGCACGCCGCGATCGCTCCGCAGTGGAGTCGCTGATGTTCACGATTAAAGATGGATTTGCCTTTGGCGAACTCGGCCGCCGCGGCATCGATGCGGTAGGCGATGAACTGCTCGAGAAGGTTCTGGCCTACAACTTCTGCCGCATCATACTGATGAAGAAACGCCGAGGGGAGGAACTGGAACAGGCAGCCTGAATCTGACCGCTTTGAAGCTCAGAGAAAAAAGCACCACGGGATGAGTATGCCTCCAGACAGCGGCAAATATACGTATTGTGCAGCAAGCCACGCCGATGGCCGCTCAATACCTGCTCATCGGCAGCGCCGGCAGCCTAAAACCCGAAACCTGCCAGCCATAGGCTGGTCCGCCCGTGGCGGAGAACCTTAAACCGCCCGCTCGAAAGGCTTTTCGAATGGGGTCTAGATACTGGATTTAGCTTTCGTGCTTCAACTGTTAATCACCGTAGGAAACAGTGGTATGGCTGTACGCATCAGCGAGGCCAAGCATACTTTCCTGATGTTTGAATCTCGCTGGGTTCAATTCCCCGAAGCTTGCTTCGGCTTTAGTGGTATATGATGATAGGGGATGGGAAGTCGTTACATCCACAAAAGTCACAATGTATCGGTGCTGATGTATCATCTGGTGTGCGCAGCGAAGTATCGTCGAGTTGTGATGAGTGAGCGTGTGGACGAGGTTCTGAGGGCAGCCTGCATCGAGATTGAAAAGCGCTGGGAGATTGTCTTCTTGGAAATAGGATTAGATCGAGACCATGCACACTTTCTGATCCAGTCGGTGCCGGCTTACAGTCCGACGAGGATCGTTACGACGGGGAAGAGTGTAACTGCGCGCGAAGTGTTTGCGAAAGCACCGGAGGTGAAGAAGCAACTGTGGGGCGGAGAGTTCTGGGGAAAAGGGTACTTCGTAAACACGGTGGGGCAACACAGCAGCGAGAGCGTGATCGCGGCCTATATCGCGAATCAAGGTGAGGAGGCAAATTACCAGCGATTGCATAAAGGGCAGTTGGAGTTGGGATTATTTTGAAAATGCCTCGGGGCTTGCCCCGAGGATCTTTACTACTTGATGTATCGCGGCAGCCAGCCGAATTCTAATCGGGGAAGTATGATCTGGTCATAATCGGATCGGGTCCGGCCGGTGAAAAGGAAGCTTCCGTCGACCATTTTCGGTGAGGATTATCATCGCCACCGGGTCCTATCCCTTCCATCCGCCCGAGGGACCTTTGACATCGGGCAGAGATAGTCCACGACTCGGATACGATCCATTGACTTACCTGGTCCATCTGTGTGGTCGGACGGCCGGTGAAATCTGGAGGGCGAAAGCTGACGAATTTTCGACATCACGATTGGAACTGGATGACTGCCTGCCCTTTGGGATTTAGACAGTTCCCGAGTTATCAATGGTTGGACCGAGCGAGCCGCCAGGGAGAAGAACGATTATTGTACTGGCAGGGCTCAAGATCAAGGAATGAGAGCTTTAATTGTCTTCAAGCAGGAACGCAGGAAAAGAGATTATCTAATTCCTCACCTGTAATGTGTGTAGAAGATAGCTGTGTGAGTTTTCGTAGAGTAGGAGGGAATTTCATCGAATTCGGGGAAGAGATCTGATCACCTGCGCTTACCTCGATAGAGTCGACTTCGCCTGGCGCGGAGCGCGCTTGTAACGCAATGATGAACATTCCCAAGAGCACTTCTAGCGGACGGCGTAGTGCGGTATGCGGCGCTTTTGGGAATACTCATCTATGCGTTACTCCACTCTGCCGATACGGCAGAGCGGGGCGAAGTGGACTTTACCAACGCCCAGCTTTCAAGTTCCAATTCTCCGTGGTTCTCTGTTCTAACTCGAAGAGGCTTGAGCCTTAAGAAGGAATTTCTCTACCTGCGTATAGAACCCGTTGATGCTCAAACAATTTCGGTGATCTTCAGAAAGCAATGTCTAACTGCGAGTTCTAATTATCACTTCCTTCTGGTCCGTTTTCTGACGGCTCCTAATCCGATGTACTGCCGAGTCCCTGCGTGCCGGGATGGGAATCCCTGGCTTCATTCAATCCGCGGTTTTCTCGGATCAGCGGGAAACTGCCTCTTCATCCGTGGTACTGCGGAGCCATCCTGGGCTATTCTCCCTCTTCATCCGTCTCCGTTCCTGATCCGTTGCTTTCAATGCTCTCACAGTCCCCATTCGTTGTACATGCTCCATAGCTTTAGCGTAGGAGGGCCCTTCATTTCCCGGCCTGCCGGGAAACTCATTCTTTTGGTTGCGACTACGCTGCGCTAGGTGGCTCTGTGGCCCCTCTTTCCGTTTCATCTGTCAGCATTCCAGTTTGGTTTTGGCCGAAAGCTGCTGTAGTAAGAAATCATTCCTGCTTTCCTTTACATCCTGAGCAGCGTCGAAGGGCCTTCCTTATTCAAGAAAATCTTCAATCTCTTCTCCGTTTCTCTCCGTTACCTTCTGTTCAATTCTCTATTCAATGACCTCAGAAACCAAGGAGGCTCTTTGTGCGCATCTCGCTCAGTTTGTGACGGAGAATAAACTCGCGCGTATGGAACGGGTAATCGGGTCGCGGACGAGAGCGGTGACGGTTGTCTGGAGGACCTGTTTCAACCTCACAATGCGAGTGCTGCGATTCGTACCTGTGAATGCTTCGGCGTGCAGGATGTGCACATCATTGAGAATCGTTTCGCCTATCAGTTGGAATCCCGATGTGGTGATGGGGGCGAGCAAGTGGGTCGACCTTTACCGCTACAGCGGCGAAGGTGAGGAACACACCACGGCATGCTTTGAAGGGTTGAAGCGGAGTGGTTACAGGATTGTGGCGACTTCCCTCAGGGACGATTCAATTCCCCTCGAGGAGTTACCCGTCGAACAGGATATCGCGCTCTGTTTCGGCACTGAAGAAGAGGGCCTAAGTGAAAGAGCGGAGCGCCTCGCCGATGTATCCGTGAAGATCCCGATGCACGGATTCACCCAGAGTCTGAATATCTCGGTGAGTGTGGCCGTATGCCTCTACGAACTCTGCCGGCGAATTCGGCGAGCGCGACGACTGGCAATTATCCCGGAAGGAGCGTCTCGACGTTCAGCTCTCCTGGTTGAGAAGCGCGGTGAGGAATGCCAAGCTTGTCGAAAGGAGGTTTCTTGTGAGAGAATAATCCTACCACGGATGGGCACGGATAAGAGAGAGAGAGTTTCCCGCTAAACACGCGAACTTGAGGTAACGACTGGATTTTTGGCCACAGAGCGACACAGAGAACCACGGAGCGGCACAGAGAGCGCTGACGCGGAGTATACGGGAAAACAGGTGAGTCGCCTTCGCCTGTCACTTCTGTACGGCAGAGTGAAAAACACTCCCGTATTTACGAGAGCGTTTTCAATTGGCTCGAGGCTCAATTTCAGGTCGGGCTCTCGCAAATGCTGCTTTGAGCGTTTTATCCGCGCTCCGCGCGAGGCGATGGCGACTTCCTTTTTTCCCTCCCGTGACCACGGTATCTGCTTTTTCCGTTCATCCGTTGCCCTCTTATGATCCGCTGGTAATCTCCTCATCCGTGCCCATCCGTACTATAATCCGGCAGAACCTCAGAACTCGCTATCATGCGGGTTGGCGGGCAGGGGGCAATCGCAGATACAATTCCCGGCTTTTAAGAGCTAAAGAAAACGGTAGGCTTCATCTTCGAACCATCAAATTCGAAGAAAAATGGAGAAACCTACCGTCAAAGAAGAGACCTTCTTACAGTGCATCCTTGGAGTGGACAAGGGTAATCCCTCGATCACGGTCTATCGGGATCTGAGGGAAGGCAAACTGCACGTCTATTACGGGCATGAGCTTTTTGAAGTCGTAGAGGACGATCGGGAGCAAGTTGAATTCAAGCTATTGGAGGGGCGCCTCTACAATGCGGGGTTGAAGAAAGGGCGCTTAGAGAAGCAATTTGAGGTTGACCCCAAAACGATGAAGCGGTGGGGGGAGGCGCTTCAAAGCGGAGATGCCGAGACCTTAGCGCGAGTGCTGGCGGGACGCAGCGCTCATCGCAAATTGACGAGGGAAATCCGGAGTTTTGTGCGGGTGCGCTTCGGGCAGATCTATGGGGAGAGTCGGTATGGCTACAGCAAGAAGATACGGGGGGAGATCGAGGAGGTGTTCGGAGTTAACCTCAGTGGGGAAACTTTGCGCCCTGTCTTTAAGGAGCTTAAAGAGGCCCGGGCAAAGGAGGCCGAAGCCGAGAGGGCGCAAAATCGGGAGACTCCCTGGGATTGCCCGGAGGACTCGGGGAGGGACGAACAGGAGCAAGAAGCAGAAAATAGCCCCGAAAGCGAAGGGGACAATCGCAAGGGGTCTCCCGATTTTTCGAGGGAGAGCTCCGAAGCGGTGCAATGGTATCGGCACCTGGGAGTACTTCTGTTCAGTGCCGCGCTCAGAGAAGTCGCTCAGATTGATCGCGAAGAGGGCTGGCTTTTGAAACAATGGGTGGCTTGCGGGTTGTTGGCCGCGGTCAATATCGAGCAGAGCAAACTGCTCGATCTCGAAGACCTGCAAAAACTCATCGGGCGAGTCCTGTATACCCCCTATCTGCAACGCCAAAGCCTTAGCGCCCTGGCCGATGAAGGGCTTTTAAGAGAGATCCTCAGAGTGAACGCGAGGGGCCTGAATGCTTCGGATGAAGAGAGCTTTTATTATGATCCGCACACCAAACATTACACCGGAATGAGCAAGGTGCTGGCGGGATGGTGTCCGGGTATCCGTCTGGCCGACAAAGCGCTCCACAGCGATTTTATTCATACCCTCAAGGGCTATCCGGTCTATTTTGCGAGCACTGACAACTATGAGGATATAAGGGAACGGTTTATCCCCAACTGCGAAGCGATGCTCGAGCTGGTGCAGCTGCCGGCTGATAAAAAGGTGAGTATTTACGTGGACCGGGCGATCGCCGCGGAGTGGTTTTACGAAGCCATCGTGGAGCACCCTCAACTCGAAATCATTACCTGGGAAAAAGGTTACAAGGCCAGCGCCCAGCCCCTCCAACGGATCGACGGGCAGTTGCGCCTGCAGCGCGCGCGCAACCATGCCGAAGATCTCCAGGAGTATCATCTTCGCTATCAGCGGGGCCCCTGGAAGAAAAATCCTCAACTGGTGCAGTGGATCGTGGAGGCGACCAATCCAAAAAATCGAACCATTACCGTGAGCATCCTGGCGACCGATCAGCAGGCCCGAAATGAAGAGGTAATCAAAGGGATGTTCAGTCGCTGGATTCAGGAGAATGACTTCAAATACCTCGATAAGCACTTTGGGATTAATCAGATCACCTCTTATCGCACCGTCCACTACAAGCGATTAGCCCAACACCTTGAGGACAAGCAGGAGAAAAGCGGTGCCGCCAAAGCCCTCCTGAAGCAAAAACAGCAATGCACCGAAGAATTGAAAAGACTGCTCCTGGCCGAGCATGCCCACCCGGGCAAAAGCGCCTCAAGGGGCGAAAAGATCCGTCGACTCGATCAGGCCCTCAAAGCCCTCCAACTCGAACTGGAGCAAATCGACACCGAATGCTCGAGGCTGCAGCGCCTCATTGATGAAAACTATGTCCGCCTGGACACCGCTAACAAGTCCCTCATGGATGCCTTGAAAATCTTCGCCCGTAACAGCTTCTACAAGCAGCTCGAACCCTTTAAAGCTCGCTACAACAACTATCGTGACGACCACGATCTGTTTCGCAATTTGACTCACAGTGACGGCGTTCTTATAGAGAGGGGCTGTGCGGTCGAAGCGCATTTATTCCCCACCGCAACTTATCCCCCTCGGGTGCAGGCGGTGGTGCTTGAGTATCTGCAAACTCTCAATCAGAAGCCCTTACTGATGCCCGACGGTTCAGGCCGAAGAATCATCTTCCGACTGGGCAAAAAATCGGGATTTAAACTTGCGATTGCATAGTGCCTTTAGAGGGGCAATATAGTGAGGTCTGAACCTTGTTTTTCTAGCAAGTTTTTGCGTAGAAGAGGTTGTTGGTATTCAATAAACTGCAGTCGACCCGTCGTCGCTTCGCTTTGCCGAGGCAGGCAAGGTTTGGGACAAGGTTCGCGACCCGTCGTCGCACTGCTTTGCCGAGGCAGGCGAGGTTACCCAAGGGAAGTAGGAGTTTCCTTCTGCATTCGCGTCCATCTGCGTTCATCTGCGGTTCTCTTCTTCTTTTTTGGTTGCGCTAGGTCATCCGTGGTAGATTCATTCTCTGTTTTTCTTCTTCCATAGCGGGATGCTCTGCGATCATCCCTAACGCTTTTCTCAGGAGGGTTTTTCCCGGTTCCACGCGGGGCCATGGAGAGGCCCCGGAGGGGTGGGGGAGGGGAATCGTGTCGAAAAGATGCTTGTCGTAGGTGCATCGGAAACTGCGGCCGACGATTGCATCGAGACTCGAGTATTTCATAAATTGCGTAATGGCCAGTCTGCCGACTGGAATGACTAATTCCGGTCGCAGAATTTCCATCTCGGCTTTCAGCCAGCGGGAGCAGTTGGAAATCTCTGTCCGATCCGGAACGCGGTCACCGCCCTTCGGCTTCTTGCCGGGGAAGCAGCGGCAGACAGCTGCCATGTAAATGCTGGAACGAAAATCTTCCTCACTGAGTCCACATGATTCCTTGAACCACTGGAAGAGCGTCTTCCCCGCGGTCCAGGCAAACGGGCGTTGCAACCGGGGTTCCTTTTCACCCGGCGCCTGCCCCACCAGCAGCACCTTGCTCACGATGGCCCGTCCCGTCACCACCGGGCTCTGCATATTCGGGCATAAGGCACAGGCACGGAGGGCACTGGTGTGTTGAAGGATAGATTCTCGGCGATTCATGAACATAAGTTAGGAAAAGGGTTCAATCATGACTGAATCGGGGCCACAGAGCGACACAGAGATGCACGGAGGCACCTAGCGCAGCAAATCCGCAACCAAACTGGTAGGTGCTTCCGTGGAGAAGAGAATTGAACAGAAGGAAACAAAGAGAACGGAGAGGGATGATGGGTATACAATGTCTGTTTAAAACTACGTTTTCTCTCTACGTCGCTAGGGGCGTTCTCAGTCGAGTGGCAGGAACGGTTGCATCGATCGCGAAAATAGGAGTTCGAACATACGATAGAACGAATTAGGAGTCGACTTCGCCTCGCGCGCAGCGCGTCTGAAACGCCAAGAAGAGAATTCCCCAAAGCGCCCCCTTTCGGCGCAGAATGCAGGTGCGCTTTTGGGAATTCTCTTCTTGGCGTTTCTCCATTCTGCCAAACGGCAGATTTGGCGAAGTCGACTCCTTCCGACTTTCAGTCTGTGTAACTTAAGTTCTCCGTGGTCCTCTGTGGTGCTCTGTGACCCCTCTTTTGCCTTTCTACTTTCCTTATTTCTTATTCGTTAAATGAAAAGAAGGCTTCCTCGGTATACTGCGCTCCTTCAGAAGAGAGTTTGCTCGAGAAGAGGGTGAATCCTTCCACCTTGAACGGCGCTGTTTCGAAATTCCGGTTATCCCGAACAAACTGTTTCACCGCGCCCGGTTTTGCGCGTGCCGTCCGCGCAATCGTCACATGCGGGTGATAGGCCCGCGTCTCAGCTTCGACGCCAAGAGCTACCAGGGTGTCTTCGATCTGTTTTTGCAATTGAAAGAGGCGAGGATGCCCCTTATCGTGTCCAACCCAAACGATTCCAGGACGGCCACGGCGCGGGAAGCAACCGACCTCCTTCACCGGCAGGATGAAGAGCTCAACTCGAATTGGCGAGAGGAGCTCAACGATTCGCTCAGCCAATTCCGCATCGACGTCGCCGATGAACCGCAGAGTGAGGTGGAGGTTATCCTCCGGAACCCAGCGAAACTCGGGAAGCTGGTGCCGTATGCGTCGGATGGACGATTTCACGTGGTTGGGGGCGGAAATCCCGATGAAGAGGCGTTTCTCTTCCCGCTCTCTTGTAACTTGGATTTTGTCGTCTGTCATGGCTTCCTGGTTTTAGAACACAGAGATTGAGCTGAATAAGGAAGGCAGGAAAGCAGGAAAAGAGAATTGAAGTCCGGCGAGCCGGGAGAAACAGAGAGCAAGGGCACGCGCAATGTTATCTGTAAGATTGCGCCCGGCCTTCTGACTCCTTTTACTCTTCTGAGCTATGCTTAAGGAACTCATCGATACACCCAAAGGTTGGGATGCGAACTCGATTGATGCGCCTGAATGCTGGATTTATTCCCTCTCGCAGGAGGTTTTGTCGGAGCTTGATTCGGCCTTAGCACCGGGCACTGGAAAGGTTACTCCGATTGAAGATTTAGCATTGTCCAAGTCCAGTGCGCGGTGCTGCCACAGGAATTTTGCCCCGGTAACGGAAGCACTGGATTCCGGCCGAGGTTTCGCCATCATTGATCGTGTTCCGGTCGACCGCTATACGCTTGATGAGGCCAAAGCGGCCTACTGGCTAATCGGTCAATCGGTCGGGTTTCCGATGAAACAGAACATGCGCGGGACACTTCTGTATGACGTCCGTGATACCGGCGCCGATGTCCGAAAGGGCGTCCGATTCTCGGTTACCAACTCCGAATCGACTTTTCATAATGACAATGCATTCGGTGCGACTATTCCCGACGTCGTGGGTTTGCTCTGTATACGGACAGCCCGGTCGGGAGGCAGGAGCCAACTGGTCAGCGCTTACGCAATTCATAACGAATTGCTGAAAAATCATCTCGAGGTTCTCGAAACTCTTTACGAGGATTTCTGCTTCGACTGTCGAGGAGAACATGCTCCCGATGAACCTCCCGTTTCGCAGACACAGGTTTTCACTGGGACGGACAGGATTTGACCAACCGATACCTCCACTACTACATCCAAATCGGTCATGAAAAGATGAAACTGCCTCTCGATTCGAGGCAGGAATATGCCTTGGAGGTACTGGAGGAATTGCTGCGTCGCCCGGAATTCTGGGTGGAGTTCGATCTTAGACCCGGCCAGATCCTGTTTGTGAACAACCGAAGAATTTTGCATAATCGGACAGCGTTTCAGGACTTTCCGGATCCCGAACGCCGTCGCCATTACGTTCGCCTGTGGCTTAACTGGCGGCAGTGATTCCGTTTGGCGGACTCTACGAGATTGAGAGATGAATAAGGAAGGAACCGCAGATGGACGCGAATGGACCCGTCTCCGTCCTCCGGGCTTCGCCGTGGCATGCGCGAATTTGGGAGGAAGACCCCGCGGATTCGAGGACACAGCGGGTTAATTCGAGAGGGAGTAACTAACGGATCAGGAAAACAACGGATTGTGAACAATTGGACCACAATTCTTTGAATACCATCCTCTTAAAATTCACCAAACAAAATACGTGTTCAGTCAACCAAGTTCTGATGGATAGTAGTGCAAATTGCTTTTGAAAAAAGAGGGCGGCAAGAAGATGCGATAGTTAAATTTCCGTGGAAACGGCGCCAGCCAGATAGTCATCGGCGTCCCGGATCGGGGAGTGAGAAGTAACCGCGGAATGAGGTTTTAATAAGGAAGGCAGGAAAGCAGGAAACTGCCCATACTATAGGCCGAGGTAGGAGTCGACTTCGCCTCTCCGCCATACGGGAGAGCCTGAAACGCGATGAGGAGCTTTCCCAAGATCGCGACTGCATTTTAGTCCACGAATAGCGCTCTTGGGAAAGTTCCTCTTCGCGTTTCTCGACTCGCATAAGCGAGTTTGCGAAGTCGACACCCTATTCTCCATCCTGCGACTGTGAGACCTGACTCCTCTATCTATCCGTGCCACAATCCGGCAGAACCGTGTTTTCCGAGCTATTTTTTGCGCAGAAGAGGTTGGTATTCAATAAACTGCAGTCGACAAGGTTTGGGACAAGGTTCGCGACGAGGTTACCCAAGGGAAGTAGGAGTTTCCTTCTACATTCGCGTCCATCTGCGTGCATCTGCGGTTCTCTTCTTCTTTTTTGGTTGCCCGTTCGAGAGCCTCAGGGCCCCGAGCCTGTCGCGGGGCGGCTCTGCCACGCTAGGCCATCCGTCAAATCTCGCAGAGTCTGCTGTAAGGCAGATCCGCGGTCACGCTGATCCCGATTGACCTCAGGTCGAAAGATGTTTCCAGGTTGCGGCGCGCCGGGAGGAATCGAATTCTCTTCTCCATGTAAGGACCTACCAGTTTCCTGCTTTCCTTATTAATTCATCCCGGTACCGCGAGATCTTCAACGAACGCACCCGGATCCACCCTCCCGCAACTCGCATCCCCTCTTCCCACTGTCCACTGTTTACTGCTGAGCGCAGCGAAGTCCCGGTTTGCCGGGGTTCACTGTTTACTGACCACTGTTCACTAATTCTTCCTTCCTAACCATTTTTCTCTTGCCGGTTCGAAGTGTAGTGATAATTCTCTATCACGACGGGAGTCATTGCGTGTGAAAGGTCCTTTCGAGCGCTTGATTCCGGTCATCGACAAGCACTCTCTCTCATGCAGTTTCGGTATTACCTGACCGATCGGCCGCGCTTCGAACATTGGATCGAAATGGCGGAATTCTCCGGTTACAAGGCCCGGAAAATGGCTGAAATATACGGCGTCAGTCTCCGCACCCTGGAGCGCTATTTCGAGGAAGACCTCGCCCGAAAGCCCCAGGAATGGCTCAACGAACAGCGCATGATCACGGCCCGGGAAATGCTCGAATCCGGGAGATCAATCAAGGAGACAGCCGCTGACCTCGGCTTTAAGCAGACAACTCACTTTCACCGCGAATATAAGCGGGTGCATGGGGTAACGCCGTCGATCTTCCAAAGGCATACCGCAGTCGGTGAGCGGAGTAGGAAAAGAAGAGGAACCGCAGATGAACGCGAATGAACGCGAAGCGATATTACCGTCTATTCGCTGTTCCTACCCCATCCGAACCGCTAATGAAACCAAATTGACGCCAATACTTCTGTGTTTGTGATTTCGCGTTCATTCGTGTCCATTCGCCGTTCCTTCCAGCACCACTCTTTTCCACTCCAATTTTGCTCGTTTGAAATTTAGGATCAATCCGACTTTCAGCCCCGTAATCTTCAGATAATTGAGCATTTGTCCCATTTCGTGATCTCCGATTTGCTCAAAAACTTTGGTGTCTACCACGATCTGGTCATACACGATGAGATCGGGGATGTACTCGCCGACGCTCACGCCCTTATAAAGCACATCGTATGTCTGTTGTTGGCTGACTGGTATATCCCTGAATCCAAACTCCACAACGAGCGCATTCTCATAAGGTTTCTCCAACAACCCATGACCGAGCTCATTTAGCACCTCCATGGCGCATCCTACAATCTGGAATGCTTCCTCCTTTAAGGGATATCCGCGTTCATTTGCGTCCATTCGCGGTTCCTTCCCCTTCCGAAACGCTAATCAACGCTATTCGACGCAAATATTTCTGTGCCTCTGCGTTCGCGTTCATTTGCGTTCCTTCGCGGTTCTCTTCTGTAGTGCGATCCCCAGCCCGGGCTCATACCAGGGGCTCAGGGGCTGAGTATTGGCCCGGTATACTGGTATCCCCCTGAGTCGAAGGGATCTTCTGCCATAAGCAGCGGTGTATCGAGATCAAGGATACTGATTCCGCCAAGCCCCAGCACCAGAGAAAACGAGCAGCCCATTGCTACTCGGGTCTCGATCATTCCACCGATCATCAGACCGATGCCGTGCGCCTTACAGAGAGTCGCAATGTCTATCGTTTCAAACAGACCGCTCTTGGTGACCTTCAGATTTATTATATCCGCTGCCCCTTTCTGAATAACTCGCAACGCATCTTCCAGAGAAAAGACAGACTCGTCCGCTGCGACCGGAAAAGCGGAGTTTTCACGAACCTTTTTTAATCCTTTGATATCAAACCGATCGACCGGTTGCTCGAAAGCTTCCACAGTCAGATCGATCGCCTCGATCTTTCTGGCGAATGCAATCGCCTCTGTTGGTGTATAACCTTGGTTCGCGTCGATAATCAGGGATATTCCGGGATAACGCTCCGCCAAAGCGATGACGCGAGCGGCATCCTCCTCAACATCTAATCCAACCTTTAATTTTCGAAACCCCTTTTTAGCGATCTCTAGTGATTCTTCGACGCCTCTAATCGGTATTGTGATGTCAGTCTCATAATTTCTGACATCAGCGCCACCCCAGAGCGCCCACAATGGAATCCCGCTCCCGCGACTGAACGCATCGACAATTGCTGTCTCGAACCCACAACGTACTGCCGCGAGATGAGGAATCCGGGATCGAATCTCCTTCGAAATCTTTCGAAAGTTTGTTACCGAGCTTCCAATTACGAATTCCGCAAGGTCCTTCGCGGCGCTGAGGCTGTCCTCTCGGGTCTCTTTGGTCAGTTCGGGAAAGGGCGCTATCTCACCGTACCCGATGCACCCGTTCTCCAGTATCAAGGTAACTATTAGACTCCTCGCTACCGTTACTTCCCCTTTAGCGATTGTAAAGGCATCGATTAGCGGCACTTCGATCGGTGAAATCTCAACATCGGCGATCGCAAATCCGCTGTCTGTACTGCGTTGTTTCAAAACGAAATCGTCATGGAAGAAAGAGCCAATGAAAAACGGAACCGAGATTACCAGAGCGTGAACGCAATGCCAACCAGATCCTCATCGAGGTCCTGCGTGGGAGCTTGAGAGAACCAGAAATGTGAGCTGAATAAGGAAAGCAGGAATGCAGGAAAAGAGGGTGTCCCGGAGCGGAGCCATTTGGAGAATAGGGGTCGACTCTGTTGTAATCCCGCTCAGGTTCCAATTGTATCAGGTCAAATTGTAACGATTGATTCCGTTGCAAATTCCTTCTCGTCCGTAATTGCCCTGTGAAGTTGAAAGCTTTCCTGCCTTCCTGCTTTCCTTATTCATCAATCTTCTGTTCATCGATCCTCGCGTCTCGACAATATTCTTCGAACTGAAACCAGACTCATCATTCCAGAGTTCTATCATCATGTCACGGCGGAGATCCGCATCGGCGGAGAGCAGACGAATCATTCACTCACTTCCCCTCACTTTGCGTCTTAGCCGCTTTGCGTGAGGCCTCTATCACGTTACGGCGCAGTTCCGCATCGCCTAAACGGAGACAGATCCACTCTTTTCCGCCGTCAGCTTTCCGCACTCTCGAGCGCCGTTTTCAGGAGGCCTCGCCCGAAAACCCCAGGAATGGCTCAACGAGACAGATCCACTCTTTTCCGCCGTCGCCTCCGCATCTCGAGCGCCGTTTTCAGGAGGGCCTCGCCCGAAAACCCCAGGAATGGCTCAACGAACAGCGCATTATGCCGGCCCGGGTGATGCTCGAAAGCGGGAAGTCAATCAAGGAGACCGCAGCCGACCTAGGTTTTAAGCAGACGACCCACTTTCACCGGGAATATAAGCGGATGCATGGGGTGACGTAGTCGATCTTCCAAAGGCATACCGCAGTCCGTGAGCGGAGCCGTTATAGAAGAGGAACCGCAGATGCACGCAAATGAACGCGGATTGCTTCTAAGAGAGGAGGACGAGCACAATGGAATCTCGGAAACGTGAAAAAATAGGGATGGAACCGCAAATGGACGCAGATGAACGCGAATGAACGCGAAGCGATATTACTGTCTATTCGCTGTTCCTTCCCCATCCGAACCGCTAATGAACGCAAATTGAAGCCAATACTTCTGTGTTTCTGATTTCGCGTTCATTCGTGTCCATTCGCGGTTCCTTCCAATACCACTCTTTTCCACTCCAATTTTGCTCGTTTGAAATTTAGGATCAATCCGACTTTCAGCCCCGTAATCTTCAGATAATTGAGCATTTGCCCCATTTCGTGATCTCCGATCTGCTCAACAACTTTGGTGTCTACCACGATCTGGTCATACACGATGAGATCGGGGATGTACTCGCCGACGCACACGCCCTTATAAAGCACATCGTATGTCTGTTGTTGGCTGACTGGTATATCCTTGAATCCAAACTCCACAACGAGCGCATTCTCATAAGGTTTCTCCAACAACCCATGACCGAGCTCATTTAGCACCTCCATGGCGCATCCTACAATCTGGAATGCTTCCTCCTTTAAGGGATATTCGCGTTCATTTGCGTTAATCTGCGGTTCTCTTATGGAGTCCCAGTCCGGGCTCATACCATGGGCTGAGTATTGGCCCAGTATACTGATATCCCCTTGAGTCGAAGGGATCTTCTGCCAGAAGCAGCGGTGTATCCAGATCCAGGATACTGATTCCACCAAGCCCGAGAACGAGAGAGAACGAACAGCCCATCGCCACCCGGGTCTCGATCATTCCACCGATCATCAGACCGATGCCATGCGCCTTACAGAGAGTCGCAATGTCTATCGTTTCAAATAGACCGCTCTTGGTGATCTTCAGATTGATGATATCCGCTGCCCCTTGCTCAATAACCCGCAATGCATCTTCCAGAGAAGACACAGACTCGTCGGCTGCGATTGGAAAGGCGGAGTTCTCACGAACCTTTCTTAGCCCGTCGATATCGTAACGATCGACCGGTTGTTCGAAGGCCTCCACAGTTAAATCGATCGTCTCCAATCTTTTCGTAAAAGCAATTGCCTCGGTGGAAGTATATCCCTGGTTCGCGTCAATAATCAGGGATACGCCAGGATAACGTTCCGCCAAAGCGATGACGCGAGCGGCATCCTTCTCGATATCCAATCCCACTTTTAACTTAAATTTGCGAAACCCCTTTTCGTGCCACTTTTCAGCGATCTGGAGTGAATCGCCAACATCCCTGATCGGAATAGTGATGTCGGTCTCGTGATCCCTGACATCAGCGCCACCCCAGAGCGCCCACAGTGGCAGCCCGCACCCGCGACTGAACGCATCAACAATTGCCGTTTCAAATCCACAGCGTACCGCCGCAAATCGCGGAATCCGTGATCGGATCTCAGTCGAAATATTTCGAAAATAAGCTGCAATGTTCCCGATTACGAAATCCGCGATGTCGTTGGCGGCGTTGAGGCTGTCTTCCAGGGTCTCACCGGTCAGTTCGGGAAACGGCGCTATCTCACCGTACCCGATGCACCCGTTCTCCAGTTTCAGGTTAACGATTAAATTCCGCGCCACGGTTACTTCCCCTTTTGCAACGGTAAAGGCATCCATTAGCGGCAGATCGATCGGTGATACCTCAACATTGGCGATCGTGAAGTCACGAATCGCCGCAGATTCCCCGAATTCCGCCCTGTCTGGAGGGGAAGTTAGCTTTTTACGGGTGTCGCTCAAATTGTCCCCCACTACATCGAATTCATCATTGAAGAAAGAGCCAACCAAAAACGGGACTGAGATTGTGAGAGCGTCGTGTAAAGCTAAATGAACGTCCTGAATTTTCTGAAGGAGTCGGGCGAGGGTCATGCCGTCGATTTCGATTCTGGTGCAAAACCGCTCGATTTGAATACCGCGACTACGTTCTTGCGAACGCGGAGGGTTTTTCACCAGAATCCAATTTTTGGACAAATACAGCGGCCGGTTTGCCGAAGTAGGGCGGCAGTAGGCGGCAAATGATCGTACCGATTGCTGCTTTTTCGTCGAGACTTTCAGCTACGAGTGTCAGGTGTCGCTATACGATAGTATTTGTCGCCGATAGATACTGAATTCATGTTGTGTGGCTGGGAAATTCAGGATTCGATATCTGGATCTAAACCAGTATTCTTGGCTACTTGAGGCCGTGGGAATGGAAAAATAGAAGCAATTAGGAAAAGGTCATGGCGCGTCCAACAATGAATTGGATTCTCATAAGTACGATCAACGTGATGATCCTTGGAATCGTGTTGTTGCAGGGTGGTTGCAGGTCAATCGACAAAGTTACACCAGAACGCAGCATTCAAAAAGCCTGGCTAAAAGAGGGTCAGATCGATGCTTTTAATAAGGCTCTTCACGATGCTTTCGATGAATGGAAGAATGAGGGAGAGAATAAAAGAGAGTTCTTTGAATATGAGATTCTTGGGCCGCGCACGATCTACTCAGGGAATGATAGCGACGAATATCATTGGGAGATTTCCCACCCGGAGTATGTAAACGTGGTTTTGGCTGCACCAAGCGCAGTTGAGCCAGTAAACGAAACACTTACAAAGGTGAAGGTTGTTTCAAAAGACGTAGAAAATATCCGGCAATTCTCAATACGATTAGTTTGGACTTATGAAGTTGAAAAAAGGTTTTTTTCAGAAGTAATTCAGGTTAAGAGCGGGGAAAGGCCAGAACAAAGTGGTGATATTGAAGCTTGGTTTCAAGTGGAAGACTTTGCGAATGCAAGAAAGCATTTTGGCTTAGTCTTTGCTGAGACGTTTTACTGTATCAAAGTCTTCCTGAAAAATGGATATGATGTCCCAGTGCGCGTTGATGCGGGTTCAATTGAGCTGCCGATATTTTATATCTCCAAAATGAGCGAGGAAACTAAGGATCCATATTCTTATCAATTCGGTTATTATCGGCAGTTTCGGAGAGGAGTATTTGCTTTTGAGTATGATAATATCATTTACAGGGTGGAGTCCGCATTTCGTGTACCTATGAATTTCACAGCAATTATTAATACATTTGCCTCGTCAGCAGAATCTGTGGGTTATTTCGGGTTCAGGCAAGTCGCCCATGGTATGAAATAGGGCGATCTTAAGCACTTCGAAGCTCTTAAAGCCGTATGCTTTTCTGATAGTGAGATTTATATTGCGGTTAAAGCCCTCCACAATGCCGCAGGAAAAGGCCTTTTTGGCCCGAAACCAGTTGAGGATGAGCGGCTCGTGTTTGCGCACCGAGCGCACGAACCTTTTGATCGGTTTGAGGCGCGAACGCATGGCGCGCGTGCACCATTTTTTCAGATACCATTGGGCCCAGTAGGGACTTTTATAATGCCACAAGAGCTGAAAGCTCTCCTTTAGTAGATAGGCCCGCACGCTCTTCAGATCGTATTGGAGCACCTCCTTGAGGCGGATCTGTTGGGTGGGGGTGAGATTTTGCGGATTTTTCAAGAAACAGTATTTGCTTTTGACCAGCACGTTGATGTAGCCGTCCCGTTGCAATCGCCTGGCTTCCGCAGCACGAATCTCATTGAGGGCCTTGTTCAGGTTGGCTACCAAGTGGAAGCGATCGAGGATGTGCAGCGCCTGGGGTGCCTTTTTCTTGATCACTTTGAGGTAAGGCTTCCACAGATCCGAGCAGACGTAGAGGATCTGGCTGCTCTTTTGCGCTCCCAATTCCCAGAAAAAACGCAAGAGCGATTTTACGTTGCGCTTATTGAATACGCCCAATAGCCGCCGCCGCCCCTCGTCAAGCTGGTAGACCACGGTGAGATAGTGATGGCCTCGATGATACTGCACCTCATCGACTCCGATCGCCTCAATCCCGCTCATATCGCGCCGTTTGAGCCCCCAACGCACCATCGCCTCGACCGACTCGAAGACGTTGCGCCAGTTCGTGCGAAAAACCCTTGCCGTCTCTTCCCAGCTCAAGCGCCTCGCCCACTGGGCCAGAAACCATTGCATTGGCCAACTCAGATGACTCTTGCCCTTGGCCCAGGGCACCTCTTCGACCTTCACCCCGCACCGCCGGCAATTGACCCGCCGCATGCGGTAACGAAAATACACCTTCATCCCCCACAAGGGCACAAATTCAAAATGCCTCGCCTCGCTCATGTGGTCGTAGCCGCTGGCCGTCCGGCCACACCCCGAACAGCACACCCGACTATTCTTGCGCGGCTCAATCTGCACCACAATCGCCTCCTCCGATTTCACCATTTCCATACTCGCCTTTGCGTAAACAAAGCTCTTGAGCCAATAGCACCGATTCAGTAGCGTTTTGATGAGCACTGGGTCCTCCGTGTTCAGGATGTATTTTCGGTACTACTTTCATCCTCGGAACGGCCCGGTGCTTCAACCTTTCAATCCCATATGCAAAGAAAACACCGACCAGCCCCTCCGGCTGTGGAGGAGCGGGATTCAGGGCAGCGCCCTGACTTCTCCTTGTGCTCACCGACTCTATTTCCTCTTGTAAGCGACGTTACCCACCCACAGATTCTGCTGTAGACCCAAAAAATTAAGTTCTGATGGATTGTAGTTCAAACAGTCCCAAACATCTACATGATTTGCTTGTATGTCAGAGGATGATAAGTGTAGCGAAGTAGAGTATTTCGATCCCGCCGCAACGGTCGCCGCTGTGATGTTTGAGGAGATGGATGGACTGACTCATGTGCTGTTAACTCGAAGGGAGGGAGAGCCTTTTCGAGACATGTGGTGTTTCCCAGGCGGCCATATCGACAAATTCGAACAGTCTGATCAAGCGATCGATCGGGAGGTCCGGGAGGAAACCGGGCTCAGTTTTAGCGGGGAAACCTTCGGATCATTTGATGAGATTTTCCCGAGTCTTGGTATTCACAACGTGGTTATTGCCTACGCGGGGAGAGGAACCGGTGAGCTTGTTGCGCAAGAAACAGAAGTTAGTGAAATCAAATGGGTTCCGCTGTCAAAGGCGCTTGAGATGGATTTGGCGTTTACACACAAAAAGGTGCTGGATGCGTTTATTCGTTGGCACATTCAAACTGCAACGCCCTCACATGGAGAAGAGAATTGATTAGCGTGAGAATATTCAGCCGAATGTGAAAGGAACTCAGGAAAGCGTGACAATACGGAGGGATGAAGAAAGATAGCCCTTCGACGGTTCGACAAGCTCACCGCAGGCAGAGCTCAGGACAGGCCGCAAAAATGCGCAAGAAAAACGCAAAAACCTGACGGTATTGTTTTGCGCCTCTTTGTGGCAAAAATGAATCCAGCCGTGGTAAACTTCAACAGTGCGAATGTGAGGTTAACGCAGCGAAACAACGGAAACTGTGAACAATTCTGCTCTACACAAGCCGGCCTGCCTGCCTCCTTTGTGAGTGCGGTGATTATCTGCGAATAGGAAATTTGGCCGGAATGGGAAAAATTGAAAACCCTGAGGTTGCTGCAGTATTCGATAACTACCCGGAGCGGATGCGTGAGAGACTGATGCTCCTTCGGCGGTTGGTTATTGATACAGCATCAGAGACGGAGGGCGTCGGCAGCCTCGAGGAAACGCTGAGATGGGGTGAACCGAGTTATCTGTCTAAGGGTGGTAGCACAATCCGAATGGACTGGAAGGAGTCCAAACCGGATCAATATGCCCTGTATTTTCATTGTAGAACAAGGCTGGTTGAAACGTTCAGGGAACTCTATGGTGGCATGTTCCGGTTTGAGGACAACCGGGCAATTGTATTTGATGAAGACGAGGAGATCCCAGTTAAGGAATTGAAGCACTGTATTTCGTTGTCCCTCACTTACCATCGTAGAAAGCACCTGCCAATGTTAGGCGTATGAATCATGCGAACACTGGAGGTTCGAAGACATACCATGAGGAGTAAGCCGGGTGCGCATCTATCCCAGGACGGAATAGAGCTTGCCAGGCTCGTTGGCAGCACATCCGGTCCATTCAGCCTGGTGGTAACAAGCACGATCCCACGGGCGGTAGAAACGGCAATCTCGATGGGGTTCGAAGTCCATGAGACTCTCGACGCCCTCGGACATCCCCTTAAAGATGAAGTCTTTGATGAAGTAGGCTGGCCAAGTCCCTTCGCTCTGGTTGCGCAGGCTGTAGCCTCGGGGGGGCAAGTTGCGAATTTCGCCGAAGAGCAAGCGAGGCTGTGGTGGAGTGTGGTGGAACGGATCCCGGATTCCCAACAAGCGCTTATTGTCACCCACGGATGTTTTGTGGAGCTAGGGGCGGTGGCAAGCGCGCCCGAGGCTGACCACGGAGCGTGGGGAGACGCAATCGGATACTGCGAGGGCGTACGGCTGAGCTATGATGGCGATTCTCGACACGGCCAGATTCTACGTGTGCCCGAGGAGTATCACCTGATTGAGAATTGAATCCATAGTCTCAATCGCCTTCGAAAGGGCGGAAATAAAATGATCCGCGAAATCTGCTACTTCATTCGATACGGTCCGAGGATCAAAAGACTGCAGGTAGAATTGGGTCTTGCTGAGTTCCTGAAGAGAGTTTCGAAGGAACTCGACGCCGATGGTTTCGACGAGCTCCGGACGAGCCTCGTGGGCGATCTCGAAGGGGATATTCTGGAAATCGGAACAGGTACCGGGGCGACGTTTCCCTATTACAAAGAGAATGCCAGGGTCACTGCGATGGAACCGGATGAGGAACTCTGTGCTGCGGCAGAGGAGGCCGCGAAGAGCGGTGTCGCCCAGATAGAGGTCATTTCCGGAGTGGGGGAAGACCTCCCTTTTGAAGAGGGAACCTTCGATGTGGTATGCGCTTCGAACGTCCTCTGCAGTGTCGACTCACCATCAAAGACCCTGGAGGAGTTTAAACGGGTCCTTCGACCAGGAGGGGAAGTCCGTTTGATCGAACACGTCCGCAGTGAACATTGGCTGGCTGGGCCGCTGATGGATCTTTCTAACCCGGTTTGGCTCCGTTTAAACAAAATAGGCTGCAATCTGAATCGCAGGACGGTGGAATATGTTGAGACCGCGGGCTTCAAGATCAGATCGGTCGAGCCGTTCAAGATATATTCCAAGGCTGCGCCGGCGGCGTTCCCGGGGCGACTCATTAAGGCTGAGCGACCGGGAGAAGAAAACTGAATCCCGGCGCGCCGGGAGAAACAGAGGGAAACGGAGAGGAATGAGCGAAGAAAAATATGCCCACGGATGGCTCCGCAGTACCACGGATCTGCCGTAGAGCAGACTCTACGAGATTTAACTTGGTAATTCCCCGTTAGATGTGTGAAGTTTGCGGGTTAACGCCCCGCTTGACGGCGATAATTGAGTTCTGCATAACAGTAGACGCTCAAACTGACCATTATTCGTCTGTGCTCCATAGCGGCAGGTGACTCGTTCATGGAGAAGAGAAACGTGAAAGAGAAAGCAGAACCCTCAGGAATCGGAGGATGGCTTATCCTGCCGATGTTGGGATTGATAATCACGCCGATACGCCTGGGACGGTTGTTGCTGACTATTTATGTCCCAATCTTCACTGATGGGTCTTGGGAGGTTTTGACGACTCCAGGAAGCGAGGCATACCACCATCTTTGGGCGCCCCTGTTGATATTTGAAGTCGCCGGGAATATAGCATTTTCACTTTTTGCGGTAATCCTTCTCATCCTTCTATTTCGGAAGCACTATACACTTCCGAAATGGATGATCGTTTTCTACGCGACGAATCTTGCATTCGTTGGGATTGATTTGTTTGCGGCTAACTTCATTCCTGTTGTTGCAGCCGCACAGGATCCTGAATCATGGAGGGATTTGTTTGGAGGGTTAGTTGCGGCCGCTATTTGGATACCCTACTTTAAGAAATCGGTCAGGGTGCGGAATACTTTTACGAAAGGAATGGAATGATTGCGCCCCGAAAACGACGGGAGTCGATGGAATTTATCCTGGCTGGGCGATCGTTATATACGGAACGTGGGAAGTGTGATTTCTGCGGCAGGACTAACGCTCGCGTAAGAAGAGAAATCGAGACTGAGATTCCTTCAGTGGAGGGCTCTCGACTTGCCATGATTTGTGAAAGCTGCGACAAAGTGGCGGCCGCGGGTTAAGTAACGAAACTGCGGGACAGAAGAGGGCTGCAGAGGGTCCTCGCGCAGCAGAGCCGCAACCAAGAAAGAAAAAGAGAACCGCAAATGGACGCAAATGAACGCGAATAAAGAGGAAGGCACCACGGATTCGAGCCGTCTTCGCTGCGCTGCGCCGTGCGATGGAAAACCGCAGATTTGATGAAGAGGGATTCCCAACGGTTCGACAGGCTCACCCGAACTCATAAACAGTGAGGAGATTCTTGATCGAATCGAGAAGGTAACTCGGAATACTCTGGTAACCTTGCATGCCTCGGCAAAGCAGAGCGACGACGGGTCCCGAACCTCGCCCCGAACCTTGTCGGCCCCACAACTTGGAATACCAACATGTTACACTCCAAAACGTGTTCAAAAAACTAAGTTCTGACGGATAGTAATACAGAGCGACACTGAGAACTACCGAGGCACACTGAGCAGACCAAGGTGGACGAAGTGGAAAGGTTGCGGTGACCAGTAATCTTTTGGGGCCGTGGGCCTATGGAAGAGAAGAGGGCCCTTGTGCAGCGTAGCCGCCCTGCGACCCGTGGAGCGGGATCAGGGCCCTAAGCCTGCCGAACGTGCAACCAAAAAGAAGAAGAGAACCGCAAAATGCATAGAAGCTACGGGAAAAGAATCTGTTCCACCCTCCAAAGGATCCAAGGACCCAAAAAATACCATAGACAGGAGGCGGCAATTGGTTAATCGTATTGCCTCATGAAAACAGTCATCATCAATGCCGTAATTTCTATAGTCGTAGTTCTGCTGGCCGTATTTTCGGTGCTCGCCCATATTGAAGGCACCTATGCGACGAAAGATGAGTTGGTGCCTTTTGCGGAGAAGGAAGGGCTCACTCAATTTCTCACGGAGAGGGCGCTGGAGCCCTATGCCCGGAAGGAACAGCTGAAAGGATTGGCGCTCGATACGAACATTGCGGAAACGCGCGAGGATCTCAATGAGGTGATTGACGCGTTTAGTCAGTTGAAGGGTGAAGTGGCCGGCCTGAAGGCGCTTGAAGAGGAGATGGCTGTTCTGGAGAAGGCGCAGGGAGCGTTAGCGGGGAAGTTTGAGCGTCTCCCGGGCGCGGAGACGTATCAACCTCCGGTTGGGGCAGTGATCGCTTCGCTCTTTTCGGAGAAGGAATTTCAATCGCAGTACGGTGAAGGTTGGGTAACGGCCGACGGGCGCGCCGTGGAAGGGAGTCGGTATGAGAAACTCTCCGGGAAGGCAAACATTCCGGATTTACGTGGAGTCTTTCTTCGGGGCAAGAACTACGACCGCGCCAAAGACAGCGGGAATCCGGACGGGGATCTCACAGTGGGCACGTTTCAAACCGACATGTTCCAGCAGCATACCCACAGCTTTAATCGAGGTAAGGGCAGAGAGGGACCGTTGCCGTCCGTAGGCGAGGATGTCGGTATCGACGTCGGGAAGACACTCGGGGTGGATAGGACGAAAGGCATTCGTGTCGGCTTTGAAAACCGTCCGAGGAATGTGACGGTGAATTTCTTTGTTCGGATAAACTGACCGCGGATGACGCGGATTTACACGTATGAGAGAGGGGAGCTTGTTCAAACTTCCCATCGTGACGCATAATCCATTCGGCAAGCTCATGGCAGGCTGTGATCTAAATTCGAAAGAGGAAAAGATCGACTGGAGATCACGATTGAGAGGCACGATAGGAAAGGTTCTCATTTTCTCTGTGCCCCTCTGTGCTTCTCGGTGTGCTCTGTGGCCTCTCTTCTGTCCTATTGCTCTGCCTCGTCGAGTTTGCGTTCGATCGCCTCTTTGAACCGGTAGAGGTTGCGGTCGGATTGCGTTTTTGAAATTCGGTAGTGGATGGCGAGGAAGAGGGTGAAGATCCACAAGAGCAGGAGGGCGTGATAGGGGAGAATTCGCTCGACCGGTGCGAAGAAATCGGGAGAGAGGAAATAGGGGAAGGCGGCAATGCCGAGGATAAAGATCGCGACTGCGATGGTGAAGATGATTCGGCGGTTGTCTTGTTCGGGCATAGTCAATAATAGTGGTCAACCGGCGGTGAGCCCACCTTCGACGGGATAGAGGCTGCCGGTGACAAAGCTGGAGGCTTCGGAAGCGAGAAAGTAAACTACCTCGGCGACTTCCTCCGGTTGGCCCACGCGTTGCAAGGGGTAGCGTGCCGATTCCTCTTTCCAAAGTTCGTCGACATCGATGCCGAGCATCTCTGAAAATCGATCCACCGCGGCGACCGAGAGCGGAGTATGAATGGTTCCGGGGCAGACGGTGTTTACCCGAATATTGTGCTCGCCCAGATCGAGTGCGAGACTCTTTGTAATCTGGCCAATGGCCCCCTTGCTGGCGCCATAGGCCAGACTTATCGGCTTTCCAATAAGGGATTGGTCGGAGCCCATCAGCACAATCGATCCGCCACCGTTTTCGACCAGTTTCGGGACGGCCTCCATGAGACTGAAGAGGGTGCCTTTAAGGTTAATGTTCATGACTTCGTCCCACTGTTCCTCAGTTATGTCGAGGATGGAATTGCTCCTGTGAATGCCGGCGCAGCTGAAGAGGATGTCGAGTTTGCCGAACTTCTCAACCGTCCTATCGACTCCATTCCTGATGTCTTCCCTCTTTGCCACATCTCCGGGCACAAAGAGGACCTTGTCAGCGCCTTGATCCTCCACGGCACTTTGACCTTGTGCGGTGTTATTGTCGAGGAAACCGACTTTAATTCCTTCGCGAACGAACTTGTCGACCGTCGCCCTGCCGATACCGGTGGCGCCGCCTGTAATGAATGCTACTTTCATATTGAACCCTAAGATTGATGATACCAAAGATTACCCGACGCAGAAGAGCAGACAACCAAAATTGAATAGAGAGACCGTGGGACGGAAGAGGGGGTCACAGAGCGTCACAGAGAAGCATCCCGGCTCGCCGGGACACAGAGATGAATAAGGAAAGCAGGGAAAACAGCGGATTGATTGAAGAGGAAGTTCCCAACGGGTCCGACGAGGCTCACTGCGGGCGAATGGAGAACATAGCTTCCAACATCGAAGACTGAATCCCGGCAAGCACCGTGGTATTGGGCGAAGCCCGCAGTGGGTAAAATGGCGTGTGATTAATAATTAATTGGGGAACTGTCGAATTTGTGAATTGTTAATGAACGCTGGGATCGTCGACTGGAGATCACGATTGAGAGCCACGATGGGAGAGTGGGAACGGGTATGATTGATACTCGGCGCTCCTTTGTGCACCTCTATGAGTCGATTTAGTTTTGAATGGACCATCTGTGGCCAGCTCGTTTCTCAGATAATCAGACCAGACTATTGATGGAGATTCAGAGGATTCTTCTCACCGCGATAGTAGCGCTCTTGCACTGGCCCGCGCTTGGGGAGCAGTTTCCCATTATCATTGACGGTCTCTTCAATGATTGGGAAGGGGTGCCGACGGCCTACGAGGACTCAGCTGATGAGGGAGGGAGCGGCGTCGATTTTCGACGTCTCTGGATCGCCGATGATGATCGCTTCCTGTTTCTTCGTGTGGAATTTGGAGACGAAATCGACGCGAGCGAAAACAACCAGGTACGCCTCTGCTTATCATAAATGTTCACCCTCCCTCCGGTTCAAATGATACGGGGCGCCAGTTTGAGATCGATGAGATAATGGCTTTCATGCGGGATGCTCAGAATCCGGGCGGTGGGCTCGATCTGGAGCGGAATACGCCCATGGTAATCACGGGCGACATGAACCTTGTGGGGCGATCTCAGCAGCTCACTTCGCTTCTTACGGGTGACATCGTCAATGAGGTGAGTTTCGGGGCTGATTTTCCCCCGGATTGGGATGGAACCGCATTCACGGATCTCATTTCCCGGCATACCGATCAACGGATGGGTTATACGTGGAGGAGTGACAGCGAGGCGAATTTCTGGCCCGGACACCTCGATTACTTCATCTATTCGGATAGTGTTCTTCGCGCTGCGAGCCATTTCATACTATATACTCCGGCGATGTCCGTAGGGCGTTTGTCAAACTACGGGCTCCAAAGTGGCGATTCTCAGGCTTCGGATCACTTTCTCATTGCAGCCGATTTTCGAGCCGCCAAGGCGGATCTGGTCGTTGCGGGAGTGGCCGAGCTGGTAGACAACGGTACGTCCTTTATGGGAAATACCTACAATGGCTTCGAACTGAGCGGGCAAAGCGCCACCTTCTCTTCAATCGCCGGTGAGATCACGCGAATTTCGTTTCTCGATCCAGGGGGTGACCTGGTGTTTGCGGAGTTTGGAAGCGATGAAGCGGCGACTACTTTGACGATAATTCTGGAGGCCTTTCAAACCGCGGTGCCATCTCCCTACAATCAGCCGACTACGAATTATGTGCAGGGTCTAGCCTCGTTTGTGATCGAGAACGCGACGGCGGGATCATTCCTATCCCTATTTACGTTGGGCAACGATCCGACGCGTATTGATTTAGCGCTGATTAGAGATGATACATTTTCCGATGGAGTGGATGGGATAGCGGATATCCGATCGATCACTGTGAACGCTTTGGATGGAGGCGGGGGCAGTATCGGGGGCATCAATGCGGCGAACGCGAATTTTGCGGCAGATTCGGGAGTGATCGGGATCGAAGCGGAGGATATTTCAGTGCGGCGCTTCCTTTTTGTGGGGGATTTGACGCCGTCGGGCTCGGCGCAACCCAGGCTCAGTATAAGTGGTGACTCGCCTCTGATGGAGGTCCTTATTTCGGGAGGCGATCTGGCGGAGGCGACGGGCGACTTCCAAATCGACACTAACGGAGTGGTCTACCCCTTCGACATTACAGCCACCACCGGACAGCGTTCGATCAGCGACAGCACTCTAAGGCCGGATCTTGGCGACGGGTCGCTGGCGCCAGTCACCGATACCTTTGCGGCGGATCCGGATGCGTATTTTGTGACGGATGGGCAGAGGGGAAGAGTATCCAGTCACCAGTGAGTAGTGGTCGGTGGAAAAGTTGCAGAGTTTAAGAGAAGAGAGATGGCCACAAAAGAACGCAAAGAACACAAAGGGAGTCCCGGCCTGCCGGGAGGGAAAGGGACAAAGAGATGCCTAGCGTAGCCGCAACTACTTCGTTTCATGGAATTTGTAGCGGAAATCGGGAGATTTTCGGAGAAGTGAATGAGAGAATGGAAATGGTGAAATCAAGGATGAAGGGGTTCAGGGTTCCCGTTTTCGTCCTTCGGGCACTTCCGAAGTAGGCAGAGTACAGATTACAGTTCCGGAAAGTCGGGATAAGAAGGGCATTCCCACGGGTGCAGTAGCAAAACCACTGTTCCCTGCGGTGATCGATCGATGAAGGAGGAAAGCCAAACCGAGGCATTAGTCGATGAAGAGAGCGATGGTCACTGGTAGGCACAGTGGTATTGGGCGAAGCCCGCAGTGGGTAAAATGGCATGTGATTAATAATTAAGCCTCGTCAGCAGAATCTGTGGGTTATTTCGGGTTCAGGCAAGTCGCCCATGGTATGAAATAGGGCGATCTTAAGCACTTCGAAGCTCTTAAAGCCGTATGCTTTTCTGATAGTGAGATTTATATTGCGGTTAAAGCCCTCCACAATGCCGCAGGAAAAGGCCTTTTTGGCCCGAAACCAGTTGAGGATGAGCGGCTCGTGTTTGCGCACCGAGCGCACGAACCTTTTGATCGGTTTGAGGCGCGAACGCATGGCGCGCGTGCACCATTTTTTCAGATACCATTGGGCCCAGTAGGGACTTTTATAATGCCACAAGAGCTGAAAGCTCTCCTTTAGTAGATAGGCCCGCACGCTCTTCAGATCGTATTGGAGCACCTCCTTGAGGCGGATCTGTTGGGTGGGGGTGAGATTTTGCGGATTTTTCAAGAAACAGTATTTGCTTTTGACCAGCACGTTGATGTAGCCGTCCCGTTGCAATCGCCTGGCTTCCGCAGCACGAATCTCATTGAGGGCCTTGTTCAGGTTGGCTACCAAGTGGAAGCGATCGAGGATGTGCAGCGCCTGGGGTGCCTTTTTCTTGATCACTTTGAGGTAAGGCTTCCACAGATCCGAGCAGACGTAGAGGATCTGGCTGCTCTTTTGCGCTCCCAATTCCCAGAAAAAACGCAAGAGCGATTTTACGTTGCGCTTATTGAATACGCCCAATAGCCGCCGCCGCCCCTCGTCAAGCTGGTAGACCACGGTGAGATAGTGATGGCCTCGATGATACTGCACCTCATCGACTCCGATCGCCTCAATCCCGCTCATATCGCGCCGTTTGAGCCCCCAACGCACCATCGCCTCGACCGACTCGAAGACGTTGCGCCAGTTCGTGCGAAAAACCCTTGCCGTCTCTTCCCAGCTCAAGCGCCTCGCCCACTGGGCCAGAAACCATTGCATTGGCCAACTCAGATGACTCTTGCCCTTGGCCCAGGGCACCTCTTCGACCTTCACCCCGCACCGCCGGCAATTGACCCGCCGCATGCGGTAACGAAAATACACCTTCATCCCCCACAAGGGCACAAATTCAAAATGCCTCGCCTCGCTCATGTGGTCGTAGCCGCTGGCCGTCCGGCCACACCCCGAACAGCACACCCGACTATTCTTGCGCGGCTCAATCTGCACCACAATCGCCTCCTCCGATTTCACCATTTCCATACTCGCCTTTGCGTAAACAAAGCTCTTGAGCCAATAGCACCGATTCAGTAGCGTTTTGATGAGCACTGGGTCCTCCGTGTTCAGGATGTATTTTCGGTACTACTTTCATCCTCGGAACGGCCCGGTGCTTCAACCTTTCAATCCCATATGCAAAGAAAACACCGACCAGCCCCTCCGGCTGTGGAGGAGCGGGATTCAGGGCAGCGCCCTGACTTCTCCTTGTGCTCACCGACTCTATTTCCTCTTGTAAGCGACGTTACCCACCCACAGATTCTGCTGTAGACCCTTAATTAATTGGTGAACTGTTGAATTTGTGAATTGTTAATGAACGATGGATCCGTCTTCGCTCCACTCTTCGCCGCGGCAGGCAGAATACAGGTGGCAGCGGATAAAAGAGGGCAACAGATTACTGCGGAAACGGCAATTGCTCTTGCGGCATTTTTTCGCGTTGAACCTGAGTTCTGGGCAAACCTGCAGACTGAATACGATCTACGCAGGGAAGAGATTAATCATGGTGCAGAACACCGTCAACGGGTCACGCCTTTGCCGTAGACCCCTAAATCGGCTGTAATTATCAGATCAGGCGTTTCGAGCCTCGTCCCCGCCTTCTTGCGAAGCCGGCTACATCGTCCGTTTTCGGGCGAAACGGGCTAAAAAGAGCGTACACTCTGCAGAGGAATACGGGAACAGTGGGAAGTTTACTCGCAGGTCGTAGTCGTAATCGTCGTCGATGGTCGGTTAGCGGTTTTCGACTTTCGACTACGATTATGACTACGACAGAAGATCGCACAGGATTACACTCTTCCATCGTGACTCTCAATCGTGATTTCCAGTCGAGTTTCGACTACGATTACGACTACGAATTTCGATTGTTGCCCCACCGTGTTTACGAACGGTTCAAATTCCACTCGAATGTCGTAGTCATAATCGTAGTCGTTGGTCGGAAGTTTGGGCAGTACAGAACCGGCAGTTTTCTGATCCGGTTCAAATTCCACTCGAATGTCGTAGTCATAATCGTAGTCGTTGGTCGGAAGTTTGGGCAGTGCCCCCGTCGTTGCCGACGCGGCTACCAGAATTGCTCTTTGTCGTAAGCCTCGTCGTAAACTTTGTCGAATTCCCGAACACTCTCATCGTGACTCCTAACCCGCGTATTCTATTTGTGCTGTTTGCGGAATAGGATATATTCCTGGCCTTCTCATTCCTAAAGTATGGCGAATCGTTTACTTGCACCATTGCTCTTCGGGCTTGCGTTTTTCCTTGTCCACTTCCTCTCGGGGCAGGAGGAAGGGCCGGATTTGCGATTTCTTGAGGTGGCGGAGGGGTTGGAGAGGCCGGTCGATATTCAGGATCCACAGGACGGTTCCAACCGGCTATTCATTGTTGAACAGGCGGGCCGCATACAGATCATCAAAGAGGGCGCCGTCCTTCCCGAACCCTTTCTCGATATCGCGGACCGTGTTCGCGATGCATTTAATGAGGAAGGGCTCCTCGGGTTGGCCTTTTCGCCTAATTTCCCCGCCGACGGTATTTTCTATGTCAATTATACTAACGGCGCCACGAGTAATAGCCGAAGGACGCGAATTTCGCGTTTTTCCGTGGACGCGAACGACCCCGACCTGGCCGATCCGGATTCGGAAGACATCATATTTACGGAAAGCCAGCCTTTCGCAAACCACAATGCCGGGCAACTGCAATTTGGGCCGGATGGATTCCTGTATATAGGGTTGGGAGACGGTGGCAGTGCAAACGATCCGGGAAACAGGGCCCAGAATCCGCAACAGTTTCTCGGAAAGATGCTGCGTGTGGATGTTTCGGGCGACGATTTTGCGAGTGATTTGGAACGCGACTATTCCATACCGGACTCCAATCCCTTCGTGGGAAATGCGGGGACTCTGGATGAGATCTGGGCCTTGGGTCTACGCAACCCATGGAGATACTCTTTTGACCGTTTGACCGGTGACTTCTATATCGCCGATGTGGGGCAGGATACCTGGGAGGAAATCGATTTTCAGCCTGCGGATAGTGGCGGCGGTGAGAACTACGGATGGCGCGTTAGAGAGGGAGCGAACAATTTCATCGTTCCAGGAGGGGGGGTGCCCGTTGGTTTGAGTGATCCGGTATTCGAATATCGTCACAGCAACGGAAATTTATCAGTGACAGGAGGCTACGTCTATCGCGGCGCCAACTACCCGCGCATGGATGGGCTCTATCTTTACGGAGACTTTGGCTCCGGTCGAATCTGGGGGCTGAGGCGCGACGGCCAGAATGAATGGGTCAACCAGGAACTCGTGAATACAAGCTTCGGAATCTCCAGCTTTGGCGAGGACGAAGCGGGAGATCTCTATGTGGCGGACCTCTTCTCGGGTCGGATTTTCCTTCTTACGGATTTAGGCCTGCTCGTAGGTGGTGCGGCCAAACTGGTAAACACCGGCACGCTTTTTATGGAGAACTTTTATAATGGTTATGAACTCCTGGAGAGTTCCGGCTCCTTCTCCTCGATCGCGGGTGAGATCACCCGTATCTCGTTTCTCGATCTCGGGGGCGACCTGGTGTTTGCGGAATTTGGGAGCGAGGATCCGGATACCATCCTGACGATAGTGCTGGAAGACTTTCAGGGATCCCAGGCGTCGCCCTACAATCAACCGACCACGACCTATGTGCAGGGACTTGCTTCGTTTATGATCGAGAATGCCACCGCCGGGACATTCTTTTCCGTGTTTACACTGGGCAACGATCCGACGCGTGTCGATTTGACCCTGATCAATAGCGAGACATTCGCAGGTGAAGTAGACGGGATAGCGGATATACGATCGATAACGGTGAACGCCGCGGGAGAAGGTGGGGGCAGTATTGGGGGTATCAATGCTGCCGATGCCAATTTTGCGGCGGATTCGGGGGTGATCGGAATCGAAGCGGAGGATATTTCGGTGCGGCAGTTCCTTTTCGTTGGGGACATTACACCTTTTGGCTCGGCGCAGCCGAGGCTCAGGATAAGTGGTGACTCGCCGTTGATGGAGGTCCTTATCACAGGAGGGGATTTGGCGGAGGCGACGGGCAACTTCCAGATCGACACCAACGGAGTGGTCTACCCCTTCGACATTACGGCGACGACCGGACAGCGTTCGATCAGCGACAGCAATCTGAGGCCGGATCTTGGCGACGGAATTCGGGCGCCGGTTGCCGATACCTTTGCGGCGGATGCGGATGCGTATTTTGCAACCGATGGGCAGAGAGGGAGAGTGGAAAGTGACGAGTGAGCGGTAAAGAGAATTGAACAGAAGGAAACAGAGAAAATAGAGAGAATGAGGAAAGAATTCTCACGCAACGGTCTTCGACCCGCAAGCGTCACTACGCCCTGTCGAGAAGCCGGAAAGAACGCAAAGGGAGCAGCTCTGCCGTACGGCAGAGAGGTACCACAGAGATGCAGAGCCGCAACCAAAAATGGAAAATAGAACCGCAAATGGACGCAAATGAACGCGAATTAAGAGGAAAGCACCACGGATTCGAGAAAACCGAAGATTCGATGAAGAGGGATTCCCAACGGTTCGACAGGCTCGCACCGAACTCATAAACAGTGAGGAGATTCTTGATCGAATCGAGAAGGTAACTCGGAATACCCTGGTAACCTTGCATGCCTCGGCAAAGCAGAGCGACGACGGGTCCCGAACCTTTGTCGCGAACCTTGTCGACCCCACAACTTTGAATACCAATATGTTACACTCCAAAACGTGTTCAAACCTAAGTTTTGACGGATTGTAATACGGAGGAGACACAGCCAAAAGTGAGGAGGGGGAGAAACGGAGACGGGGAGACGCAAGCGAACCTTTGTCGTATGCTTCGTCGTCAACTTAGTCGCCCGATTCGGTCATTCAGTCGATGAAGCTTACGATAAAGCTTGCGACGAAGTTTGGAGAAGGTTTACACGCCGTAAGGAATCCTTTGTCGTCAACTTCGTCGCGAGCTTTGTCGCTGTTTATCGGCTGATATCTCGAGTAAGTTTACGATAAAGCTTACGATGAAGTAGAGAAGAGATGGGTCCCCCGGAAATGAAGGCGGTATTGATTGTTATTGATAGTTTCGGAATCGGGTACCTGCCGGACGCCGGGGACTATGGCGACGTGGGCGCGAATACAGCTCTTCATCTTTGTGAAAGCATCGAGGATGTAAACCTGCCGAACCTGATGCAGCTCGGGTTGGGTAATTGTTCAGAACTCTTGAAAAACCCTCTGCCGGGCATGCCAGCGGCAAAGAAACCTCTGGCTGACTTCGGTGTGATGAAGGAGCTTTCTCCGGGGAAGGATACAATGACCGGCCATTGGGAACTGGGCGGCATAATTCTGGACAAACCATTCCCGACTTTTCCGAGGGAGGCGCCTTCGTTTCCCGACGAGATTATCGAGCCGTTTTGTCGAGCGATTGGAACTGATATTCTCGGAAATGAAGCGGCCTCCGGCACGGAGATAATAAAACGGCTGGGAGAAGAGCATATACGAACGGGTAAACCGATCGTCTATACATCGGCCGATTCCGTTTTTCAATTGGCGGCCCATGAATCAGTCATACCGGTGGACCGGAACTATGAAATGTGCCGGATTGCGCGCAGGATCTGTGATCCGTTTCGAGTCGGTCGGGTTATCGCGCGGCCTTTCGTTGGGGAAGAGGGAAAATTTACCCGCACTGATCGGCGCAAGGATTTCAGCATAGCACTACCTGAGTCGACGATTCTGGACCACCTGCAGGAAAACGAAATTAAGACGATAGCGGTGGGTAAGATTGGGAATATCTTCAAAGAGCAGGGAATCGCGGAGAGTCACGCCGATAAAGGTAACACGAAATGTATTGAGCGCATCCTGAAAGTGCTCGAAAAAGAAAGGGATGAGAGATTTTTCATGTTCGTGAATCTGGTCGATACGGATATGATTTACGGGCACCGGAGGGACGTTTCGGGCTACTATAGCGCTCTCACGGAAATCGATGCGGCATTGTCCAACATGATCGACCTTTTGAATGATGGCGATCTTCTCACGATCAGCGCGGATCACGGCTGTGATCCCACCTTTCGAGGGAATGACCACACACGTGAGTATGTTCCACTTCTTGCCTACCGCAAAGGCCTCTTTGGTAAGTCCGTAGGAATAAGAGATTCTTTTGCCGATGCTGCGCAAAGCGTGGCCGGTTACTTCGGTATTCCGGCGATAAAGAATGGGAGGAGTTTCTGGGGATGTGGAGAAGAGGATTGAACAGAAGGAAACAAAGAGAACGGAGAGGGAAAGAGAGGAACCGCGAATGAACGCGAATGGACGCGAATTTGGGAGAAAGAGCCCGCGGATTCGAGGACACCGCGGAATTGTTCAAGAGGGATTTCTCAACGGATTCGAGAATACAACGGTGTCCAGTCCTGATTAAAAGTGGACACGAGTTTAATCGGTTTCGGGAGAATCTTCGTCGTAAGCCTCGTCGTCAGCTTTGTCGAAACATCGAACGTCGAAATCAGCACTTTCCTCCTTCGTTCCCGCTCCTGACCACTGAGGACTGGGCGGTGTTCGATTTTCGAAGCCGGATTAGGAGCACAATGCCAGAAGGACATCCTAGTGTAGCCGCGGCCGCTAAGGACGCGGTCGATTGGAACATAGTCGCTGGTCCTTCCGTCCGCGTCCTTAGCGGCCGCGGCTACGCAACGTCCAACATCGAACGTCCAAGACCTTCCTCCTTCGTTCCCGCTTCGCTCCTGATTTCGGAGGACGGGTCGGTGTTCGAAGTTTCCCGACAAGCCGGCGCAAAGGGGGAGAGGAAGACCCGACCCTTCCGTTCGGCAGGGTAACCAGTAACCAGTGTCCAGTATCCAGCGCCCAGTAGGCTTCGTGTTTCATCAATCGACTTTTTGAGATTGTTTCGAAATTCGAAATTCGGTATTCGGATCTTCCATGACACCATTATTCCACCTTCTACACACATGAGAATTCCTGACTGCTTCCGACAATGTTACAAGCAACCCAGTACTTAAGGAGCGCTATCGGCGACTTCAGTCCAGAA
This sequence comes from Candidatus Moanibacter sp., assembly GCA_965215885.1. Classification (GTDB taxonomy): domain Bacteria; phylum Verrucomicrobiota; class Verrucomicrobiia; order Opitutales; family UBA2987; genus CBDCEW01. The sequence goes on from CBDCEW010000104.1 coordinate 199,560, forward strand.
ATCGGGCTCGTGCTGGGATCCGGTCTCGGTTTTTTTGCGGACGAACGCCTGCAGCTCTACAAGACGATACTTTACGATGATATTCCAGGATTCCATAAATCGACGGTGGAGGGCCACAAGGGTTGCCTGGTATTTGGGGAGGTAGGCGATCGCCGGGTGGTTTGCATGCAGGGCCGGTTTCATTATTATGAAGGCCATCCCATGAGCGAGGTGGTGACGCCCATCCGGGTGATGGCTGAATTGGGTGTGGGAGTGTTGATCGTGACTAACGCAGCAGGGGGAATAAACCCCGATTTTCCGCCCGGCACGCTTATGCTCATAACCGATCACATAAATCACCTCGGCACCAATCCGTTGATGGGCGAAAATTACGATGAACTGGGGCCCCGGTTTCCGGATATGTCGACGGTCTACGATGCCGATCTGAGGGAAATAGCGAAAGAGATCGGTAAAGCGCTCGCTATCGATATTCGCCAAGGGGTCTATCTTGCAACGACGGGGCCTTCCTATGAAACGCCGGCGGAAATCCGAGCTTTTAGGACGTTAGGTGCGGATGCTGTGGGAATGTCGACGGTGCCCGAGGCGATCGTGGCCAATCACGCGGGGATAAGAGTATGCGGAATTTCCTGCATCACAAATCCAGCGGCCGGTTTGTCTAAGCAGCCCCTTTCGCACGACGACGTTACGGAGACGGCCAACCGTGTAAAGGGCGAGTTTGCCGATCTGGTGGAAGAGCTCGTGAAGAGGTGTTGAGAGCAATCTGTCGGTCAGCCCAAACTTAATCGTAAGCTTCGTCGCAAACTTGATCGAGGGATGATCGAGTGAAGCCGGCGACAAAGTTGACGAGGAAGGATCCCTGGCGGGTAGGTGAAAATCTCCGAGTGAGACAGGAAGAAGGGTGTGGCAACGGATGAGCTGTGGTCAGAGGCAGAGTGGCACCCCTCGTGGTTGATGGTCGGAATCATCGATCGTAAGCTTACTCGTAAACCTCGTCGTAAGCTTGGTCGAGAGAGAAAAAACGTCCATGACGGCCTGGATTGCCTCGTCATGCTTCCTCGCAATGACAGGTTAGATCTTTTGAGGAGAATAACCATGATTGTCATCGCGAACTTAATCGTAAGCTTTGACGTAAGCTTGATCGGGGGATCGCCCGGAAAAGGCGACAAAGTTGACGACAAAGCTCGCGACAAAGTTTGGGCAACGATGATCGACGTTTAGGCGCTCCAATCGAGCATACGTTTTATGGGTTGATAGGCAGCGCTACGGATTTCCTCGGATAGTTCGATGCATGGCTGGAGGTTCTTCAAAGCATCGCGGGCCTTTTCGATGGTGTTCATTTTCATAAACCTACATTCGTTGCAGGCGCAGCGATCGGTGGGTCCGGCAATGAAGGTCTTTTCCGGAATCTCACGCTGAAGGCGATGGAGCATTCCCGTCTCTGTTGCTACGATGATCGTGTCAGCTGGATGATTTCTCGAGAAACCAATCATCTTTTCGGTGCTACAGACTTCGTCGGCCAGGTCCCTCACTACCTCGGTGCATTCGGGATGAGCGACAATTGGTGCGTCGGGGTATCGCATCTTAACCAACTCGAGCGTGCGAACGGTAAAGAGTATGTGGACATAGCAACTTCCCGGCCAAAGACGCATGAAACGCCCTGACTGCCGGGAGACCCACTGTCCGAGATTCTGGTCCGGCACAAAAAGGATCTCACGATGAGAGGGAATCCTTTCGATGATTTTGACGGCGTTACCACTCGTACAAATGACGTCGCTAAGAGCTTTGACTTCGGCCGAACAGTTGATGTAAGCGACGATGTAGATCTCGGGATTGGCCTCTTTGTAGGCCGCCAATTTCGCGGCGGGGCACGAATCGGAAAGGGAGCATCCGGCCTCGAGGTCCGGTAAGACGACGGTTTTTTCGGGGTTTACGATCTTGGCCGTTTCGGCCATGAAATGTACGCCGCAAAAAAGAATCACATCCGCATTCACTTTCGAAGCCTGATAGGAGAGCCCAAGTGAATCTCCTACGTAATCAGCGACCCTTTGAATCGGCTCGATCTGGTAATTGTGCGCGAGAATGACGGCGTTCCGCTCCTCTTTCAGGGCCAGGATCTCCTCTTCTACGGTGGAATGAGGTGCCTCTTTTTCTTCTCCCTTTGGGGCGAAGACGGCCGGCTCAAAATCCAGAACTTCAATAGGCATGGCTTCTCAAATCTGAATACTGTTTTCCGCGAGGAGCGTTTTGAATTTCGGATAGTCGTGGAGATTTTTGAGGTCCGGGTCTCTCACCAACCATTCCCAATCCCGGTAATAGTTTTCAATGGCGGTGCGCAACGATTTGACCGCCTCCGCTTTGCGATTCTTGAGGGCGAGGCTACATGCCAGATTGTAGTGTGCAACCGGATTCTCGGGTCGGAGGCGGACCATTTTTCGATCCATTTTGAGACCTTCATCGATGCGGCCCGTTTTCGTGTAAAGATTTGCCAGCAGCTCGATTACTGAAGTGTCCCTCGGGTCACGCTTCAAGATGCTTTCGAAGAATCCGATTTCAAAATCGTGATCAACCGTTTTCATCTTACTTGCTTAGCATCGAGTAATATCACCCGCGAGAATCGCGCTTCGCGCAGATTCCTCCTTCCCGCAAGGTCGAACAGTGCGCATGTACCTGGAGGCGCTGATTCTCCGGCTCCAACCCGACCTTCTGAGATATGGAGCGCGCATACCATTCCATGAAAGGGGCATCTATCTCAAAAATCTTATCGCAGTCCAGACACACGACCTGGGCCTGCTCCGTTTTCTGACCTTGAGATGCCAGATAGAATTTATAGTCGCGCCCAACGTCAATTTCCTTTAGAAATCCACATTGTGTAAGTATGGGCAAAGTCCGGTAGACCGTGGCGCGCGATACGGAACTGTCGATTGCACGCGAGTAATCCAACAACTCTTCCGCCGTGAAATGATCGGCATGATTGAAGGCGGCGTCAAAGATTGCTTTGCGCTGGTGCGTCATCCGCAGTCCCTTGCGCGATAGGAACTCTTTGAATGTCGCACTCGACTTATCCCGATGGTCGGATTGTATCTCTTTTAGCGGCACAGCTTATTTGTAATGAGACTAAATTGACAATAAGAGGGTTCTGAGAAATAAAGCAAGTCATAAAGGGAAAGAATGGGAAAATGGGCGCCGAGTGGAGTGACGGTGATACCGCTCCTGGGATTAAAGAAATCGTTAGGATATCGGGTGCCGGAATCATTGCGGGAACGGGTTGCGGTGGGATCACTGGTTCGGGTACCGGTGATGAGGCGCAAGGAACTGGCGGTGGTTTGCGCGCTTGAGGCGCCGAAGGATTATCCCCGGGAGAGATTAAAGTATATCGTAGAAGTTCTCCACGCCTATCCGGTACTAGGAGAAGACCTGCTCAGGCTGGCAGAGTGGATGCAGGGGTATTACGGATCGGGTATGGACACAGTCATTGAAGCGATGGTACCCGCGGCGGTGAGAAAGGGTATGCGAGCGAAGAAGCGATCGCTTCTCAGGTTGGACGCGCGATTGAGCGCTGAGGAACTCTCCCGAATGCGCCGGAGAGCGCCGAAGCAGGCGGCGCTGTATAATTTTCTGGCTGACCAGATAAGACCGGTTCCAAAAGGGTTGGTGCTCAAGCGGCTGAAGATCGGCTACGCCAGTTGTCTCGCTCTCAAGGAAAAGGGAATATTGTCGGAATCAGAGGAGCGCGTTGAAAGGGAGAGCTACCGCGATGAGTTGGGGCTACTTGAGCAATCCATGACCGGAAGAGTAGACCTGAATGAGGAACAATCACGTGCCGGGGCGAGTTTAGTAGGGAGTCTTAATGAAAGGAAGTTCCTGGTGCATCTCCTTCACGGCGTGACAGGTTCGGGAAAGACGGAAGTCTACATTCACGCGATTGAGCATGCCCTATCTGAGGGAGGCGGAGCGATTTATCTGGTTCCGGAAGTGGCACTTACTCCACAAACAGTAGGTCGATTGCGATCGCATTTAGAAGAGGCGATCAGTTGCAAGACGGTCGTCTGGCACAGTCACCTCACGGAGGGGGAACGTCTAGACGCGTGGGAAGCGCTCGCATCCGGTGAGGCGCGGGTAGTGGTAGGGGCACGATCGGCGGTGTTTGCCCCGGTTCGGGAACTCCGACTTATAATCGTTGATGAGGAGCATGAACCAGCCTACAAACAAGCGGACTCTCCACATTATCATGGACGCGATGTCGCGGTCTACCGAGCCAAACTCTGCGATGCACTTTGTGTCTTGGGCTCCGCCACTCCATCACTGGAGTCGCTCCACAATGTGGAAAGCGGCAAATATCGGGTAGACCGACTTCGCCTGCGTGTGGATGGAAGGGAGCTTCCCGTGATTCACCTCGTGGACATGAAACGCGAGCTGATCAGTCGCAAAGGCGCCGTCACGGTTTCGACACTACTGGCAGAGAAGATGCGGGAGCGCTATGAAAAAAGAGAACAGAGTATTCTCTTTATCAATCGCCGTGGATACTCTTCCAGAATGTTGTGTTCTGAGTGCGGATACGTAGCGCAATGTGAGCACTGCAGCATAACACTAACTTACCATCGTGTGGGCGAGATTTTACGCTGTCACATATGCGGGTCCGAGCAGCCGGCTCCCCGTTGTTGTCCTCAATGCGACTCGCTTGAAATCCGATGGCGCGGGCAGGGGACGCAGAGAGTCGTGGAATCGGCGCAGCGGCTTCTCCCTGGAGCGCGAATAGTGAGAATGGATACCGATGCCATGCAGAAGCGGAATTTGTTTCGCCGAGTTCTTGCCGATTTCCGTATTGGTAAAATCGATGTTTTAGTGGGGACTCAGATGATTGCAAAGGGATTGGACTTTCCCAACGTGACGCTGGTTGGTATTATCGATGCCGATCTTTCTCTCCAGATTCCTGATTTTCGAGCGGCCGAGAGGTGCTTCCAGCTAATCGTCCAGGTAGCGGGAAGAGCCGGGCGGGGTGATCGTTCAGGTGAGGTAGTCGTGCAGAGCTTTCTACCCTTCAGTTCTCCGATCCAGTTTGCGCGGCATGGAGACTTTGAAGGGTTCAGCAGCGAAGAGCTCTCACATCGGCGCGAGTACCGTTATCCGCCTTTCCGCCACTTGATCCACCATGTTTTTCGCGGGAGGAATCCTGACAAAGTCGAATTCTACGCGGAACAATGGGCGCGGCGAGTGGAATCGGAGATTGGGAGCGCCCTGGAGATTCGCGGCCCGGCCCCCTCTCCGCGAGAAAAGATCAAGGACAACTATCGGTTCCAGATCTGGTATTTTGTGCGAAACGTGTCCAAGGCCGTTTCTTCTCTAACCGCGTTGAGAGAGAAATTCAAGATGGATAAAGACGTTGTCGACGTCATCGATGTCGATCCGGTGCAGCTTGTCTAAATTATTCAGAGGGTTCTTCTTCGAGCACTCTGGCAAAGACGAGAAATCCTAACGTCGCACCGACGATGGGGCCGATCCAATAAATCCATATATTTTCAAAATAACCGGACGCAACCGCTGTGCCGAAATGGCGGGCGGGATTCATGGCTGCGCCGGTGAGCGGACCGATCGCGAGGATAAGAAAAGTAATCGTCAAACCGATCGCGAAACCCGCCATACCCTGGGGCGCTCTGCTTCCTACGGCGGTACCGTATATGGCCATGGCGAGAAGAAAAGTAGCGATAATTTCAAGAGTGAGGCCGACACCTGCGCTTATGTCGGCACCAAGGGCGGGAGTTCCCAGATGAGTGGCCTCACCGGCCGCCGCCGGGAAGAGGGTCTTAAGCAGGATACCCGCGATAACAGCGCCAATGAGCTGTGCGGCTATATTGGCGACACCTTGTGGAACCTTCTCCTTTCCTGCAATGATTAGGCCGATAGTGACTGCCGGGTTAATCTGACCACCTGAAATATTCATGGTAGCGGAGACGGCAACAGAGAGTGCCAGGCCATGCGCCAGCGCAATCCCGAGAAGGCCGACTCCGCCGTTTGTATGGGAATCAACGATGATCGATCCGGCACCGATAAAACAGAGAGTGAAGGTGCCGATGAGCTCGGCAATAGATGGTTTAATTTTCATGGTGGAGAAATTGATCCCACCAATAGTACAATGCGCTTGGCGCTTGTCCAGCCTTTGTGACAGAGAGAGGGAAATTTCACCTGGTAAGTCCCCGTCTCGGCGTGCCGGAACGGATCGTTATCCTTCCTGGTCCTCGTCGAGAAAAGGGCTTCGGGGACTGTTTACTCTGGCCGAATTTTGGAGCTGGCCGTCAAACACAAGTTTGAGCTGACCTATTTGCGCTCGCAAAAACACCTTCTTCGAGCCGGGGATGTCCCTGACGAGAATTGAGAGATTAACCGGAAGGAGTTTCGAACTCGCCGTTATGGTGGCGCTCTTCAGGTCAGCGTGGTGAAGGTCCGCCATCTCAAGAAGCGACAGAGAAACATTCTCCGCAAATTTTGAGTCTTTCAAGCCGGCCTGCAATGCTGCCTGACGCGAGAGTACGTTGTAGAAGAAGTACTCGGAAATATCGAGTTCATCCGGGTCTTTCGTGACGGCATCAAAGAGACGACGACTGTCGAGGAGGGAATCACGCAGTGTCTCGTCGCTCAGGATGGTATTTAAATCGTCGCAGGTGAGAATATCGTGTCCGAATGTGCATTGAATAAAGGCAATGTCATTCTCTGATAAGGGAATGCCGCTGTAATATTGGTGTTCGTCCTGATTTTTTGAATTCATTCCTTTTCCAGCAGAATAGCTCATGATTGTGCGATGTAAGTCGGATATTGGAGGGAGGTCTTTAACCCGCATGTATCCACAAGCGCGGCGTGGCTGCCCCGCTGAGCGGGACAGAAATCCCGCGCGGTTACGCACAGTAGTGCGCGCCCGCAGGTGATTTCGCCTGGGCCTTGCCATCCACGCTTCTGAAAAGTGTGAAATAGGCGGGTTAAAGGAGATGGGCGAATCTGCTAATATCAACCTCACGGTCGATCTCGTAGCGCTGTGCGAGGGAGGAGGCGAATTGGGCTGCGAAATAGGGTGCCATTAGCGCACCCTTGGCTCCCAGCCCATTGAGAATGCCGATATGGGGATGTTTCGGGTGCATTCCGAGGATGGGGCGAAGATCTTTCATGGTCGGCCTCACTCCGGCCGCATGTCCCACGACATCCAAAGGTACTTTAATGAAGCTGTTCAATTCGCTCAGGATTTCGGCTTTGCCCTCCTCGGTCGGTTCACAGTTGATTGGATCCCAAGTGAACGTAGATCCTGCTTTGAATCGGCCCTCTCCTAAAGGCAAGAGCCACTTGCCCCGGTTGATTATAACCTCAGGCAGTTCACCCTTGGCTGCGATCACTTCTAAAACTTCCCCTTTGGAGGATTTAAATGGAAGGTAGTTGAAATAGGGATTATTAATAGCCTGATAACCTTCGCAGAAAATCAGTTGCCTGGCTTCCCAGTCTTTCCATTTTACCCCTGTCGACGTTAATGCGAGGTGGTCATATTGAAAGGATGCTTCTACGAGGCTCTCGTCGTTTTTCAGCCATTCCCTGATTCGGACAAGGAGTTCGGCGATTCTTAGATAGCCGCTCCCGCCAGGTGTAAAGCTGCCGAAGGGATCATCAATTATTCCAGGTTTCCATCCCGGGGTTCTCATTGCACCGAGATATTTCGCCGTTCCAGATTGCGTGCGTTTATGCATCCAGAGATGCTGCTCCTCTTCATTTCTAAATAGCCGGACAAGCTGGCATTCCGTAAGAAAGCGTCTATCAAATTCCTCAGAAAGCCTCCCGTAGGCATGACGCGCTTCGGCCAGGAGCAACTCCAGCTGCCAACAGGGCGTGAGTCGTGGACCGGTGATGGGATTCACAATCCCCGCCGCTACCATCGAGGCCGATTCTTCGTGGTACTTATCGACTACAAGAACGCGGTTGCCGAGCCGCTTGAGGTTCCAGGCTAACAGGCTCCCCGCCAACCCCTGACCTACGATGATGGTGTCTACTCTCACGCCATTGTCTCAATCGCCTTCGATAGGGCGGAATGTTTGTTCGTATATAGACGAATAACGAACACTTCGGATGAGGGAAAGATAGAAAGACCCACGGATGCAGTAGCCATACCACTGTTCCTGGCAGTTATCGGTCGGTGAAGGATGAAAGTTCAACCGAGTCTCTATTCCATGAGTGGAGCGAAGGATACTGGCAAGTACCGTGGGATGGGGCGAAGCCCACCGTGGGGAAAATTCCCAAGAAATCTACGTGTCAATTATGCGGGCTGGGACGAGTCAGGCTTCGGTGCCTGCGGTTTCCGTAAGTTCCGGTTCGTAGGGGCGAGCGACAAATCTGACGGACATGGCGACAACGAAGAGTCCGAGGAGGAACATGAGGAGTGCGATGGCTCTGAGAGGAGTAGCTGTCTGATCATTGGTGAACATGAGGACAAGGGCAGCCATCGGCATCAGCACCATGAAGATAGCAGGGATGACGACGAAGCCGAACTTTATGCGTCTGGCCTTGAGAAATACAATAAAAGTGACGAGGGCGAGCGCAGCGAGAAGCTGATTGGTAGAACCAAAAAGCGGCCAGATGGCCTTCCAGGCCGGTTCACCATTGAAAGTCTGGAAGGCGAATATTCCGGGTAGGATAAGGACGAGAAAAGTTCCCAGGTAGCGGCTGGTGGCACTTCGCCAATTGAGAAGTTCTTCGACGAGGAAGCGAGTCAGACGGGTGCAGGTGTCCAGAGTGGTGAGGAGAAAAGTGCTGACGGCAAGAAAGGTGAATTCCTGCCCGTAATCCTGGGGGATACCGAGAGAACTCATAAAGAGAGCGGATCCTTCGGCGAAAATTGCGGGAGGAGTCTTACCCTGGACGCTGCCGGCGGATAGTGCGGCCACACAGGCGAGAGCGAAAGTAGCGAGGACGCCTTCAACGAGCATGGCCCCGTAGCTTATGCGGCGAATATCGGTCTCGACTTTGATTTGCTTGGCAGTGGTGCCGCTGGCCACGATGCTGTGGAATCCACTGCAGGCGCCGCAGGCCACGGTGATAAAAAGGATGGGGATGAGCATTCCTGCCTTCTCATGATTCCAGCCGATATAGAAATCGAGCTGAATGGGTTTGTTGGCAAAGAGGAGACCGACAATTCCAAGAATGAGCATGGCGTAGAGAAAAGTGGAGCTCAGAAAATCCCGCGGCTGCAGGAGGACCTGGATAGGCAGAATAGCGGCCACATAGCAGTAGCCGAGGACGACCACGATCCAGAAATTCTTGCCCATCTCGGGAACTGGAAAGGCATGACCCACCCATAAACCCAGGAACGTCAAAGGGACAAAAACGAGGACAGTGCTCTTAAGAGAAAACCTGGTTCGCGCGATAGCGAAGCCGAAAGCGAGCGCGGCGAGAACGAACCATGCCGAAGCGGTGGCGACTGCCCCCTTGGTGGTGAAAGTCAGGGCGGTGAGATCGAGGAAGACAATTATGACATATATGAGGGCGAGGATGACGAAAACCATAAAGAGTTTTCCCGTTCCTTCACCGACGGTATTGCGCATCGTCTCGGCGATGGAACGACCACGCGAGCGCACAGACATGAAGGAGCTGCCGAAATCGTGGACCCCCCCTACGAATATTGCGCCAATCAGGATCCATATCCAGGTGGGACCCCAGCCGAAATAAATCCCGGCGAGGATCGGCCCAACGATAGGACCGGCGCCGGCAATGGAAGAGAAATGATGCCCAAAGAGAACGGAAGTGCGCGTTGGGACATAGTCGACACCGTCTTGCATGGAACAGGCCGGAGTTTCGATGTTGTCGTCAAGTCCACAGCGTTTGACGAGAAAATCGCCGTAAAATCTGTAAGCGACATAACAGAAGACACAGCTGCCCAGGAGAATCGCGATAAGCATGTCTCAAAAGGTAACTCGATCCAAAATGCGGTCAATCTCGATTAGTTTCCGGACCCTCGAAGCTTGGGAATTTGTCAGACTTTTTATGGAAGAGAAATAATACGAACCAGCTGAGCGGGAGGTACAAACAAACACTTCATCCCTCCTGGCGGGATGAAGTGTGCTGCACGGAAGAGCGAGGCAATTCCAAATTCCTCAAGGCCAAATCCCTGGATTGCTTCGTCATCCTTCCTCGCAATGACATTCTCCTCATGGTGTGGCAACCGGATTAATTATGAATTGAATATGATTCTAAATCCGACTGATTTCTACATCAGGTAGAGAAAAAGTGCGATAATTAGGATTACAATGATGAGGCAGGAGAATAGCTGTTTAAAATCAAGTTTCGGAGGCGCGCCCGAATCCTCCCCAAACTCGCGTTGTACAAATTCCTCATAATCGAAAGAGTCATCGTCGCCGTAACCGGAAGGGACTTCGGTGGACCAGGTTTCTGCCTCCTTACTCCACCCGGTCCGATCATCCGAACCACAGTCAGGACATGAGGAGGCGCCCACGCGCACTTCGGAGCCGCAATTGGGGCATATGAAATATTCGGGTTGTTCTTTCTGTATGGTGTCCGGCATCACTCCAGCATCTTCATGACGCCGCCGAGGTATTGGCTGTAGAAGGCGATAATCTTATAGCCCGCGTAAAATGCCAGAACAAGAAAGATGAGTTTGGGGTACCAGAAACTCGCCTGGGCGAGGCTCTTGGTAGCATTTCCCTGATATTGACGGTTAAGGAGTGCGAGGTTGGCATCCAGTTGACCGGTCTGCTCGCCGGTAGTGTAGAGGGCGGCGAAGTCACTTGGAAAGACGGAGTAATCGGAGATGTATTTCCCCGGAGCCTGACCTGCCTTGATCTTTTCGGTCATCGATAGGGCAGCTTTTTCCGTGGCGGGGTCACCCGACACCAAGCCGGCGGCAAACCAGGTTTCAACCATGGGTGTGCCGGCGTTTATAAACGACTCGAGCGAGAAAGCGAAATCGGCAAGAGCCTGGTTCTTTCGATATCCGCGCAGCCCCGGGAGGATAAGCATGAGTCTAGGGATGACGGGGTTGTTCGTCTTGGTCAGAATGATAAGAACCGCCATGAAAGCCCAGACCGGCAAGAGAAATACGAGGACGTTCCGAGCGTAGGCGTCGAAATGAAACTGCATCCCGGCATCGGCATCGAATTCAACCAGGTTAAAGACAGGAAAAAGAAAGATCCCGAAGTGCAAGACGGCCAATGGATAAAGCGTGGCGACAATGACCTTATAGAGATTCTCTGCCGATTGCTTGTGCTTGACGCTCAGTTTGCGGAAGGCATCCGGCATGCGCCCACTGTTGCTGGCCGCGGACAGGAGATAACAGTCGGCCTTATGCAACCAGCGTGGCGCTTCCTGGAGAACAGAGTCGATCGAGAGGCCGGCCTGAAGTTTTCCGACCAAGTGAGCGACATCGGATTTAGGTGGACCTTTGGCTAAGCTCAACGCCTCGGGTAATGGTAGACCGGCGTCAAGGTTCTGCGCGATCTGGAGGTACCATCCCGAAAGTTTTCTGTGTGATACTGCCATAAACTTTTTTCCGGACTAAAGGACTTTTTCGTCATAGTAGTCCAGTTTATGAACCGGCATGGATACGGAGGTTGATATATTACCGAGGTGACTGATCACCCTTTTAAAAAACCGTGAGATGAGCACGTAAGAAACGGCGGTGGGCACATCCAAGTCCCCGCTGGAATATATTCGCAGAATAAAGTCTTCGCAGTCCTTACCAAGGCTCGTCTTCATGTGGTGCACGGAATTTGCGATTTCCACGCTGTCGTTGCGGAAGCAGTCAGCGGTCTTCGCGAACATCTCCTCGACTTGAGATTGAATGTTCTTCAAGGCTTCCACATAGCTGTCCTCTGGGAAAGGTTTTCCGTAATGTACGGCAACTTCCAGCAGATTCTTGCAATAATCACCGATGCGTTCGGCATCCTTGGTGATACTCATAAAGACGAGACACTGATTTGTTGAGTCTCCCGGTTGTATACTGAGGTGTTCAACGAGCCGCTTTCGAATGCGCCGTTCCGTCTTGTTTATTGATATGTCTTTTTTATAGATGTCCTCTGAGGATTTGCCTTCTTCGTAATTCCAAACGTAGTCCATCGACCAGCCGAACATGGAGTGAAGCGATTCGAGCATCTCGTTGAATTGATCTACCGATTGGGAGAGGAGGTCGTGTTGCCGCCAGATAGAGAATAGTTGTTTGAGCATGATTTCGAATCCTTCCTAAAACAGTTTCACAGTCACGAAGACAAGCAAGCCGGGCACGACAAAGAATACGCCAAGGAGGTAAATTACCACAACTCTCTTCGATTTGACAGCGATTTCAGCCAGTGACTCAGCAGCCTTTATGGGTATATTGCGAATAGCGGGAATGGGATAGATGATGAGGATGCCGAGGAGATTAAAGAGAAGATGACAGAGGGCGATGGTGAGGGCAGCCTCCGGACGCCCCGTTGTGCCGAGCGTTGCGAGGAGAGCGGTAATGGTGGTGCCAATGTTGGCGCCAAGGGTAACCGGAAAAATCTGACGCAGTCCGACGATGCCCGCCCCTGCCATGGGGACGATCAGGGACGTCGTTATGGATGAAGATTGGACGAGGACTGTGATGAACATTCCGAGTGCGATTCCAATGAAAAAACTCTTGCCGATTAACCGATCGAAGAAGACCTCCAATCGAGAGAGCATCATGCTCTTGAGGGTTTTGGTGAGGAGTATGAGGCAGCCGAACAAAAGGAGACAGGAGAGAGTAAGCAGAATCCAGGCCGTCACAAGTTCGCTGTTTGTGACACTTTCAAGGAAATCGCGAAGGCAGTCTATTATGGGCTTCGTTATCACCTTTACAGGGCTCGAAAATTTGAAACCACCTGCTTCCTGTATGAATGAAGTCACGAGGGTGGCAGTCTCTTCGATAAAATGCGTCGCGATCTCAAGCGGAAGGAGTAAAGCGACTGCGAAGAGGTTGAAGAAGTCGTGTACGGTGGCGGCAGAGAAAGCTCTTCTAAACTCGTGACCCTGGGTGATATGGCCAAGGGAGACGAGGGTATTGGTAACGGTGGTGCCGATATTGGCGCCCATAATGATCGGAACGGCGGCGGTGACACTGAGACTACCGCTCGCGACGATGGCCACGACCATGGAGGTCACGGTGGAAGACGATTGAACTAGACTGGTGGCGAGAACGCCTATGAACAGTCCAACAAACGGGTTAGCAGTAGCGACTTGCAACATGCCCTGAGAAGAATCACCTCCCAGCATTTTGAAGGCCGTCCCCATCATCCCGATGCTGAGGAGAAAGAAATAGAGCAGAATCAGAAGGAACGCAGGCTTGACTGGAATTCTCAAAGGCTGTCTTCGATACGTCGATTCGACGAGAAGTCCTTCGGCTGATTCGAATGGGAAGTCAAGCGAGGACTTAGGAATCTGTCGGACTTAGAATTCCTAACATCCCCCTACTGTCGCAGGCCTGTTTTGATGAATTTTCTGGACAGAATTGAAGTGAATTTTACTATGGGCGCGCCATGGAGGATTGCTTGTCACAACGCGTTCTGGTGCTCAACCGCCTATGGCAGGCGGTAAATATTGTGGGAGCGAGACGAGCGTTTGCCATCCTCTTTCAAGACCATGCGAAAGTGATTCATTCCTCGGAGGGAGACTTTCAGGTGTTGAATTCGAGTGAATGGATCGAGTATTCGATTGCCCAACCGAAATCGAAATGGCGAGATACTGTCCACACCGTCAATTTAAATATTCGAATACCGAAGATTCTCCTCTTGAATTATTACGACCGGCTTCCGATGAAGGAGATGAAATTCACCCGCCAGAACCTCTTTGACCGGGATGCCTACACGTGCCAGTATTGCAGTCGCATATTTCCGCACCGAAACTTGAACCTCGATCATGTAATTCCGCGTGATCGCGGAGGTCGAACGACTTGGGAAAATATCGTGACATCCTGCCACCGCTGTAACACCCGCAAGGGAAACCGCTATCCCCATGAGGCGGGAATGCGTTTGCGGCGAAAGCCCTTTCGGCCAAAATTTCGTCCTTTCATAAACTTCGTCCTGGGTTCCGACATCGACCAGTCCTGGGCCACTTTTCTGAACGTGGCAGGAAACTGAAGGCCGAAGAGAGAGAGAGAAGAGGGGTCACCCCTTCGACGGGGCTCAGGGCAGGAGAGATCACCGAGCCGTCTCCGCTCCGCTGCGCCGTGCCAGGGGAAGCACAGAGGACCACGGAGAGTTTAAGCCCGAGGAAATGAAGAGGCTACTTGGGGGAATCGAGGACTATAGCCTTAAGGCTTTCCTCGAGTGCGGCCAGGTCGGGTTTGTTATCCATTATTGTTTTGTCGATATTATCGAGGTGGAAGGAATCTACGGCGATGCCGCTCTCCGTCAGGATACGCGCGAATTTTATATCAAAGCCGTGGTCATAAATTGCTTTTGCGATTCGATAGAGTATTCCGATTCGATCAGCTGTTTGGATTTCAACGATATCCTGGTCAATGGAGGGCTCGAAGTAGAGATCGACTTTGGGCGGAATAGGTGCGTGCAAGGTCTTCTTGCGGTTGAGATAGTTGGGACGACGAAGCTTTTTCGCCTGAGCGTGTATTCTGGGGAGCAGGTCTTTTTCTTTGAGTAGAGCGATTTCAAGACTCTCCTGGAAGATCTTCCTGACCGATTTTTCACGGACTGCCCCACCTCCCGGTTCGCAGACATAAAAGGTGTCGAGTGTGATGTTGTCGGCCCGGCTGAGGGCTCGACTGCTCAATATATTCACACCCGCGACGCTGAAAGCGCCAGCCAGTTTGAAAAACAGCCCGGGCCGGTCCCAGGTAACGATGTTGACAACCGTCATGCTCAGATTGAGGTCGTCCTGCCAGTCCACGATGGGTACGAGGGTTTCCCATTTATCGGCTTCGTTGAGATGATTCAGGAATCGGTTTACCATGTGTAAGTGGTAAGCGATCTCATTGACGCTTTTGTCCGCGAAATAGCTCTCCGGCAGATGCTTATAGTGCGCCTCGATTTCCTGAGTGGAAAGACCCGGAACCTTATTTTTGATCTGCTCCTTTGAGACTTTCTGTTTTTGCCTGCGCCTTTTTGATCGAGCCGCTCTGTTACCCAATTGTCTAAGAGTATTGTGAAAGAGCTGGCTGTGGAGCATATGCTTGTACCCGTTCCAAAGGCTGTTGGCGGTTCCGCGGGTGTCGCAGAAGGTAAGGACGTAGAGATAGCGGAGCGACTCCTCATTTCCTACAATCCTGGCGAAGGCTTTGCCTGTCTTCGGATCCTCACTATCGAATCTTTGCCAATAGCGGGCCATTTCCAGGTGGTTTCTTACAATAAAGACGACTTGTTCTTTGAAATTGGGTGCGAGTTGCATGCGGCTGAGGGCAATCTCCGCCAAACCGGCGCCGGTTTCGGCATGACCCGGTATGGTGGCGCCCTTTCCGATATCATGTAGCAGCAACATTGTGTAAAGCAGGCTCGGATAACGTGTTTCATGAATCTCGCGGCTATACGCTTCAAAGTAATCCGATTGACCCGTAAAGATTCGATCCAGCTCACGGATTGTATTCAGAGTGTGAATATCCGCGGTATACCGGTGATAATATTCGTGCTGAACAAGACAATTGAGGCCGGCAAACTCTGGAAGAATGCGCTGCAGTACTCCCAGTTCATGCATCTTGTTCAGGGAAGGGTAGACCTCGCCAACCGTTTGGAGAATAGCACGGAAACTCATATTCGCGGAGGGGGAGTTTACAACTTTTCGAGTTAGGAGGGGAAGAGACTCGGTTATGAGGCTACTCAACTTCAGGTCCGGTTCAGCATGCAACTGCTGACTATGGCGGAAGACGCGGATGAGGCGTTCCGGGTCAGCATTAAACACTTCGCTATCCTGATAGGTTAGGGTTTCACCCTGTTGGATAAATCCGTCGATTCTGTTCTTCCGTATGAAGACGGAAGGGCGAATTTTCCATCTTTTGGGTTCGGAATGATCTTCTGTGAAGGTGAGTTTCTTTCCGAGAATCTTCGAGATCTGATGAATGTCTTTTGCATGGGTGTAATAATCCCGCATAAACGCTTCCACACGCTTGAAAACATCTCTCTGTCTGTAACCCATGCCCCAGGCTACCTGTGGTTGCTTTTCGAGGTTGAGAAGATCCGTAGGACGTTCGCTTCGAAAATGAAGCTCGTGACGCACCTTGAGGAGAAAATCGTAACCGTTTACGAGTTTGCGATATTCCTCTTTGCGCAGAAACTTTCGGTGGAATAGTTTCTCCATGGTATCGATCCCCAGTTTAATCTGAGCCATCCAGAGAACATTGTGGTATTCTCTCAGCCCACCGACACCTTTCTTAATCTCGGGCTCCTGTAGAAACACGGTGTCTTCGTACTTCTGACGACGGGCAGTCTGATCATCGATTCGCGCCTTGAGATAGGCCTTTGGTTTATCTTCCCGAGAGAACTTTTTGTATCTGCGTTTGAACTCCTGGAAGAGCGTCTTATGTCCAGTCAAAAAGCGAGCTTCCAGAAGCCCGGTTTTGGTCTCAATATCCTTTCTCGCATCCTCAATAGTATGGGAGAGATTGCGAGTGGAATGCCCAACCTTCAGCTTAAGATCCCATAGCATGTAGAGCATTGTCTCTGTAAGTGCTCTTTGCAGCGGGGCCAACTTTCGTTTTCTCACCCCGTCCGGATAAAGGAACATTATATCGACATCGCTATGAGGGCACAGTTCGGCTCGACCATATCCCCCAAGGGCCACGACTGCCACGGAACATGGTGGTTTACCATTTTCCCGACGAAATGTCCCGATGGCGTGCGAAAAGAGATTTTGGATCAAGACATCGATAACGCAGGAGCGTGCGAAGGCCACCCGCGATCCGCTGTCTCCTTTGCGATGATACCTCAGAATCATCTGATTCTCCAGTCTCAGAAAATCCTTGTAGGCGCCAAAAATCCGAGCCCTTTTTGTTTCCGGCTCAAATTTCAGTCTACGCTCCGCATGAAGGCGAAGCCTGGGAAAGAGAGGATCTTCCATTAATTGGTTATTCTTTAACTTGGCGCACATTGGCCCAGGAATCTGTCGGACTTAGGGTCCGACAGGCTCCTAGCGTCCAAGGTCTTTTCCTTGACAGCGAGAGGTAAGCCATTTCGTTGGATACCTTCGATTATTCAATTGGACGTATGGCGGAAATTGGCAAAGCTTACGACCCTAAACAGGTCGAACCGAAATGGTATCGGGAATGGCTCGACAAACGCGCCTTTGCCGGTCGCGTGGATTCGAGCAGGGAACACTATAGTATTGTAATTCCACCACCAAACGTGACGGGCGTTCTGACTATGGGGCATGTCCTGGTCAATACGCTTCAGGACTTATTCATCCGGAGGGCCCGTTTGGAGGGTAAATCTGTCGTCTGGATGCCGGGCACGGACCACGCCAGTATCGCGACGCACGCAAAAGTTGAACAGGCTTTGCGAGAAGAGGGGCTCTCCAGGCGCGATCTTGGGCGTGAGGCATTTATCGAGCGGTGTTGGGATTGGAGTGAGGAGCATGGAGGAATCATACTCGAACAGTTGCGCAAATTGGGAGCCTCCTGCGATTGGGACCGCACGGTCTTCACGATGGACGAAAGTTACCAAAAATCCGTCCTCCATTCTTTCGTCGAGTTCTTCAAGCGGGGCTACATCTACCGCGGAAAGTACATGACAAACTGGTGTCCGGACAGTCAGACCTCCCTGAGCAACGAAGAAGTGATCATGACCCCACTGAAGGATATTCTGTATAAGATTCGCTACGAGATTGCGGAAGAGCCCGGCAATTACCTCGAAATTTCAACGACACGCCCGGAAACGCTCATGGGCGACACAGGAGTAGCAGTGCATCCTGACGATGAACGTTATCGGCATCTTGTGGGCAAACATGCCTGGCGACCCTTCCCGCGCGAAAAGATACCCATCGTAGCCGATGATTCTGTCGACAGAGAGTTTGGCACAGGTGTCCTCAAAGTTACGCCGGCACATGATCCGGTTGACTACGAGATCGGTCAACGGCACAAGTTGCCGGTGGTCGACATAATGAACCCCGACGGCACCCTCAACGATCTCGCGGGTGAGCCTTTCGCCGACATGGATCGCTTTGAGGCGCGCGAGGTGGCGGCGAATAAACTCCGCGAGATGGGGCTGCTTGTGGCGGAAGAATCCTACGAGCATAACGTCGGGATTAAAGAACGCACTAATGTGATTATTGAACCCCGCTTGACCGATCAGTGGTGGCTCAGGTATCCCAAAGTGGAGGAGGCAAAGAGGGCCATTGAGATGGGCTTTATCCAGTTTCATCCCAAACGTTGGGAAAAGGTCTACCTGCATTGGCTGAATAACATAAAAGACTGGTGTATCAGCCGGCAGCTTTGGTGGGGTCAGCGCATTCCCGTCTGGTATAGAAAGGGATCCGATCGTAACGACCCGAAAAGCTGGCACGTTTCAGTGGATGGCCCGGATGATCCCGAGAATTGGGAGCAGGATGAGGATGTTCTCGATACCTGGGCCTCCTCTAATCTTTGGCCCTTCGCCACATTCGGTTGGCCGAACCCCAGCGAAAAGGAGAGCGAGGAACTCCACTACTACTATCCGACGGACGTGCTCGTTACCGCTTTTGACATAATTTTTCTCTGGGTGGCGCGGATGATTATGTCTGGTCTCGAGATCTACGGTGGGGAAAAGGAAAAGCTGACCGATGATGAGATTCGGGAGCGCATACCCTTTCGCCATGTGTATATGCATGGGCTTCTTCGTGACAAGGAGGGTAAGAAGTTTCAGAAATCCTTGGGAAACTCACCGAATCCATTTGAGATATTCGATAAGTTTGGCGCCGATGGAACACGCTTCGGTATTCTCAATATCGCTCCTTCCGGTCAGGATATTATTTTTGCCGAACAGCGGTTGGAGATCGGGCGCAATTTTTGCAACAAACTGTGGAATGCGTGCCGATTTCGCCAATTGTCCGGCCCCGTCTTGGACAACAGTTCTTTGGAATCCATCCTCGGACGTCTCCATTGGGACCTCTGCGATAGCTTCGACCACTGGATCCTGGCCGCAACGGTCAAGACGATGAGGGAAGTGGAGCGGCAATTCACTCAATTCGAAGTTCAACAGATAACTCAGGCCCTTCACACTTTCTTCTGGGGGGACTTCTGCGACTGGTATCTGGAAGCTTCCAAGGAAAAAATGCAGAGTGAGGATCTGAAGGATAACTGCCTGGCGATCCAGGACCTGGTGATCCGGCAGGTGCTTCTCCTGGCCCATCCCGTTGTGCCCCATATCAGTGAAGAACTGTGGTGCGGCTTGGGCTATAAAGGAAAGAGGGACTTTCTACAGGAGACGATCCTGGAGCGGGCCGATGATCTTCAAGCCCTTCTCAGGATCGATGGCTCCATGGTCAATCATGTTGAGCGGGTCAAGGATATGATATCGAAAGCACGCGCCCTGAAGGCGGATCATGACCTTTCGAATCGTCGGGACGTAACGTTTTACTACGTTGTGGACGGAAAGGATGTTCTGGAGGAGGATATCAATATAGTCAAACGACTGGCCGGAGCGGTGGTTTTTCGCCGAATCGATTCGCAACCTCAGAGCGCGCCCGCCGTGGTAACCGAGTTGGCTACAATCTACCTGGATCTTGCCAGCGCTGTGGACGTGGAGGCCGAGAAAGAGCGGCTAAACAGGGAACTCTCAAAAGTTGAGAAGATCATTTCCGGAGCTGAATCTCGCCTCAAAAATGAGGCTTTTCTTTCTAAAGCGCCAAAGGATGTGGTGGAGGGAGCGCGAAATCAGATGGCGGCAAATTGTGAAAAACGCGCTGAAATCGAGCGCCTCCTGGCCGCTCTCGAATGATGCTGGTTGAGTAGCGGTTGTGAGTGGAGGATGAATTGACCGCGGATGGCGCTGATGAAAGCGGGAAGTATATCGGAAATAGATAGCGATTGATCCACAGATTCAGCGCAATTGTATTGTGTGGATGCACGCTGATGAGAAGGAATATGCGGTATGCGATACGGAGGTAGAAGATAGAGGATAGATTCCGGTGAAGAAGTCGCCGTCGCGGAATGCGGGACCACGTTCTTGCGAACGCGGTGATTTTTTAGCCGAATCAGGATAATTTCTTCTCCCTGCAGTCATCTCAAGGAGCGAATTTCTCCCGCGAGGGGACCAAAGCCGATGGGAAACTGTTTTTCTAGGAGATCGATTTTGGTAGCGAGTGTTCTCGCGGCTTCAGTCATCTTTTCGGTTTCGAGTACCAGTGTTGGCCTTTCCGTCCCGTAGAGTCTCTTTTTCAATCGCCTCCTCCAATACGGATCACGTTTGCCTTTGAGGTCTTTGAGCCATGTTGCTTCCGGTATAGATTTGGATGAGGAACATAGCAGCCAACTTTCAATTGCAGGTGCAGCTACACCGATGGCGATCTTGAGTAAGGAACGCCCCTTCCGCTTCGAGAGACTCTTTCTGGCACGATCGGCGAATAAATCTGCAAGAACCTTAAAACCATAAGCCATCACGCTAAATACGCACCGAGAGTCCCTCTCAAATCTCCACAAAATTACATGGGACCTTCGCCCCAGGGAATTTGCCATTCGATAAGCTCGATGCGGTTGCCGTCGGGATCTTGGATGAAAAATCGATCAGCTCCAGGAATATCTACGGTTTCCTCGATAGCGACACCTTTGCTGGCAAGGGCAACACGGGCGGCTTTGGCATCTTTCAGAAAGAGGGCGATATGGCGGGGCGATTGGGTATCCGGCTCGTCTTTCAGCATCAGATGAAGCTGTTGATCTCCCAGTTTATACCAGGCAACTTCAAAATCGAAAGTAGACGGATAGGGAACCTCCTCCATCTCGAGGATATCCGCGTAAAATCGACGCGCTCTTTCAAGATCGGTGGTACCGACGGAATGGTGATGGATGCCGGTAATCCCGACCCCGCTGAATTGAAGAGTGTCCATGGGGCCATCCCCGGATGTGGATTCGGGCTCAGTTTTCATTGCAAGGTGGTAACATCCTTAGCATAGGAATCTGTGTCCTCTTTGTTTTCGACCAGGCTGAATCGTATCGGCTGACGCATTTTAAATTTTACATTCCTTCCTGCCACTCTGCCGGGAACGAATCGCCATTTTAAGAGCGCCTCCAGAACACTGTGGGAGAAGAGGGGATTGTCTGAATTTTCGATCTCAACCTTGTAGACCTGTCCTGCCTCATCGACTGAGATGAGGGCGACGACACTGCCTTCGATCCATTCTGATTTGAGTTCAAAAGGATATCTCAGGTTATAGCGAACGATAGGAAACGGCGAAGTGTCAAGTTTGCTGGAATCATATACAAATTCCTCCAATTCCTTTCTTGAGAGACCGGTTCTGCGAGACAACGCCAATTCGGGAATTGTTATTTTAATTTTCTTTGCCCGATCTCGCTCATGCACCACCGATCCCGGTGTGCGGACTTTGAGTCGCGCAAAATTTATCCTCGTTTTACTTGCCTCTAGATCACTGGAAACAATCGCCCCGGGAACCCCGGAGCTGATCTTTATCGTATCTTCTCTTAAGAACAGAGCTAAAAGTCTCTTCCCGGAGACAACATTTATGGAAGCGAGGCATAAGAAGACAGTGGCGGTCAATGCAAAGGATGCGCTGGCGAAGGCGATCGAGTCCTTTCTCTTAAAGCTGCTCGGCCTGTACATGATACGATGTCTCCGCTGCAATATCGCGCCTTGCGGATGCGCGGCGAAAGATGTGTCAGTAAATCTACATATTTATCAGTTTTTCTCAAATCCAAACTGGAGGTTGTTCGAACAGCCTCAAACTAGCCCGAAAATTTCACAAACCTTCTACTACTACGACGGATCTCACCGCGCGTCAATGCCTTCCCTTGCCCGGCGACCTCAGAGGGTCTCAACACACTGTCGCCCGCCGTGCTGCGGAAAGGCATTGACAGGCAGCAATCTACGCCGTCTCGCTACGAAGTGTGTGAAATGTCCGGGCTAGCCGCTTTTCCCGGCCGACCAGTAACTGCGTGTCGAAGAGGAACGTTGTGTCGTGATAGTGTTCTCGGAAATTTGTGAGAAAAGCGGGCTAGCGATCGTCCGGCCCATTCAAGAGCTGTTTTGTGAGCCAGCCGGTTCCATCGTTAGGTGCGGGATCGATATTCAAAAGGTGGCACATGAATTCATAGATCTCCACATTGGGAAAGGCGGGTAGATTTGAGGTCGAGGGGATCGCCGGTCCATGGGCGATAAAGACGCCCTGCATACCGTTAAACCGCAATTGATCGAGATTTGGGGTGGGCGCTTTTTCAAAATAATCGTAACGAAACCCATCGATGGAAATGAGTAAGAGTGGGGATTTTCGCCCCTAGGAAACGTCTCCGACGAGAGGTAGATGAGAAACGCTAAACAGGTACCCCGGCTTGCCGGGACTAGCGGGAAGTATCGGCGAAACTCTCCCAATTATCCAATATCTCATTGATTACCGTGCTTCCGACTCTCTCTAATGCCCTCAAGCTTGAAATGTAACCCGGAAACATCGTTTCGCCTCCACCGCCTTCTCCTCTGAAACTCTCGAGAACTGTTTGGCCGTCCGGCGCTTGCATTGTGTAGTTGCTGCCGCTGCGCAGGAGGAGGACTCGATTCCAGTCGATCTTTTCCGCGTTTGAGAGATTCTTGAGAGCGCGCAAGGTGCCGTTATCCTCCATCGTGGAGGTAACGAAACGACCTTTCCCTTCGGTCCAGTAGTCAACCCATTTTTCCGCCCACTCGTTAGGAATTCTACCGTGCCAGTATCGTGTCACTCCGAGATTATCGCCTTTAAGAATGAAAGGTGGTTTCTGAGCCTCGGGCGTACCAGAGTAACGCTTCCGGTAAGCCGCCATATTGGGAGTATCGAGATCGCCTAGATCGATACTCTTTGTCAGTTGGTAGGCCCAGTCACACAAATCACTATTGAGGCAGTAGAGTTCGTCCTGAAGAAAGAGGAATTCCTCCCCTCGCTGGCTGGGAGCGTAAGGAGCGAATGTTCCGAGCGGTATAATGCCGGTATCCCAATCTTGAGGCATTTCTCTGGGGTCGAATTCGTGCGCGAGGTCGCCATCCACACAGTAGTCGCCCCATACCACGCTCCCGATTGAGCAGTAGCGCGGATTCACTCCACAGATACCGGCAATCATAAAGTAGGCTCTCGTGAGATCGAAACGCGGATCGAGACCGAGAGCGATTGTAGAGGCACTGGCTTTGGCCGCTCCCACCCCTACGACGAGTCCGATCAATCCCTTATCGTTGGCCCAGATATCGAAAGCTCCGGCAGGTAACGGATAGACTTTCTTTAAGCCGTGGGATTCGCAGAAAAACTGGAACTCGCCGGGCTGATCGTCGGGGGCGAGCTCATACATGGTAATGAGGACGAACTTTACAGGGATAGGAGAGTTCATGATGTTTCGTGAGAAATTGCCGCAATAATATTCCCCGAATCCGCAAGAACTTTAAGACCATGAGCCATGACGCTAAGCATGGATAAGCCCGGGACTAAATGCCCTTTTCAGGAGGTCGAATTAAATGCCAGGAAACGTTATTAAGCGAATTGAGAGATAACTGCTTGATTCGACTACACGTTTGTTTTACTCTCGAAATTGATTCTAGGGTATCAATTGGGGAACTAACGGAGGGAAAACCCCATTCCTTTTTTTGTGAATGTGTTATAATGAGGCGGACATAAGGAAGGGATCTAAAAGCAGCGAGGGTATTGAGAGATGATTCCAAAACCGGTTAGAAGGTTAATCTATATTTTCATCGCGATAGTGGTAGGCTACTACCTCTATACTATGGTGAGTGCACACACCGCGCAGGAGGTTATTGTTCTGAAACAATACACCAAGGCGGTAATGGATGGGGAAAGGATGGTGGGACGAAAACTGAGTTTGGATCCGAAGAATCTGGATCCCTTCATGAAGCGCAAGAAGCGTGGCGAGGCGTTGTGAGGTGATGTACGCTTTACCTACTACAAAATCAAAAACATTCGGCGCAGTGGGGATAAGAGGACCGCGAATATCTCGATGCAGCAGGTGTTCCGGCTGAACCCACCGGGAATGGATTCGTTTTGGGGCGTCGAGGAAGTGAAGAACAACATCCAGGCAGTACTCGTGTTATCAAAATCGGCGTGGAAGATCCAATCATTCACTGATAACTATTATACGCCTGGTATGAAGGAATAGGAAGCAGTCGGATTTAACCTTTGGACGGTTTCGCGGAAGAAGTACGGTGCACCGAAAAGCGTCTCCGGTGGCATAGACGTGGTATTCCGTTTATTGCGCCGGTCTGATGAATCGGTCCTTGAAAGTTGGTCTGATTGCCGGTGCCGTGGCGGCGGTATCGTTCGTCGTAGTCTTTCCTGGATTCGGAGGAGAAGAGGGTCGTATTTATGATCGGCTCGATAAGATAGTTGAAATTATCGAAAAATCCGGTAGCGAGGGTAGACTGACCGGACTGACAAGAGCACGCAAAGCTTCCCTGTATTTTACGGAGAATTGCCAGGTACGGCACCCCTATGGTAAATCGACTTTGAACGGCCAGGATGCCGTGGCCGGTACCGTGGCGAGTCTTCGAAACTTTGCCAATTCGATCTCAATTTCAATTTGGCAGCGCACCCTGGATATTTCCTCGGGCGAACATTCGGCCAGTTTGAGCATTCGCGCGAAAGCCAAAGTCAGTTTCCCGGATGGTGATGAAACGGCTGAACAGCAATTTCTCATAGAGTGGGTGAAGCTGGGAGGAGAGTGGTATATCCAGAGCGTTTCGGTGCCTGTTCGAACAGATTCTATTTAGACCCTGTTCGAACAGGCTCTAGCCCGGACATTTCACACACTTCGTAGCGAGACTGCGTAGATTGGTGCGTATCAATGCCTTTCAGCAGGGCGGCGGGTGACAGCGTGTTGGAACCCTCTGAGGTCGCCGTGCAAGGGAAGGCTTTGATACGCAGTGAGATCCGCGGTCGTAGTAGAAGGTTTGTGAAATGTTCGGGCTAGTTAACCCGCAGCTGCAGAGTATAGTGGTCAAGCAATTTTCTGTCCCACCAGGCACCAGTGGTTCTTTTCGTTTCGGGATCTGAGAAGGTGTAATGGTAGAGAAGGAGTCGAATCAACCGTGGAGGACTTTCGGGGAAAGGGTTTTCCTCGAGTAGTGAAAGGACGGTGGGGTTGTTGTTCGACAGCTCCTCAATAAGCCGCGAGAACCATGGAAGTGAAGTCCGGAATGACCGATTTCGTTCGATACGCAGGCCGGCGAACCACATTTGCCAATCGAGTCTCGGCATATGTGGGGTCATGAATTCCGGTGCCGCGGTAGGATCGACCGGTTTCCATTTGAAAATATACGGCTTCCAGTTCAGGCCGTCCTCGCTCCCCTCGATGATGATCTCGGGACGAGTCTTCGTCATGACACGAAAGAGTCCGTAGGGATTAACGATATGAAGTCTGCGGATTTTCTGTCTTGTTTTGCGAACCCACTCCGGAGGATCTTGCTGCACTTTTTCCCGATTTTGGCGATTACCGCGAAAGTCATTGCGCAGGTAGTAGGCTCCCATCCAGACGATCACGAGCGTTAGGGGGCAGAGAAGAACCAGCCTAGGCAGTCGAATGAGGAAGGGAGAATTCCCAGGTTTTCGGAGCGCGGTGGTGAGTTTTCGAAGTGAATCTGGTAAACTCTGATCATCAATGAGAGGGACGCAGAGCACGATTGTGAGGAGATTGAAGAATCCATAATTACCACTGGCGGCAATGAGAATTTGGAAGAGAACCAAACCGAAAAATCCTACGATTCGAAATCTGCGGGGTAACCATATGAGAAAAGGGCACGCCAACTCGGCAGCAAACATGAACCAGAGAGAGATCTTGTGCATCCAGTTTGGTAGGTGATGAAAGTACCAGCTGGTCCAGGAAGGTATCGGTTGGGACCAATAGTGATAATTTAGGGCTGTCAGATCACGCCAGGTATTCTCGCTGTTTGCGCCGTAGTAGGTGAGTTTGACCAGACCGGACTCGAACATGAGTTTGAAAAGGAGCAGCCAGATGAGCCAGCGGGCCAGATGTGAAGGTAGAGGTCGAGTGGAGAGTCGGTCCCACCAGACGAAGGGGACGAGAAAGATGGTGAGGAAGACGGTCTCGAGGAGCAGGATGTCCCATTGAAAGGAAAGAAAGGGTCTCCCCACTGTCATGAGTGACAGGTATATAGCCCATACGGAAATCGCCGCGATGGGAGCGGCCACACCGATAGTGAGTAGAATCGAAGCGATGATTCCCAAGGTGAAGAGGAAATTCAGCGCCTCCTGAGACTGGTTTAGCCAGATGAGAGTCGGGTAATGCCAGTATTTTGAGACCTCTACTTCATTTCGTTCCCAGTGTCGGTCGACATTTTGGAGAAGATCCGTGAAAGGCAGGATTCCATTCTCTCCGATCAGACCATCCGCCTGGGTCCAATAGGAAATAAGAGCAAAGAGGGCGGTGACTCCGACCAGCCTGATGAATAGCCAGCTTGAAAACTGGTAAGTTGGAGGCGTTACGTCTCGTCCCCAGAGAAGGCGGGTGAAAACGGAAAAGAAATAGCGGTTTCGAGCGACCAAGGAGTAGCCGACGTTTGAAATACGCGCGAAAAGAGGCCAATCGCGGTAGAGCCGAATACCCAGACCCCTAAAAGGTAGATTCTCCAAACCCTTGAAGACAGCTTCAACTCCCGCATATACGCCGCCGTCGAGATCAACCAGCTGGACCCCCTTGGTAAACTCCTCGAGGCGGATTTCCGGGAATCGTTCAGCGACCTCCTGGAAAGGGGCGTAATCAATCTCGTCGCCCGTCATGACTTTCCATCGCTCAATCCAGCGACAGCAA
Source organism: Candidatus Moanibacter sp. (assembly GCA_965215885.1). Classification (GTDB taxonomy): domain Bacteria; phylum Verrucomicrobiota; class Verrucomicrobiia; order Opitutales; family UBA2987; genus CBDCEW01. The sequence continues at coordinate 226,477 of CBDCEW010000104.1, forward strand.
AAGACACATTCGCCGTCGTAAATCATGAGTGGGCGTTTCGACGGCGGACTTTTGACAGATTTACGGGTTGGCTTCAATGGGCCTTCAATTAAGCGAGCACTACTGGTCCCGGCAAGCGGGGATCGGACTTTACCCCTCTTTCGAAAGATTCACTGAATTTCTATCTGACAGGCTGCTAGAGACAAGAAAATGAAACTGAAAATTGCTGGAAGAGAACTTTAAATCGCAAAGTCCGACAGATTCCGCGGGATGGCTGCAATTTTATGGATCGGCTAAAATCGGTTAAGGTGGACCGACAAAAGGGCGATAAGAGATAGAGAAGTAATGCCTATGGAAACTATTACACGGGCTGACTGTGATGCCTTGGAGACCTGTCGAAAAGTCCTGACGAGACGGATCGACTCGGATGAGCTCAGGTTGCCGGTATTACCGCAGGTTGCGGGTCAGGTAGTGTCACTCTCCAATGACCCCAATGCGGAATTGGGTGAGTTATCCTCCCTGATTCATCAGGATCAGGCTTTGGCCGGGCATCTCTTGCGGATTTCCAATTCTGTTGCCTATCGAGGCGGTGAGACGATCGTTTCCTTGCAGCAGGCCGTGACTCGCTTAGGTATGCAAATCCTAAGCGACATGGCAATGGCCGTTTCGGTACAGGGTGAAGATCTTCGCGTCCCTGGGTATGAAGATGAAGTGAAATTTCTGTTGCACCATGCTCTTGCCTCGGGAGCCTACGGCAGGGAAGTCGCACGCATGAGCCGTCGCAATGTGGAGAGTCAGTTCCTTTGCGGTTTGCTTCACACGATAGGGAAGCCCATTGTATTAAAGGCAGTTGCCGAGATTCAGGATTTGATCGCGCTTTCCCTCAGCAGGGAGGAAATTGATGAACTGCTGGATGAATTCCACTGCCCCATCGGGTTGAGTGTGGCGCAGAAGTGGAAATTGCCTCGCCCGGTGCAGATCTCAATATCCTGTTACCGGAACTATTCCGAAGCTACCGAATTCCGCGATCAGACAGCGATGACTTACCTGGCCGATCGGCTCGCAACTTGGGCCGTCTTTCCCGAGAAACTACCGACCGCGAAAGCCATCGACGATCCAGTGTTTGCTGATCTGAACTTCTACCCTGAGGACATCGAAGCGCTTCTGGGTAGGAAAGGCGAAATACTTGAGATCGTAGCGGCTATGCAGATATGATTGGCCAAGCGCGTTTCGACATCATCGTTATCGGTAGTGGGCCCGGTGGGCAGAAAGCTGCCATCCAGGGAGCCAAGGCAGGTAAAAAAGTGGCCATCGTTGATCGTGAGCCCAATATCGGTGGCGCTTGCGTTTACCGCGGAACAATTCCGAGTAAGACCCTGCGTGAATCTGCGCTTACCATGGTGAGTCTTAAGCGAAGCGCCGGTGTCGTCGACTATGCCATAAGAGAGGAGTTGGAAGTGTCCAGTCTCATGGCACGTCTCGATAAGGTCCTGGGCGCACACAATGCGTTTATAACCAAGCATCTCCAAGATAACGGGATCGAGCTGTTTCACGGCCGTGCCAAAATCGTCGGCCCGCACGAAGTCTATCTACTTTCCGTTAATGGCTCCGTGGTTTCTTTGCAAGGGGATGTGATCGTGATCGCTTCGGGTTCACGGCCGCGCACCCCTCCCGACATTCCGGTTGATCATGAGAATGTCCTGGATAGCGACTCCATTCTCAGCATGATTTACTTTCCCAGGACACTAACCGTTTTAGGTGGGGGGAGTAATCGCATCTGAGTACGCTTCCATATTCTCATTGCTTGGTGTTGAAGTGACGATGGTCGACAGAGCGCCTCGGCCCCTGATGTTTCTCGATGAGGAGATTACCTGTAAATTCGTTGCAAGTTTTCGAAGATTCGGAGGACGTTATCTGGGAGAAGAGCAGGTAAGATCGGTGCGATGGGACGGAGTCTCGCAGGTGAAGACAGAACTGGAATCCGGCGAGGTAATCGATTCCGACAAAATGCTTGTGGCGCTGGGCCGTTCGGCCAATGTCGAAGGACTCGGTTTGGATGATTTGAACATCGAGCAGGATGGACGGGGCCAGATTGTGGTTGACGAGGAATATCGCACAAATGTTCGCAATATCTATGCTGTGGGCGATGTGATCGGTCCGCCAGCTCTAGCATCCTGCAGCATGGAGCAGGGGCGAAGAGCGATATGTCACGCCTTAAATATTGAAGTCGGACACTCCTTCGAGGTTGTCCCAATGGGTGTTTATGCAGTGCCTGAGTTGGCAAGTGTGGGACTATCGGAGAAGCAGGCGCGGGAGAAATATGGCGAGATAATCGTGGGTCGTGCCGACTTTGAAGAGATCGCTCGGGGACAGATCGCGGGTATCCAGGATGGCCTTCTGAAGATTGTGGGCGATGTGGAAGGGCGAAGGCTGTTGGGAGTCCAGATTGTAGGCGACGGGGCGACCGATCTTATCCATTTAGGAGAAATGGCACTGCTAAACGGAAACGAAGTGGGGATTTTTCTCGATAATGTCATGAATTTTCCAACCTTGGCGGAAGCGTATCGAGTAGCGGCGTTAAATCTGATCAATAAAGTGCCCGAACATTCCCGCCGGACCTCACCGACGTCTCAGCCAGTACTCGCAGGTTAGTGGGTCCCGAGGCGGGTTATTGCTGGCCGCGAGTGTGAACGTTGAGACACGGCCAATTTTACCGCCACAGCCGTGGCAGTTGGTTCATCAGTGTAATGGCGGTGAAGTAGCCGAAAAATCCGCAGGCCCAGAACATAGCCACTTTGCGCACCAGCCCCATGGCCAGGGGCCCGCGCAGCACGCGGTTGTTCATCCAGAGGAGGAGCACCGAATAGAGCAACATGACGCCACCGTTGAGCGACGCGCTCAGTACCAGCAGCACAAGTGGCTGATTAAATCCCTCGATGAACAGCCCCGCCAGCATGATTATACAACCGAGCGCGATCTGAATCCAGAGGAGCAAAAAGTAGAGCCGGTTGTCGGACCACTTTTCGTTTTCCCTCAGCCAGTTCACCTTGATGATATCGGTGGATATTCGAGCCCCGGCATCCAGCAGTCCGAGTTCCGTGGTGAGCAGGATTGCGATGCCCATCCAATGGAAGAAATGCTGGAAGATTCCCCCGTAATGAATGCCGATATAATTGCCTTCGACGCCGATAAATCCCATACCTCTCTCCAGGCCGGGGGTATGCCGCGTCGTGGCGTAGGAAATCAGCGACAGCAGCATGAGGGAGAGGACCGAAAGCAGGTAGAATGTGATGAGGTGCTCGTAGTTGGCCGCTTTCCACCAGGACCGCCAACGACCCAGATTCTTCTCCGTGAGCTCGAAGTGGAAGCCGATTCCGGAGACCACTTCCGCCTTGCCAGTTAGCGGGCTGGTGAGCCGGCCGATGTAGGCGCCCATGGCGTAGCCTTTATCGCGTAGAAAATCGCTCTGTGCCAGATTCATTGTGCCGCCCGCGCCGGCGAAGGCGATGGCACCCAGGAGCAATTGCAGATCCATCCCCTCCGGGATGTAGCCGACATTTGCGATGCCCTTGAACATATCGACGACGTGAACCAGATCGACGACGAGAAAGAATATTACGACAAGGAAAAGGAGGACGCAGCCGACCAGCACGATTTGAATGCGCTCCACGGTATTGTAGACGACCGGCCCAAGGGTAAGCACCAACCCGACGGCGATGAGGCTGAGAATAGAATAAACAACCCGAACCGTTTCACCTCCGCCAATCTCCCATGTCAGCAGCGTGGCCGCGCCTGAAGCCCATCCGGGCCACATCCAGGGTATTACATTGCAGAGCAGGAAAATCCAGGCCCAATTCTTCCACAACCTGCAGAAACCGGTCACCGCTGTTTCGCCCGTGGCCAGAGTCCAGCGTTCAACCTCCATATTGATAAAATACTGCGTCGTCACTCCCAGCATGCAGGCCCAGAATATGACGAAGCCGAACTTGTAGGTTATATAGGGCCACAACACGAATTCGCCGCTCCCTAGCGCCAAACCCAGGAGGAGGACGCTCGGGCCGAGCAAGCGCTTCCAATGGGGCGCCTCCGGGAGATCGCGGTAGCTGGCGGGCGGCAGATTGTGGCACGGGATAATTTCGTGGGGTACGTTCTCTTCGCTCATATTATTAAGAAAAGCCTATTGGAGAATCAAATTGCCCACTGTTGCAAGTGCTTTGAGTTTCCCTCGAAAGCGGGAGCAGCAGTGAAATAAGCAGACCAGGGGAGCCACTGACGCCTCGGACGAGTCGAATAATGTTGCAGAAGTTACGGATGATAAAAAGGGTTAGTCTCGAATTCGTGTATTAAGTCCGACAGATTCCTAAAGGCATGACCACACGTTCATCTTCGATTCACGATCTAGCTACCCCTGCATTGGTACTCGATTGGGCAACAGCACAACGAAACATCAAAGGAGCAGCCGAGTTCGTCCAGGATAAAGAGGTGCGGCTGAGACCGCACTTCAAAAATCATAAGCGCGTATCACTGGCCCGCGAACAGTTGTCCGCTGGTGGGTGCGTAGGAATGACAACGGCCACTCTAGTAGAGGCGGAGGCGTTAGTCAAAGGCGGGATCGACGACGTATTGATTGCGAATCAGATCGTTGGTGCAACGAACATCATCCGCCTCCTCGAACTGGCCAAGCGGTCTAAACTACGTGTCGCTGTCGACAATATCGCCAATGCCGAGATGATTGCCAAAGCGGCGCAGGGTCAAGGTATTGAAATCGGCGTGTTGATCGAGGTCGATGTAGGTATGGGCCGGTGCGGAGTGGCTCCGGGTGACGCGACTGTCGAGCTTGCCGAGAAAATCTCACCGCTTTCAGGGATTCGACTGGATGGGCTCCAAGCTTACGAAGGACATGCCGTCGGCATCGTCGATCCGATCGAAAGGGAATCAGTTGCTACGGCGTCTATCGAAAAGGCGACCCGATCGCGACGGCAGCTCGAGGCGGAGGGATTCGAATGTGGAATCGTCTCCAGCGCTGGTACCGGCACTTTTCGTACTACCGGGTTACTTGAAGGTGTCACGGAGCTACAGGTCGGCAGCTATGTGACAATGGACTGGAGCTACAAGGAAAGGGTTGGAGATCAATTCGATATTGCCCTTACCATTCTGGCTAGTGTGATAAGCGTTCGCGAAGATCATTTCGTAGTCAATGCCGGGTGCAAGGCCATCGGGCACGAAATGGGACCGCCCAGGCTGCGAGATTTTGCGAGTGCGGAAATTCCGAGATTCGGTGCCGAAGAACATACCGTGGTGCACCTTCCCGCACACAACCTCAAAGTCGGTGACGTTGTTCATGTAATCCCAAGTCATTGTTGCATGACCTGTGCACTTCATCGCGACATGGTCGTTTATGAGGGCGAACGCATCCGCGATATCTGGCAGGCCGATGTGGGCTATGGCCGGTCAAGATGACGATAAGTGATTGAGTATAGGTTCCGCGATGGAAAAGATCGACATTCCACAGAGCGAAGGAATCTTCAATCAGCCCTGGTCTTTCAAGAAGATCCTGGGTCTCCTTGCCATTTTCGGTCCGGCCGCCATCTTGGCTTCGGTATCGATTGGCGCGGGTGAGACGATAGTCGTTGTGCGAGCGGGTGCCTGGGCTGGTTATAACCTGCTTTGGCTCGTGCTCCTCAGCTGCTTGGTGAAGGGGTTGTTCGTTACTTATTTGATGGGCCGATACACGGCCGTCAGCGGGGAACACATCGGCCACCGGTTGGTGCGGCTTCCGGGACCTCGAGGCTGGCTATTGTTGTCGCTGCTGATTTTCGAGATGATCGGTGCGCCTCTTGCCTGGGTGCCTATCGCGAAGCCCTGCGGTGATCTCTTCCACCACCTCATGAGCAATATGCTGACGGCTTCCATTCCTGAAGCGACGTGGGAGAATATCATTACGTCAGGATTCATTGCATTGGCCTTGAGCCTCAGCTTGAGACTCTCATTTGAGAGGCTGGAAAAACAGCAGCTTACAATATGTGCCATCCTCGTTTTCGGAACTCTTCTAGGCACGCTGTTCGTGCGTCCGGATTTCTTCAAGTCCCTTCTCGGCAGTCTTAGCTTTGGTTATCTGCCTCCCTTTCCGGCCTGGGCACCCGAGGACGCTATCAGGCACCCCATGTTGACGATGGCCACGACCTTCGGTTACGTCGGTGGATCGGTGATCAGCTATATTGTCTACGCCAATTGGGTGAGCATGCACGGCTGGGGATTGTCCGGACACCGAAAAATCGAAGAGATCCGTCGGCATGCCTTCACCCGGGAACGTATCGACTATCTTCCGGAGGATCCCGAGCAGGTCAGGCGATTAAGGCAATCGATATTGCCGTTGCGATGGGATGTCAGTATGGGCGCCATTGTGCTCTTCATCGTCACGGGAACCTTCATGATATCCGGCGCCGCGGTTCTCTATCCGTTGGAGACACGATTCGAGGGGTGGAGCCTGTTAACTAATCAGGCCCATGTTTGGAGCAATATCCATCCGACCCTGGTTTGGATCTACTATGTCTGCATTATCGCGGCGCTTTGGGGCACATTGCAGGCCTTGCCGGAGGCCTATGCCCGCGTCGGCCAGGAATTCTTCCAGGCGATGTGGCCTGATCGCACTTGGGAATACAAAAAACTCAAGCGAATCATCTGCCTCTACCTCTTCGCAACCACCATGCTTATCGTCTGGAACAATATCCCCTTTGACATTCTCACGCAGATCGCCGGTTTCCTAATCGCCAATCTCGCCATTGCCATGGTCATGGCAGCGGCGCTCTATCTCAACTTCAAACTGCCCCGGGTTCTCCGCACGCACCCGATCGTTCTCTTCTGCGCCATAGTCTCGACCCTCGTGCTCTTCGCCTTCACCGTCATCAGCGGATGGAGCCTGGTGGACAAATTTGCGGGAGGCTGAGGTCACATACCGATCTGTTCTCCGACATCAACAATCACTTCCTGGAGAACGTCGACGATCTGTCTCAGGTGCCTTTCCTCGACCGTAAACGGTGGGCTGATCGCGATATGGTCGCCGGCCACCCCATCGATTAGACCGGGAGCCCCAGGCATAATCAAAATCCCCTTATTGAAGGCGAGATCCACGATTTTTCCGGTCACACCGTCTTGAGGGTCAAAAGGGGTTCGCTTCTTCTTATCGGCTACGAATTCGATCCCGATCAACAGACCCTTGCCGCGTACTTCTCCCACGATTGGCAACTCCTCGAATGGCTTCAGTTCCTCGAGCAGAAGCTCACCCATGCGAGCGCACCGTTTCACCAGATCGTGTTTCTCGATATAGTTCAGGACGGCCAGCGCGGTCGCGCATGATAGGGGATTGCCGCCGTAAGTGTGCCCGTGCACAAAGCTCGTGGCCTTAGCGTAGATCGCATCGTAAATCCTCTCCGCCACAATGGTAGCGGCAATGGGAGTATAGCCGCTGCTGAGGCCTTTTCCGGTCGCCATGATATCCGGAATGACATCCCAGTGATTGATCCCGAAATTCGCCCCGGTCCTCCCGAAACCGGTCACGACCTCGTCGACGATCATGAGGATATTGTGCCGGTCGCAGATCTCTCGAATGGTGGGATAATACTCCGGTGGCGGGGTCAGCCCGGCGGCCGATGTCCCCAGGATAGGTTCGGCGATGAACGCGGAGATGCTGTCGCTTCCCTCCTGGTGAATCACTCGTTCCAACTCCTCGGCGCAGCTGACGTGGCATTCCGGATAGGTTTTTCCCAGTGGGCAGCGGTAGCAATACGGGGGAGGAATGTGCGGAAAATCGAGCAGGTAGGGTACGTAGTCCACACGCCACGAAGTTCTTCCCGATAGCGACAGCGCCCAATAGTGTTGCCGTGCCAACTCTGCCAGCGAGTGACCACCTTGTATTTCCCGGGATTCCCTGTCTCAAGGTGGTATTTACGCGCGATCTTTATGGCCGATTCAGTCGCCTCTGATCCCCCCGAGACGAAGAATACTCTCTCGAGTCCCGGAGGAGTCATCTCTGAGATTTTTTCGGCGAGGTCGATCTGGGCCTCGCTGAGGAAGTGATGATAAGTGAAAGAGACCTTTCGCGCTTGATCGTGCATGGCGTCGATGACCTCCTTCACCCCGTGGCCAATACTGACAACATGCACTCCCCCACAGGCGTCGAGGAAGCGTCTGCCGTCCGCATCGATCAGATAGACCCCATTTCCGTGTGAGATCCGGGGCCAGTGCTCCTTCAGGATGCGATGAAATATATGATCGTCGCCCCGTGCCTCTGCCATGTTACTGCGAAAAGATTTCAGAATGTGTTTAGTGGATTTGCACGTGCCTTTGTGCCGCCGCGCGGCAGGACGCTCGGCGAATTTATTCTAACATATTGCGCGTTTTAGTTGACGCCAGATGCATATACTGATTACTAACACAGGACTGGAATTATTCACCCCCAAATTCACCCTATATCAAGCAGGAGGTATTTCCTATGAAAAAGGGATCTTATTGTTTTGCCTCGTCAGCAGAATCTGTGGGTTATTTCGGGTTCAGGCAAGTCGCCCATGGTATGAAATAGGGCGATCTTAAGCACTTCGAAGCATCTGCGCGAAAGCGGGCCGTCCCGCTTTTCTGATAGTGAGATTTATATTGCGGTTAAAGCCCTCCACAATGCCGCAGGAAAAGGCCTTTTTGGCCCGAAACCAGTTGAGGATGAGCGGCTCGTGTTTGCGCACCGAGCGCACGAACCTTTTGATCGGTTTGAGGCGCGAACGCATGGCGCGCGTGCACCATTTTTTCAGATACCATTGGGCCCAGTAGGGACTTTTATAATGCCACAAGAGCTGAAAGCTCTCCTTTAGTAGATAGTTGCCCGCACGCTCTTCAGATCGTACCTTGGAGCACCTCCTTGAGGCGGATCTGTTGGGTGGGGGTGAGACTTTGCGGATTTTTGAAGAAACAGTATTTGCTGAACCCGGACACTTTGACCAGCACGTTGATCCTAGCCGTCCCGAATTGCAGTTCACCTGGCTTCCGCAGCACGAATCCATTGAGGGCCTTGTTCAGATTGGCTACCAAGTGGAAGCGATCTGCAGCGCCTGGGGTGCCTTTTTCTTGATCACTTTCAGGAGGTAAGGCTTCCACAGATCCGAGCAGACGTAAAGCTCGTAAATTCCCAGAAAAAACGCAAGAGCGATTTTACGTTGCGCTTATTGAATACGCCCAATTCGTCAAGCTGGTATGACCACGGTGAGATTGATGCCTCGATGATACTGCACCTCATCGACTCCGATCGCCTCAATCCCGCTCATCGCGCCGTTTGGCCCCCAACGCACCATCGTCCTTCGACCGACTCGAAGACGTTGCGCCAGTTACCCTTGCCGTCTCTTCCCAGCTCAAGCGCCTCGCCCACTGGGCCAGAAACCATTGCATAGGGTACGGCCAACTCAGATGACTCTTGCCCTTGGCCCAGGGCACCTCTTCGACCTTCACCCCGCACCGCCGGCAATTGACCCGCCGCATGCGGTAACGAAAATACACCTTCATCCCCCACAAGGGCACAAATTCAAAATGCCTCGCCTCGCTCATGTGGTCGTAGCCGCTGGCCGTCCGGCCACACCCCGATACAGCACACCCGAGATTCTTGCGCGGCTCAATCTATCGCCTCCACCCCGATTTCACCATTTCCATACTCGCCTTTGCGTAAACAAAGCTCTTGAGGTAGCACCGATTCAGTAGCGTTTTGATGAGCACTGGGTCCTCCGTGTTCAGGATGTATGTACTACTTTCATCCTCGGAACGGCCCGGTGCTTCAACCTTTCAATCCCATATGCAAAGAAAACACCGACCAGCCTTTCTCCGGCTGTGGAGGAGCGGGATTCAGGGCAGCGCCCTGACTTCTCCTTGTGCTCACCGACTCTACTTTCCTCTTGTAAGCGACGTTACCCACCCACAGATTCTGCTGTAGACCCATTGTTTTCATGTATGTATTTTGTGACAGCGTCCATGCTGTATGGAGCACGACTAATTATCGATTTCCCCGTAACGGTGGATCAGGTCGTAAATGAGCTCACTTTAGGAGAGGCCGAACCTTCGGGCACCGGATTGGTGGTTTTCGATACTGAAACAAGCCTATTGGAGTGGTCGATATCCTACGAGGGATTGACGGGAGCACCTACTGCGATGCATTTTCACGGGCCGGCGGCGGCGGGAGAGGCAACTGGTGTTGATTTGGGAATCGACGAATTCGGGGAGGATTCGAGTGTGGGCAGCGCTACCTTAACGGCCGAGCAGGCAGCGAGTCTGACGGACGGGCTCTGGTATCTGAACATCCACACGGCGGCGAACTCGGCGGGCGAGATCCGCGGACAAGTGGTAGCGGATGCCGCCGTGTTGCCGTTCGATTTTCCCCTTTCAGTGAATCAGACTGTAAATGAGGTCGAACTGGGTGAGGCGACACCTCAGGGAAGCGCGATTGTGACTTTTGACCCGAGGGCTGGGCTTCTCAAATGGATGATTGCGTTCGACGGGCTGACCGGGCCGGCGACAGCGATGCATTTTCACGGGCCAGCAGCGGCGGGAGAAGCAACTGGTGTTGATTTGGGAATCGGCGAATTCGGGGAGGATTCCAGTGTGGGCAGTGCTACGATAACGGCGGAGCAGGCCGCGAGACTAAAGGGCGGCAATTGGTATCTGAACATCCATACGGCGGCGAATGGGGCCGGTGAGATACGCGGGCAGGTTGTTCTTCAGCCCCAAGTGTGGGTGTTCGATTTTCCGATTTCTACGGATCAGCCCGTGAATGCATTGACTTTGGATGGATCGACTCCCAGCGGTACGGCGTTGGTCACTTACAACACGGAGACAAATCTGTTGTGGTGGTTCATCAGCTATGAAGGGCTCACTGGTGCGCCGACGGCAATGCATTTTCATGGACCGGCGGCTGCGGGGCAGACTGCCGGTGTAGACCTGGGTATCGGAACATTCGACGATAGTTCGAGTGTCGGTAGCGCTACATTAACATCCGATCAGGTGGGCCTTCTCCGGTCGGGGCTCTGGTATCTGAATATTCATACGGCAGCGAATGGGGGTGGCGAGATCAGGGGACAGGTTGAAATGCAGGATGGGGTAGAAGTTTTCGATTTCCCGATAACAGCAGCACAGGCTGTTAATGATATCGAACTCGGTGACGCTACGCCGAGTGGTCATGCGCTCGTGACATTCCATGCGGAATCGGGACTGGCGAAGTGGTCGATCAACTATGACGGTTTGACCGGTCCTCCCGTAGCGATGCATTTTCATGGTCCGGCGCTCGCCGGCGAATCAGCCGGAGTCGACCTCGGGATTGGAGATTTTGACGATAGTTCAAGTGCGGGGAGCGCCATCCTGACGGCGGATCAGGAGGACCTTTTAATCGCTTCGGGTTTAATTCCCCGAAGCTTGCTTCGTTTCTAATTCATAAAGTCTAATATCAAATGCCTCGGGGCTTGCCCCGAGGATCTTTACCGACAGGTTTCTGGTATTTAAATATTCATACTGGAGCGAATGGGGGAGGCGAGATCCGTGGACAGGTGGAGCAGCAGCTGGACCTTGTCATCTTCGACTTTCCGGTTGATACGGATCAGGTTGTAAACGCACTTGAGCTTGACGGCGCTACCCCGGAAGGGAGCGCACTCGTCACCTTCGATCCGTTGACGAGACGGTTGATGTGGGTCATTACCTACGAGGGGCTGACAGGCGCTCCCACGGCGATGCATTTCCATGGCCAGGCAGCAGCGGGTCAGACGGCGGGGGTTGATCTGGGGATTGGGACATTTGATGAGATTGGAAGCGAGGGAGCAGCGACGCTGACGGCCGAGCAGGCGGACAGTCTCATGGGCGGACTTTGGTATTTGAATATTCACACTTCTGGGAATGGGGCGGGAGAGATTCGGGGACAGGTTGTCCGCGAACCGGGAGTATACGCTACGTCTTTTCCGATCTCTGTGGATCAGGTGGTTAACGACCTCGATGTCGATGGCGCCACTCCGTGCGGGAAGGGAGTCGTCACATACCGGGCGGACTCCAACCTGCTGAAATGGCATGCTACATTCGTCGGATTGACCGGTTCTCCAACAGCGATGCATTTTCATGGTCGAGCACTCGCCGGTGAAACGGCTGGTGTGGACCTCGGCATTGGGGATTTTGACGATGACTCAAGCTCGGGAAGCGCAGTATTGTCTGCTGAAGAGGCAGCCGATATGCGGACAGGGTTCTGGTATCTCAATATTCATACGGCTGCAAATCCGGCGGGCGAGATCCGGGGCCAGGTGTCCGCGCAGGTAGGCATCTCGGCATTCGAATTTCCGTTGACGACCGCGCAAGCGGTTAACGATGTGACGGGGTTGGATTCGTCTTTTGGCTTTGGTTCTCGACTTAATCCCGTGGGCGATGCCTTAGTGACATTTAACAGCCGGAGCAATCTCCTGGAATGGAGCATCAATTACAGCGGACTTACGGGGCCGCCTACGGCGATGCACTTTCACGGACCGGCCGAGCCCGGAGTAGCCACGGGTGTTGATTTAGGGATTTCGGTCTTTGATGAGAGTTCCAGTTTGGGAAGCGCGGTTCTTACGGACGAACAGGAGTTACGCCTGACCACCGGCCTATGGTATTTGAACATTCACACCGCCACAAATCGGGCCGGAGAAATTCGCGGGCAAGTGATCTCGGAGGTGCTGGACGGTATGGCCGAGCAGGTAGACTTTGGCACTGCCTTCGAAGGCAACACCTATAACGGCTTTCAAATGACAGGGCCGACCGCCACCTTCGCCTCAAACGCCGGCGAGATCACGCGCGTCTCCTTCCTTGATCCGGATGGTGACCTCGTATTTGCGGAGTTCGGCAGCGACGACCCCAATACCACACTCAGGGTTGATCTGGAAGATTTTCAAGGCGATGTCCTTCCGCCCTACAGACAACCGGGTATCACCTATTCGCAGGGTCTCGCCTCCTTTACGATCGAAAATTCCACGGCCCTGACCTTCTTTTCGGTCTTTTCCCTCGGCAACGACCCCTCGCGGATCGATGCCGCCCTCATCAGGTCGGACAGCTTCTCAGGCGATGTCGACGGAATCGCTGATATTCGATCGATAACAATCGCCGCGCCCGCCACCGAAATTGGGGCGATTAACGCGGCCAATGCGAATTTCATCGCGAGCGACGGCATCATAGGAATAGATGCGGAGGATGTAGAAGTGGGGTTCTTTCTTTTCATCGGCGACATCACCCCGTCGGTCTCCGCTGATCCGCGCATCCGCGTTAGCGCTCAATCGACTATTACGGAGATTCTTATCAGTGGAGGAGGCCTGGCGGAGGCTACGGGAAACCGTCAAATCGACACCAACGGAGTGATCTACGCGTTTCCCATTGCCGCGAGCGACGGTCAACGCTCCATCAGCGATAGTGACCTACGTCCGGATATCGACAACGGGAGCCTCGATGCGGTCCTCGATACTTTTTTCGGCGATATCGACGCATTTTTCGAGACTGACGGTCAAAGTGTGATCGCGATCGTGCCGGAGCAGTAGTGCTTTCCTTGATGTAAGTGTGGAAATTTCAAAAGCACGTGGCAAATTGCTTGGGCGGCTCGCCTTCGCGCGAGGCTACGGCGAGGCAGGCTGACCACGAAAAACAGCCGCTTCTTATTCTGCTGCAAAAGTCGTCGTTTCGGAATCCTCGACCACGTTCTTGCGAACGCGGCTACAAGCATTAACGACTCACAGATCAGAGTAGCCGCGTTCGCAAGAACGTGGGGAAGTTCAGGAGAATCCACTTCTAAGTCTTGACAATTTGTTTGCTGCAAAGATCGAACTAAAGAATCCCGCTGAGCGGGAACACGCTAAACACCTTCAGCCTCCTTGTCATCGAGGAATTTGATTGCCACTCCGACTGATATGGTGTATCAGAGGGAGCTAGTTTAGAGAGTCTTGGTAGCTCTCTCTACCGCTACTGCTTCGGAAGCACTCCATTGAGCATTTTTGGTTGTATAGTTCAGACGCTTTGGATGTGGAAGAATCGTCCTTGGGAAAGTGCATCAATGTTGGCATCCAGTTTAGCCAGTGGGGTTGCTTAATTCGAAAATGAGAGTGCGAGTATTTGGCCTTGCCGGATTCATACTCACTTCGACACTCGTTTTAGACGGAGGGAGTTCGAGTTACGTTTGGGACGGTAGTGTCGATAACGATTGGTTCAAAGCCCTGAACTGGACTCCCTCGGCCGGTGCCCCTCCCGGTCCATCGGACACGGCAACGATAAACTCGCTCACCGTAGACATATCCGGAAACACTGACGTCGAAGTTGCATTCCTCAATATGAACGGCGGCACTCTCACCGGTAATGCTACTATCACCGTGACCGGGAATTTGGACTGGACGGGAGGGGACTTTGGCGGGAGCGGAAACGTGGATCTCACCAATACGGCGGCGCTCCTGATTTCCGGGGGCGACGGAGGACGCGATCTGAATGAACGCACCTTCAACCAGGCCGGCACAACAGTGTTTGAGCCAAGCGACACGGTGAGGATGGGGGATGGAGCGGTCTTCAACAATCAGGTGGGCGCCCTCTTTGAGATAAAAACCGACCAGTCTTTTGATTACAACAACGTGCCGCCCGAGCCGACTTTGAACAACCTGGGCACGCTGCGCAAGTCGATGGGCAACGGCACCAGTACGATCGACATCGCGGTGAACAACTCCAGTCCGGTGGAGGTGCAGACCGGGAGGCTGAGACTTACCCGTGGGGGAAACAGCAGCGGAGACTTCACGGTGAGCGCGGGTGGCATACTGGACTTTGGCGGGGGCACCCACAGCATCGCCCTTGCCGATGGAAAGAGTATGAGCGGGGCGGGGACGGTGCGCTTCAGCGCAGGCACCACCAATATCAGCGGTAACGGTGACTACAACGTCACAGGGGTTACCGAAGTGACCGGGGGCACGGTCAATTTCAACAGGGACGCAAATACGGTTAATACGCTTCTAAGCGCAGGTATCCTGGCAGGAAGCGGTTTGGTGACAGTGACGGGGAACCTGGACTGGACCGGAGGGGACTTTGACGGGAGCGGGAACCTCGACCTGACCGACGCGGTAACCTTTACGATCAGCGGGGGAGCGGGGGGACGTGACTTGAATGAGCGCACCCTCAACAGTGCGGGGACAACGGTATTTGAGCCGGGCGACACGGTGAGGATGGGGCAGGGAGCGCTCTTCAACAATCAGGTCGGCGCCCTCTTTGAGATAAAAACCGACCGGTTTTTTGATTACAACAACCTGCCGCCCGAGCCCACCTTCAGCAACCTGGGCACGGTGCGCAAGTCCGCCGGCACGGGCACCAGCACCTTCGATATTGCTTTCAACAGCGACGATACGGTGGAAGTGGAGACGGGCACGCTCGATATTACCCGCGGGGGCAGCAGCGACGCGAGCTTCGAGATCTCGGGCAATGCGACATTCCGGCTTTCGAGCAGTTACAGTCTGAATGACGGAGCGACATTCAGTGGAGCGGGGACATTGAAGCTAAACAGTGGGTTGACAACGGTCACCGGTGAAGTATCGGCGGTGACCGTTGAGCACGACGGAGCGGATCTGATCGGCAGTGGCAACTTAACGGTAAGCGACACGTATGATTGGGTGAGCGGAGATATGGACGGGAGCGGTTCGACTACGATGCCGAATACGGGCACTCTGAATATCGGTGGGGGCGACGGAGGGCGCGATCTGAACGAACGCACCTTCAACCAGGCCGGCACAACGGTGTTTGAGCCAAGCGACACGGTGAGGATGGGGGATGGAGCGGTCTTCAACAATCAGGTGGGCGCTCTCTTCGAGATAAAAACCGACCAGTCTTTTGATTACAACAACGTGCCGCCCGAGCCGACCTTGAACAACCTGGGCACGCTGCGCAAGTCGATGGGCAACGGTACCAGCACGATCGACATCGCGGTGAACAACTCCAGTCCGGTGGAGGTGCAGACCGGGAGGCTGAGACTTACCCGCGGGGGAAACAGCAGCGGAGACTTCACGGTGAGCGCGAGTGGCATACTGGACTTTGGCGGGGGCACCCACAACATCGCCCTTGCCGATGGAAAGAGTATGAGCGGGGCGGGGACGGTGCGCTTCAGCGCAGGCACCACCAATATCAGCGGTAACGGTGACTACAACGTCACAGGGAATACCGAAGTGACCGGGGGCACGGTCAATTTCAACAGGGACGCGAACACGGTTAACGGGCTTCTGAGCGCAGGCATCCTGGCGGGAAGCGGTTTGGTGACAGTGACCGGGAACCTTGACTGGACCGGAGGGGACTTTGACGGGAGCGGAAACCTCGACCTCACCGACGCGGTAACCTTTAGGATCAGCGGGGAAGCGGGGGGACGGGACTTGAATGAACGCACCCTCAACAGTGCGGGAACAACGGTATTTGAGCCGGGCGACACGGTGAGGATGGGGCAGGGAGCGCTCTTCAACAACCAGGCAGGCGCTCTCTTTGAGTTCAAAACTGACCGGTTTTTTGATTACAACAACCTGCCGCCCGAGCCCACGTTCAGCAACCTTGGGACCGTGCGCAAGTCCGCGGGCTCGGGAACGAGCACGATTGACATCAGTTTTTCAAATTCTGAATCGATTGAGATTCTCACCGGCACCTTGAGTTTTACTCGAGGATTTACTCAGACGGCAGGAAGCACGACATTAAGTGGTGGCGACCTTACGTCCAGTCAGGTGGTCGACATCCAGGGAGGTGTGCTTGGCGGCAGCGGCCTCATCACGGGTTTCGTTAGTAACGCAGGAGAAGTAAGCCCCGGATCTTCTTCGGGAAATCTGGATATCGTCGGTAATTATACCCAAACCGTCAATGGCGTTCTCAACATCGAGATCGGAGGTCCAGGGTAAAAGGATTCCAGGAAGCAACTAGCTGATAAGCAAGAAGATAAAAAAAGAGCTAAACAAACCCGAGGGAATCAGTCATGTTAAGATGGGATGAAAGACAAAAAATCTTACCAACTGAATCCTTCGATAGATCGTTTAACTCTGCGTCTGGTCCTGCCCGAAGAGCAGGAGCGATTCAATGATCTATTGAAACAACATCATTATTTACACAGTGCGGGCAGCGCAGGAGAGACCCTGCGCTATGTGGCGCAGATCGACGGGCAATGGATGGGCCTGCTCTTGTGGGGGGCCGCATCCTACCGGCTGAAGGATCGAGACGAATGGATCGGGTGGGACGGGGCGCAACGGCATGCACGATTGAAACTGGTAGTACAGAACCGGCGTTTTCTGATTTTGCCCGGGGTGGATCTTGCAAATTTGGCCTCCAAGACGTTGGGTATGTGCCTGAGAGTCTTAGCCGATCACTGGCAGGAGGCTTTTGGCTATCGTCCCTTAGTAGCGGAAACGTTCGTGGACCCACAGATTCACCGGGGCACTTGCTACGAAGCGAACGGGTGGACGCCCTTGGGCTTGAGCGCGGGATATGGCCGCCAACGCGAAGATTTCTATCAACGCCATGAGCGTCCCAAGCAGATCTGGGTCAAACCCCTCAAGGCTAATGCCCTTGAGCTTTTGCGCGCTTCAGGGCCATTGCCCGCGGCACAGAGCCAGGCGCTCAATGAAACCGATAACTCCCATGCGGTCTGCCTCAAAGTGGAACAGATGAGCAGCCTGTGGGAACGCTTCAATCAGATAGAAGACTTCCGTCGTAAAGCGGGCCTTAGATATCGGCTCGCCACGGTCCTGAGCATGATTGTGCTCGGCACGATGTGCGGCAAACAGACCCTCAAGGGCATCGTGCGCCTGGCCCATCATCTCAATCAAGCCCAATTGCGCGCCTTACGCTCCTGGAAAAACCCCAAAACAGGCCGCTATAAGGCCCCTTGCTATGATGTCTTCTATCGGGTCTTGCAAAACGTAAAGGCCGAGCTCTTCGATAAAACCCTCACCGAATTCATCTGCTTACAAGACGGCTGTTTGCCCCGCGATATTGCCGTCGACGGCAAGACCCTCAAAGGCACAAACACCGAAGAATCAAAGGCTCTGCACCTGGTGGCCGCAGTCGATCACCAAAGCGCTCAAACCTTAGCCCAAGTCGCTACCGCCGATAAATCCAACGAGATCACCGCCGCCCAGACTCTCTTGCGAAAGATGCCCATTTTGGACGGCTCCACCTTCACCTTCGACGCCATGCATAATCAAAAAGAAACTGCCCACATCGTCGTCGAAGAACTCAGTGCTGACTATGTTATTCAAATTAAAGACAATCAGCCCAACATGCATCAATACGCTCAGAATCTCTTCAGCTCCACCCCCTTTTTCTCCACCAACCCGTGGACAATGACCATGGGCGACTCGAAATACGTCAAATAGCAACCCATTCTCTAAGCGCTCCCTCTGCCGGCCTGCCCCATGCCCGCCAGTTCGCCTGTGTGCAACGCACCTTCCATTATCCAAACAAAGCTGAACCTTCCTCTGAACGCTCTTACTACGTAAGCAGTCTCGATCCCGCCGATTTGAGCCCTCAACAGTTCCTCTCGAAAATTCGCAACCATTGCTCGATCGAAAATAAAAATCATTACCCCAGGGATCGCTTCTTCGATGAAGATCGATGTATGATCCGTAATCATAACGCAGCCAGAATTCTTGCTGCATGCAGGCAACTGGTTCTCAGCCTCAAGTCTTCCATGGGCGCTGAATCCACTCCCGCACTCTGTGATGATTTCGTCTTTAACTTACATAAGGCCATCAATATCATCACCTAATGCTCCGAGAATCAAAATACCGTGATCGGAGGTCCGACTCCCGGCACCGACTTTGACCTGCTCGATGTTACAGGCGCCGTCAACCTGGATGGAACCCTGAATGTTTCCCTCATCGGTGGCTATACACCGATGACATCAGACAGCTATGGGATTATCCCGAATCCCAGTTCGGTAAATGGAAGTTTCGCGACGGAGAATTTTCCTTCGTAAGCGACCGTGTCCGCCCTCTCGTTTTTTCTCCCATCCCATAATCATATCACGGTCGGCATCTTTGCGCTACAAGGTCGTTGCCCGGTCGCTTACGAGCTACCAGTTTGGTTGCCCGTTCGACAGGACTTCGACGAGCTCAGTCAAGTCGCTCAGGTCCTTGATCCCGTTCAGCGGGAGCAGGATGGCCCCAGTTGCTTTAGGATTGCAACAGGGGGATCGCTATCCACGATCACCTTTGGAGAATCAGACTTGGCTGACGATCATGAAAATCCTGGTAACCGGTGCTTTAGGTCTCGTTGGGGGAGTCGTGTATCGCCACCTCACGGGCTCGCTCAAAAATTTCGATGTTTTCGCCCTCGGCCGCAGGCGAGGCCATTCCGAGCGGACCGACGAGCAGACCCGGGTTACGGTCCCGGTGGACCGTCTCATTGTATCGGATCTATCGAATCTTGAAGAGCTCACGGAATTGCTGAGCGGCTTCGAATGTGTCGTTCATATGGCCGCCTACCCCCGCGCTGAGGCGCCTTGGGAGAGCATTTCGACAAGCAATATTCTCTCTTCCTACAATGTTTTCGAAGCTGGAAACCGGGCGGGATTGAAACGCGTCGTCTACGCGAGCACTGTTATGGTTTCGTGGGGTTACTACGACGATGAACCGTATACGGCTTTGAGGAGAAAGGAATATAATGACCGGACGGCGAATCCGCCCAAGATCAAGACGACTGATCCAGTGCGACCGACGTGCCTCTACGCGAGCAGCAAGGTATTTGGGGAGGCGTTGGCGCGCACTTATGCCTCTGAGAGTGACTTATCCTGCCTCTGCGTGCGTATTGGCGCTGTAAACGCCGAGAATAAACCAGCTCCGGAATATCAGGATGTCTGGTGCAGTCACCGCGACATCGCTCAAATTGTGGAGAGATGTGTCCTGGCGCCTGAGGACCTGAGATTTGGGATATTCTACGGTGTCTCCGAGAGTCCGCGGAGATGGGTGGATATCGATAGTGCTGCTGAAAAGTTGGGTTATATGCCGCAGGATGATGCGGGTCAGTTTTTAAGTCCAAACGGCTCCTAGGGTAGAGAAAACGGGGCATGTTCAACTTTTTACTCTGCTGAAAAACCACCACGTTCTTGCGAACACGGCTACTGTGATTCGTAAGTCGTTGATATATGTAGCCGCGTTCGCAAGAACGTGGTCGCCAATATCGAAACGGCGACACTTTCAACAGAACCATTCTTGAGCTCTTTCTTTTTTCCATACGATATGACCTCAGATCTGCAGCCGCTGCCCCGCAGGCGATTTTTAGAGAATGGGCTTGCCGCCCTCGCTGGAATCAGCCTGGGTCCACTGTTTATCACGGGTGCAGAGGCGAAAGATGGCTCTTCCACGCTACCCTTAGATAGGAGCAGGATCAAAGTCCTGCTCGATTCAGATATCGGCAGTGACATCGATGACGCCACCTGTCTCGCCTACTTGCTGGCGCAGCCGAGGTGTGAGTTGATGGGAGTTACGATTGTGACGGGCGAATCAGTGCGCCGTGCCGAACTGGCCAGCAGCCTCTGTCGCGCTGCCGGAGCGGATATTCCCATCTACCCGGGTGCGGAAAAACCGTTGTTGGTCTCCCAACGACAACCAGTGGCTGAACAAGCAGTGCTTCTGGGAGATATTTCAAGAAAGCGTAATTTTCCTCAGGGCCAGGCGGTGGATTTCGCGCGCGATGTGATTAGGTCACATCCGGGTGAGATTGAGCTTCTGGCGGTGGGTCCCCTCACCAACATCGCTCTGCTATTCGCCAGCGACCCGGAAATTTCTGGCCTGCTTCGTGGATTGACTTTGATGTGCGGGAAATTTGTGGACTACCCTTCGCCTTGGGGTTTGACGGAATGGAATGCGGTGCTCGATCCGCACGCCACCGCGATCACCTATCGCCACAAATGCCGCCGGCACCGGTCGGTCGGGCTCGACGTTACGCTCCAGGTGGCGATGAAGCCGGAGTCGGTCGCGGAACGATTCGGGCGCCATCCGCTCCTGCAGCTTGTCCATCGGTTCTCGCGGGATTGGTTTGAGCGCCGCGAATTGCTGCATTTTCACGATGCCCTTGCCGCAATCTCATTGTTTAACGAAGATGTGTGTGCCTTCGTGCCTGGTCAGGTGCGGGTCGCTCTCGACGCCGGGGATGAGCTGGGTCGTACCCTTTGGAATCGAACCGATGCGGGTGGCCCTCATGAAGTGGCACTCAAAGTAGATCCGGAGCTCTTCTTCAAGGAGTATTTCTCGGTCTTCAGCTAGGAATCTGTCGGACTTCGCTTAGCGATTTAGAGAAAATGAAA
This sequence comes from Candidatus Moanibacter sp., assembly GCA_965215885.1. Taxonomy (GTDB): domain Bacteria; phylum Verrucomicrobiota; class Verrucomicrobiia; order Opitutales; family UBA2987; genus CBDCEW01. The sequence goes on from CBDCEW010000104.1 coordinate 247,781, forward strand.
GTCCTCGCAGGAATCTGTCGCCTCCTAACGATCCTTTCAGTATCTTCTGCTTGGCCAGCTGCTACAAACGCAAATGCAGGAAGAATACAGGCCGATGGCGGTACGGAGAGTCTTTTCTCAAGACCGGTTCGATTTTTCTCTAACGGACAGGAGTTGGGAGAGGCATCAAGCCTCTCCGTGGCAGTGGGTGATCTCGACGGGGACGGAGATCTCGATGCGGTGGTGGGGAACATAGGCCTCAATCGTGTTTGGCGCAATAACGGCCATGGGCGATTTCAGCGAACGAGAGGGAATCTCGGAGGGGAATGGACCTACGGCATCGGACTGCACGATCTCGATGGGGACGGAGATCTCGATGTCTACGCTGCAAATTATGGGAGTGCGGACACCGTCTGGCTTAACACGGGTGGCGGCCGTTTCGTTAGAAGCGCGCAGAATTTCGTTGCGGCCAGGAGCATGGCCGTTGCCCTGGGTGATCTCGACGGCGATGGCGATGCGGATGCCCTGGTTGGCACAAACGGGGAAGGGGGTCGCATCCTGCTCAATGCGGGAAACGGTATCTTCGAGGAGAGCACAGGCCGTCTCGGCGATGCCCCCACCTATGGAGTGGCCCTGGGCGATCTTGACGGAGATGGCGATCTCGATGCGATCTTCGCGAATAACGGGGTTGTTAGTGAGTTTTGGATAAATGACGGAGAAGGGCGATTCATTCCATGTGCGGTCGTATCCGGGAATACGTTCGCGGCTACGAAATCCTGGGGGGTAGCGCTGGGGGATCTCGACGGAGACGGAGACCTCGACGCGGTATTTGCCAACGACGGACCCAATACGATTTGGTACAACGATGGGCGAGCCGGTTTCCAGGAAATCAATGTCTCGAAGGAGGGAGGATCGACTTTCGACATCGCGTTAAGTGATGTGGATGGCAATGAGTCCCTCGACATCTTCGCGGCGAACTACTACCATCCGTCTGGAACCGTTTCACTTTCCACTGGCGACCGCCGATTTTTGATGTTTCGGAGAATTTCCTCAGCGAAAGCCATTTCGGGATCGCTCTGGGAGACTTCGATGGAGATGGAGATCAGGATGCATGGGTAGCGAATCGCAATGGTCCCAACCGCGTGTGGATAAACGGGGGATTGTCGCCGGATCCTGCGGGATCTGTTCAGCGGGCGCCAAACTTCATCGTCGTTCTCGCAGATGACCTCGGTTACGGTGATGTCGGTCCATTCGGAGCCGAGGATGTTCAGACACCCAACCTGGATCGTCTCGCCCGCGAGGGCATCAAACTTACGAGCTTTTACGCGCAACCCGTGTGTGCACCCTCGCGCCGCGCTTATGACCGGGAGCTATCCGATTCGCGTGGCGGAGCCGGGAAATCGGAAGGGTTATCGCATTATCCTTCATCCGGAAGAAATTACGATCGCGGAGGTTTTAAAATCCGGCGGTTACGCCACAGCCTGCATTGGGAATTGGTAGAGCGTGCCCGGGCAGATCTCGGCGATTACAATCGAGTCGGTGATGGCGCCCGCTTCTTCGATCCGGGTCCTAAACGACCCGACATCGATGCATGGCGAAAAAGCGAATCAGGAGAAAAGTAACGGCCCGCAGGCGTAGTCCCGACTTGCCGGGACTAGAGACAAGAAAATGAAACTGAATTTTGGTGTAAGCGAACTCCATGCATGCTCGCAATGCGCTGATCAGGGCCAAATTGTCTCTTTCCCGGAAAAAGTCATGCACTTTCAATGTCAAGAATAGATTAGGTGAGTCAATGCACCCCCAAAATTCAGTTTCATTTTCTTCAGAGGAATCTGTCGGTTCCATCTCAGCCGGGATCTCGAGCCGTCGCCTAATTATCCGTACCTCAGAGATGTTTCGAAAGGCAAGTCCGACAGATTCCTAGTTTTCCTCCAGAATCTCGTGTTCTTTGGATTCGGGATTCGTGTAGGACCCCTCAAAGGCTTCTCCGGTAGAAACGGTTTCCGGTTCCATGGCATCTTCCGGTATGCGCGCGATCACTTCCAATACGATGGGAACTGCTTGTTTAGTGATGCGCTGGACACTTTTCTGCATATCCACAAAACTGAATGGACGGACCCCTACAGCGGGATTGGCAATCGAGCAGAGAGCGGCAAAACGAATGCCGAGTTGGCGCGCATAGGTGGTAGCGGTGGTGATATTTTCACTGCAAAGGTCGCCACCCAGGATACGCATAGCGCGAACCTCAGCTGCCGTCTCGAAGCGATCGGGGTTGTGTTGCACAAAAACGCCCTGTTCGTGAAACTTCCCCGTATAACCCTTCTGAACCTTGCGCCCCTCCTCGATCAGAAGCCGGCGAAGCGATGGGCTGTAGGGCTGCGCGTAATTGGTGAAGATACCTGGCCTTTCCATACCTGCGAATCTCAAAATGTTTCCAGGTCGCGTATTTTCCATTTCCATAAAATCGTGCACCACCACTAAGTCGTCATAGTCGTAGTCGGTTCGGATTCCACCTGAACTTGCCCCGCCGATTACGTGTGTCACACCCAGCTTATAGAGGGCCAACCAGCAGCGAATGTGCCCGATGCCTTCCAATTCACCCGGCATTTCGGCTTCATAGCCATAGAAACGGATGTAGTAGAAGGGAACGCCCTTATACCGCATCCGGTAGATAGGAGGGCTCTTTCCTTTCTTTGTTTCGATGGTGAACACGCCTTCTTCCTCTACCAGGCCTTTCCCAAAGGCAGTGGGGTCACCAAAAGTGGTGCCGCCTACAACTGCGATAAAGACTTCCTTATCATCAATCCCTTCTTCCGCATTAGTAGCGAGTTGAAGAGAAATTATCAAAGGAAACACTAATAAGCTCTTATATCCATTCATGAGAGAGAACATTGTGATGAATCATTCGGAACACGAGTAGTTTTTGTCATTATCCTTCGATTCAGCGCGACCACGGTCGAAGCACAAGGGTTAAACTCGGTGTTACCCTGTCCTGGCGAACCGGGGCAGCCAGTAATCAAAGACACGCTAATCACGTACAAGCCGGGACGGGGGTTTTCATTAATCTTGCAACTGCTATCCATCCGTAATCAGGTAGGCTTATTAGATATATACCCCAAATTCCATAATGATGAAAGCGGCAGTGCTACATGAGGTGGGAGGACCATTTGTTATCGAGGATCTGACTTTGCAAGAACCCGGTGCCGGGGAAGTCTTGGTCCGGATGGTCGCTGCAGGCATTTGCCACAGCGACTGGCATTTCGTTACCGGAGCGCTCCAGCGTCCGTTTCCCGTCGTGCTCGGTCATGAAGGGGCTGGGGTTGTTGAGGAAGTAGGCGCGGGGGTGACGCGGGTCAGGCCGGGCGACCATGTCATTCTTAATTGGTCGCCTGATTGCGGCTCCTGCTTCTACTGCAAGCGGGGCAGGAACAACCTTTGCGAGAGGTTTCTTAGAGCCCGGCGCGGGGGAACCTTAATGGATGGCACTACGCGTTTGCAGTTGGGAAATGAGATGGTCCATCAGTTTTCCACGGTGTCCACTTTTGCCGAATACGGTGTCACCGATGAAGCGTCATGCGTGGCGATTGAACGGGACGTGCCCTTTGAAGTTGGCGCCGTAGTGGGGTGTGCGGTGATGACTGGGTTCGGTGCAGTGATGAATACGGTGCAGGTGCGGGCCGACGATAGCGTGGCCGTCTACGGTTGCGGCGGCATAGGTCTGAATATCCTGCAGGGTGCCGCACTCTGCGGCGCGGAACCCATCATCGCCGTCGATCGAGTGCCGGAAAAACTGAACACGGCCCGTGGCTTTGGGGCCACCCATGCGATTGAGGCTGGAGAAGAGACCGTGGAGGAAATACGGTCCCTGACGGAGGGACGGGGCGCCGATTATGTCTATGAGGCGGTCGGTCTTCCGGTGTTGCAGGAGGAGGCATTCGAGGCGGTGCGACCCGGTGGAGACCTCATCATTGTCGGAGTGGCGCCGAGGGATTCGACGGCGCGGTTCTCAACATTTGCCGTGCATGCGCAGGAAAAGCGGGTGGTGGGTTGTCTTTATGGGACCGCCAATACCCGGCGCGACTTCCCTCTCATCCTCGATCTTTACAAGAAGGGCAAGTTGAAGCTGGACGAGTTGATCTCACGCAAGTACCGCCTGGAGGATATCAACACCGCATATGAAGATCTACTTAACGGCGAGATCAACCGAGGCGTCATTGTCTACAGCTAACAGCCTTTCGGACAAAGTCCGACAGACTCCTAGCCCGATCTCATGAATGATTCCAATTCAGGGAGCGCGGCTGCTACCGCACCTTGATCGACCCTCTCCGCTACGCTATCGTATCCCGCCTGGCGGATCATGGGTTGCAGTTGGCTACTTAGCTGCTCAAGTGTCCAGGCGATCGGATCCGGAACCTCATCTTTACCGAGTTCGTGCATATCGTTTTTTCCGTAGGGATCATAGTGGTAATGCGGGCTCTTGCGAAAGCAGTCAAATCGCAGTACCTCTACTTCCTTCCCATCGAGTTCAGCCAGGACACGGAGGGCGGGACCGCCGTCATCCCCAAAGGTTCGGTGCTCCACTCCGAGTTGAATACTACCAGCGTCGAATTTCAGTTCTTTTGTCATAACGGAACGAGGTTCTATTTTTTCTCCTGGTTGCCTGCAAGCCGAATTCAATCAGCAATTCTATCGAAAACTGATCCAGGACGATCCACTTACAACATCGGTGCGTTGGCTGTAGTATTAGTCCGGGCATTTTCTGACATTCAGTAAGCATGCGTTCGATCTCGGCGACGAGCCAATTCGCTGGCATATTGCAAACCGAGCGTATCGCTGTGTTGCTTTGCCCAATCCGAAAGCTTTGTCGTTCCCAGAGGCGTTGATTCGACATGGAGTAGCCCCTCCATGAGTCCTTTGATTTCGAACTGCGTTACTATGACATCATTCAAAAATTTGCCCATCATCCAGGCGAAGAAATAGGCCAGAAACGGGGGCATGGGGATAAGAGGCCTTTCCCTGGCGATGACTCGACCGATCGTTCCGACCAGTTCCCGATATGTAAACGTTTGAGGCCCTATGGCATCGATGATCACATTCTCACGCGTCTCGCCCTCTCCGATAGCCAAGTCGGCGAGATCCTCCACGAAGACCGGTTGAAGTCGATAACGACCAAGTCGGCGAGATCCTCCACGAAGACCGGTTGAAGTCGATAACGACCGTGTCCAAAGAGTCCAAAAAGGGGAAATCGGCGCAAGGCCCAAGCAATGTTGTTAATGAGAATGTCCTCCTTTCCGAAAAGCACCGCGGGCCTTAGCACTGCGTGGGATATTCCCTTCTCTTTCAGCACTCTTTCAAGCGTTGCCTTCCCCTTGAAGTACTCCAGCTCTGAATCCTCGGATGGGTTCGTAATGCTGATGTGGACAATTCGTTCGAGTCCGGCTTCCTTCGCCGCTTGAAACAGGATCTTCGTATTCCTGACTGCGTCGGCGTAAGAGCATTCCCGGCGGTTAAAACGAACCCAGTAGGTGTTGTAAAGGACTCTCACACCTTTCAGGGATTCTGTAAGCAGATCCGGTCTGTCGAAATTGAATGGATAGGCCTCTACTTTTCCGCCGAATGGGTTTTTCCGGTTCGTCGAATTGGTCAATGTTATCACCTTGTGGCCTCTGGCGAGAAGTTTATCTGCAATATACTTTCCGGAATAACCGTATGCGCCCGTTACGCAGTGAATGTTCTTGCTGGTCATGTTTGCCGGTCCGGAGTGGGATAGTATAGGCGAATTGGGCAAAAAGCTACCGCTTCCCTCCAAAGTTTCTCGTTTGTTACTGACGGTAGCCGTAGCGGTGTTTCAGGACTCAGCGTTACTACAGGTGAGATGGAGAGTCGGTTGTTGGCTGATCCGTGAGGACGCTAATTTAATCTCCGTTATTATACATTTTTGTTAAATATATAATGAGAGAGTGTTCCCGATTTATCAGGGGAATGGTGCGACTTATCGAACAGCCTTTATTTAGGTCGGAAGGATTCCGAAACCGACTTTTTCCCAATACGGCGAAAGGTCCACCACCTCTCCGTTATCTATGGCGTCATCGATGGCGAAGCAAGTGACGGCAGCTCTAATACCCTCCTCGATACCCACTGTCGGGACTATGCCGCGCAACATGCTTTCGGCGAGCTCCCGACACAATATATCATCGCCCCCGCCATGGCCGCCACTGACTCCCGAAGAAGCATCCTCGATCGTGGTCTCAAAGCCGATTCTCTGGACCTCGATTGTGCCCTGGAGAACATCGGCTCGAATTGCTCCTCTCGAACCAAGAATGTACATTCTGCGTTCCGGAATTCCGGCATTGCAATTCGTGTGGAAGCATGCGCGAACCCCGTTGGCGTATTCAATAATGGCGACCTGGTTGTCGACAATGTCTTTGTCGGAAGTGAAGGGATTCAACTTATCGAGACCACGCCAGGTGGAGTAGGCGTCGCGCCCCTCTTCGTCCTTGCCGATCCTCTCGACGTGACCCGCGTTCTCAGGACGAAAAAAGTTGAGACCGCCAAAGGAGGCGACTCGTCGGGCGGAGCTGTCCACCATCCAGTTTGCGAGATCGATGTCATGACAACACTTCTCCAGGATGTGCGTGCCGGCATTCTTCCGTAGTCTTCTCCAGTTTCCCAGAATGTAGCCACCGTGATTAAAATTGAGAGTCTCATTGAACTCCATACTGACAATCTCGCCTACACTACCGGCCTCCAGCAGTTCTTTGATCTTTCTGTAGTGAGGGGAGTAGCGAAGCGAAAAACCGATGTTGAACATCCTTCCACTTTTTCGCCAGCTGTCGTAGATAGCTTTGCAATCCTCAAGCGTGGTAGCAATTGGCTTCTGACAGAAGACATGCTTTCCTGATTCGAAGGCGGCCACGGTCTGTTCTTTGTGGAAGCAATTCCACGAAGCGATCATGACCCAGTCGACTTCCGGCGATTTGACCAGGGAGACGTAGTCTTCGTGTACGGTGGGTCGGTCTTCGATCCTTTCCAGTGCATTTTCGATTGATCGAGGGTCCGGGTCGTAGAGTCCCCGCACCTCGAAACGCGAGTCGATCGCCAGGACCCTGTTCAGAATCGCCATTCCCATTCCCCCGCATCCGATCACTCCAATCCCGATCTGTTTCATTTTCCTGGATTCGTAGTTTGTTTTGGTCTCTCTTTGCCGTGCCTCGGCAGCCTGTCCGTCTTCAATTTCTGATTAGCGTGCTGGAAGAGAAGGTCATCAACCGATTTCGGACATGGGGTCAAGCCGCGAAAATTGTGACAGAAGCGGGCCAAAGATCGATCATTCCTTTTATCGTATATCGACGATAAACAAACATGTGCATCCAAGGAGATGGAGAGATCCACACCAAAGCACGGTATTTTGATTCTCGGAGCATTAGGTGATGATATTGATGGCCTTATGTAAGTTAAAGACGAAATCATCACAGAGTGCGGGAGTGGATTCAGCGCCCATGGAAGACTTGAGGCTGAGAACCAGTTGCCTGCATGCAGCAAGAATTCTGGCTGCGTTATGATTACGGATCATACATCGATCTTCATCGAAGAAGCGATCCCTGGGGTAATGATTTTTATTTTCGATCGACCAATGGTTGCGAATTTTCGAGAGGAACTGTTGAGGGCTCAAATCGGCGGGATCGAGACTGCTTACGTAGTAAGAGCGTTCAGAGGAAGGTTCAGCTTTGTTTGGATAATGGAAGGTGCGTTGCACACAGGCGAACTGGCGGGCATGGGGCAGGCCGGCAGAGGGAGCGCTTAGAGAATGGGTTGCTATTTGACGTATTTCGAGTCGCCCATGGTCATTGTCCACGGTTTGGTGGAGAAAAAGGGGGTGGAGCTGAAGAGATTCTGAGCGTATTGATGCATGTTGGGCTGATTGTCTTTAATTTGAATAACATAGTCAGCACTGAGTTCTTCGACGACGATGTGGGCAGTTTCTTTTTGATTATGCATGGCGTCGAAGGTGAAGGTGGAGCCGTCCAAAATGGGCATCTTTCGCAAGAGAGTCTGGGCGGCGGTGATCGCGTTGGATTTATCGGCGGTAGCGACTTGGGCTAAGGTTTGAGCGCTTTGGTGATCGACTGCGGCCACCAGGTGCAGAGCCTTTGATTCTTCGGTGTTTGTGCCTTTGAGGGTCTTGCCGTCGACGGCAATATCGCGGGGCAAACAGCCGTCTTGTAAGCAGATGAATTCGGTGAGGGTTTTATCGAAGAGCTCGGCCTTTACGTTTTGCAAGACCCGATAGAAGACATCATAGCAAGGGGCCTTATAGCGGCCTGTTTTGGGGTTTTTCCAGGAGCGTAAGGCGCGCAATTGGGCTTGATTGAGATGATGGGCCAGGCGCACGATGCCCTTGAGGGTCTGTTTGCCGCACATCGTGCCGAGCACAATCATGCTCAGGACCGTGGCGAGCCGATATCTAAGGCCCGCTTTACGACGGAAGTCTTCTATCTGATTGAAGCGTTCCCACAGGCTGCTCATCTGTTCCACTTTGAGGCAGACCGCATGGGAGTTATCGGTTTCATTGAGCGCCTGGCTCTGTGCCGCGGGCAATGGCCCTGAAGCGCGCAAAAGCTCAAGGGCATTAGCCTTGAGGGGTTTGACCCAGATCTGCTTGGGACGCTCATGGCGTTGATAGAAATCTTCGCGTTGGCGGCCATATCCCGCGCTCAAGCCCAAGGGCGTCCACCCGCTCGCTTCGTAGCAAGTGCCCCGGTGAATCTGTGGGTCCACGAACGTTTCCGCTACTAAGGGACGATAGCCAAAAGCCTCCTGCCAGTGATCGGCTAAGACTCTCAGGCACATACCCAACGTCTTGGAGGCCAAATTTGCAAGATCCACCCCGGGCAAAATCAGAAAACGCCGGTTCTGTACTACCAGTTTCAATCGTGCATGCCGTTGCGCCCCGTCCCTCCCGATCCATTCGTCTCGATCCTTCAGCCGGTAGGATGCGGCCCCCCACAAGAGCAGGCCCATCCATTGCCCGTCGATCTGCGCCACATAGCGCAGGGTCTCTCCTGCGCTGCCCGCACTGTGTAAATAATGATGTTGTTTCAATAGATCATTGAATCGCTCCTGCTCTTCGGGCAGGACCAGACGCAGAGTTAAACGATCTATCGAAGGATTCAGTTGGTAAGATTTTTTGTCTTTCATCCCATCTTAACATGACTGATTCCCTCGGGTTTGTTTAGCTCTTTTTTTATCTTCTTGCTTATCAGCTAGTTGCTTCCTGGAATCCTTTTACCCTGCACACCAAAGGTAATCGTGATGTTGCTACTTGCTAAATCGTCCCTAATCCCCAATGATGAAGCGTGTCGGAAAAGCGGTGAATGAGGCAGAGGTATGAGACTACAGGAATATCAAGATAAAGACCCAGAGAAGAGTGGAAAGGGCAAGTACATTGCCTTGGGTTGTCTCTTCGCTAGTGTGCTACTGATAGTCGGTGGATTTTTCGCTTATCGCGGCATCATGAAGGTAGTGACTGACCTAGCTGAAGAATACACAGACTTACAACCGCGCACCTTGCCGCAGGTGCAAGTTTCGGAATCGGAGGCCGAGGCAACTGTTGCGCGCGTGGATGAGTTCGAGGAAGCTGTGGAAGTGGGGAATGCTACGCAACCATTCTATCTCACCAGCGAAGAGATTAACCAGCTCATTTACCACCATCCACGCTGGAATGCTCTTGCGGGCATGGTTTATGTAACGATCGAGGACGACCGAGTGAAAGGTGAAGTCAGCATTCCCCTGGACGAAGTCAGCATTCCTCTGGGCGAAGTCGGCGAGTTCGTGAAGGACCGTTACTTAAACGGTTCCGCCGTATTCAACATTATTCTGACTGGTGGGCGTCTTCTAATTTTCGTGGAATCGGTGGAGGTTAAAGGAAAACCGCTGCCGGAGGAACTCATGCAGCACTTGCGTTCCGAGAATCTGGCCAAGGAAGTCGAGAATGACGAGGATCTGAGAGCGTTCATTGAGAAGCTGGAATCCATTACGGTAGAAGACGGTAGACTGCGCATTGTGCCAAAGGAGTCATTGTAAGGAGCAAATCAGGGGGGATGGGACTTGCCCGCGAAAGACGCGAAATAGCGCGAGCCGCCTTCGCCCTACGGGCTATGGCGCGCCAAGAAGGGGGAGGTACGGCAACGGATAGAAGGAGAGCAACGGATGGGGAGAATTTCAGGTCAGCGGGCTCCCGGCGAGTGATCGTCTACCGGATCAAACAAGTGCCAAAAATTAGGACAAGGGCAGGACGAAATGCTCCCGCATTCCGATGGTGTTGCCACTGAATTGAGCTATTGTGGACCGACCCAAACCCGCTCTGCCGTACGGCAGAGAAGTCTCAGTTTTCAGATGCCTCGCTGACTTGCTGGTGGCACGCGATGTCGGGTTTCTTTTTCCACACTTCGGTAGCCTCTTCGAATGCCTGCGCTAACTGCAGGACGCCGAAGTCGTCCTGATGCCGGCCCACAATCTGGATCCCCACTGGCAATCCCTCGGCCGTAAATCCACATGGAACCGAGATAGCGGGGTGACCCGTCACGGAAATGTAATAACAGGACTTCATCCAATCGACGTAAGTTTCCATTTTCACGCCATTGATCTCCTCGACGTAGCGTTGCTTGACATCGAATGGGGGCACCTGACTGACGGGGAGAACAAGAAATTCGTAGTCCTCCATAAAGATACGGACACGATGGTATAATTCGGTTCGCTTTTGCTCGGCCCGGGCAATCTCAGGTCCGGTCAGCTTCATGCCGGCTTCAACGTTCCAGATGACAGTGTCCTTAATTTGATCGCGATGAGTTTCAAGCAGAGCGCCGTAGTTGAGCTCGAATCGCCAGGCGCGCCACACCTTGAAGGCTTCGTCCGCGCCGGTGAAATCCGGCTCGGCACTTTCGACATTGCATCCCAGTTCCTCAAACACCGTGAGACGGTGGTCGAGAATCGCAGTTACACGGGGATCTACGGGAAGGCCGCCGAGATCGCGACTCCAGGCGATTCGGACGTCTTTGAAATCGCGCTCAAGTGGCAGCCGAAAATCCTCACCGGGCTCTGCGATTGCGATTGGAGAACGAGGATCGGGTCCGGCAATGGCGCTGAGCATGAGGGCGGCGTCTTCGACGGTGCGAGCCATAGGACCTTGAACAGGCAGGGGGTACCAGCCGGCGATATTCGGCCACGCGGGTACCCGGCCGGGAGATGTGCGGAAGCCAACGATATTGCAGTAGTTGGCCGGATTGCGGAGGGAACCACCGAGGTCGCTGCCGTCGGCGATCGGTACCATCCCGCAGGCGAGTGCGACAGCCGCGCCGCCACTGCTTCCACCGCAGGTCCTGGTGAGGTCGTAGGGATTGAGAGTCTCGCCAAATACTTCGTTGAAGGTTTGTGAACCCGCACCGAATTCCGGCGTATTCGTCTTGCCTACCGTGATGGCGCCGGCCTGTTTGAGGCGCTCGACGATCAGGGCGTCGTGATCCGGGATAATGTCGGAGTATATGGGAGACCCGAAGGTGGTGCGAATGTCCTTTGTCTCCACGAGGTCCTTGTGCGCAACGGGAAGGCCGTGAAGCGGCCCTATGGGCTCGCCGCGAGTAATCGCAACATCTCTGGCAGTCGCCTCCTCTAGTGCCTTATCCGCAACGAGAGTGACAATAGCGTTGACCTTGGGATTGACTCGGTCGATCTGCGTGAGATGCGCCTCTATCACCTCCCTGACACTTAGCCTTTTATGCCGGATATGATCGGAGAGTTCGGTGGCAGTGAGGAAACAGAGTTCAGTGTTGGTCATTGCTTCGAATTTTCGTGAAAAAGCGATTCAGGTTCCTACAGTCAGAGTCTCGGAGGGAAGGTCTCCTTGTTCAGAATATGTCCGACCGCAAAATCACGGATGATGGTTCTGTCGCTAAGAGCCTGTTGGCAAAAGTCGACTGGTTCTCAGCCTAAATTTCTGAGAGATGCGCGTTAGCAGTTGTCCAACGTCCTGAGTTCCCGGCGCATGACCTTTCCGGTGCTTGTCTTGGGCAAGTCATCGACGAATTGAATCGCGCGTGGAACTTTGTATGCCGCCAGGTGCTCCCGGCAATGTGCGAGGATAGCATCGGAGTCTGGTTGAGTATTTTTTCTCGAAACGATGTAGGCTTTCGCCAGTTCGCCTTTCTCCTCGTCCGGAATACTTCCGACCGCTACCATCGCTACCGTTGAATGGCTCGCGATGACTCGTTCGATCTCGGCGGGGTAGATGTTGTAGCCAGCCGTGAGGATCATGTCCTTTTTGCGATCAACGATATAAACGCAGCCGTCTTCATCCATCGACGCCAGATCGCCTGAATGGAGCCACCCATCCGGTTCGATCGCTTCTCGTGTGGCTTCCTCGTTGCCGTAATAACCAAGCATTCGGAGCGGCCCGCGTACCATCAGTTCACCGACTTGCCCTGTCGACAGCGTCTTGGAAGGATCATCGTGAGCAGCAATACGAATTTCAGTGAAAGGTAGAGCGATTCCGATCGAGCCATGTTTATTCGGGCCATAAAGGGGGAAGGTGGTTCCAAGCCCTGCGATCTCAGTCATACCCCAAAGCTCGATAAGAGGGCAACCGAAGCGTTCTTCCACCTCTTCCATCTTCGCAACAGGCATGGTCTGGCCGCCGACCGTGCATCGGGTAAGGCTGGAGAGATCGTAGCGGTCCAAATCAGGTGTGTTGAGAAGGTACATGTACATTGTTGGAACTCCTTCGAACATGGTTGCTCGGTGTGCCTGAATACTTTCCAGGATATCTTTTTCCACAAAACGTGGATGGAGCACGAGTGTCATACCGGTTAAGAATGCTCCGTTCATTATCACGTTTCCGTAGACATGGGCGCAGGGTAGGGCGCTCACGACCGTGTCGGCAGATGTGCGAATGTGCATTTGGGCGGTCATCGCAGAATTGAGGAGAACACTCTCGTGTTTGAGCATGCCGCCTTTGGGATGGCCCGTTGTTCCGGAAGTATATCCGATTGTGGAGAGAGAGTCCGGGGGCACCTCGGCGATCTCGATGCCCGGTTTGTTTTCCGCAATCAGGTCGCTGAGGGCTCGAGCGCCTTCGGGAATCCGATCTCCGAAAAGAATAATCGCAGATACGTTGGATTTTTCCCGAATTCCGATGAGATCGCCTCCTTTATCCTGGGAGGCGATAATTGCCTTGGCGCCGCAATCATTGACGACGAACTCTACCTCCGCGGGAGTGAGCATCACGTTGACGGGATTGATGACCGCCCCGATCTTCAGCACGGCGTAGTAGCTGACAATCCATTCCCAGCAATTGCCCGAGTAGAGGGTGACGCGGTCGCCCCGTCCAACACCGGCTCCGGAAAGTCCAGCCGCGGCCCGGTCCGACAGATCGTTGAGTTCCCTGAATGAGAATTCCCGACCTTCGCAGACGAGGGCGCACTTATCGCCGAAACGATTCGCCGCCTGCGGTAGAATCTGGCCTAAGGAATCAAGCATGATTAGAAAGGTTCAGCATGAGTTGCTCCATTCCGGAGCACAAGACTTTGCTAATTATTCCGATTCACTACTGTCCGGTTGTTTTTCTAGGAACGCAGGTTAATCGATTGATAACCAACATTTTACATATGATTTCTGCTGTTTTCGACTTGAAATTGCAAAAAGCCTTGTGGACTCTCAAAAATTTCGAGGGTCCAAATCATGTATACAGGTCGATTCGTTTTTTCTCAAATCATAGATTATCTTCCGCGCCATCAGTTCCATCGTTGCGTCCAACGCTACGGAGGCGACTACAAAGTTCAAAAGTTCAGTTGCTTCGAACAATTTCTCTGCATGGGTTTTGCCGAGTTGACCTACCGGGAGAGTCTGCGCGACATCGAAACCTGCCTGCGGGCAGTACAACCAAAACTATACCACGCAGGGATTCGAAGCGGAGTATCCAAAAGCACGCTCGCCGATGCCAACGAGAAACGAGACTGGCGCATCTACGCCGACTTTGCACAGGTCCTCATCGCAATGGCTCGTCCTTTGTATTCAAACGAGGATCTGGGCATCGACCTGGACAATACGCTCTACGCTCTGGACTCCACCACGATCGATCTATGTCTATCACTCTTCCCGTGGGCACGTTTCCGCAAGCACAAGGGGGCGGTGAAGGTCCATACGCTTCTCGATCTCAGAGGCTCTATCCCTTATTTTATCGAGATTACCGATGGAAAAGTTCACGACGTAAACATTCTGGATCTCATCATCCCCGAGGCCGGTGCTTACTATGTAATGGACCGAGCCTATCTGCATTACGAGCGCCTCTATCGGATCGCACAATGCGGTTCTTTCTTCGTCACACGCGCCCGCCGCGGCTTTCAGTTTCGCCGCCTCTACTCTCAAAAGGTCGACAAATCAACCGGTCTGCGTTCGGACCAGACCGTTGCCCTGGTCAGCTTCTATCCTGCCAAGGCCTACCCCGAAAGACTCCGGCGTATCACTTACCTCGACCCCGACAGTTCCGAGCGCTTCGTGTTTCTCACCAACCAGTTTGCCCTCCCAGCCATAATCATCACCCAGATTTACCGTTTACGCTGGCAGATCGAATTGTTCTTCAAATGGATCAAACAGCACTTGCGCATCAAGAGCTTTTTCGGCACCTCCGAGAATGCTGTGAAGACTCAAATCTGGATTGCCGTCAGCGTCTATGTGCTCATCGCCATCATCCGCAAACGCCTTCGCCTGGAGATCAGTTTGCACAAAATCCTACAGATTCTCAGCTTCACCCTATTTGAGAAAACTCCTATGACTGAACTACTTACAGAAACCGATTACACTTTCAATGAACACCGCATTCCTAAACAGTTGGAGTTGTTTGACTTATAACCGGACAGTACTGATTCCGATTAATAAATCCGGTGAAGGTTCCCGAGACTATTTCGCATACTGGGGTAGCAGGATCGCCTGTGGTGAGCAACGTCGAACCGCTGCGCGATTCGGTCCGATTGGGAATAGAAATTGGGGAATAATCGATTCTGCTGAAAAAGTCGTCTTTCCGGAATCCGCGACCACGTTCTTGCGAACGCGGCTACTGTGCTCCGTAAGTTGTTGATATGTGTAGCCGCGTTCGCAAGAACGTGGGAGTTCTTCAGCTGAATCATAATTGAGAATTGACCCTCTGGATTCGGTATACCGAATCGCGCGGCGATCCGGCTACGGAATTAAGATCGTAGTCAAGTAACACTCCGAAGTTGGAACATTGAAATCGCTAAGCAAATCGTAATTAAATGGACCATTGTCAGGAGAAAAGTCGGTGATTACCGGTAACACACTTATCGAACTCGGTTGGCGGCCGGGCCCGGAATTGGGTCGGGCCCTGGCACGTGGAAGGATACTATTGTCCGAGGGAAATTCGCTGAAGGAGACTCTTGCTTTACTTGAAGCGGGATACCCGAAAAGGCCGCCGCAAAGACAGACAATGCTCTCAAGGCCGGTACCCTGGAGTGAGGCGATTGCAGCGGAGTCATCCGAGGATGAGGAAAATATCGATAAGATCCGAAAAAAGATGGATGAGCTTATGCGTACTCCGGTCATCAAAAAGGGTGCCGTAATGCCGGACGCTTGTCCCGCGGGAATGGCGCATGCCACAATCCCGGTCGGAGGCGCCATCGTTTCGGAAGGTATTCATCCCGGTGTTCACTCGGCCGACATCTGTTGTTCGATGTCGGTTACGCTTTTTCTGTCTAAGAAGGAGACGGGGGAATTGCTTGATGCCTTGATGCAATCAACGCGGTTTGGTCCGGGAGGGCGCCCCCAAGGGGATCGGGTCGCGCATCCCGTCCTAAAAGAGCAAGTTTGGTCAAACAGGTTTTTGAAAGACTTCGAGCATCTTGCGGAGATTCATATGGCGGATCAGGGCGATGGAAATCACTTCGCCTTTATTGGCGAGTTGGAACTCTCATCGAATGAAGTTGAATTGCTGCGGCGAAATGGCTATGGCCATCTGGCAAGCTCTTTGGAGACGGTTGAGATGGCGTGTAAGGCTCTGGTTACCCATCACGGATCCAGGGGATTAGGGGCGCGCGTTTATAAACGGGGAATGGATGCAGCCATCAAGCAAACGGAATTGAGTTGTGCGGGAGTTCCAAAAGCCGCCGCGTGGTTGGATCCTTCAACACCGGAAGGGATGGAATATTGGGAAGCGTTGCAATATGTGGGCCGATGGACAGAGGCAAACCACCGGTCAATTCACGAGCGTTTTCTAAGTCGGAGTGGGGTTGGGTTTCTAGCGGAATTCGGCAATGAACATAATTTCGTCTGGAAACGCGACGATGGATATTATCATGGGAAAGGTGCGACACCTTCGTGGAAAGACCAGAAAGGGCGGCCGCTAATCGGCGCCATTCCAATGAACATGGGTTCCTCGATCCTGCTTGTCCTGGGGAGCGATAACGATGATTTTTGCTCATTCGCTCCCCACGGTGCGGGTAGAAATGTCTCTCGCAGGCAGGTTACCAGGCGATTCGAGGACGAGGAAGGCAGACTTTTGCCCGGAAAGGTTCAAGCGGTTTTAGAGGACACAACGAAAGGGCTGGATATCCGCTGGTTCACCGGCAAACCGGATATCAGTGAGGCGCCGATCGCCTATAAGAGTGCGGAGCAGGTGCGAAATCAGATTGAAAGGTTTAACCTCGCCACGATCTTTGGCGAAATTAAACCCTTGGGTTGCATTATGGCCGGCGATCCCGGCGAGCCTTTCTGGATGAAAAAGAGACGAGAAAAGAAGCTCCGACATCGAAGGGATCGGAAGGCGGCAAGACGTGCCATAAGGGGAGGGGACTGGGAAGAGCTGTGAATTGGTAACGGGGCGGCCTCCCGTTCCGACAGATGCCGGTTCGCGCAGGCGGTTCATCCCCCTCGCGCGATGCGCTGTACCTTGTGTTTTGTCACGGTATTGCCTCGCGCTCCCCGTCCTTTGATTCCGATCGTCGAAAAATCGAATTCGATGACTTTCTTTCTGGCCCGGGATTTGGGATCGAGATGGAGCAGAACTCTGTTGTCGGGGTCGCCGTTTTCCTGGTGAGCAAAATAGAGAACTCTTGTGCCTATATTGCCTTGGGCGAGATCGTAGACTTTGTTGCGAGTGACTCCTCCGACTTGAAACTTCTTCGCATATGTCCGGCCCGACTTGCCGTCGCGATAGATCATAGCGTAGGTACTTTCCACTCCCTTCCTGAAGATAGCCAAATGAGCTGGATTCTTTCCCACAAAAGCCTTATCAGAAATCTTTGAAACCAGCATGGTTCCGTCGCGGCGAAAGACAATAACATCGTCCATGCGCGAACATTTTTCTATTCTTTGGTCTCGCTTCAAGCCGTAACCGGCGAAGCCTTCTTTGGCATTGAGATACAGACTCTCTGTCGCGACGGCGACTTTCGCTGCCACAATTTTATCGAAAGAATCGATCCTGGTTTTCCTTACACGATCTAACCCGAAAGTCTCTTTTAACCCTTCGAAGTAGCGGATCGCATATCGAGTTAAATTCTTGAGATTCTTCTGCACGACTGTGATCTCGCCTTCCAATCTCTCAATCTCCTCAGCAGCCTTCATGCTGTCGTAACGGGATATCCGTTTAATTCGAATTTCCAGGAGTCGAACGATGTCATCGCGAGTGATCTTTCGTTTGAGGAGCTTGCAGTACGGTGCCAGACCCTGATCAACCGCTTGCAGGACGGTTTCCCAGGTAGTCATTTTCTCGATTCTGCGATATATCCTTTTTTGAATAAAGATCTTCTCCAGAGATGCAAAGTGCCAACGTTCATTCAATTCGCTTAGCTTGATCTGCAGTTCGCTTTTCAGAAGTTCTCTTGTACGTTTGGCAGATCGTTTGAGAAGCTCGCTAACGGAAAGGAAGCGGGGTGTTTGTTCATCGATGACGCAAGCGTTCGGAGAAATTGATACTTCACAATCGGTGAACGCGAAGAGAGCCTGCACAGCGTGTTCGGGATCGGTGCCGGGAGGGAGTTGGATGAGTATCTCGACGTTCTCGGCTGTATTGTCTTCGATCTTGCTGATCTTGATTCGTCCCTTTTGATTGGCGGAAAGGACGGAGTCGATTAGAGAGCTTGTCGTTGTCGTGAAGGGTATCTCGTGGATGATCAACCGGGTCTTCTTAACAATCTCGATTCGGGCCCGGCTGCGTACCCTGCCTCCGCGCAGACCATCGTTGTACTCGGAAAAGTCTGCAATTCCTCCGGTTGGGAAATCGGGAAAAATTCGGGGATTTTTCCGGCGCAGCGCGTCGATTGCGCCGTCGATGATCTCATTAAAGTTGTGGGGTAGGATCCTCGTCGAAAGACCTACCGCGATTCCTTCGGCGCCCTGAGCCAGGAGAAGGGGGAACTTTGCCGGGAGCGTTACAGGTTCTCTGTTCCGACCGTCATAAGAGAGTGCCCATTCCGTGATTTTGTCGCTGAAGAGAATCTCAAGTGCGAACCTGGAGAGACGTGCTTCAATGTAGCGCGCCGCCGCCGCTGGATCGCCCGTGGCGGTGTTTCCCCAGTTACCCTGAGCGTCAATGAGGAATTCCTTCTGACCGAGCTGAATGAGCGCGTCCCTGATTGCGTCGTCCCCGTGGGGGTGATATTTCATGGAGTTTCCGACAATGTTGGCCACTTTGTTATAGCGGCCGTCTTCCAATTCCTTCATCGAGTGAAGGATGCGCCTTTGGACCGGCTTAAGGCCGTCGTCAATGTTCGGTACGGCGCGTTCCAGAATGACATAGGATGCGTAGTCGAGAAACCATTCACCGTACATTTCGTCGACATGTGCCACAGTCGGTTCGGCGCTGCCAGACGGAGGCCGTTTGCGACTCTCAGTTCTTCTCTCTTTCCGTTTTGGCATTACTGAACTCGAAAGTTGAAAAGGAACACTTGCTACGATTCTACTCGAACGCGAATGCGTCCGGCTACCAATTCGTCAATATCAGTCATATTCTTTCGTAGCCGGAGCGCTTCGCGCTTCGGACTTCCCAAGTTCCATCCTATAAATCTTCCAGAATCGCTCGCGAAAGTTATTCTGTCGCCAGTCGAGATTCGGACATCCGGAGGCCAGACTTCCCGAATACTGCCAGTCACTCGAATGCTCCACGAGTCCTCCGCGAACCGGATTCTCAGCAATGTAATAGAGGTGCGACGCATTGCGAGAAAGTCTTGATCACCTGCCGGGCAAGCCGGCAGGGGGATCGCGGGTACGACCTGGATGTAGTTCGACTGGCGGACAAGCCGGCAGGGGGGATTGTGAATGTGATCTGGAAGTGGTTTGCCTGCCGGGTAAGCCGGCAGGGGGGAATCGAACTTACCCTACCCGAGGACGTTTTTCTCCTTAAGGGGAAGGGAGTTCCTTGGTTTTTTGTCGAATTGGTAGAGGGCGTTGGCCACTGCTCCAGCGGTGGGAACGAGTCCGATTTCGCCCACGCCTTTGGCGCCGTAAGGGCCGTGTGGATCAGGACATTCGACTCCAATCACTTCGACTTTCGGCATATACCTCGGTTTGAGGACACCGCAGTCGACGAATCGTTTTGATTTGAGATAGCCATTCTCCATAGGGAGATCCTCGGTCAAGGCATAACCCAGTCCCATGTGGATGGCGCCTTCGATCTGCCCTTCGAAGAGGTTTGGGTTCATGACTCTTCCGGCATCGTGGGCGGCATAGACGGTGTCGATTTTGCCCTTTTCGTCGAGGGTTACGAGTTGGGTGGCATAACCGTATGAATAGTGAGTAATCTCTTCTCCCTTTTCATTGGGATGCCCCGATTTGGTGGTCCAATCACAAACCCATTTACCCCGATAGGATTTTCCAGCGAGATCGCCGAGCGAATGAGTCGCGAGGTCCTCGTTGAGTTCCTTACAGGCATCGATCACAGAATTGCCGATAAGCGAGGTGGCCCGTGAGGCGGTGGTCATTCCACATACGGTATTTGCGCTCGTATCGACTACGACATCGACAATTTCCGGATCGAGGCCGGTCTCCTCGCAGAAAGTCTGAATGGCCATATTGTGGGCGCCCTGCCCCATTTCCGTCCATCCGTGATAGATCACGACGCTATCTTCGGAGACGATATCGATACGACACTCGCCTGTATCCGGCATGCCGTTGCCGATGCCGGTGTTTTTAATGCCGCATGCGATCCCGGCATATTTCGCTTCGTAGAAATGATCCTTCACCGCCAGGAGTGTCTCTTGTAGACCGCAGCCGCCCTCGATTTTTTGACCGGTGGTGGTATAAGTTCCGTCGCGGATGACGTTGTCGTAGCGGACCTGCCAGCGATCAAAGCCTCCTTGCTCGCACAGATCTTCGACGCACCGTTCCATCGCAAAAGCCACCTGATTGACTCCAAAGCCACGAAAAGCGCCGCAGGGAATATTGTTCGTATAGACTGCCTTACTCTTTATAGAAACGTTCGGCACGCTGTATGCGCCGGTGGCGTGACCCAGACCACGCTCGGCTACTTTCATTCCAACCGAAGCGTAGGCTCCCGTATCGAGGACAAGATCGGCTTTCAGACCCGTTAGTTTGCCGTCCTTATCGCAGCCGACTTCGTAGTCCATTATGAAAGGATGACGCTTCGGGTGCATTATGAGCGATTCCTCCCGATTCAAGGTCAGTTTGACCGGAACCTTCAAATGGTAGGCAAAGAGAGCAACATGACCTTGAATGAGCATGTCCTCCTTACCACCGAAGGCGCCGCCGCATTGTACCTGTACGACATGTATATCTTCCTGAGGCATGGCGAGGAGGCTGGCCAGTTGGGCACGATCGTCGAAAACGCCCTGAGTCTGTGAGTATACACGGAGACCGGTGAATCCGTTACTTCCGAAGGGTTCGACGAGGCAAGACTCGGGTTCCATGAAAGCGTGTTCGACACGCTGGGTGGTATAGCGCCCCTTTGTCGTGTAGGCTGACTCCGCCAATGCCTTATCCACATCTCCCCGACTGATGCTGTTTTGAAACAGTATGTTTCCGGTGGGATGAATCCTTGCGGCCTCCTCTTCGAGGGCTTCGAAAACATCCGTAACCGGTTCCTTTATTTCGTATTCGATCTCGATTAGATCGACCGCTTTACGCGCTGTTGCTTCAGAAACCGCCACAACACCTGCCAGGACATCACCAATATATCGGGCTTCCTCACCCTCCGCGATCATTATAGGCCAGTCCTGGACGATGAGGCCGATATTGCGTTCTCCGGGAACATCTCCAGCAGTGAAAATGTGCACGACACCATCAAGATTTTCTGCTTCCTCGGTATTGATTGAGAGCACCTTTGCCCTTGGATAATCGCTCAATTTGAGGGCAGCGAAGAGCAGCCCGGGCATCTTCATATCGTCGACATAGGGCCGAAATCCCAATGAGGCGGTACCGCATTCGTATTTGCGGAATCGTTTGCCGACTCTACCGGTAGTGTCTTCCCGGGGAACTGTTTTGTTTTCTCTAATAGCTTGAGCCGCCTCCAGAATGGAATCGACAATCTTTACGTAGCCGGTGCATCGGCAGAGATTCATGTTGAGCGCCTTCACGACCTCCTCTCGTGTAGGATCGGGGTTCTTATCCAACAATACTTTGGCCTGCATGACGAATCCAGGGATGCAAAAACCGCATTGAATTCCTCCTTTTTCGACAAAAGCGTCGGCAAAGGCCTCTTGTAGTCGTTGGTCCAGACCGTCCACTGTAGTAACGCTTTTTCCTTCCATACGACTCATCTTAGTAACGCATGAGAGAATACCCTTACTGTCTACCTGCACCGCACAGCAGCCACAAGCGGCCTCATCGTTGCATCCCTTCTTCGCCGTGATAATTCCTTCGTGTTCCCTGAGGTAATCCAGGAGAGTACCTTCGGGATCACCCTGGAAATCTCTCTGCTCGCCGTTTAGTATGAAATCCATGCCTTCGCGTTTCTCTTAATTTGAACTTCAGTTTAGTAGTAGATTATATTCTGGTAGTCGAATAAAGTAAACCGCTCAACTGCTTTCAAAAGATGCTCGGCCGGCCTTATTCGTTAAAGGCCACCTCTCATCAACGGCCTTGACTCAGTGGACAATTCAATGCGGAAACGCCGCCTGTCCACTCCTTACTGGCTAGATGATCGGAGGGCTAAGCTCCAAATTCGATCAGTCTAATGCCACTGGATGGCTTCATTCTATTCGAAGAAGGTAGTATGAGCACGATGTGCTGTAAAGGTCAAATTGCGCAGCGATTTGACATCAGCATCGAGAGAACGAAGAGCCTCGGGCTACCAGCCATCTTGACTTCGTCTTGAATTGCGTAAAACATATCGATTCTGATGGTTTCTCGGAAAAAACCGAACGTTATAATCCCGCCTTGCGGAACAAGAAAGTGGCCGCCAACCAAGTGAGGCTTACTTTTTCAGCAGAATCGAAGGAAGGAGAATATGATTTCACGCGAGGCAGCTCTAGGATTTAAAGACGCAAGCGGTGACGAATTTGACGATTTCCTGGCGAAGGCATCGGAGGTTCGCGATAGACACTGGGGCAAGACGCTAACGTATTCGAGGAAAGTCTTTATTCCCCTTACCAACATGTGCCGGGACGACTGCGGATATTGCGTGTTCGTGAAGAGACCAAGAACGAGGGAAGCGCGCTATATGACTCCCGATGAAGTTCTGCGGGTGACGGAGGAGGGAAAGAGATTGGGTTGCAAGGAAGCGCTCTTCAGCCTGGGGGAGAGACCGGAGACGCGCTATCAAGAGGCGCGAGACGCGCTCCACCGGTTAGGATATTCCCAAACGATCGATTATCTGCGAGATATGTGTGAGAGTGTCGCAAGAAATACCGGCCTGATCCCTCACGCCAATCCGGGGACTCTGTCTGAGGAGGAAATTCGGAAGCTGAAGCCGGTCACGGGAAGTATGGGAATAATGCTGGAGAGTATCAGTGAGCGTCTATTGCAAAGGGGTGAAGCGCATTATCGCTGCCCTGACAAAGTCCCCGGAAAAAGACTGGAAACTCTCGCAATTGCGGGAAGGCACGATGTCCCCTTTACTACCGGGATCCTCATCGGAATCGGAGAGACCTGGGAGGAGCGCCTCGATGCACTATTCGCCATCGATCGCATTCATCGGGAGTACGGCCATATTCAGGAGGTAATCGTACAGAATTTCCGCGCCAAACAGGGAATCGCTATGGTCGATCATCCCGAACCAACACATATTGATATGATGCGGACGATTGCCGTTACCCGTTTAGTGATTGATCCTTCCATCAGTGTGCAGGCGCCGCCGAATTTGCAGGATCGCTATGCCGAATATATCGGGGCTGGTTTGAATGACTGGGGAGGGATATCCCCCCTCACAATCGATCATATTAATCCCGAACGCGCCTGGCCACAGATCTGTAAACTTCGTCAGCGGTGCCTCATGCAAGGGTATGATTTGCAGGAACGTCTCGCCGTCTACCCGAAATTTCTAAAGGACCCGGAGCGGTATCTCGATAGAGGTATGAGAGAGCCGCTCTTAAGTGTGGCAGGGAATAACGGAATGGCTAAGGTGCAGAGTCTGTCATGAGAGAGGAGTATTCTGAGAGTCGGGGGACTTCCGGTCCCGGTCAGACGATGGAAGAACTTTTCGCGTCGATTGGTTCGGATGTGCGAAGTATTCTTGAGAAGGCGCTGTGTGGTGGAGAAATCAGTGTGGATGAGGGCATAGCGCTGTTTGATACGCGAGGCAGGGAACTAGAGGCGTTGCTGGTTGCGGCCGACAGGATGAGGAAGCGGAAGGTAGGAGATTTCGTATCCTTCGTCATTGTTCGAAACATAAATTTCACAAACGTTTGCTACACGGGTTGCCGGTTCTGTGCGTTCGCCAAGAGGAAAGACGATCCGGAGGCTGAGTTTCTCTCTTTTGCAGAGATTAAAAGAAGGACCCAGGAAGCGTGGGATCGCGGCGCCACGGAGGTATGTGTCCAGGGTGGCCTCCATCCTAATATTAAAGGCGACCATTACCGGAAGATAGTAGAAGCTATAAAGGATCAGGTGCCGGATATGCATGTGCACGCCTTTTCGCCCTTTGAGATTCAATATGGATCCAGGCTATTGGGAGTGACCCCACGGGAATTCCTGCTGGATCTGAAAGAAGCCGGCTTAGACACGATACCGGGGACGGCAGCGGAGATCCTCGATGTGGAAATTCGAACCAGGCTGACGCGCAATAAGCTCTCTACGGCAGATTGGGTAACGATTATCAAGACCGCGCATAATTTGGGAATTCGTTCGACTGCCACGATCATGTACGGACATATCGACGAACCGAAACATTGGGCTGCACATATCGCACTGATTCGGGATATCCAAAAAGAGACAGGAGGATTTACTGAGTTTGTTCCCCTCGGCTTCGTCCATTATGATGCGCCCATTTTTCTGGATGGAGAGGCACGAACGGGGCCGACGAGTGGCGAGAATTTACGAATGCACGCGGTGGCGCGGCTGATGCTAAACGGATGGATCGATAACATTCAGGTGTCGTGGGTTAAGATGGGCCCAAACGCAGCGCAGAGATTGCTACATTGTGGCGTCAACGACCTTGGCGGAACTCTCATGAACGAGAGTATTTCGCGGGCAGCCGGAGCAAGGTATGGACAGGAAGTGACTCCTTTGGAGATGACTCGGATAATTCGGGGAGCGGAGAGAATTCCAGTGCAACGAAACACACACTACAAAATCGTTCGCGTCTTTGATTCAGAGGATCCTCCTGAGTACGAAACTCTTGTTGAGCGCGAATGCTATAATTGGAGTCAGGAGAGTTTGATGCGTGATGCGTGATGCCCTTCGACATGCTCAGGGTCTACGCTACGCTTCGACGGGATGCGGGATGTGGTGGCGATAGGAAGACTTTGAGCATCGCCTGCCAAGCCGTGGTCCCGCTTGGCGGGATTACCAACACTACGAATTTGAGTACTAAGTTACGAAGAAGACAGAATTAAGGAATTAAGAATTATGGAATCAGATAAGAGGAGAATGGCGTTGTATCTGCAGGATATGCACTCGCTGCAGGATGGAATTCGATATTGCCAGTACGCCGAGAAGAAAGGGTTTGAAGCCGTTTGGCAGGCCGAGTCGCGCCTCGTTCGTGATGCTATTGTGCCGATGGCTGCGTTTGCCGCTACGACGAGCAAGTTGAAGATCGGATCAGGTGTGATAAATAACTGGACCCGCAACATTGGTTTGCTCGCCTCTACATTCCTGACTTTGGATGATCTGGCGCCGAATCGGGTGATGTGCGGGATTGGCGCGTGGTGGGATCCTCTTGCGGCGAATGTCGGGATAAGGAGGCACAAGATGCTGAGGGCAATGCGGGAGACCATCGAGGTAATGCGGAAACTCCTGAATATGGAGACGGTTACTTATGATGGTGAGTTTCACAATGTAAAAGGGATTAAGCTGGATGTTGTGCACGGAAACACCGATCCGAGAAACGTCCCTTTGATGATCGGCGCTACGGGTCCGAAAATGCTGGAATTGGCGGGAAAAATTGCCGACGGGGTGGTCTTGAACTATTGTGTCTCACCGGACTATAACGATCGTGCCCTGGAGTTGATCGAAAAGGGAGCTAAAGCCGCCGGGCGAACACTCGACGAAATCGACCGGCCACAACTCGTGGTCTGTTCAGTTGACAACGACGAAGATAAGGCCCGTTACGCCGCGAAATGGCTCCTTACTCAGTACCTGGCGCAGCAGCCGCATATTGCCGAGGCGAGCAAAACCCCGGTAGATATTGTCGAAAAGATACAATCCATTCTCGGCTGGCCTGCTACAAAAGAGCAGGTGGAGAAGGCGATGGTGTTTGTTCCGGACGATCTGGTCGACCGCATCACCGCGAGTGGGACTCCGGATCAGGCGCGGGCCAAAGTCAAAGAGTATATCGACCATGGATGCACCTGTCCGATCTTATACCCGATGGCTGACGATGTACATGCCATGATCGATGCTTTTGCGGTGGAGGACTAAGGAATCTGTCGGATTCAGCACCGTCGGAATCTCAACCTGTCACGTAGAAATCCGCGTAATAGGGATAATTAGAAAGCTAAGTCCGATCGATTCCTAGAGTCTAATTGCAGGTTCTCAGATTCTACGGACGGATTATGAGAGTTACAGTACTGGCCGGTGGAGTGGGAGGGGCGAAACTGGTCACCGGTCTGGCGGGGTTGCTCGATCCTGAAGACCTAACCGTCATCGGTAATGTCGGTGACGATGTCGAACTGCACGGTCTGTGGATCTCTCCCGACATGGACATCCTAACCTATTCGCTGGCCGGGGTGGTTGACCGAAAGAAGGGTTGGGGATTCGCCGACGAGACGTTCAACACGCTGGATGCAATGCAGCTTTTGGGTGAAGAAACCTGGTTTCTATTAGGAGACAAGGATCTCGCTACGCACATATTCAGAACGCGCCTGAGAAGGGAAGGAATTCGCCCAACCGAGATTGCATTGCGAATTTCCGAAAGGTTAGGCGTAACCGTGCGCGTGATTCCTCCCACCGACGACTCTGTGCGCACGATTATTTTGACGGCTTCCGGGTGGCTGAATTTCCAGGAGTATTTTGTTCGTGAGCAGTGCGTTCCGGAAATTGAGTCGGTTGCGTATGAGGGAGCGGAAGAGGCGCGTCCAACATCCGAAACTCTCGCAGCGATCGAAAATGGTGAACTCATAATCATCGCTCCAAGCAATCCGGTGGCCAGTATCGGGCCGATTCTGGCCATACCGGGAGTTAAGAAAGCCATTAGGCAGTCACCTGCTCGTAAAGTATCCGTATCGCCGATTGTGGGTGGACGCTCTTTGAAGGGGCCTGCCGACAGAATGCTGCAATATTCCGGCCTCGATGTGAGCCCGTTGGGAATAGCGAGGTATTATGATGGGCTCATTGACACAATCGTAATTGATTGTGTCGATACAGGGATGGAGGAGGCACTGAAAGCAAATGGTTTGCGTGTATTGACTACATCGACGATCGTGAATACAGAGTCAGAAAAACTGAGATTGGCAGAGTCGCTTCTCAACTTTTGTGGTGAATCCTGAAATGCCTGATCTCAACATTGTGGTGCCGATCAAGGCCCCCGGAAAAGCCAAGGAGCGGCTTGGTAACCTCCTTACGCGGCAGGAGCGGCGGAAACTCTCTCTCGCCCTGGCTGAGGAAGTCGTTGAGATCGTGACTGAACTATCTCGAGACCCTCACGTTCTCGTTGTGACTGATTCTGAATATGTAGGGAGCCTCATAAAGGGAAAAAAAGCTACTGTTTTGTTGGAAGAAGAGGCGCTCGGTGAGACGCGCGCGATAGAGAGGGCAACTGAGTGGTCGATTGAGAATAAATTCAGGTCCCAGCTGGTCATACCGGGAGATTTGGCCGAATTAAACTCGAGAGAGCTGGAATTGTTGCTGAAGGAACCCAGACCATACCCTTCCCTGATATTGTGCCCGGCCACGGGAGACGACGGGACTAACGCCGTTCTTTCTACTCCCCCCGATGTGGTGAGGCATCGTTTTGGATCGAAATCTTTCGATGAGTTTAAAAAAAAGGCGTCGGAGAAAGATATACTTTGTAGGGTTTTGCGGATCGAGAGTCTTGTTCTGGATCTGGATACAGGCGATGACCTCGCCACGTTTCTGAAGAGGGGGCGAGAGAATCGCGTTAGCCGGCTACTGGAGAGTTGGGGCATTGAAGAGAGATTCTAGAGCAGAGGAATATCCGCAGTGTCTCGAGATGCTGGGGATCTCCGGCATCCCGGATATCAAGGAGGATGACAGTCTACCGGAAATCCTGTTAGGTGCGATGCAAAGAAGCGGAATCCAGCTAGAGGATGGCGACGTGCTCGTTATGGCTCACAAGATTGTCTCGAAAGCGGAGGGGAGAGTATCCTTTCTGAGGGATGTGGAACCCTCCTACAGGGCCCGCCAATTGGGGAAAGAATTAAACAAAGACCCGAGGAAAGTGGAAGTGATTCTGCGTGAGAGTAATCGCGTTGTGCGCGCTCACCGGCACGAGGGAAAGTCTGATGGGGTACTGATCTGTGAGCATCGGTTGGGATTTATCTCAGCCAATGCAGGAGTCGATGAATCTAATCTGTCTGCACCGGATTCTGTTCTATTGCTACCCGAAGATCCTGACAGGAGTGCCCAACAGATAAGGGATGCGATAAGGAAAAGAACGGGCAGGGATATCGGGGTGGTCATTACTGATTCTTTCGGAAGGCCCTGGCGGATGGGAATTATCAATGTCGCTATCGGATTGGCCGGTGTTCCGGCTCTGCATGATATGCGTGGTCAGGTGGACTCTTCGGGTCGGAGATTGAGCGCGACGACATTGGCTGTGGCGGATGAACTCGCTGCCGCATCGGGACTCATAATGAGAAAGACCGCGCGAACACCGTGTGTCCTGATTAAAGGCTTGCCGTGGAGCCTGACCGAGAGTTCTGCTAGGGAATTGATTAGAGCAAGAAAAGAGGATCTGTTTTCATGAAAGTCGCGATTGTTGGGGGAACGGGACCGCAGGGTCGGGGACTTGCCCTTCGCTGGGCCAGGGCCGGTATCGATGTTCTGGTCGGATCGCGCAATGCGGAACGCGGCAGCCGGATTGGAGAGGAATTGAGGGCGCGGGTGGAGACCGGATTGGGTTCTGTTTCAGGTATGTTGAATGAGGAAGCTGTTAGAGCTGCTGATAAGTTTGTCGTAATCTCTGTTCCTTATGCAGCCCACAGGGCAACCCTTGAATCGATAAAAAGCTATCTCTCGGGGAAGATTCTTGTCGACGTGGTTGTACCGTTAGCAGAGGGCAATCCGAAGAAGGTGGTGATGCCCATGGAGGGGTCGTCGACCGAAGAAGCGCAGGCCATACTGGGTGATGAAGTGCCCGTAGTGGGAGCTCTCCATAACGTCTCCGCATACGTTCTCGGGCGATTGGATCTCCCCATCAATTGCGATGTTCTTGTGTGTGGGAATGACAAATCGGCTAAGGATGGTGTAATCGAGCTTGTAGAGAAACTGGGAGTCACAGCTTATAATGCCGGCTTGGCGGAAAGCGCCCGGGCGGTTGAAACCCTCACAGCGATCCTCATCCGTTTGAACATCTCAAGAGCCTATTCCTTTAAACACGCAGGGATCAGGATCTGGCCGGAGAGGAATTTGTCGGACCTTAACCCGGAAATGTTCTGAGATTTCCGGGTTTGGAGCCTGTTGGACTTTGGCGACTGGGCAGGTTTACTCCGTTTCCAGTGTAAAACAAGCCTTGCGCTCTTATTTTACATTTAACAAAAATGTAAAATAAAACCTAGGCTCTACTCTTCCCTGCGAGTACGTGTTTAGCGCTATTTGACGCTGCCCAGGCACAAGGACCGGGGCAGCCAGCAATCGAAGGTATGACGCTGAACAGGTACCACGGCTTGCCGGGATTAGGAAGATGTCTGTGGTCGAATCCCGCCGCAATGCACAGAAACACTCGGAGAGCGGAACGTTTCCAAGAATCTCGAAAGCTAAGTCCGACAGATTTCTAGCACGGACATTTCACAAACCATCTGCTGCGATCCCGGCAAGCCGGAACGACCTCAGAGGGTCAAAACACGCTTGTCGCCCGCCGGACTGCGTAAAGGCTTTGATACGCAGTCCCAGCAGGCCGTGACAGTCTCGCTACGAAGTGTGTGAAATGTCCGGGCTAGCTACATTCGCTCGAGGGTCTCGAGTCCGAGGAGATGAAGTCCCGTTTCAAGAATTGTGAGGGCGCGGGCACAAAGCATGAGTCGGCGATTGCGAGTAGGTAATTGGTCGACGATGACCTTGTCTGAATTGTAAAAAGTGCTGAAGATACCAGCTAATTCGTAAAGGTAGGTAGAGAGGTAGTGAGGGCGCAGGTCGGCGGTTGCCTGATTAAGAGCGGTGACGAAGCCGACTATTTTCCGGGCGAGGGCAATTTCGTTGGCGGATTCGAAGTCCGAGTCAGATTCTGAAAGGTCATAGGGATCGATGTCGGCCTTGCGAAAGATGCTGTGTATGCGAGCGACAGCGTAGAGGAGGTAGGGAGCCGTATTTCCCTCGAGGCTGAGCATCCTTTCCCAGGAGAATTGATAGTCGCTGGTGCGGTTTTGCATAAGATCGGCATAACGAATGGCACCTAAACCGACCGCTTTTGCCACTCGTTTTCGCTCCTCCTCGCTCAGTTCCGGGTTCTTCTCCGTTACTACACGGAAGGCTCTTTCGACGGCTTCGCTGAGGAGGTCCTTGAGCTTTGTCTCTGAGCCTTCCCGAGTACTTATGGCTTTCCCTTGTTCAGCAAGTATTAATCCGAAACTGACATAGTGAAGATTGGGAATTTCGCTTTCCCTGGCTTTAAACCACTTTTGGGCGGTCAGAAAAAGCTGCTCGAAATGGTCAGACTGGCGCGAATCGACGACGTAAATGATCTCGTTCGCGACAAAGTGCTCGGCTCTGTAAAGGAGAGTGGCAAGATCGGAAGTGTTGTAATTGGCTGCTCCATCGGAGTTTCGTATGATAAAGGGCTGGTCCCGGAATCGCTTATGTTCAGGGTGGAAAACCACGAGGGCGCCTTCGCTTTCCACGGCGATGCGATATTTTGAGAGTTCTTCGTAAACCGTGTCTACTTTGTCGCGGTAAAAGCTCTCTCCGAGGACTTCGTCAAAGTGGATATTCAATTGTTGGTAAATCTCTTCAAAAGAGCGATAGCTGATGGCGTTGATACTCTCCCAGATCTTCAGGTTCTCCGGGTCCCCACGCTGGAGCTTGACTCTCTCATTACGGGCCACTTCGAGAGCTTCGGATTCATTTATCGTAAGGTCGTAACCCTCTCTATAGAGTTCCTCGATTGTATCAATGGAAGCATGGCGAATTCGAGAGTGATCCCATTTACGGCGTTTTATAGCCATAATGAAGATTCCGAATTGTGTTCCCCAGTCGCCGATATGATTGTCCCGAATCACCCTGGCTCCGCAGAATGAGAGCAGCTGATGGATTGCTTCTCCTAGTACCGTGGAACGGATGTGGCCGACGTGGAGTTGCTTTGCCGTGTTGGGGGAGCTGAAATCTACTACAACTGTCTTCCCACGGTAAATCTGCTCAGCGGCGTCTCTCAGATCGGTTTCGGTTTGGTATTTTTGGAGCCATTCCGTAATAAAAGCGGGAGTCAGCTGAAAATTAATGAAACCCGCACCCGCCACTTCAAAGGAGAGATAGTCGGGATTGAGACATTCTGTCTCACTCAAGGACCTGCAGAGGTCTAATGCCGCCTGTCGCGGGTTGATTCTGTTTCTCTTCGCATAGGGAAGGACCCCATTAGCCTGAAAATCGCCGAAACGAGGGTCCGCGGGGCGAATTGCGGGATCGAAGCTCTCATCGAATTGAGGAAGGGAATGGGCGGCGGTCGCCACAGCTTTGTTGAGTTCGAGGGCGATATTGAAACAGATTTCCATTTTGAATAGTAAGGAGGCTGTGGTAAATTGACCTGCCCCTATCACAGGGACACCCGAAGCCCTTGCAATAGAAGACGTTACGCTTTTCGAATAGGCTCCGAAAAGAGCGATTTAGGGCCGGTGGGACCAAAAAAGCTCGACATTCCTTTTCTTAATGACCTAATAATAAAAGGCTTACGCTCTTAGTTGCCTGTTTGATGGGATTAGAATCTGCCGACCATGAGGAAGAAATATATATCCCCACGTAAGTTCATCAAGCCCTCGTTTGCCTATTTGATTGAAAAGAAGCGAGATGGCGGTGAATTTTCCCAGGAGGAAATTCGATATATCGTTGATTCGGTGATGGACAAGCAAATGCAGCAATTCCAATTAGCCGCGATGGCCATGGCCATCTATTTTCAGGGGATGTCTGCGCAGGAGACGGCCACATTGGCGGAAGAGATGATGTTGTCCGGGGAAGTTATCGATTTGTCCAAAATCACGAAACCAAAGATCGATAAATACTCAACCGGTGGAGTTGGTGATAAGACATCCCTGGTACTAGCGCCGCTTGCCGCAGCCTGCGGAGTGGTTATGCCGATGATGAATGGAGTGGACGAGGAATTTGTTATTAGCAATCTGGATAAATTATCGGCGATTCAGGGATTTAATAAATCGATGGATCTCGAACAGTTTGTGAAACAGCTGAAAACGGTCAACTGTGCTATAATCGAACAGGATCCGCTGATCGCGCCGGTCGATGAAATTCTCTACAAGATGCGACAGAAGACGGCGACGATTCCGAGCCTGCCTCTCATTACGGGAAGCGTCCTAAGCCGTAAACTCGCTCAGGGCGCCGAGGGTTTGGTTATCGATGTAAAATGGGGAAACGGATCCTTCATAAAAGAAATCGAGCAGGCAAAACAGCTGGCGAGGTCAATTACGCGGGTGGGGCGTTCCATGAAGCGACGCTGTGTCGCTCTTGTGACGGATATGAATCAGCCATTGGGAGATTGCGTGGGCACAGGGTTGGAGATAAAGGAAGCGATCGAGTTACTTAAGGGGGAAGGTCCCGCGGATTTGCAGGAACTAGTGTTGAAACTGGGAATGGAGATTGTCCGATTGGCCGGTGTGGCGGGATCCACGTTGTCGGCTAAACAGACGGTGCAGCGTCATTTGAGCGACGGATCCGCTCTGGGCCGATTTAAGCAGATGATTAAGGCCCAAGGAGGTAAGGCGTCGCTAGTGGACAATCCGGAGGAATTTCCCAAGGCTAAATACATACGCAAGTTGCCCGCTCCTAAAAGGGGATACGTGCATACGATTAATGCGGGTATGATCGCTCGAGGGGTACAGCTTCTCGCCCAGAACAGAAGAGGAAAGTACGATCCGGCGGTTGGGGTATCGGAAATCAGAAAAGTTGGCACGCAAGTAAAACAGGGTGAACCGCTGATGATGATTCATTACAACGATGAAGTTCGACTTGAAAGTGCCCTGGAGTATCTTCGCTCGGCCTATCGTCTCGCACCGAAGCGCCCGAATCCTCCGCAACTCATCGCGGAGAGGGTAGCTTAGGAATCTTATAGTAGCTCCAGGTTATTCATCCAAGGGGCCGAGTGGAGCCGCAGGAAAAACTCGGCGAGGCCCCTTTGTGAATAACTTGGCCGATCAGTGGTTGGCGATGGGTCAAAGAGTTTGTTTGGCTAAGGGTGCAAATATTCAAAGGCAGCCGTCCACTACGAACTTAGGAATCAGTCCGAAGAGGACTTCCGACAGAATTTCGAGTGGACGGCCTGCCTGGATGACCGAAAACGAACACTCAGTTTACATCCTCATAACAGGATCCAACTATAAGGACTTCGCCTGGACATCCAGTGCCTTTGAAAAAAGCAAAAAGACAAACTAAAGGAACAAAGGGATGCAGAAAAGGGAAAAAACAAATCGATATAGTGTGGTGATAGGAATTGATTGGGCGGATCAGAAAAACGATCTGTGGATCATAGAGAGCGAAACGGGAAAAGGGACCCATCGACAGGTGGCGCAGGATGCGGTCAGCTTGCACGAATTTGCCGTAGAGATGAGAGAAAAGTATGCCAGCGTGGGCAAGCGCATGGCCATGGTGGTGGACCAGAAGCGAGGAGGGTTGATCAACTTTCTGATGGGCTTGGAGTTTGTCGATATCTATCCAGTGCATGCGGCCAGGGCGAAGGATTATCGCCGGGCGCTGTATCCATCAGGGGCCAAGAGCGACCCGGTCGATGCGCAAATACACGCGGAGTTTTTCCTCAAACATCCCGAGCTTTTTACCAAATGTTTCATACCTGACACGGCCCAAACACGGGAGCTGAACCTGTTGTGCGAGGACCGCCGTGGATTCGTCGATCAGGCTACCAGCCTCGAACAGCAGTTGGGCAGTTGTCTGAAGCAATATAACCCTTTGGTCTTGAAATTGTTCGATGATCTAGGCAGTGGCCTGTGCCTGCACTTTATATTGCGTTGGCCGACCCTCAAGAAGCTGCACAGAGCATCGGAGGGTGTCTTGCGAAAGTTCTTCTATAAGCACAACTGTCGCAGTGACGCCAAAATCCAGGAGCGTCTCGAATTGATCGGTAACGCACGAGCCTTGACCGAAGATGCAGCCATCATTGAAGCATCCAGCAGAAAAGCACAGACGTTGGCCGGACAGCTTTTGACCCTGTGCCCGCAGATCAAAGCGTATGAGAAGCGTATCAGGGAGCTATTCAGAAGCCATCCCGATGCAGCCGTGTTCAGTGGCATTCCCGGAGCCGGCGAGGTCATGAGTCCCCGGTTGCTGTGCGCGTTCGGGACCGATCGTTCGCACTTCGAAACGGCCCAGAACATGACCCAGTGGAATGGATCCGCTCCGGTCACGATCAACAGCGGGCAGGACAAAAGAACCGGACAACCGAAACGAATGGTCAACTGGCGGTGGGCGGCTCCTACCTTCGTGCGGCAAAGTTTCGTTGAATTTGCCGAACATTCGATCCGAAACTGTGCCTGGGCAAAGGCCTTTTACCAGATCAAAAAAGAACAGGGCAAACCCCGCCAAACCATTCTTCGTGCCCTCGCTCTCAAGTGGACCCGCATTCTGTTTCGCTGTTGGCAAAATAGCGAACGCTACGATGAGCAAAAGTATCTCCAATCGCTCCAACGCACCGGTTCACCGGTGTGGAAAAGACTTCAGCAAGCAAATGCCAACGCCTTGTAAACACAACATGAGAAAAAACTCAAAAAATCCCTTGACGGACTACCTCAGTTTTCTGTCGGTCTATACTGAGTCGGAATGTCGCTCTGTCACGGTGAAATGTCCGGGCTAGCATCAGGTGCGTCCCAGATAGGAGCCGTCGGAGGTACTGACTTTGATGACATCGCCTGTTTTTATAAACAGGGGCGTCTGAACGACGATTCCGGTTTCGGTGGTGACTGGTTTAAGGGCGGCACTGGAAGTGTCACCTCGGACGGCGTCGGGTGCCTCCGTTACATTCAGTTCCACTGCTGAAGGGAGCTGGATCTGGACCGCCTGGTCTTCGACAAAGAGCACTTCGTAAAAATTGCCTTCGGAGAGGAATCTCCTGGAGTTCTCGATAAGTTCCTCGTTGAGAACCGTGTCCTCAAACGTCTCCGGGTTGAGAAAGTGGTAGCCCTCTTGATCGAGGTAGCTGAATTCTAATCGCTGCGTGTCGGTGACGAGGAATCGCACGGAATCGGTGTTGCGAAATTTCGTGGTTGTGGTGGTGTTTGACTGGAGATTGCGCATCGTAACCTGGACGAATCCGGCCTGTCGTCCCTGGGTTCGATGAATCATATCGAGTACGAGGTGAGGCACGCTATTATAGTCTAGCACCTTTCCTTTACGAATTTCGGTTGGTGAAGCCATCGTTTATTCCTTAACATGGTTTCTGCGCTTTACAATCTCTGACTTAACCCGAATATTTCACACACTTCGTCACGAGACGCTCGGTAGTGAAATCTTCGGGTTAGGGACACGAGTTGACGGCATGAAACAAAGAACAATTCTGCGGGAAGCCTCGATAAAGGGTAGGGGGCTGCACACAGGGGAAGACGTTCGTCTTTCCATCAAGCCGGCTCCGGAAAATCATGGAGTGGTGTTTCAGCGCATCGATCTTTACGGAAAGCCAAAGATCAGGCCGAATGTCGATGTAGTTTCGGATCTGGTTTACAATACGGGAGTTACCTTCGGACACGCCAAGCTGCATACAGTGGAACATGTGTTGAGCGCATTTAACGGGGCGGGAGTGGATAATGTCCTTATCGAAATCGATGCAAGCGAGCCACCGGTGCTCGATGGTTCCGCCAAACAATATGTGAAACTTATCGAGGAGGCAGAACCAGCGGAGCAGAAAAAGGCTCGGCGATTTGTCGAGCTGGAGGAACCTATATCATTCACCGAAGGGAGCAGATCGCTGATTGCGTTGCCCTATGATGGACTCAAGGTTACTTGCACTTCTTCTGATAATCGCGGAATTCATACCCAACATCTCTCCATCGAAATTGATCCGGAATCTTATGTGACTGATATCGCACCTGCCCGGACCTTTGCGATATATGAAGACATCGAAGAATTGCTGAAATTGGGAAAGATTCGCGGGGGAAGTCTTGATTCGGCGATCGTGCTTAAGGGTGACAGGGTAATATCGAAGGAGCCTTTACGATTCAAGGATGAGTTTGTCCGCCACAAGATTCTCGATATACTTGGGGACATCGGTTTGCTCGAATTTCCTCTCAAAGCCCACATAGTTGCGGTAAATCCCGGGCACGCCCTGAATTTCCAGCTTACTAAGGGTCTCCATGACCGTTACAACGGCGAGAGACGGACAACAAAAGCGAAGAAAAAAAAGCCGGTGGAAGCAGCAGCTGTAGGGCCGACGGAAACACAGCTCGATATCAGGCGTATCCTTGATATCCTGCCCCATCGCTATCCATTAGTCATGATTGACCGGGTGGTGGAGATAAAAAGCGAGATGGAACTCAAGGCGATAAAGAACGTATCCATCAATGAGCCTTACTTTCGAGGGCACTTTCCGGGCCGCCCCGTAATGCCGGGGGTATTACAGATAGAAGCGATGGCACAGGCGGCTGGGATACTCATGTTGAGGCATGTGGCAAGTGAGGGGAAAGTGGCCTATTTTATGAGCTGCGATAAAGTAAAGTTACGGCAGCCGGTTGTTCCGGGTGACCAACTTGAAATCGACGTCAAGATAAACAAGATGCGCGCAAAGAAGATCGCGACCGCTTCCGGCACCTGCAAGGTGGGGGGAAAGGTAGTGTCATCAGCCGATCTGATGTTTTCAATCTTGGATGCACCGGAAGATACTTGAACCGCGGTGCCCTTTTGTTGAATAGCCCGCTTTTCGTGATTGGCGAGCAGCAAAGTGTTGGGGAAAGCATATTGCCTCAAGCGAATCTTCGGAAATCTGTGAGAAAAGCGGGCTAGGAGGACAGCGAAAGTGGCTACGGATATTCACGGCACCGCGGTTATTGAAAAGGGAGCGGAATTAGGTGAGGGGGTTGAAGTTGGCGCCCATGCCTATATCGGTTCGCGGGTGAGATTGGGGGATGGGTGTATCGTGCATCATCACGCCTCCGTGGAGGGCAATACGGTTTTGGGGAAGGAGAATGAAGTCTTTCCCTATGCGTGCATCGGGGGAAGGTCACAGGATCTAAAGCAAGCGGGCGGAAATCCCGGTTTATTGATCGGAGACTCGAACATATTTCGAGAGTGCTGCACCGTGCACACGCACAAGGAAGAGGGCAAATTCACTAGAATGGGATCTCACAATTATTGCCTCGCCTACAGCCATATCGCGCACGAGTGCGAAATCGGAGATCATTTTGTGTTGGGGCACAACAGCACCCTGGGAGGGCACATGATAGTGGGAGATTACGCGGCTACGGGCGGGCATGTAGCGATACATCCATTCTGTCGATTGGGTCGCTACTCATATATCGGCGGATGCTCAAAGGTGGTGCAGGATGTCCCTCCCTTTATGCTTGCCGACGGCAGCCCGGCGGAAGTGAAGACAATCAACAAGATAGGTCTGGATCGTGGAGGTTTTTCGGAAGAAGAGATTAAGAGTATGCGTGAAATCTATAAGATTCTCTACCGGGAGGGATTGAATCGGTCCCAGGCGGTTCAGAAGTTGATGAATTTGGAATGTGGAGAGTCAGAAAGCGTGCGCGTGGTTATTGAGTTCATTGAAAATAGTGAACGAGGAATCGCTTAAGAGTCCGCTTTTCTCACGAATCCCTTTGAAGCCGTTCGGCTGATCGGAATCGTGGATTGCTTCGTCGTTCCTCCTCGCAATGACAGGGCTTTGTTTGGGGATCCCGCTCAGCTGGTTCGCATTCTGTCTTTAGGATGCTAAGTCCGACTGATTCCTGGTAGCCTGTCGGACAATGTATCTAAGAAATTCGCTCTTCCGTCGTTAGTTATTGGTGACAGAACGGAACATCTAGTGTATATAGAGACAGAGAAAGTAAAAGTGATCCGCCGTAGTTGTGCTGAGCGGGACATCCATCTTCATTCCGCCGAGACCCTGAGCTCGGGACTTCACTGCAAAAGGATGGCCAGGCAAAGTGCGGCTACCTCCGGAAAATGCACCGGAGTTTGGAACACATGTTGGCATAGTCCTCTCTCAGCTGAATAGGATAGATGAAAACTCAGTTCATTTTTCATTCGGTGTTGCTGCTAGGTGGATTCTCGCTTTCCGGCGAAGAGAGTAGGGAGCCCGAATCGGGTTCGAACTATAGCGAAGTCAGGGAGAGGGCGGAGCGACACTACGCGGGGAAGAGCTACCAGTTGGCGAATTCTATTTACGCTAAAGCAAAGGCCCTGGAACTGAGCGCCGATGAGGCCTTCTGGGTGGAATATCGTTTGGCTGACACGCAGTGGAGATCATTTGCCAGCACGCGAAATGCGGATCCTACACCTCTGATTGAGGCCCGTGAGGTATTGATGCAGTTGTTGGCGGAGCTCGAGGAGAAGGAAGGAACCCCGCCCGGATTGTGGGCTGATATTTCGGAATCTCTGGGTGATTCCTGGTGGTTCCCCCGTCAAGCGAGGAATTGGCACCAGGCCTGGCAGTTCTACGAGAAGTCGCTCGCCTGGTGGGCCGGATCGAGGGATATTGAAGAGGCTCGTGAGCGCTACCTAAAGCTTGTTTGGAAGACATCCGGTCCTCCTGAAATGGCACCTCACTACTACTATGGATCCTATGGTAATTATATCCCACTGCCAGTGTTGGAGAATGCGATAAAGATCAGCGAGTCACCCGAAGACCAGGCTCATGCGCACTATCTTATGGCGATGGCCCTGCGCGGCAGGGGGGGGTCGAAGCAGCATGTGGTTCGGGTCGGTGAGGAATTTGAGGCTGCAGTCAAATGGGGAAGGAAAACTGAATGGTATGATGATGCATTGTATCATTTTGCACAATGGACTTCCCAATACGGGCACTCGTATTTCGATGAGAATGGAGAATTGAACCTCAAGCCAGACTATGAAAAGGCTCTCACTCTCCATCGTAGATTGTTGTGGGCGTATGAGAAAGGCGATACTCGTCATTACGACAGTGCTCGTAACGCAATCCAGCAGATTACGAGGCCGACGATTTCCCTTACTGTATCAAACGCATTTCTTCCGGGTTCGGAAGTGCAGTTCCATCTTGAGTGGCGAAATGTTGAGAAAGTAAGAATTACCCTCTACCGAGTCGACCTATCACGTGATATTCGCTTTTCGAAGAGCGAAACCGATCCCTGGCAATGGCTCGAAGCGGGCACGCTAGAAGCAAAAGAGCCATGGAAAGTACTGACACAGCGAAAGGAACCGGAGCGGCCCTATTACAACCTGTCCGAGGATGTCCGTCTGGATGATGAATTGTCGGCGGGCGCCTACCTGGTGGAGGCGAGGGGCGGGGGCAAACGCGCCCGCGACATACTCCTCGTGTCCGACTCAGTGCTGGTATTAAAAACGACAAACAGCCACGTCCTGGGATACTTCGCTGAGTCGGCCAACGGTGCCCCAATCCCTGAAGCTTCGGTGACGCTTTGGGAACGCTATTACAATGGGCGCCACTGGGTCTGGAATCGGCACTCTGGTTCGACCGATGGACGTGGGCTCGTCGAATTTTCATTTAAGAAAATGAAAGACAACCGCCAGTATTTCGCGGCGGCTGTGGCGGGAGAGCGAGAAGCCTACGCCCTCTCTTCAAGCAATTTCGTTTACGGTTATGGAGAGCAGCCATGGCGAGTGTATGCGTATACCGATAGACCGGCCTACCGACCGAATGAGACAGTCAATTGGAAAATCATTATGCGTCAGACCATCGGTGACAGCTATCGTTTACCGGCGGATGAAGAGGTCTTTTACCGAATCAGTAGCCCACGCGGAGAAATGGTCGATGAAGGGCCATTGAAGCTCAATGCCTTCGGCTCTGCCTGGGGGAATCTTGAACTATCAAGTGAGATGGCACTGGGCGCTTACAGCATAACATTCCTGGAGAGTAGAAACGGTCGACACATAGGGCAAGCGGTGCTTTTTCGGCTTGAGGAATACAAACTTCCAGAATTCAAAGTCGCAATTAATCTGGGCTCAGGTGCAGAAGAGACCGGTGAAGTATTTCGAATAGGGGACACGATATCGGGCACCATAAAAGCCGAGTACTATTTTGGAGGCGCAGTATCCGAGGCGGCGGTGGAGATCGTGGTCTACCAGCGACCGTTTTTCCACTGGTACCGCCCAATGCCGGAGTTTCACTGGTTGTATGAAGACTTATATCACCCTCCCTACCGGGGACATGGAGGCAAAGGAGCCGTTATTAAACGCGAGAGTTTGCGAACCGATTCGGGAGGCAAGGCAGCGTTTTCCTTTTCCACGCCGCAGCACTCGGACGGGGATTATGAGTACACCATAGAGGGGCGTGTGGTGGATGCTTCCAGACGGGAAATAGTGGCCGCTAGCACGATACGCGTAACCCGCCAGGGATACTTCGTATACCTTGAGCCAGAGCATAGGTTGTATAAGCCGGGTGATCGGGTCGAAATAAGCATGAAGACGCTTGATGCCAATAACCGGCCCGTATCGGTGGAAGGAAGGCTGCGCCTCACCCGTGAAGAATGGCGCGAACGTTGGATCGACCAGCGCGGGCGCGAGATCAGCGACAAGCAGATGGGAGAGTTGAGGAGGAAGTCAGGAAGGCGATTTTCGTTTGGAGCCTCAGCCGCGGACTATCATTTGAAGGAGAAGGGCTACTCGGCCGAGGAGATTGAGACTACACGAGTAAGAACGGAAAAGAATGGTGAAGGATTTTACTCATTCGAAATACCGCGCGAGGGATTCTTCAAAATCGCGTGGATTAGCCAGGATACTAATGGACAGCCTATTCGATCGGATACCGCTGTCTGGGCGGCTGAGGAAGGGAACATTGATATTGGATACAGACCGGGCGGTGTTTCCATTGTCGTCGACAGAGACACTTTTCGAGTCGGTGAAAGAGCGCCCGTAATGATTTCGATTCCGAGTTCGGGCCGTTACGTTTTATTCAGTTCAGGTGCGGAAGAGATGTTAACCCATGAGATCGTGCGAATAGAAGGAACGGTTAAGCTTCTTTATTTGGAGATTGGTGAAGAGCATGTTCCAAACAGTTATCTGGATGCTGTAATGGTTTCGGGAAACGAGCTCTTTTTTGAGCAACGGCAGATCGTGGTCCCACCCACAAAGAACTTTCTGAATATTGAGGTTTCCGCGAATGAAGAGGCGTATGAGCCCCAACAAGAGGGCCACTACACAGTGCGAGTCTCAAATAATCTAGGGGCTCCTGTGAGGGCAGAAATTTCCTTTAGTCTGGTCGATGAGGCGGTCTTTGCCATCCAACCTGACCTGGCGCCGGATATCCGCGAGTTTTTCTTCGGCAGGAAACGCCCTTATTCGATACGAACTAACAGTACGTTTTCTCAAAAGCCCTACTTCCGGTTCGATTCGGATAGAGAGGGGGAGGATTTTGGGCCTGTCCCGGCGCCTGCAGTTCCGAGTGAAGAGGCTATGTCTTTTCAGGGGCGGGCCGAAATTGAGGAGTTTTCCGATTCCGTGGTGATGGAGGGACGGGGATTTCGGCAGAAGGAGGCAGTCTCCAGGCTCACCCAGGCTGGTGCACTTTTTGAAGGAGAGGGTGTTTCCGAGCCGGCAGTAGTCGTGCGAACGGACTTTCGCAGTACGGTGTTCTGGAGACCCGATATCGTGACGGGTGCAGACGGAAGAGCCGAGGTGAAGGTGAGTTTTCCGGATTCGCTTACGTCATGGAAAGCAACCGTGCGAGGAGTGGCGTTGAGCAACCGGTTTGGTGCTGGTGACAGCG
This sequence comes from Candidatus Moanibacter sp., assembly GCA_965215885.1. Taxonomy (GTDB): domain Bacteria; phylum Verrucomicrobiota; class Verrucomicrobiia; order Opitutales; family UBA2987; genus CBDCEW01. Next base: position 289,623 of record CBDCEW010000104.1, read on the forward strand.
TGGTGCAGACACGGTTACCTCTTATCGCCAGGTTGCAAGCGCCGCGATTTTTCGTGACGGGGGATCGCCTCCTGGTATCGGGTATTTTTAACAATAATACGGAAAGTACCGTGCCGGTGCGTCCTTCGCTGGAAATCGTTAATGGATTGGAGATTGAGGGAACTATTGGTGACAATGGCGAGTTGACAGGTGGAATACCGGAAACGGTTCTGATATCTCCGGAGGGCGAGGCACGAGTCGATTGGCAGGTTCTTGCGAAGTCTCAGGGGAATGCAAAAATCAAGCTTTCTGGAATTGGGGCAGAATTTGCCGACGCCATGGAAAAAACCTATCCGGTCTACGAGCATGGAATAAAAAAATTGATCGGCGTTTCCGGTAAGATTCGGGAAGACTCCGTAAAGCTCGCCCTCGATTTACCGGCTGAGCGTAAGGTGGAATCAACGAAGCTCGAAATCGCGGTCACGCCCAGCGCGGCGGTGACAATGCTGGACGCCTTACCGTACTTGTTTGAATACCCCTATGGATGCACCGAGCAAACGATGAGCCGCTTTCTACCGGCAGTGATTGTAGCCAAGACTCTGGAGGACCTCGGACTGGAGCCGGAAGCGGTTGCCGAAAGAATGTTTGGAGGTGTGGAGCGAGAATTTGCAGGTAGTACCCAAAGCTCAAAAGGGCGAGGGATGAAGGACCTTAATGCCGTAGTAGAGAGTGGATTGAAACGGCTCTATGATTTTCAGCACTCCAGTGGCGGTTGGGGATGGTGGAAAAAGGGTGCAGATGACCATTTCATGACCGCCTATGTGGTATGGGGTTTGACCCTTGCTGAGCAGGCCGGGATAGGAGTGAACGGTAGCGTGCTCAAGAGAGCCCGTTCCTTCCTGGAAAAGGAATTGGTTGAAGCGGAACAGAATTATGATCTTCAGGTCTGGATGCTTCACGCCTTATCCGTGGGCCAAATTGAGGCGAAGGGTAAGCACCCGGCTCGTTTTGAAGCGGCAGCATTTCTTAATTTGATGAAGAACCGTGAGCGGCTCACGGCATATACCAGGGCACTCCTCGCGTTGGCGGCGCATAACTATGGACAGGAGGAAGACGCATTGCTCTTGATCGATAATTTGCGCAATGGCGTAAAAATCGACAGACGGCCGGATAGATCTGTGCTGATTGCGTCGAAGAAGGGCGACAATCCGGCAATAATTCCAACCGCGCACTGGGGAGAAGATGGTATCTTTTGGCGGTGGTCGGAAGGGGGAGTTGAAGCTACAGCATTTGCTCTAATGGCACTTCTTGCCATCGATCCGAACAATCAACTGGTTGAACCGGTTGCGAACTGGCTGATAAAAAACAGACGAGGCGCGCAGTGGAGCAACACACGCGACACCGCCATTACGGTTCTGGCGCTGAATCATTATCTTCTAAGTAGAGGAGAGATGGATGCTGCACTGGAGTACGAACTCCTCATAAACGGTGAGAGAATTGCTACAACGGAAGTAACGCCGAGCAATATTCTAGACGTATCCAGTGTGTTTGAAATCGACCAAAGTGCGATTCGTGATGGCGAGAATCTAATCGAGATCCGGCGTCTTACCGGCGAGGGCTCAATTTATTTTGCCGCACAAGCAGAATTTTTCAGTCTGGAAGAACCGATTCCTGCTCAAGGGAACGAAATTTTCGTGGAGCGTGAATACTACCGAATTCAACCGGTGCCGACTTTGCTTGATGGATATGTGGAGGAAAAAAGATTACTTAAAGACGGAGACCACCTCGCGAGCGGCGATCGAATCGAGGTCGTGCTCACGATCGAAGGAAAGAACAACTACGAGTACCTGGTGCTGGAAGACTTGAAGCCGGCTGGATTCGAATCTGTTCAACTGCGGAGTGGTGAACCGCTCTATGCGCATGAACTGAAAGCTTCGGAAGCTTTAATTCCCAAGAGCTCGGATGGAGATCGGGCTGCCATGGACGACGAGGGTGACCGGCGGACCGGTCGGCAACGGTGGGTCTACCAGGAACTGAGAGATCGACAGGTAGCATGCTTTGTTGACAGGCTGCCGGAAGGATTCTGGGAGATACGCTACCGGTTGCGCGCCGAGACGCCCGGCAGATTTCATGCCTTACCGGTCATGGCTTCGGCCATGTATGTTCCGGAGATCCGGGCCAACAGTAGCGAAGTGCGTTTGGAAGTTTCCGGGGAAGGCCCTTTCGGCAGCGAACGAGACAATCTTTTGTCTACTTTATCCGGAATGTTGGTACCACTGAGCACCATGAAAGATTGGAATAATTAACTTTTGAGCTGTTGAATCTGTGAATTGTTAATGGACGGTTGGATGGTCGACCTTCGACTGCGATTATGACGACGAAATTCGAGGATACGTCGCTAATTCGATTTCAGCTCGTGGTGTTTTTTTAGCAACGCCCGGTATACTTCGACATTGGAAATCGCGCCTGTCATTCCCGTATGCTCAAGAGGATTACTTTTTTCCTCAGCGATGCCCAGCTCTTCTGCCAATTCGTGGCCTGAGAGATCCCTTAACCCCAGGCTCCAGAGCATGGAAGGCAGGTCGAGGATATAGTAGTGAAAAATCTCCCGCCAGGTGCGGTCGACACTGCGGAAGAGTTGATCGACGAAGGAGATGTCGAACCAGGCATTATAGGCAACGAAGAGGACATTTCGACTGTCGGCCACGGCATTATGAAAGGCCACCAATTGCTCGACAGCTTCCTTCTGAGAGACGTACCCTCTCTGCTCCCAGAGTTCGACGGAGAATGCGTTGATGGCGGCAGCGCCCGGCGCGAGCCTCTCCGGATGCCGAGGTAAGATCCGAAGAAAGAGTCGATCCAGTTCGCGTCCGTCGAGGTCGGTAATCACGACTCCAATATCGATTATTTCATGATATCCGGGGACAAGACCTGTTGTCTCCACGTCGATGTGCGCAAGTATCCAATCCGCGGGTGAGTGGCTTGGATTTGAACCTGATACCGTCGTGCCATCGAGCGCCCTGACGTATTCCGGAACCTCCGCGAATGCATCAGTGCCGGGAAATCCGAGGAGAATCGAGAGTAGACCAATCAGGACGTTTTTCATATTAATCTGGAAATCTATCTGACCTGGCAGTCTGTCGGCGAAGTCCGACAGACTGCCAGGTCAGATAGATTTCTAAATTGGCTGTAATTCCGCCTTCAGCACACCGATACAGCGGAGATTCCGGTAGCGCTGAGCATAGTCGAGCCCGTATCCGACGACAAATTCGTCGGGGATCTGAAACCCTACCAAATCGACCTGGAAATCGACTTCGCGACGGGACCTCTTCTCGAGGAGAACACACGTTCTGAGAGAAGCGGGATTCATCTCTTGAATATATTCAACTACCCTCGTAATGGTATTGCCGGTGTCGAAAATGTCATCGACGAGGAGGATGTGATGACCAGTGAGATCGAGAGAGAGCGTGCTTGTGATTTTCGGCTCGCCGAGAGGTTGCATGGCGTTCCCGTAGCTGGAAACGCGTATGCAATCGATGCGAACAGGGCCGGGTAGGTTTCGCACCAGATCGGCCGTAAAAAGGATCGCCCCGTTAATGATTGAGATTACCGTGATTTCGTCATCGTGCGCGTAGAGCCCTGAAATCTCGCCTGCCAGTTCTTTGACACGGACTTTTATCTCGTCCTCCGTAATAAGTACCAGTTCCAGGTCGTTTAGCATGGTGAACTATTGCCTATCTTTTCTTCGAGCGATGCTGTCAATCATGAACATTCTTTGCCGTGATATTTGCGCCTACTACTGCCGTATGCCGGCGTAGCTTCTGATAGATTTTCGGCTTGACCTCCCACGTCATGCTTTGGCCGATGTCAGATGTCGCCACATGGTTGTCATCGAAGAGGAATCCCACCTGAACGGCAGTGCTTCCTTCATTATCTTCGAGCGTCTCCATGAGATCTCGGAGAAATTCATCAGCTGTCTGATCGGGGCGAAGAATCCATTCGATGCGGGAAATTAATGACGAAATTCTGTCCTCAAGGGAAACAGCGGAATTAGCGCTGAGGCGTGAATCGCCGTTACGGTTCAGGACAGTCCCCTTGAGCAGAACGAGCCTGCCGTCAATGAGGAGATCTTTGCACTTTTCGTAGGCCTCGGCGCAGACATTTACGGAGAACGATGTCTTTCTGGTTCCGAGTTGGAGAATGGCCCAGGGGCGATTGTCGCGCCGAGAGATCTTCTTTGCCACATTAGTGATGACGCCACAGAGGCGAAAAGGAGAGCGGTCAGGCAGGTCGATGGCGGCGTTTTCCTGAAACGAGTCGATTGCCTCGTCGAGACCGCGAAAAGGGTTCATGGGATGGCCCGAAACGTAAAAGCCGAGGAGTTCCTTTTCATCCTGCAATCGCTCTTGTATGGTCATGGCGTCAGTTTCAGCTGTCTCCGCCATCACTCCGACCGCTGATGCCGCGCCATTTTCCAGGAGCACCCCACCTTCATCAATATCGAGCATATCGAAGAATGACTCTTGTCCTCTTTCCCGATCCCGCTGCATGCTCGCGATACCCTGAAGAATGATGTCAAGGTGCTCGATGAGAGCGCCGCGATCGTCCTTCGAATAGTCGAACGCCCCGGATTTTATGAGACATTCGGATACTCTTCTATTGACCGCTTTTGTGTCTACCCGGTTGGCGAAATCCCGGAAGTCCGTGAAAAAACCGTTAGCTTCTCTCTCCTCCAGAATGCGTGTGGCGGCCGAGTCTCCCACTCCTTTGATGGCGGCGAGTCCGAAGCGAATGCTGCTACTGCCATTTTTGGAAGGTTCTTCGGACTGATCTGAGCCGCCTCCGTTCATGACCGGTGTGAAACTTTCACGAGATTGATTAATCTCCGGACCGTGCACCGGGATATTCATGGCAGAACACTCGTCGATAAAGTGAGCGACCTTTTCGGAATTACCGAGCTCGCTGGAAAGAAGCGCTGCCATATACTGTACCGGGTAGTTTGCCTTTAGAAATGCGGTCTGGTAAGTGAGCATTGCGTAGGCGGCGGAATGGGATTTGTTAAACCCGTAACCGGCGAATTTCTCCAGAATGGAAAATAGCTCGAGGGCCGTTTTACGATCAATCCCATTTGTGCTTTTGGCTCCTTCGACAAAGGTCTCGCGCTGCTCCTCCATCACTTCGCGTTTCTTCTTGCCCATCGCGCTTCGAAGAATATCGGCTCCACCCAGGGTGTAGCCCGCGAGAACTTTGGCGGCCTCCATAACTTGTTCCTGATAAACCATAACGCCATAGGTTTCGCGGCAGATGTCCTCCAGGAGAGGATGGGGATATTGTATTGAGGATGGATCATGTTTACCGCGCACGTAGTCAGGAATCCAATCCATCGGTCCCGGTCGGTAGAGCGCGATGAGGGCAATGATCTCTTCAAACTTGGAGATCCCAAACTGTCGGCAGAGGCTACGCATGCCTCCCGACTCCATCTGGAACACCCCAATCGTCCTGGCCGCGTTAAGCAGTGAGAAAGCCTTTTCATTTTCCAGAGAAATGGTATCGATATCAAATGTGGGGGAGGCAGTGCGTCGCACGTGATCGACTGCGTCGGCAATAACGGTAACAGTCTTCAAACCGAGAAAATCGATCTTGGGTAAGCCGAGTTCCTCTACCGGACCTTTGGCGTATTGGGTAGTAAGCACTCCGTCCTGAAGGGTCAGGGGGATGTACTCAATCAGAGGACGGTCGCCAATAATAACCCCGGCGGCATGGGTTCCGGTGTTTCTGACCATCCCTTCGATGATTTTCCCATGATCGAGAATCTTTTCCGCGAGCGGATTGGTATTCACTTCGTGCTGCAGTTCGCGACTCTTCTCGAGGGCGCCTCGGAGAGTGATGTTGAGGTCGTCGGGGACCATCTTTGCAATGCGGTCGGCGTCGGCATAGGGGATGTCGAGGACGCGGGCGACATCCCGAACCACCATCTTGGCGCCAAACTTACCGAAAGTAATGATATTTGCTACACACTCTTCACCATATTTTCTGCGCACGAAATCAACCACTTCGCCGCGGCGGCGCATGCAGAAATCGATGTCGAAATCAGGGGGTGAGACTCTTTCAGGATTGAGCATTCGCTCGAAGAGGAGTTTGAAACGGATGGGATCGATGCCTGTGATATTAGTGAGATAGGCTACGATACTTCCGGCTCCCGAACCACGTCCCGGACCGACCGGAATCTCTTCTGCAATGGCCCAGTTCATGAAATCCTGGACGATCAGGAAAAAATCGACGAAACCGGTTTTTTCGATGGTGGCCAGTTCGTAGTCGACTCTTTCGATGAGGAAGCGGGCATAGGCCGGATCTTCCGCGCTATCCGGATCGTGATAATCGGTTCGGTAACGTTTCTTGAGTCCATCCACGCATAGATGTTTCAGGTATTCCGAGTGACTATTCCAGCTGCTCCCATTCTTCCTGGGAGCGGAAAATATCGGGAAACGGCTTTTCCCGAAGGGAATATCAACTTCACACATATCCGCCACCTTGGAGGTATTAGCGAGAAATTCTGGCCTCTCTCCAAAAAGCGTCTCCATTTCGCTACGCGATTTCAGGTAGAAATTATCATTGGCGTATCGCATACGCTCACGATCGGCGACTCGGGAAGCGGTTTGAATACAGAGAAGCGCATCGTGGGCCTCAGAATCGCTCCGATCCACAAAATGGACGTCGTTTGTGCAGACAACTCTAAGATCAAATTCGCCGGCCAGTTTGAGTAAATCCGGGATTATCTTTTGCTGCTCCGGGAGATTGTGATCCTGAATCTCAACAAAGTAGCTCTCCCTTCCAAAAATATCGACGAACCGGCCCACCCATTCTCTGGCCTCCTTGTAATTCTCGGCCAGGAGATGTTGGGGAACGATCCCCTGGAGGCATCCCGTGAATCCGACCAGACCCTCGGAGTGGGCTGCAAGTCTCTCCATGTCGGTACGAGGCTTATAGTAAAAACCGTTGATGTGGGCGTCGGTTAGGATTCTTGAGAGATTCTGGTATCCCTTGTAGTTGCGCGCGATAAGGCCCATGTGGTAGTACTTATGCCGACTCCGTTCCGGTCTTTCCGCCCGATCGTGCGTAACGAGGTAAATCTCGCATCCCAGAAGTGGTTTAATGCCGTGCGCCTTTGCCTGTTTGTAGAAATCGATCAGGCCAAAGAGATTTCCATGGTCGGTGATTGCAAGCGCCGTCATACCGAGAGTCGAAGCCTTTTCCATCAGGCGGTCGATTCGGCAGGCCCCATCGAGGAGGCTGAAATCGGTGTGCAAGTGAAGGTGAACGAAATCCTTATCAGCGAGGGCCATAGCTGGGAAATGAAGGGCGCTTAGATCGGTAATCCAATTCGCAAATTCGAAGGGGTATGCCGAGGCGATTCAAGCAGGAATTGATAGAACTTATTCACATTCCGAGCCTGAGGAGGTTCGGGATAGATGCTTGTTCGTAGGGCGTAGTCGTAATCGTCGTCGAAGGGCGGTTTGTGCTTCTCGACTTTCGATTACGAATAAGATTGGTTGAGTGTGTGAAATGCGCGGGGTAAAAAAAAGTTGACCTCGTGTTGTAAAACTGCCTCATTCTTCAACTCTCATTCTAACTATGCCGGTTGAAGTAAGAATTCGTAAAGGCGAACCGATGGAGCGCGCCCTCCGCCGTCTCAAGAAGAGGCTGGATCGCGAGGGAGTGATTCGCGATGTGCGGGCCAAACGTTATTTTGAAAAGCCGTCTGAGGTAAGACGGCGAAAAAAGAAGATCGCTGCCTTTTCGAACATGCTGAGAGTTCGCCATGAGAACCTGTGAGCTGAGCCCGAAGGTTCTGCGAATCTTCGGGCTAGGTACTCCGATTTGCAGGTTCGGACATTAGGCGTTTACGGTATTCAGGTTCCAAGGCTGTTGCTGTGAGTGCTGCGCGGCGGCGGGTTCTCTTTCGAAATCGAGGATGCCGTGTGCGACATCAGCCGTAATGAAGCCGAAAATCGCACTTTCCACCTGTTGGTGCTCACATCGGCACACCGATGGCTACGAAATGGCCAGGGAGATCAGCGAAATCGGATTTCGCTACGTAGAACTGAGCCATGGGATTCGGATTTCTTTGGTGCCTGGGATTCTCAAGGCACTCGAGGAAGGAATCGTGGAGGTGGTTTCGGTGCACAACTTCTGCCCATTACCAACCGGAATAATGGGGGCGGCGCCGAATATCTACGAGCCCACCTCACCTGATCGAATAGAACGCGAGCAATGGCTGCGACACACCAGGCGCACTATTGAATTCGCTAACCGGGTGGGCGCCGACAGGGCTGTCCTACATTCCGGATCAGTCCGTTTCTTCTGGCGCCATCCGGATAGAGTCATCAATCGCTACCTTGAGAGCCGCCATCCATCCGAACTGAAGGGTGACGCCACCTATGAGAGGCTCCTGGAGAAGATTTTGGCGCGAATGCGCGCCAAAGAGAGATCATTCATGGAGCGGCTGAAAAAGTCATTCGGGGAGGTTATACCTTTCGCGAAAGAAAATGGCGTAATGTTGGGAGTCGAAAACCGCGAAGGTGTTGCGGAACTCCCTCTCGATGGGGAATTGGGCGGATTACTCGATGAATTTAATGACAGCGAGACTTTGTACTATTGGCACGATTCGGGCCATGCCCAACTCAAGGAGAGAATGGGAATTGTGACGCACGAGCAATTGCTGCTGGAGAATAACAAACGCCTGATCGGATTTCATCTCCATGATGTCAATGAACAGGAGATGGACCATCAACCCATCGGAACGGGCACGATCGATTTCCAGATGATCCGGAACTTCATCAGGCCGGAACAGGTTATCGTGATAGAGTTGAACCCCCGCTTGAAGGCGGAAGCGGTGATCGCCTCGCGAGGTTATCTAAACAAGCTGTTGGAGGGCGTGTAGGTGGCGGGTTATGCCGGGTTCGTCCACTGCCGTGCGGTAGGGTCTTACATATCGTTCTCGTAATCGTGCTCGTTCTCGAGAGTTGCCGAATCACCAGAACGATTATTCTACTCAGCGGGAAGCACGCAATCTGATATGGACGCTTGCAGGGGAAATGAAAGCCGGGCACGGTATTCAAGTCACAGAAACAGGACAGGAGTTTGTATCCCCAATCAAAGGAAAGAAATTGAAATCGCTGACCAATTTCATGGGTCTCGCTGCCTTCGCAGGTATCCTCGTCGTTTTGTTAGGGTGCGGCACTATTCCTGAAGAACGTTGGTGGACTTATCAAAAGGATTCCGTCCATTCATCGCTTTACCGGGGTAGGGATGTTGCGCTTCCTCTGGAAATGGTGTGGGAGCGTAGTTACTCCACTGAGGGAGGCCCGACCGCGCTGGTGGGCCCAGCTGTCTTCGGTGAAGACCATGTCTACGTTCCAGTTCATCAGGATCACGAGAGCTGGTTGGTGGCGCTGAGATTGACCGACGGCGCGGAACACTGGATCTTCAGACCCGAAGGCGAATCGATCGTCCGGGCATATATTCATGCGCCGCCGGTAGTCGTCAACGACATGATCTACGCTGTTTTTCAGATTGAGGAATCTGATGGTCAAACTGGTGTTTGGATGTACGCCCTTGACCGAGAAGGTGCTCAGTTGTGGAAGTCCACGTCGGATGCGAGGAGTGCTGCCATCGTTGGAACTATGACGGCAGCTAACGATCTGATTCTCTACTGCCTTAAACACCCTGGCGGGATATTTCTCCATGCCATTCGGCAGGACAACGGGGAAGAGGCGTGGCGCTTTCCCATTGATATCGGGGCTGCTTCTTTAAGTGTAAGCTACAAGGAGGTATCTCCGATTGTTATAAATGATATGATTATCGTCCCGACTTGGGCGGACATTCGCGCGATAAAGTTAGAGGAGCCGCATGAAATTTGGCGGTTTAGTTATCCGGAGGAAGCGAGAAACGGATCGCCAGTGTATGCTGCCTATTCAGGCCATCATCTTCCCCATGTCTACGTCTCGTCGGTCCTTAACGATGGAACCGCAAGGCTCTATGCGCTTGACTCCTGGACCGGCAATCAAATGTGGCTGGTGGAGGAACGCGTTTCTTCGGTCGGCCAGCGATCCGCGATCGGGGCGATCGATTACGGTTCACGGGTAGTTTTATTGGCTGGTGAAAGTATCTTTGGCATCAGTCCGGGCTCTGGAAACGTCATGTGGTCCTTACAAGATGACGATTTGGAATTGCAAAGCGCGCCCGCGTTTTCCCGGCATTCGGCGAATACGCCGGGAGTTCCGAATCAGGTTATGTTTTATACCAGTCAATTCGGGGTCTACGCACTGAATCCCTTTGATGGCGTCTCCATGTGGTCGGAAGTGCTCTTCACGGGCGGAGTGGCGGACTTCAACAAATTGCTGGGTGGAGTCAGCATCGATCATGGCCTCGTCGTTGCTTCTATCCGCAATGTGGTTCGCGCTTATGCGTCGGCTGAGTAGGAATTCAGTTAAGGGGATTGCAGTTGGGGTTTGTTGATTCGGCCGCCACCGATTTTGGGGCCTTTTTGAGTTTAAGTAATATTTCTGATTGTGCGAAGCGAGTCACGTATATGAATGAAGGAAGAAGATCTTGCTCTCCAGTTTCGGTGATGCTCGGGCTCTTGGTAGTTGGGTTTGTTTCCGCTTGTTGTGGGCCCACTGGGGGCACCCCAGTGCAACGCGATTTGGTGATTGTTACCATAGGCAACTCGTATGCGGCAGGAGAAGGAACTCCGGATATGAAATGGAATGAGATTGGACCGAATGCCTTGCCGGTTGTAGAGCCCATCTGGGATCTTAGGGCGGTTCAGTCAGGAAATCAGTCCTTGGCCGATGAGGCGGTGCAATGCCATCGTTCGAATAATTCCGGCCCTGTGCTGGCGGCAGCCGCCCTGGACGCACTTAATGGGGTCTCAGTGACATTCAGGTCCTTTGCATGTTCAGGCGCAACGATCGACAGTGGCATCCTGGGCGAACATAGAGGCATATTCCACCGGACAAGAAACTTTCCGCTTCTGGACCGTCAAATTGATCAGGTGAGATCCTGGATGATCGCGGAAGGAATTAACAATATCGATGCCCTCATCGTATATGCGGGTGGCAACGATGTCGGTTTCGGACCTATTATAGCAAACTGCCTGGACCCGTTTATCGGTGATTGCTCTACGGATCCAGAGACATTAACTCTGTTTATCGCCGGCGATGGTGGGAGAGTCATCGGTTTCTTTCAACTCCCGGATGCATTTGCCCGATTGAACACTGCCATTCAAGCCGAGCTTAGCCCGGGGAACACCTTCATTGCAGAGTACCCTCCCCTCGTGAAGAATAAAAGGGGGAGGTATTGCGATGGATTTGATGACGGCTTTTTGGTCGAAAGTAACCTCGATCCCGTTCCAGTAATAACACTCCCCGGTTATTCGAGCAGATCAGGAACGATGACTATCGGTCTGGGCGCGGGCACCCAGAATATTTCTAGGTCAGAAAATAAATGGGTTTATGAATCCGTTGCGCTGAACTTAAACAACGCGATCAAGACAGCAGCGGAGACTCACGGCTGGAATTTTATGGAAGGGATCGGGGAGCTTGGTGACACCCATGGGTACTGTGCTGCTGATCGCTGGGTAAATACCCTTAAGGATTCCTGGTTCGCACAGATGGACATGTTCGGCGCTGTGCATCCCAACGAGAAGGGTCAAGAAGCATATGGGGATGTTCTAATCAAGCACCTTATTGAAGTGCTGGGCGTTAATGATGCACCTGATTTGAAACTCATGTCCATGACAGACGATTCACGTGCTATGGTAGGCAGTGAAGAAGTGCAGTTCGAATTAACTTTCGAGATTGAGTTCGCGCCGACCGCAAATCAGCTTGAAGATATAACGTTTGAGTACTCAATTAACGACGATTTCACCGATTCGACTCTGTTGCGGCGGGGGCCCGATATCGACACACACTTTCCGGAACTCAAATTCCGAAATCTGTTTACTGTGAGATTCCAGGAGTCGGTGCCGACGAGCGACAGATATACCGGGCAAGGCCCAACGATCTTTTACCGGTGGAGGGTGGACTATAAAAAGCCAGGTCTCAGTTCGAGGCGCTTTGAAAGCGCTGTTCGATCCATCGATCTTGAAATCTGACGCGGGTGGCGGAGCCGCCGCGCTAACGGGTGTGGGAACCATCCGTGCTTTGAGCGAGGAGTAAGGGAAGAAAGTGTTTATTCGGAACCCTCGCCCTCGAATCTTCGACAACAATAGGATTTCGCTTTTTCCGGGTGTTTCGGAGAAGCAGTAGATCGAAATCCTCACGAGATTCTCAGTTGCAACACCTTCAACCCGCGCCGAGACTCCCGCTAACCGATGGAGTCCAGAGAAACACTTCCTTCCCCGATTGAGGCTGATCAGCCGCGCACAGCCCTCGCGCCGATGCAGGACGTCACGGCGCTGCCGTTTATGCGTCTGATCGCCGGATATGGGGCGCCGGATTATTTTTTCACCGAATATTTCAGAGTCCGCGCCTGCTCCCGCCTCGAACCTCACATCCTGAGATCGATTACCGAGAACACCACGGGCCGGCCCGTATTCGCGCAGTTGATCGGTGAAAGTCTACGAGACATCAAAAGAACAGTGGAAGAGCTGAAGCACTTTCCGATCGCGGGGATTGACCTCAACATGGGTTGCCCCGCACCCAAAATCTATAAGAAAAATGTGGGCGGTGGTCTCCTGCGGGAGCCGGATCGAGTCGAAAGAATTCTTGATCTGCTGCGGCAGTCGATCGACGGTCTGTTCACGGTAAAAATGCGCATTGGTTTCGACGGAATTGCGCATTTCCAGCATCTTCTCGAACTGATCAATCGATATGGGGTCGATATGCTCAGCGTGCACGGCCGTACTGTCAAAGAGATGTATCGAAGCGAAGTCCATTATGACTTAATCAGGTTTGCCGCCGCATCAGTCGACTGTCCGGTCCTGGCCAACGGGAACATTACATCCGCCCGAAAGGCGGCCTGGACTCTTAAGTTCGCAGGCAGCGCGGGTGTCATGATTGGTCGTTCGGCAATTCGAAATCCATGGATTTTTCAACAGATCCGCGATTATTTCGCCGGAAGACCTGTCTTTGCTCCCGTCCTTTCCGACGTTCGCTGCTATATTGAAAAGCTCTACCGTGGCTTGTGGGTGGATAACATCGAGGAGCATCGGCATGTCAACCGGACGAAGAAATTCCTCAATTTTATCGGCCAGGGAGTCGATCGGGAAGGGCGCTTCCTGCACGAAGTGCGCCGAGCCCGCACCGAGGTGGAGTTGTTTACGATCTGCGACCGGCACCTGATCGATTGTGGCCGGGCCGATGTCCTATTTGCCGACGAACCCTATTCGGGGGTCGTGGCGCGTCCGAATTCTGAGGCACCGCTTGCACATTCTAGCTGTTCGGACATGCCGGTCGATTTCAGGTAAAGTGCGCCTTCACGGCTCGGAGGACGCCACTGCGGATTGTGATTCAGACCAGTGGGGCCCCCGGCGCGCGGCCGGATCAAACCCTGCCGTAGAGCAGAGTGAAACTTGCTGTATCGGCAGGACGAAATGCTCCCGCATTCCGCTACGCTCAATTTCGGCGCTGGTTGAGCAAGTTCCCCTCCCGCGGAGGGGTCAGGGGTGGGTTCTTTCCAAACTAATTTCCGCGTTCAAAGAACGTTAGCCAATCGCCTCGAGATCCACTCTCACATTGAATCTTAGATCGGTATCGTTGTAACAATCTCTCATGATCGAATTGGTAGTCCTTATGGTGCTCCTTTCGAGGACGTGAACGATTACGAGGACGAGCACGATTTCGAGAACATAGTCCGGCAAGGGCGAAAGCACTCAATACTCAGACCAGCTTTCGTTCTTCATCGAGGAGTTCTCTTATCCAACGTCGGTGGGGGCCGGATATCGCGATTTGGTCGATCTCGGCGATGGGTATCCAGGTGAGATTGGGGAATCTTTCACTTTCCTGACAAGGGAGAAGTCGGGAATAAGATTGAAGATAGATTCCCAGATTTCTTCAGAGGTTGATCGCGAACTGACGATACACGATTCGTCCGCCTTCACCCTGCGGGTGGTCGGTGGTTCGAAACCAGACCTCCAGCTTTCCATCCTGATATAGCGCAAACGGATTGTCGGCCTTGAGGCCACACTCGATGATCGGCCTGTCGAAGCACCGCTGCCACCGGATTCCGTCATTCGAGACGGCTAGGCCGACTTTTTTCCCGAGGCCGACCTCGTCGGTGGTTCTGGACTTAGTGAGTGATCGATTGTCGTGGCCGGAGTACAGCATGTAGTAGCGATCTTCTATCTTCATCACGTGGGGGTCCGCGAGAAGTGCCGAGTCCCATCCACTGGCGGATCGCGTGAAAATAGGTTCTGATGAGAACCTCTCCCAGTGAACTCCATCCACCGACACCGCAAGACCGATGTCGGACTGCATCTGATTCTTGTAAGCACTCCCTCGATAGTACATATACAGCAGGTCTCCCACCTGAATTACGTGCACGCCGGCAATGATTCTGGAATCCCAGCCTTCTGTATTAGCCCTGAATACTCGGCTGGTGTAATCCCATTTCTTCCGGTCCCTTGAGACCAGAAGGGAAACATCCTGAGTTCCGGCACGGTCCTCCCTGAACCAGACATACCACGCATCCCGAATCTTTAACGCCGAAGGCGTTCCTCCACCGCGCGGGCCGAAACGATAAATCGCGTATTCAGTTGAGAGTCGCCACTCCGTGGGATTCGTCGCTTGGATGCAATGCAGTTCGGTCTGCGCGCCGACGATGGGCACGTACTTCAGAAAGACCTGCAGCCCTCGACCTAGCGGGAGGACGTGCACTCCGGTGACTTTTCGGGGATCTGCTGGAGTGAGGAGAACTTCGCTGGAGGTGAGCATTTTCGGTTTTTCGAGGTGGGGAAAGCTTGGCTGAATCTGCTTCGGATGAACACGATCAGTGAGCGCTGAAGTTGCCCCGCTGGCTGGCTTCCCTGCTGATTGGACCATGAGGTGAGCCTCGGAGGATCCGCTTGCGCAGGCGCAGCATGCGGCTAGACACGAGACTCTCGTCAGGGCTCGATTCGTGTCGTTCCATGCTGCCAGCCAAATCCGCTTCGGGACATCCTCTTTCTCAATCGAGTTCAATTTGTTGGTCGCACCTTTGTCGTCGCCGCTTACATTTCTCAATTCCATTTATGACAGATTCGCCGGCTTCGAATTTCCGCAGTTTTCATTGGAACCGAGGCCCGTCGCAGCTCAGTTGAATCAAGTTGGGCGTCATTCGGAGTCGCCCACTGCAAGATTGCTTCTTCGGATCCGGCATATTGCAGTTTAGCATCTTTTAGGTTAGCCCGGACAAAGTAAACGTTTTCCTGGTTTGCGTAGCCGGGGTCGGACCTTCTAAGCTCTGTGTCAAGCACTGATTACAGGCTCTGTATGCTGGGATGCTTCGTTTTGCGGCTCTTTAGTTTTCGGTCTGTTCGGCCGCTGCAAAGTATATGGGTTTGACCGGTGTAAGAAATGCCAGCTTTGCCCAATAGGAACAGGAACCAATCCTAGATTCATGTGGAAATCAGATCTCAATAGCGTCCGCAGTTTGCATAGGAGCTCGTTGCTGAGCACTTGTAGAAGTCTATTCGGTGTCTTCAGTCTCGTTTTCTTTCTGGTTCTATTTGTTCTCAGCGATGGGGCCCAAATTTCGCGCTCTACTTCACCCGACAGCCCCACGTCCGAGACCAACCTGAAATGTGATGCGCCCCAAGATTTTCAGGCGAAGGAATTCAACATTGCCTTTGTCTCCGTCACCAACCTTCGTGCAGATCACCTCCAAACGTATGGCTACTCTCGCGCCACGTCACCTCGAATAGATCGATTCGCGAAGAAGAGTATCGTCTTTGAGGATGCCTTCTCACACGCCAGCTGGACGCTGCCCGTCGCAATCTCGATCTTCACCTCGCAATATCCGTTCACCCACGGGATCATGAATAGAAACGAGTTCAAGCCTCTCTCTTCGTGGGTTCCTACACTCGTCGACATCTTGAAATCAAACGGTTACGCAACTGCTGCGTTCGTCGGCGATCGAGACTACGCCGCCGGATTCGGTTTGGTGTCAAGATTTGATGAAGTCTACGACCATGTGAACGACAAGGCCCTTATTGACTGGAAACGGTATGGGGTCCTTGAGAGCACAGTTCCGGACGCGATCACCTGGCTGCGAAAAAACAGGAGCAAGAGGTTCTTTATCTTTCTTCAGGGCTATGATACTCACTGTCCCTTCGCAATTCCAGAAGAGAACGCGATGTTTAATCCGGGCTACGACGGCGACATTGACTTCACAAAATGCTACTGGACGTTCAGGCGGACCAAACCGATCAGGGTCACCCCTGAGTCCGGCGAGCCGGACGAGGTCTACATTCTAAAAACGAAGCCGCGAGCCGGCGAGGAACTCGAGGAGATTTTCGATTCCGAAGATGTCCGGCACATGATCGCACTCTATGATGGAGAAATTCAGCGCGCCGACCGTCTGGTAGGCGTATTTCTCGACGAACTTAGACGCCTCGGATTGGATCAAAATACGATTGTCGTCTTCCTTTCAGAACACGGGGACATGTTTGGGAAACACGGACGATTCATGAGAGGCGGCCCATTGAGAGGCACATTTTACGACGATGTTCTCCATGTACCATTGATTGTATACCATCCGAAGTTAACGGCCCGCCGGGTTAGAGGACTGGCTCAGTTGGTGGATATTGCGCCGACGATTCTTGACATATTGAATCTCGAAGTTCCGTCGACATTTCAGGGAACATCGCTCCGTCCGCTGATCCTTGATAACGTACTGGTGAACGAATACGTGTTTTCAGGGTCAGCCTACACACCGAGAAAGAACAACCCGTTCTTTCGTTACAGCTCGATCATCATGTCAATCCGAACGTTGAAATGGAAGATGATCCATGAGAGATTGTTCTACGGTGATTCCCCCGAAGATCACCTAGAACTATTCGACTTCGAAACCGACCCCGAGGAACTCATCAATGTCCGCAGGAAGAATCCGAAAATACAGCAAAGGTTGACGGAGGTCGGTTTTGCATGGCTTCGGAAGATCGGTGCAGATACAGTCGTCTCGAGGCTACAGGAGGCGCCGAAACCTGAATGAGGAAAACACGGATTCGCACTATCATAGGTCTGGCACGGGTGCTTGTACTTTCAGTGTGCTACTTTGCCTGGGAACCGTCAACAGCCTCCGTTTCGAATGACACGACGCTTGCGAGGAAGCTCTACTGGTTTATCCCGGATGGAATGCGGGCTGACCCCGCGCTTTTCAACATTTACCGCTGGGCCAGGGAAGGGAAATTGCAGAACATTAGGCGTATGATGGAGCGCGGGACATACGGATTCTGTCGGCCTACCTTTCCCTCGCACACGCCAACCAATTTCGCGACCCTGTTCACTGGCGCATATCCCGAAATTCACGGTGTCAACGACGGTCCAATGCACGCCGAAGGGAGCCCTCTCGATCGTGTTTCGATCGGTGGATTCAGCTCGGCGGCTAAGCTCGTGTCGCCGATCTGGGTGACCCTTGAGAGAGAGACCGGGTGCAAAGTTATCCTTCTCTCCGTGCCAGGATCCACACCTCCGGAGCTCGATCGGGGGATCACAATCCGGGGACGCTGGGGCGGCTGGGGCGCGGACTTCCATGCCATCAATTTTCAGGACAGCGACGATCTCTCAATGAGAAGGATGCAAGGTCGAGGATCGAGGCTATTCTTCTCCGGTCCGCAGCTGACCAGATACGTCAAGAAGAACGCTGCGACAGGGTGGAGTGACCTTCCGGAGACGCACTCGCTTTCCCTTGAGGTGAAGTTTGACGCCTGAGGAGCAACGGTCTTCGCGTGCCTTATCGACAGCTCTCCAAATCAGCGAATTGATTACGACCGGCTGACCTTTGCGACGAATAAAACGGCACCGTTAACAACGCTTAAACAGGGTGAATGGAGTGAGTGGCTACCCATCATGCTTCAGTGGAAGATCCCCGGCACGCCTCTGCAGCAGACAGTCGAAAGTGTCTTCAGGATCAAGGTGATCCGCCTCGAACCCAGCGGGTTCTTTAGAGTGCGCTTTTTCTTCAACAACATCAACAAACACCTGACCGAGCCCGACTATGTCGCACGTGACCTGGTCGAAGGTGTGGGGCCGATGGTCGACTTTGTTGACAACTTTCCTCCGCAACTGATTTTTTATCCCGAAGACAAAACAACATTTATTGAGGAAGCAGAATTATCCCTCAACTGGCACAGGGACGCTGTGTCCTTTATCCTTGATAAATACAATCCGGATGTCTTCATCAACGACATTTACACGCCAAACCAGATGCTTACCAGTCGATGGTGGATGGGATTCGTCGATCCACTGAGCGAGCAGTACGGTGATATATCCGAAATTGAACGCGAAAATATCTGGAATGAAGTCTACTGGCTTTACCGCAAGCTTGATGACATTGTCGGAATGCTTCTCCGAAAGGCGGACGAAAACACCTATGTCGTGCTGACCTCCGATCATGGCGCCGTTCCCTTGAACCGCGAGGTTCGCGTCAACAACCTTCTTGCCCGTGAAGGATTGCTTAAATTCGCGATTGATTCGGATACGGGGGAGCCTGTCATAGACTGGAAGAACACGCGGGCAGTCTACCTCAAGATGTTCAGCGTCTACGTCAATCCAAAGGGGCTGGCCGGAACGTGGACGAGAGCCTCGGGTCCTGAGTACAAGAAGCTGAGACGGCGTGTTCGGGAAATTCTGGTGCATCTTGAGGATGAGAACGGCGTTCGGCCTGTGGTCAAGGTTTTGGATTGGGAGTCTGCCGGCGAATTAAAACTGCACAAGAATAGATCGGGAGATCTCATCATTGCCAACCGAACGGGCTACGGCTGGAGCGAGGAAATGACTGCAGACCTGGAAGTGTTCTCAAAGCCCCAGAAGACCGGCTATAAGCAGGCAATCCTCGCAAGTGGGGAGGTAGGCATGTGGACACCTTTTATGATCGTTGGTCCTGGAGTGAAGAAAGGGTTTTTTCTAGGAAACACGCCCATTGAGATGGTCGATCAGTATCCGACCTTGATGCACCTGATGGATGTAGAGCGACCACGGTTCGTGCAGGGTGCAGTCTTAACGGAAGTCTTGGAACAGGAGCGCGTGAGCCAATGAGCCCACGATGGTTTCTGATATCCCTTATGGTGCCTCTGACGCTCAGTCTGTCGTTGAGTGCTCAGTACGGAGAGGACGAGTGGATTGAGATCCCGCTACATCCTAAAGTGGCGGTTGCAAACGATGGCACGTTTGTCGTAGTCACCAGCGATCGGGAGCACGTATTCGCACAGCGATACAGATGGGATGAGGAGGAAAATAGAAAGTTGGAAGACGGCGAGCGCATTGAAGTACAGAGGGACATGAAGACCATCGACCGAGATGCGGATCACAAGAACCACACGGTTGCAATGTATCCGAATGGAAGGTTCGTTGTCGCTTGGGAATCGTCTGGACGCTCACATGCCAGTCATGTCAGGGTCTTCAACAGAGATGGGAATGTTAGCGGCGACCGCACCGAGTTCAACAGGCTGCGACCTGCCGTCGCATTAGTTCCAGGCCAGGATTCCCTCGTAGCGTTGACATACGTCGATATCCAGCTCCGTGACGTTTTCGTAAGGCTCTATCGAGGGGACATGGGCCCTCAGACGCGCATCCCGCTGCAGAGGAAAGAACGGCGGCTCTGGACGTCAGTCGTCTCCGCGGTGAACTGTAACACCCTCGTGGTGGCGGCTGAGGAGATTGACAGTTTGCAGGTCTTTATCGCTCGGATCACGATAAATCCAATGAAGGTGTGTGAAATAGCTGTTTTAGAGAACGCCCGCAATCCCGCCATAGCAGCCAAGTCGAATGGGAATTGTGTGGTCGTCTGGGAGGACATCAGTGATAGCAGTGAAATCGCAGTCAAGCTGGCGAGTCTCATAAGCGACCATAGTAAATTGGACGAACCGTTTAAAGTCGTTAACACTGGAAAGGTGAATATTGCCGACAACATAGCCGACGTCGACATCAACAACAACGGAGATATCGCCGTCGTCTACACGGACACGGCTCGGGTCGATCGCGTTTTCTCAAAGAGATACTGCTTCTCTGAGGGTTCAATCTCGCCCGGCGACAGACTGATGATCTCCCGCGACACGGAGGACCGTCCGCAGGCGCACCACAGATCTCCATCCGTCGCGATGCGCGCCAATAATTCGTACGTAGTCGCCTGGGAGTCAGTTCTTAGGGACGAGGAAAATTTGTTACATACTAGACCTTATCCGAAAAGCTACTGATTGGCCGCAAAGAGGCGCAAAAGGCGCAAGAAAAACTTGAGAAAAATCAGTTTTTCGGCTTGATAAAAAGTGTCGTAACATACTAGTGTTTAACAACTTAAGATTAAGAAATGAGTTAAACATGCCAACATGTGCGACAGAGGAGAACAAAAGCGACAAGACGCCCCTTAGCAACCTCATTCTGCCGGTTCCAGACACGGAGTTTCGTGATTTTCTGGATGAAGTTGAAGAATTGGCCGGGTTCGCGGCGCAAATCATCGAGGCGATCGAGAAGGATCTGGACGCCCATGCGCGTGAGAAGAAGAAACTTCGATTGGAAGATCGAAGGTTCTTTGAAGGGCGCACAGCGGAGCTGCCGGAGCTGGACATCGAGGAGGAGAATATTCTGGCTGCTGAATTGAATCTTGGGGTAGGCCGGCCGCGGATGCCGGCTTATGCGGTATACGTGTTCGTGATGATTCGTGGGTTTCTCGGTTCGTTGACCACGAAACCGGCACGGCGGTTTCTGCGCGAGTCGATGAGCTTGTACGGATTTCTTCAGAGGCGGGGACTGAGGATGCCGGCGGTGACGACGATTCTGGAGAACGTGAACCTGGTCAGCCATAGGACCCGCGAGCTGATCTTTGATAAACAGATTGGGTTTATCCTCCAGGAGCAATGGGACGATTTCGGGAAGCTGACGATCGACAGCACCTCGGTGAAAGCAAACAGCTGCTGGCCCACCGATGGGAGGATTCTGAGCGGTCTTTTGATGCGGGCCAATCGTTTGGGTCAGAAGTTGCATATATTCGGGCTGGAGGATTTTCGCAAGGGATGGGTTGGGCGTTGGCTGCAGGAGATGGACAAGCTGGAGTTTCAGATTTGTCTGGCCGCGGGCAAACCGAAGTCGAAGGGCAAGCTGAAGAAACACTACCGGCGGTTGCTCAAGCGGGGCCGCAAGGCGGCCGACTCACTAACGGGGGAACTGAGCCATCTTGAAGAGGGCCTGTCGATGGATTCACTGCCTCCCACTCGCCGGGAGCTTCTGAAGCGGGTATTGAGCCAGATCAGGCGCGATATTGCCGACGCCAAGCGGGTTGTTGAGTATGCTCATGATCGGGTGTTTCACGAAAAGAAGCTACCGTCCACGCAGAAGGTCCTGAGCCTGTCGGACGGATCGGCGGCCTACATCAAGAAGGGCAGCCGCAATCCAGTGATCGGGTACAAGCCACAACTGGTTCGCAGCGAAAACGGTTTTGTCACCAGCCTGATCGTACCGCAAGGCAATGCGGCAGACTCCATTGAGCTGGCGCCGGCCATCGGCGATTCGATCAAGCGCACCGGTGTCATTGCTGAACTGATCAGCACCGATGACGGATATGCTTCGGCGAAGGGGCGCAAGGAGGTGCTGGGCATGGGGGTAAAGCAGATCAGTATCAGTGGGGCGAAGGGCAAGAAGTTGACCACCCCCGAGGACTGGGAGAGCGAGGCGTATCGCGAGGCACGCCGCAATCGCTCCGCAGTGGAGTCGCTGATGTTCACGATTAAAGATGGATTTGCCTTTGGCGAACTCGGCCGCCGCGGCATCGATGCGGTAGGCGATGAACTGCTCGAGAAGGTTCTGGCCTACAACTTCTGCCGCATCATACTGATGAAGAAACGACGACGGGAGGAACTGGAACAGGCAGCCTGAATCTGACCGCTTTGAAGCTCAGAGAAAAAAGCACCACGGGATGAGTATGCCTCCAAACAGCGGCAAATATGCGTATTGTGCAGCAAGCCACGCCGATGGCCGCTCAATACCTGCTCATCGGCAGCGCCGGCAGCCTAAAACCCGAAACCTGCCAGCCATAGGCTGGTCCGCCCGTGGCGGAAGAACCTTAAACCGTCCGCTCGAAAGGCTTTTCGAATGGGGTCATACTAGAGTTATTAAATTGTCAGAAGCTAAGCAACCTTGCCAGGGCGCTCAACCTTGAGGACCTTCGGGAGACTGAGGATGCAGATGGACATGCAAGCCGAGAGGATTTCCCAGGACGAGCTTGATAGAAGAATCCAGCAACATGGAGTGTGGCTGGAAACAGGAGAAGGAGAGTTCGCAAACTTTAGAGGATTTGATTTACGTGGTAAGTCTCTTGTGCGAGCTAACCTGCATGGTGCCGACCTTCGCCACGCTGATCTGCGTGGTGCTGACTTTCGCAACGCAAATCTTAACAAAGTTTTCCTAACCGATGCAGACGCAAGACGCTCGAATTTTCAGGGTACGAACCTATCAGAGGCAAACCTGTGCAGAACGAAACTGGCTGATGCCAAGCTCCGTGACGCAAGTCTTGCTTACGCAGACTTCGTGTCCCCTCCTGATCCCCGCGCCGTTGACAGAGTCGACAGTGGTGGACTTGGCGTAGATGAGGAAGCGGCTCTCCCGAGTCAAGCCGCCGCCGTGAAGACGACTGACGAACTGGGAGAAGCCGTGGACAGCTCTGATCAAGAAGCCATAGATCAGCAACTCAAACCCCATCAACTGGCCGGTGCCGACCTGGTGGGGGCTAAACTCCCAAAGGCCATCAGAGGATTTGACGGTCTCCGAGTGGCTGATGAAGCATCGCGGAATGCAAGCGCAGTTTTTCTCTATCTGCTAGTTGCCTGCGGGTTCAGCTGGTTTACGATTGTCACTACATCAGATGGCCAGCTGCTGAGCAACACGGCCTCTGCACCAATCCCATTCATACAGAATGTCTACATTCCTATGGCAGGTATTTTCCGGATATTTCCGATGCTGCTGCTGGGCCTGTTCGTCTACTTCCATTTGGATTTACAAAACCTGTGGATGAGGCTGAGTCGACTCCCGGCAGTCTTTCCTGACGGCTACCAGTTGAACGAGAAAGTCTACCCTTGGCTTCCTAAGGGTACGGTGCTGGCCTTTGTGCCTCGATTAGCGAGTGTAGACCACAAAATTCCCAAGTTTGGTGTGGGCGACATTATAGACTGGCCTGGATTTGTTTCAAAACTAAACACCGATGGGAACACGGCCCAACAGAGACTTGGTAAGAGGATATGGGAACTGCTTCCTCAAAACATCCAGTCTACGGTCAAGGAATCCGTGGATGGTAGCAGCCTTCAAGAAGAACAGAAGTCCAAAATAATCAAAGCAGTGAACAGAATCTTGGACCGTCAAGATTTCTATCAAGAACAGGATTTTCCAGATATGAATTTGCCTGAAGCCGTCCGTGAATTATTGTCCAACCGGGTAGATCTGTCATCCAGCGATGTACAAAGACTCAATCGCCTTCTAATAGAATCGGCTTTTACAGACGAAATAGTGAAAAGATGTATGGAGCAACTCCGACCGGGACTGCGCTTTCCACCACTGTTTCCAGCACAAAGGTTCTTGTCACTCATACTCTTGTGGTGGTTAGTGCCATTTACCGTTCTCCTGTTTTGGGTATACTCGCTGGTCTTACACGAGACGTTCTGGACATATTTTCACATCGGGGAAGTTGGTATATCCGTGGGTCTGGCCTTGTTCTTCAGGGGGATCGCAATTCGCACATTGCGGGGTAAGGACTTACATCTCACGATCTCCGTCAGAGGTGCTGGAAGACACATGCTTGTCGGTCTGTGCGTAATACTAATCCTTTTGGGGGCCCACCGGGTATTTTGGGCTCCTATAGTTGATGATTCTCGCTATCAGAGTATTGATGATTCGATGCGTAAGGTAGATGACCCGCATCCTTTCTCGATTGATTGGATCAGAGCATTCTCAATCGCCGATATTGAATCTGAGCATCTATCAAAACCTCCTGATGCGTGGGATGGGAAAAATTTTGCAACTATAAAAGTCGCCAATCTTCGCGGAAAAGTCCTTAGACATGCCAAAGGAAGTCATGCGTTCTTCGTAGGCGCGAAGATGAGAAGAGCGAAACTAGATTATGGCACGTTCACGGACGCGGATTTCAGAAAAGCAAAGATCAAAGAGGGCTCATTCTTGCGCGCAAAGCTGAATCGAGCGGCAGCTAGGCAAACCTGAGTGACGCAAAACTAAGAATTGCTCTGAAGTCCATGCAAAACTCAGACGTGCGATCTCGAAAATGCGGACTTCAGAGTTGTCGAACCTCTGCGCGGATCTCCGGTGCGGATAGAAAACGTCGCCCAGATGCGGTTCAAGGTGCGGCACCTCACAAATGCAGAGTTGACTGGACCTCAAGAGGCTGATTTAATTGACAAGAAAGATGTGGTCACCTGGCGCTCGCCGTTGAACGACCGGGCGGACCGAAGCATCGGCTACGTTGGCCTGAACGACCTGGACGTTTCCGGCATCGGCGAGAAGAAACGTCACCGCCGTGCCGTCACTGGACCAGACGGGCGCTGGCGTCTCTAGTCCTCGAACAAGTGTGATTGGAATATACCTAACGCAATAAAAAGCTCGAAACGCGCTTAGATACTGGGAAAACTGTTAATCGACCAAAAAAACCACCCAGAAAAAAAGGACGTTTCGAGTGAAAAGAAGATACCGCAAGAACCTCCACAATAGCAAGAGAAGAATAAAGCATCGGCTTAGAAATCGGGGCTGGCCTGAACAGGCCAAACCGATGTTCAAAGCGAGCAACATCCACTACGAGACGGCCGAACGAGGCAAAGGGGTGAGTTGTGGAGGGATAGGAGCGATTCACCTGATGGTGAAGAGACTGGGGTTGGTGGAAGAGCTCGACCAGAGCGTGCAGTTGCTCAAGCGCCACCTGCCGTATCATGAGAGTGATCATGTGCTCAACATAGCCTACAACGCATTATTGGGAGGGATCCGGCTCGAAGACATCGAATTGCGCCGCAAGGACGAGGTTTTTCTGAATGCCTTAGGAGCGCAGAGGATACCGGATCCGACGACCAGTGGAGACTTCACCCGACGCTTTGATGAAGGCGCGATCGAAAAATTGATGGAAGGGATCAACCGGATACGGCAAGGGGTGTGGAACAAGCAGGCAAAAGGATTCATGGAGGAGGCGTTCATCGATGTGGACGGGACGATAGCGCAGACGAGAGGGAAGTGCAAAGGGGGTATGGGAATAAGCTATAAGGGGATCTGGGGCTATGCACCGCTGATCGTGAGTTTGGCAAATACCAGGGAAGTGCTCTACATGGTGAATCGACCGGGCAATGAGACTAGCCATGAGGGATGCGTAAAGTGGATTGATCGGGCGGTGGAACTTGTGCGTGCGCATGCGGGGAAAATCTGCTTGCGAGGGGATACGGACTTTTCGTTGACAGAAAACTTCGATCGGTGGGATGAAGAAGGAACGGGATTTATCTTCGGAATGGATGCGCATCCCAAAGTGGTGGGACTGGCCGAGGAGTTCAGAGAGACGGCCTGGAGCGAACTGGAGCGGTTGCCCAAGCATGAAATAGCGACCGAATCGAGAGCTAAAGCGCCGCGAGTGAAGGAAGGGATCGTGCACCAGAAGGGTTTTGAAAACAAGGTGCTGGAGGCAGAAAGTGTGGCCGAGTTGGACTATCGGCCCAACAAGTGCAAAAAGACCTATCGGATGGTGGTGGTGCGTAAGAACATCAGTGTGCAAAAGGGCGAAGTAGTGCTCTTTGATGAGATCCGCTACTTTTTTTATATCACAAATCGTAGGGACCTGACTAAGGAGCAGGTGGTCGCCTTTGCGAATCAACGCTGCGATCAGGAGAACGTTATTGAGCAACTCAAAAACGGGGTTAATGCGATGCGTATGCCCGTGGATGATCTTTTGAGCAATTGGGCCTATATGGTAATGACAGCATTGGCCTGGAACCTGAAGGCGTGGTATGGATTACTCATGCCCAACCGCCAGCGGGGGTTGGAGATCGTGAAGATGGAGTTTCGGCGCTTCCTTCACGCCATCATCTTGCTCCCCGCGCAAATCATCCGAAGCGGGCGCCGAATTGTTTATCGGCTTTTAAGCTGGAACGAGTGGATGGGAGATTTTATCAGCACCTGGGAGCGATTCCGATCTATGTCGCCTGGGTAGCAGATCAAGTAACCGCGAACGCACAGCCACAACGGAAGGACTGTCGGCGTATCCCAAAAAGGGGACAGAACTAACGTTAAAACAGAACGGATATGACTCAAAAAAAGCAAAACATGAAACCAGCCCAAGGGTGGCGGCGGCAAAACTACCGCCAGCATGGCAAATAACGTTAGGAATAACGAAGTTTCCTGTTCAACCTTTAAACGCGCTTATTTTAGGGCTAGCCGGCTCAACGGGAGGGCGATCTGGCATCGTTTCTTTTCCCGACCGTAGTGATGGCTTGCACGCCGTCGTTTGGAATCGAGTTTTCGATTGACTGGACTGCGTTCTCAGAACGTACATTCCTCAGTTGCTGCGCGGTCCGGATGGACAGCTGAAGGAAGCGAAGAACGTCTCCAGTTTACGATCGATAATGTCGAGTGGCCCGAAATATCTCAATCGGTAGAAGGTTCGCGAATCCTTACAGTAGATCCACCCGATGAGAGACTTGAACTTAACGGTATCTGCCGTTCCAGCGCCGTATCCGAAGCGCTCGCTTGCGAAGAGGATATAGAACGAACCCACTTCGCCGTTTCTCGACTTTTTGATAAACCCTGGCCGGTACTTTTCGTCTACGACGATCTTCTTCGAGATGTCGCCTGGGTATGGAGAGAGGGCGCTTGCATAGAGCGCCTCGATTCCCATCGCACCACTCTCCTCAAGCTGCTTCGCCGATTTTTCGTCGATATTTGGAAGCGCTTCGATCTTGAGCGTGCTGTCGGTGCTCTTGTAGATGAGAACTCTCGATTGTCTTCGCGACAACGTATCTACGAGGGTGAATCGCGTGAGGTGTGGAGATGTCAATGAGTCCAGTGAGCTCGTTACTTTGTTTGTTTGGCAAGTGGCAACAGAGGTCCAACCAGCAACGCCAATACAGGCGAGCACGATGCGAAGGAATATTCGTTTGGGCACCATTTAGACCTTATTGTATAGGTTACGAAAGCCAAAGCACCAGGATATTAGCCTCGTCTATGGAATCTGAGCGTCGATCGATGAATCGAGCTTTCGACCAGGCATCGCTCAAACTTTAATCCGAGGATTCGATGCCTCGCCGCAGTCCCGCAGGCGGAGCGAAGTCGGGTGTGAATTTGGATTGAAGGAGGTATGAACGTGCGGCGAAGGGCTCGTGGGTGTCGAGCCCATTTTGACCCCCGTATTCCCGGCAGGATGTAGGAGAGGCTTTATGCCTCGATAGGAATGATGTTCCGTCGCAGGATAAACCCGCTCCTGCGTTACAACAGTGTCCTGCAATTCGCGCTCGTCCTCGTAATCGTGCTCGGCGATATAGTCCGCAGCAGACTCCCGGACTGAATTCTCCGAGGAGTATCGCTGTAAGAGTTGCTAATGATCGAACTGTTAGTACTTATGGTGCTCCTTTCGAGAACGAGAACGAGGACGATTTCGACAACGTAGTCCGGCAAGGGCAAAAGCACTCAATTTTCAGATCAGCGTTCTTCATTGAGGAGTTCTCTTATCCAACGTCGGTGGGGGCCGGATATCGCGATTTGGTCGATCTCGGCGACGGGTATCCAGGTGAGATTGGGGAATTCCTGCACTTTCCTGAACAGGGAGGAATCGGGTATATGTTGGTAGATAGACTCCCTGATTTGCTCGTTGCTGATGGCACGTCTCTTTCTGGCGATGAGGTTATCGGGAGACGGTGAAGAGACGATCCCATCGGCTTGGGGTAGCTCGAAAAGAGTGGCAAGGCGTGAACTATCCTGTGGCGCGCGGTGCAAAAGGATTGAATCGTTATTCCTGACCCAAAGACGATCGACTACACGGTGAACAGTCCTTTTCCGGAGGAACCGAGGGAAATTATCCGGGTCGCCTCTCTGGCCAGCGGTGCAAAACCGGAAAACGGGACAGACAAAACAGAGTGGCCGCCTGCGCAGGCAGACGGTTGCCCCGAGTTCCATCATCGCCTGATTGTGTTTACCCGGATTCTTTTTATCGAGAAGCTCAAGCGCGAGAGGAGCGAGGCGCCTGGCCGCGGCGGCGCGATCCTTAAAGGTCTCTTCAACCGCAGTGAGACGAGAGAGAATCCTCATGACATTTCCATCGAGACAGGCGGAAGGGTGGCCGAAGCAGATGCTTGTAATGGCCGCTGCGGTGTAATCGCCTACTCCGGGAAGCGCCTTCCACTCTTCGGGGTTGTGAGGGAGTGAATTCAAGGACGAGATCTTCCTGGCGAGTTGAGAGAGGTTCCTTGCCCGTGAATAGTAACCCAACCCTTCCCAATGTTTTATCACCTCTTCTTCCCGGGCTTGCGCGAGGGTGGAAAAATTGGGGAACCTGACCATCCAGCGCAGGAAATAGGGAATAACGGTATTTACCTGGGTTTGCTGGAGCATGAATTCGGAGATGACTGTCTTATAAACAGTGGGAGCCTTGCGCCAGGGCAGGTCGCGGTGAGAGGTCTCGTACCATCGCTGAAGATTGTCGGCGAATCCTGCCGGATCGCGAACTGCGGAGTCTTTTTTGACCTTGGGCATCTTTGATATAGTGGTACGTGTTTTGCGTGATTGTTATTGTTTTAGTTCGATGTTTTTAAACACGTAGAAACATTGACGATTGGCTGCCGGTCGGAGATACGTCTATAGAAGAATCGCAATGGCGAGGAAATCAAAAAAGCGCGAGGAAGAAGAACCCTCCAAGCTGACCAGTTACACAATCGAACTAGACGACGGGCAGATGGATAAGCTGGAGGAGCTTTGTGATCGGCAACTTTATGGATACTATGAGGTCAACTATGCCCGCTTCGCTTTCAAGTCGGAACAAGGCAAGGTAAACGTCGTAGGGTACAAAAGTGGTAAGGTCGTCATTCAAGGGAAGGGGACGGAGGATTTCGTCCAGAATGTGCTCGAATCGGAAGTCACGGGGGATCCCAGACTCGGTTACGAGGAGTTTCATCATCCCGAATGGTTCGAACCTCATGCCGGTCTCGATGAGGCGGGGAAGGGTGATCTTTTTGGCCCCTTGGTCTCGGCCTGCGTGGTCGCCGACGGTGAGATGGTGCGCGGATGGAGAGAGGCGGGAGTGAAGGACAGCAAGGGCATTACCGACTCATCCATAATAAACCTGGAAAAGACGATCAAGAAGACGAGGGGAGTTGTGGTAAAGACAGCTTACTGCGGAATGGCTAAGTACAATCAATTGATGGCCAGGCCGAACGCGAATCTTAATCGACTGTTAGCCTGGTTGCATGCCCGTTCCCTGGAGAGCGCCTTGGAGAAACGGCGCGTCTCGTGGGGTCTCCTTGACCAGTTCAGCAAGAAGCCTCTCGTCCAAGGCTATTTCGACGACGAAGATTTCGAACTCAAAATGAGACCCAGAGCCGAGTCCGATCCGGTGGTTGCGGCAGCCTCGATCTGTGCGAGGGCGGAATTCATCCGGCAGATGTGGGCGCTCTCGAAGCGTTTTGGCACACAACTGCGAAAAGGCGCGGGTGCGGCGGTGAAGGAGCAGGCCGAGGAGTTGGTCGGCAAACTCGGCGAGGATGCCTTGGGGAATTTTGCCAAGCTCCACTTCAAGACCGCTTATGAAGTCCTGGGCTTGCCCGTGCCCAAGAAGCAGATGAGAAAGTTCGTAAGACGATGAGAATGGAACCGTGGGAGTTCGATCTCGATGCGATGGAGGATTTCGATTGTGTCATAGGAGTCGATGAAGCAGGCCGTGGCGCCCTGGCAGGCCCTGTGGTGGCGGGAGCTGTCTGTCTGAGAAGAGAGTTCTACGAGACGGAGTGGTGCCGGCGCCATTCCGGCAGGGTTGATGATTCCAAAAAGCTAAACTGCAGCCGGCGCGAATGCCTTTTTGCCGAAATCATGCTGCTGAAAAGGGAGGGGATGCTTATGGCGGAGACCG
Source organism: Candidatus Moanibacter sp. (assembly GCA_965215885.1). Lineage (GTDB taxonomy): Bacteria > Verrucomicrobiota > Verrucomicrobiia > Opitutales > UBA2987 > CBDCEW01. The sequence continues at coordinate 319,881 of CBDCEW010000104.1, forward strand.
GGGTCGCCGGAGTGGCGGAGATTGAGAAGGAGAATATTCTCGGGGCCACGCGTACGGCAATGCGGCGCGCCCTGGAAGCCATTGCCGCTTCAGGTTTAGACGCTGGTGATATCCCGGTGGCGGGTCCGAGAGATTCCCTCTTTGTGGAGGCCCACGAAGAGTGCGTTGAGCGAAGAATGGAGAGGGGCTATGCTGGCTCAGGGATTCGCATCCTGATCGACGGTAGACCGTTACGTCCATTCCCTTACCGGCATGATGGCATCGTTAAGGGTGACAGCAAGTCTCTCGCCATTGCGATGGCTTCGATTGTAGCAAAAGTTAATCGTGACAGCCTGATGTGCAAACTTGATCGCGAATATCCACAGTTTGCGTTCGCAGAACATAAGGGGTACGCCACGCTGAAACATCAGGCTGCGATTCTAAATTACGGGCCTTCTCCGGTGCACCGGCCAACTTTTCTGCGTAAACTGCTGGCAGCCGATGCGCGCGAAACTCAACTGGACTTGCAGTTTGCGAAATGAGTAGGACGGGTATCGTATTACCTCGTGGGGGAGTCGTTCTGGGGCTCGGTATAGACATTATTGAAGTGGAGCGGGTCAAAGGGGTTCACGATCGCTTCGGCGAACGTTTCCTCGCACGGATTCTCACACTGGAAGAGCGCAACTATTGTTTCACTATGAAAAATCCCTATCCACATTTGGCGGCAAGATTCGCCGCCAAGGAGGCTATCTCCAAGGCATTTACTACGGGTATAGGAAGGCACCTTAAGTGGACCTCCACCTCAATTCATAATGGTGAACGCAATGAGCCTCTCGTTATACTGGATGAGAGAGCTACCGCGCTCCTCAGGGAGATTGGCGGAACGGGTGTGCTTGTCTCCTTATCCCATACCAACGTCTATGCCAACGCCGTCGCTGTCGTTGTAAAATAGATCGGTCGGAGAACTGATATGTTTCCGTTGAAAAGGGCGCAATATCGGAACTTGCAACCACGTTCTTGCGAACGCGGCTACATATATCAACGACTTACTGAGCACCGTAGCCGCCCCGCTCAGCAGGACAAGAACGTGAGGATTTTTCGGAAGAATCTGAAATGAATATTGAGAGGCACACCCATCCCATATTGACGTGCGAGGCCGCAATGGCGCTGGAGACGAAGTTGCTGGGGGGCGACGAGAAAAAGGAGTGGGCAGCGATGAAGAGAGCGGGGAGAGTAATGGGTAGGTCCCTTATAGAGGACTTTGAGGAGTACGGGCCGTTTCCTCAGCGTCCAAGAATACTGATTCTGGCGGGAAAGGGGCACAATGCCGGTGATGCTGTATTGGCCGCTGATGAGATTTTTGCGGAGCGGGCCCGGGCGAGGATCAGCGTGGTATTCGTTTTCGGCGACAAGAGTCTGAAGCCGCTGCTGCGAAGAGCGTTGGAGGGACTGCTTAAGAGGGCAAATGGGAACATTGAAGTGTCGGCTTATAGAGGTGGCGCGAGGATTCGATGGGACGTCTCCAGAATGTAGATTGGGACATTTGTATCGACGGCATCCTGGGGATGCAGTTCAGACCGCCCCTCCGTTCACCCGGTGATGCGGTGATAGAGTGGATCAATGAGAGTGAAAAGATTGGTATTCGAGCGGCCGTTGATCTTCCGAGCGGAGTGGGAGATGAATCGGGAAAGCAATGTTTTCGAGCTGATTTCACCTATGCCACCGGTATTGCGAAAGCGCCACTTTTTGAGCCGGGTAATGCACGTGCGGTGGGAAGAATCCGATACGCCGATATAGGATTCTTCAATGAGAGCGGTGAGATGGGGAGGGAATCCCGTGTCTTGTTGCCGTCGGTTCTAAACAGGCTCAAGCGATTGCGTGAGCCGCAGACGGACAAGCGCTCCTATGGGCATCTGTATGCCGTAGGAGGCTCGCGATCCATGCCTGGAGCGATCCAGATGGCGGTTCGCGCCGCCCTTAAGAGCGGAGTGGGTTTGTTAACCGCGTTTGTTCCCGAGTCGGTTGCGGCAACCTTTGCGGGGGTTCTTCCCGAAGCCATGTGGGTGCCATTTCCTGAGGCGCCGGAGGGCGGCCTCGCACTGGAAGGATATGACCTTCTGAGAGAGCGCCTGGATCGAGCGACGGCGCTTGTAATTGGGCCGGGAATGGGTCGAAAGCCGGAAACGTCAGCGTTGATCAGTAAGATCGTAAGAGAGATTTCTCTGCCTGTGGTCCTCGACGCCGATGCCTTGTTGCCGGAAGTGATGGAGGCGGTAAAGGAACGGCCAACCGGCGCGGGTGCGGTGGTAGTCACTCCGCATTTGGGCGAATTTAATCGACTGGTGTCAAAATCCGGAGAGGTCATCGCGGAGGAGGATTTAAGACAGTTCTGCAATGAGTTTAACTTTGTGACGATTCTGAAAGGCCCGACGACACGGGTCAGTGACGGCTCGAGGGTCATTTACAGCTGTTTCGGGGGGCCTATCCTGGCCAGGGGTGGAAGTGGAGATATACTGAGCGGATTGACGGGTAGTTTGTTGGCTCGCCCGGGCGCGGATCCGCTGTTGTCGGCTTGTCAATCTGTGGCACTACATGGACGGGCCGCCGATTTGCTGGGGCGAGCACGAGGGCAGATGGCTGTGAGCACAACGGATTTACTCGATTTCCTGGCTCCCGCGGTGCGCAATGTCTAAGTCATTGAGTTTGACTCAGGCGCTTATGGTCCTGAACGGACTGCCCAATATCGGCCCGATTTCTCTCAATCGGTTACTTGATCGATTCGAAGGAGATGCGCTCAAGGTGCTGGAGGCGGTTCCGAGACAGTTGAAGGAGGTTGAAGGAGTAGGGGAGATCACTGCGAACTCAGTCAGTAATTGGCAGGAGCATTTCAATCTCGATCGCGAAGAGACCCTGCTTGAGAAGCACGGGGCGACCTTTGTCACCTCTCTCGACAGTGATTATCCAGGAGCATTGAAGAACATTCACGACCCTCCTATCGGGATGTATTTTCTGGGAAAATATCGCGTGCAGGATCCGAGTGTGGCAATAGTCGGAACGCGGCGACCGACACTCTACGGCAGGGGGGTAGCGACACGGCTCGCCTCGGAGCTCGCAAGGATGGGGTTTTGTGTGGTGAGTGGGATGGCCCGGGGGATTGATACGGAGGCGCATCGCGGTTGTCTGCGCACCGGAGGTAAGACTGCGGCGGTGATGGGTTGCGGTCTGGATATCATCTACCCTCCGGAGAACCTCGATCTGTATCGGGAAATCAGCAGGGTAGGTGCCGTATTGAGTGAATTTCCCTTTGGCCGGCGAGCGGATAGACAGACATTTCCAATGCGCAATCGGTTAGTTTCAGGTTTGTGTATGGCCACGGTGGTGGTGGAGAGCGACGTGCACGGCGGAAGCATGATAACAGCGCGATTCGCTGGAGAACAGGGTAGGCAGGTATTTGCCGTACCCGGAAGAATCGATCAGGCAGCCAGTCGGGGTTGCAATCGGCTGATCCGGGATGGAGCGATTCTTTTAGCCTCAGTGGATGACATCCTTGAAGAATTCAATTATCTCGGTTTGTTGGAGAAGGAAGGGAGGGGAGAATCCGGTAGCGAAAGCTCCTCTTCGGTTAGATTCGAGGAGTTGAATGAAACTCAGAAACTCATTCTTCAGTGTTTCGAGGGCGGCGCGGAACTGAATCCGGACAGCCTCGCGGAGCTTACTTCTCTGAACGCGCCCGAAGTCGCTTCGAATTTGATGACTCTCGAGTTGAAACGCTTCCTCGTTAAACGGGCGGATGGCTCATACGAGCGGACTTTTTAGGGGAATGTTCTAATCCCGTAACTTCATGCAATGTGCGGACATTGAATTGACCGCGGATGACACGGATTTACACGGATGGGAAAGCGCGAATTTGGAGTGTAATATGTTGGAATTCAAGATAGTGAGGTCGCCAAGGTATGGGTCCCGCTGAGCGGGATTGCGACAAGGTTACTAGCGATTTAGGAGTTTCCTCCGCAATCCGATCAAGAATGTCCTGGCAATTAACCTGCTCAGGGTACAATGCAGCAAACCTGGTCGCAAGACACATCGGGAACGATGTCGGCATGGAATCGAAGTTTTCAGGTCTCGACGTGCCTGGAGGATCGCATGTTCAATCAATCCGCGGTGTTCTCGAATCCGTGGGCTACTCTTTCTCTCTTATTCCTCTTCGTTTCCTTCTGTTCAATTCTCTGTGGTCCTCTTTGGTTCTCGGTGGTGCTCTGTGTCCCCTCTTCTGTTTTTTCGGCTTTCCAGTTTGTTTGAGGTCGTAGGCTGCTTTAGATATCTGGTCTTCCTCAAGATGCAATCGTCGCCCTGAGATGGGAGTGGAAGGACTCGAACCTTCATCTGCCCGTTCGTAGCGGGCTGCTCTTCCTTTGAACTACACTCCCGTATTGGCGCCCATGACGGGAAGTCCGACAGAAAACTGAGGTAGTCCGTCAAGGGATTTTTTGAGTTTTTTCTCATGTTGTGTTTACAAGGCGTTGGCATTTGCTTGCTGAAGTCTTTTCCACACCGGTGAACCGGTGCGTTGGAGCGATTGGAGATACTTTTGCTCATCGTAGCGTTCGCTATTTTGCCAACAGCGAAACAGAATGCGGGTCCACTTGAGAGCGAGGGCACGAAGAATGGTTTGGCGGGGTTTGCCCTGTTCTTTTTTGATCTGGTAAAAGGCCTTTGCCCAGGCACAGTTTCGGATCGAATGTTCGGCAAATTCAACGAAACTTTGCCGCACGAAGGTAGGAGCCGCCCACCGCCAGTTGACCATTCGTTTCGGTTGTCCGGTTCTTTTGTCCTGCCCGCTGTTGATCGTGACCGGAGCGGATCCATTCCACTGGGTCATGTTCTGGGCCGTTTCGAAGTGCGAACGATCGGTCCCGAACGCGCACAGCAACCGGGGACTCATGACCTCGCCGGCTCCGGGAATGCCACTGAACACGGCTGCATCGGGATGGCTTCTGAATAGCTCCCTGATACGCTTCTCATACGCTTTGATCTGCGGGCACAGGGTCAAAAGCTGTCCGGCCAACGTCTGTGCTTTTCTGCTGGATGCTTCAATGATGGCTGCATCTTCGGTCAAGGCTCGTGCGTTACCGATCAATTCGAGACGCTCCTGGATTTTGGCGTCACTGCGACAGTTGTGCTTATAGAAGAACTTTCGCAAGACACCCTCCGATGCTCTGTGCAGCTTCTTGAGGGTCGGCCAACGCAATATAAAGTGCAGGCACAGGCCACTGCCTAGATCATCGAACAATTTCAAGACCAAAGGGTTATATTGCTTCAGACAACTGCCCAACTGCTGTTCGAGGCTGGTAGCCTGATCGACGAATCCACGGCGGTCCTCGCACAACAGGTTCAGCTCCCGTGTTTGGGCCGTGTCAGGTATGAAACATTTGGTAAAAAGCTCGGGATGTTTGAGGAAAAACTCCGCGTGTATTTGCGCATCGACCGGGTCGCTCTTGGCCCCTGATGGATACAGCGCCCGGCGATAATCCTTCGCCCTGGCCGCATGCACTGGATAGATATCGACAAACTCCAAGCCCATCAGAAAGTTGATCAACCCTCCTCGCTTCTGGTCCACCACCATGGCCATGCGCTTGCCCACGCTGGCATACTTTTCTCTCATCTCTACGGCAAATTCGTGCAAGCTGACCGCATCCTGCGCCACCTGTCGATGGGTCCCTTTTCCCGTTTCGCTCTCTATGATCCACAGATCGTTTTTCTGATCCGCCCAATCAATTCCTATCACCACACTATATCGATTTGTTTTTTCCCTTTTCTGCATCCCTTTGTTCCTTTAGTTTGTCTTTTTGCTTTTTTCAAAGGCACTGGATGTCCAGGCGAAGTCCTTATAGTTGGATCCTGTTATGAGGATGTAAACTGAGTGTTCGTTTTCGGTCATCCAGGCAGGCCGTCCACTCGAAATTCTGTCGGAAGTCCTCTTCGGACTGATTCCTAAGTTCGTAGTGGACGGCTGCCTTTGAATATTTTCACCCTTAGCCAAACAAACTCTTTGACCCATCGCCAACCACTGATCGGCCAAGTTATTCACAAAGGGGCCTCGCCGAGTTTTTCCTGCGGCTCCACTCGGCCCCTTGGATGAATAACCTGGAGCTACTATAAGATTCCTGGATGACAAGGGCAGGTGGGTTGACCAAAGGGAATCGAACCCTTATCCCCGCAATCACAATGCGGTGCTCTGCCGTTGAGCTATGGCCAACATGAATTGATGCAACCGGAACATAAAAAAACCCAGGCTGCACAATGCTGCCTGGGTCTTTGGAAACGCTTTATTTACTCTTTTTCTATTTCAATTTTAAGAAGGGAGAATTAAGCGAGCCATGCCAGGCAGCATGGGAATAGGTATCCCTATGCAGCTGAAATCGATTCCGCCGCATGAGGCTCGCCACGTGACAATTTGTGCTTGGTGATGATTTTTCCATTGCAGAAATCTGAATAAGGTTTGCGAACTGTCGTGTTTTCCGTGCCGCCGTCAAGACAGAATGTTTATCGAAAGCAGCTAATCGACCGTTGACTACGATTATGACAACGACGTTCGAGTGGATCTCTCTCCAAACCTAATGGTAGTCGAATATCGAGTGCGGCTCACCGACTAACATCCTTAATCTTGAATCGTAAACGCTTAACTGATCACTTCCTTCGATTCGAACAACCCGATCACGCTGTTCGCAACATTCTAAGCCAGCCACCCTGTAATGCCAGTGACCGTTGGTGGCCGGGTTCTTGACGGACTCTGTAAGGGAGAGGTTGTGGTTTGTCGGTGTGTGGTGCGCCGTAATAGGTTGTAGGATCTTTCTTAAGTCGCGCTCGTCCTCGTAATCGTTCTCGAATTAGAGAGAAACCTATTTTGGAAATTCGCACTTAATTAACATTTAACAAAAATGTTAATTAAGAGTGCTGTTAATTTTGGAAGGGCGATATAGTGACACTTGAACTCTTGCGGAAGGGTGGTTCTTAGAGTGTTGCTAACCGGGAGGCCAGGTCATCTGGCGGCCGGCCAGGAGGTGAACATGGAGATGGGGGACGCTCTCTCCCCCATGGGGGCCGTTGTTGATGACGACGCGGAAACCCTTCGCGAAATCACCCCTGTTTGCGATCGTTCGCGCTACCAAAAGAAGGTGACCGAGAATCTCCTTGTCGTCGTCATGGGCTTCACCGAGACGCGAAATCACCTTCTTGGGTATGACGAGAATATGGGTGGGCGCCTGCGGGTTAAGATCATGTATGGCTATACAGTGATCGTCTTCAAATTCTATATCGGCGGGTATTTCGCGTTCAATGATCTTTTCGAAAATGGTCTTTTCTTGTGTCATGTCTCGTAATGATGAGGGCGGTCAAGTTTTGAAATCTCAGCTTCCATTTCCGATATGTCCCGGAAGTCCTTATATACACTTGCGAATCTCACGTAGGCGATTTGATCGATCGCTTTGAGTTTTGCCATGACGCGTTCCCCAATCGCCTTGCTAGGTATTTCCAAATCAAACTCGCTCTCAAGTTCGACAAGCGCATCGGAGATGAGCATGTCGATTTGCTCGAGATCAATTGGGCGTTTCTCGCAGGCACGGCGAATACCGTTGAGTATCTTGCCGCGGTCAAACTCTTCCCGGCGATCATCCGATTTGATAACGACAAGGTCTTCCCGCATGACCTCCTCCAGCGTTGTGAAACGGTAATCGCACTCGCTGCATTGCCGCCGCCGCCGGATAGACAGGCCGTTTTTACCGATTCGTGAATCGATAACCCGTGTCTCTCGGGTGGAACATCTGGGACAGCGCATGGGGGAGGAAGAACGGTTTTAGGTTAGCGGTTGTGGGTTGTTCAGTGTTCAGTGTTCAGTGTTCAGTGTTCAGTGTTCAGTGTTCAGTGTTCAGTGTTCAGTGTTCAGTGTTCAGTGTTCAGTGTTCAGTGTTCAGTGTTCAGTGTTCAGTGTTCAGTGTTCAGTGTTCAGTGTTCAGTGTTCAGTGTTCAGTGGAGGCTGCACGATAGAGTGTTTGGAAAAGTAAAGGGGAAATTCGGAGTAACTAGAGATTAAGAAAGTTCTGGAGGATTTTTATGCCGTTCGTTGTGGCGAGGGACTCGGGGTGAAACTGGACTCCCCATATGGGAAGTTCGCGGTGCTTGAAGGCCATTATTTCATTTTCTGGAGTATCAGCGGTAATTTCGAGACATTCCGGAAAAGAGGGACGATGAAGGATGAGAGAGTGGTAACGTGTAGCGGAAAATGGTGATTCCAGACCGTCGAACAAGGCGGAGCGATCGTGCCTTATGGGTGATAATTTTCCGTGCATTATGCGGTCGGCAGAAATAACGCGAGCGCCGAAATGCTGGCCGATGCACTGATGACCGAGACATACACCAAGTAGCGGCGTTCTTCCGGCAAATGCAGCTATGATCTCGAGGCTGTTTCCCGCTTCATCGGGGGTGCAGGGTCCCGGCGAAACGACAACGCGCTCGGGATTGAGAGCGACTGCTTCCTCTTTCGAGATCGCGGTATTACGCACCACTTTCTGTTCCACTCCGAGTTCTCCGAAGTACTGCACAAGGTTGTAAGTAAAAGAGTCGAAGTTATCGATTACCAGCAACATAGGAAATAGTATGGTGGCAGGAATGCGGCTTGAGTCAAGTTTGGGAGAGATGCCCGCTAAAGACGCGAAAATACGCGAAAGGGGGATTTTTAGCGGTGAAGGGGGTTGCAAACAAGGAGGCGAGTGGACAGATTAAAGGTATGGGAACTTTCTACAGCAGGCAGCCGATAGTTTCTCGACATTTCGACAAAGCTTGCGACGACGAATTTCGAGGATCCTCCGTCGTGATCATAGTCGTGATCTAAAGTCGACCCGTCTCCGCTACTCCCGCAAAGCGGGACGAGGCAGGCAAGGTGCGGGTCAAGGCATGGATTGCTTCGTCATTCTTCCTCGCAATGACAGTCGAATATTCCTTCGGTTTAATCCCGAACTTCCTTTGTCGTAAGTCCCGCTGAGCGCATTTGCGTTAACTTTGTCGACAGGGAGATTGCACATCCCGCTGGGCGCATTTGCGTTAACCTAAGGAGAAGAAACAAGAGAGGAAATCAAGTCGAGAACGCTTTTCATAGGTGCAGTGTTTGGGGATTTGTTTGAGCCATCGGGGGATGATCTGATCTTTGGGAATGTGAGAGAGGATGAAGAAGTAGGGAGCAAAGAAGCCAAACCAGTAGGAGAATTTAAGGATACTCAGAGGAGAGGACAAACTGGTATTCGAATAGTGTCTAAGGGGACCATAGACGAAGTTGAGTAAGTGGGTAATGAGGATGAGACGGGCGTAGATAAGAAGCTCAACCTGGTAGGGAGTAGTCTCTTTGACCTGACCGAGATTAAGATGTTGCTTAAAGGCCTTAAAGAAAATTTCGATGCGCCAGCGAAGCCCGTAAAAGCTCAGAATCTGCTTAGGGCTAAAGTCTTTCTGATGGAGGTTGGTAATAAAGATTTGGAAACCGAGAAGGAAGCTGGTGCGGCTGGTATATCGAAGTCTATTGTCGCGGTTTTGTCTATGCTCGCGGCGGCGTTTATGGGCCACCTTCTGAGGGAGTTTGACGGCGATCAGACGAACCGGAAGCTTGGCTTTTTTACCCACCCGAACGGGCATATCGAGAAGCTTTTGGCCACGTAAAAGTTTGCGTAGATCGAGCTCTTCATCGCCTTCGTTGGCTAAAAGGCAAGTGCCGGTTTTCAAACGACTCACAAAGAAGCAGCCGCGCTGATCGAGTTGCTTAAAGACATCGAGGACAAAATAGCCTAAGTCGCGCAGGATCAAGTCGTTGGGTTGAGCGAGAGCGAGAATGTCTTTGGAAGCAGCCTGATCGTTTTTTCGGAAGCTACTGAGGCTGAAGTCAACGAAGGATTCATTGCGCAGATCGTAATAGGCCTGAATCTTCAGTTGAGCCTGTTTGGAGCCTGTCTGATTGGACGCTCCGGGGAAGAAGGGGGCCAGGACCTTAGGCAAGCCAATCGAAGTGCTGTCGGCAATGAGAACCCGTTCAAAGCTCCTCATGCAATTTGGAACAGCTCTGCCCACAGGCCCATAAGCTTTAAGTTCTAAAAGCCTCAGGAGCACTAAGGTCATAAAAGCGGTGGCTTTTTTGGCGCACTTTTGGACCGCTTGTCTGGAAATGGTGCGGTTGGCTAAGAATCCAATAAGCTCGGCTTCTTTGCCAAGGGACAAGGCCCCCTTAGAAGCCATCGCCAGCAAAGCCAAAACAAAGTTCAGAGGGGAGATCTTGCGCGATTTCCTCTCTCTAAAACCACTCTGTTTAGCGAGGGCTGTGAGGTTCAACTTACGGAAGGTTTGACGGATACAATCAGCTTTTTTTATACTTTGCATCCGAAGGATAAATCCTATATATGAACGAATGTACAGTATAAAATGCTGCCAAAGTGAAAAAAAATGGGGTAGACGGTAAAAGTAGAGAAGATAACCCGGCCAAAATGCACTCGCTCAACTGCGAATTTCCTCACCGCTGTGGTCGAAACGAAGCAAATAGAAAAGGGCGAACAAATGGAGTGGAACCTCGAGGATAGAGACACCCTCATACTCCGCCGCAAAATACCTCGCAAGTCTTTGAATCTGACTAAGTTGCGAAAATAAGGTTTACGCGTATGCGCTGAGCGGGACAGTAGCCATCCCACTGTTCCTTACGGTAGTCGATGGATGAAGGAGGAGATTAAAATTGTGACTTTATTCGACCTCGGTAATTGTTGTCGCCGGCAGGCACAGTGGGATGGGGCGAAGCCCACCGTGGGAAAATTCTCAAGAATTGCGAAAGCCTTCTTCACAGCGGGCTAAGGTCAAAAATGTGGATTGCTTCGTCATTCTTCCTCGTCCCGCTCGGCGGGAACAGGTTGCCCATTGTCGTAAACTATCGATTACGATTACGACGAAGTTGACGACAAAGATCCGATGGGGATCGGCTTGCCATGGGAGGGGGATTGCTGTCGAAACGAAGCAAATGTGGAACCTCGAGGATAGAGACACCCTCATACTGCAAAATACCTCGCAAGCTTTGAATCTGACTAAGTTGCGAAAATAAGGTTTACGCGTGCGCTGATTAGCTTTTTGAATGGGGTCCTGTTTTGAGCTGTTGCCTTCTACGACCGGGACATCGGCGCGGAGGGGGAGGCTGCAGACGCTTCATGGCGCGGTAGAGACCCCGATTTTCATGCCGGTTGGCACACAGGCGACGGTAAAGGCGCTCACCCCGGCCCAGCTGCATGAAATTGATGCCGGGATCATCCTGGGAAACACCTACCATTTGAACTTGAGGCCGGGATCGGAACTCATCAGGGAGATGGGCGGGCTTCATGCATTTATGGGATGGGATGGCCCGATTCTCACCGACAGCGGGGGGTACCAGGTATTCAGCCTGGCAAAGTTGAGAAAGATCTCGGAGGAAGGAATCTCATTCCGGTCCCATATCGATGGCGATGCGGTCTTCCTTGGACCGACTGAAGTGATGACAATTCAGAATAATCTGGGATCGGACATCGGGATGGTCTTGGACGAATGCCTGCCTTTTCCGTGTGAGGAAGAATCGTGTCGAGAAGCGGTGAGGCGCACCGTGCGTTGGGCGCGTGAGTGTAAGACAGTCGCTGCGGAGAATGGGTTCACGGAAGGAGGCCACCTGCTTTTTGGAATTGTACAGGGCTCAACATTTCAGAATATACGAAGGGAGTGCACTGAAGAACTCCTTGAGCTCGATTTTTCAGGCTATGCGATCGGGGGCGTCAGTGTGGGAGAAGGTGAGGTGGAAATGTTCAAGCAGGTCGAATGGGTGGCTTCCGGTTTGCCGGAAAATAAGCCGTGTTACCTGATGGGAGTGGGAACGCCGCCCCAGCTGTTGCAAATGGTTGCCCAGGGAGTGGACATGTTCGATTGTGTATTGCCTACGAGGGCGGCTCGGCACGGAACGCTCTATACACCGTATGGAATCTTAAATCTGAGCAATCAAAGGTTTAAGAACGACGAGCGGCCAATTGTGCAAGAACTCAACAACTATACCTGCCGCAATTTCACACGAGCATACTTGAGGCATCTTGTAATGTCAGGGGAGCTCCTCGCCCATACCTTGCTCTCGATTCATAATCTTCACTTCTACCTCGATCTGATGGACCAGGTGAGGCGGCATCTCGAAGAGGGTGACTTTGACTCGTGGCATCTGGAGTGGATTGAGAGGTATGAGGGTGGAAGTGGAGAGTGAACTGTTGCAAGCCGGGACTTCGCTGCGCTCAGCAGTGAACAGTGTAGAGGAGGATGAGCAACGAATTAATGAAGGGCAACGAATGGGGGAGGGGACTTGAGCGCAGTGTTCGGTGATGAGTTGTAGATCTTCTTTCTGCTGGCAGAAATGTTGAAGTCGGATTCAGGACCATTTTCGTTCTCTTCCTCGTAATCGTTCTCGAAAGGAGGTGGAAGACCACGTCGTTGCCGACGCGGCTACTGTAATATGGAAGAAGTGGTTGGTCCCACGGTCCTATAGTCCTACAGTCCCCGGACGAGGCGTAAGATCTTCACTTGTGTTTAGGGGGAACAATGCTTAGATCTGCGGTTTCGAAATCAGAATGCGTATTTTGATTACAGGGGGAGCCGGATTCCTGGGAAGCCATCTTTGTGATCGCTTGTTGCTCGATGGACATGAAGTAATCGCCCTCGATAACCTTTTCACGGGCAGCAAGGGCAACATCAGACACCTGGCCAATCATCCCGCGTTCGAATTTGTGCGGCATGATATTGTCGATCCTTTCAAGGTTGAAGTTGATCAGATTTACAACCTGGCCTGCCCGGCATCGCCCGTGCACTACCAATATAACCCGATCAAGACGGTAAAGACCTCGGTCATGGGCACGATAAATTGCCTCGGTATCGCGAAGAGAGTAAAGGCGCGAATCTTTCAAGCGTCGACTTCAGAAGTGTATGGCGACCCTGACGTTCATCCTCAGCCCGAAAGTTATCGGGGCAGCGTAAATCCGATTGGAAGGCGCGCCTGCTATGACGAGGGCAAACGTTGCGCGGAGACGCTCTGCTTCGACTATCACCGAGAAAACAACGTAGATATTCGAGTGGCGCGGATCTTTAACACTTACGGGCCCCGAATGCACCCAAACGATGGGAGAGTGGTATCGAATTTCATCATTCAAGCATTGCGCAACGAGCCCATAACGATCTATGGCGACGGCAGTCAAACGCGCTCATTCTGTTACGTGGACGACCTCATCGAGGGGATCGTCGGGATGATGGCGCAGGAGGATACGGTCGGGCCGTTGAATCTTGGCAACCCGGCAGAGTTGACCATGAAGGAACTTGCGGATAAGGTAGTTGAGCTGACCGGGAGTGCTTCAACCAGAACCTATGAAGCGCTACCAGAAGACGACCCTCAACAGCGGCGGCCGGATATCAGCCAGGCGATGAAATATCTCGGATGGGAACCGGCCTGCGATCTCGAGTCGGGGCTTAAGAGGACGATCGACTATTTTGAAAAAGATCTCTCGAGCTAAATGATCGCCAAAATATTCAAGAGTCTGGCGGGAAGGCACTACCGAAAGTATATAAAGAAGGTAACTCCGGTAGTCAGTCAGATCAATGAGATCGAAGAGGGATACCGCAGACTTTCGGATGAAGCGCTGAAAGCGAAGACCGGGGAGTTCAAGAGCCGGTGTGCCGACGGTGAAACCCTCGATGAACTCCTACCGGAGGCTTTCGCGGCGGTAAAAAACACGGCGCGCCGCCTCATGGGCGAAACCATCACAGTCTGCGATCACGAGATGCAGTGGGATATGATTCCTTTTGATGTGCAATTAATTGGGGGGGTATCGCTGCACGACATGAAGATTTCGGAGATGGCTACGGGAGAGGGAAAGACTCTTGTGGCGACGCTGCCGCTGTTTCTAAACGCCCTGACGGGAAGAAACTGCCAATTGGTGACGGTTAATGACTATCTGGCGCGCCGCGATTCGGAATGGATGGGTTTTATCTATAAGTTCCTCGGATTAACAGTCGGCTGTATTCAGAACTCAATGGATCCGGCAACCCGGCGCGAAATGTACGGTTGCGATATCACTTACGGGACGGCGAGTGAGTTCGGTTTTGATTATCTTCGGGATAACGGCATGGCTACGAGGAAGGAAGACCAGGTGCAGCGCGATCACTACTACTGTATCGTTGACGAAGTGGACTCAATACTGATCGACGAGGCGCGCACACCTCTCATCATCTCGGGTCCTGTTCAAGTGGACCGCGAGATGCCTTTTCCGGAGCTGAAGCCGACCATCGCGAAACTCGTGAGAGAGCAGTCGTCTTTTTGTAACCGATTAGTTTCGGATGGGAAGAAGGAGATGGAGGTGGACGGATTCGATGAGTTTTCGGTCTATAAAATGCTGCTTCAGGTAAAACTTGGCATGCCCAAAAATAAGCAGTTTCTGCGAACTATGGAAGATGGGGCCGTGCGTAAGCCTTTCGACAAGTACGAACTGGAGATGGGTAGCGACTTCAATAAAAACGAGTTTTATGCTCTGAAAGAGGAGTTGTTCTTTGTCATTGACGAAAAGGGGCATCAGGCGGATCTCACGGAAAAGGGGAGGAATTTCCTCCGCCCGAACGACGATGATGCGTTTGTCTTACCGGATCTCCCCTCGATTTACATGGATATCGATAGCGATTCAGCGCTATCGGCAGATGCTAAACAGAAGGAGAAAGCAAAGGCGCAGGAGCGATTCGAGAAACAGAGTGAAGATATTCACAGTATAAGCCAACTGTTGCGCGCCTTTTCCCTCTACGAGCGTGACGTCGAGTACATCGTGAAGGACGAGAAGGTTATGATCATCGACGAAAACACCGGGCGAGTCATGCCGGGCCGCCGATGGAGTGATGGGTTGCACCAGGCGATCGAAGCAAAAGAGGGAGTCGTGATCGAAAAGGAATCGAAGACCTATGCCACGATAACAATCCAGAATTACTTCCGCATGTATGAAAAGCTCGCCGGAATGACGGGGACGGCGGAGACCGAGGCCAATGAATTTCGCGATATCTACAAACTGAGCGTCATGGTGGTTCCGACGAACAAAGAGATGGTGCGGGCCGACGATGACGATCTCATCTACAAGACGAGACGGGAAAAGTATAACGCCGTCGTCAATGAAATCAGGGAGGCAAATTCAGAAGGGCAGCCGGTTCTGGTGGGAACAGTTTCGGTGGAAGCGTCGGAAGTCCTCAGTCGGATGCTCAGGCGAGTCAATATCACGCACAATGTGCTGAATGCGAAGTTTCATGCACAAGAGGCCGAGATTGTGGCCAAGGCGGGTCACCGCAACGGGGTCACGATCGCCACAAACATGGCTGGTCGCGGGACGGATATCAAGTTGGGAGGAGGGATTGCGGATCGGGGTGGGCTCTACGTAATAGGGACGGAACGTCATACTGCCCGCCGCATTGACAGGCAACTCCGCGGACGGAGCGGACGCCAGGGAGATCCGGGATCCACTCGGTTTTTCATATCGTTGGAGGATGATCTGCTGCGGCTCTTTGGAAATTCCGGAGCCGTCGGCAAATTGCTGGAGAAGTCGGTGGGAGAGGGGGAAGTGCCACTCCCCACGTGGGTTATCGAGAATGCGCAAAAGCGCGTGGAGGAGCAGAATTACTCAATTCGCAAGAGGCTCCTGCAGTACGACGACGTGCTCAACAAGCAGAGGGAGATTATTTACAGCATTCGCAATGATGCCATCCATTCAGAGACGCCGAAGGAGATCATCTTCGACCTCATCGAGGAGGAACTGGATTACAGGATGGAAGATTACGGGATGTTTGGGGGAAAGACGTTCGGCGATGAATCGTTGGAGGCGTTCCTGCATTGGGTAAACACGCATTTTCCTGTCGTTCTCAAGAGTGAGGAGGTGTCCGAACGGGATGTCGAAGGGACAGGGAAGTACGTTCTGGAGAAAATAGAGGCTGCCTACGCTATGAAAGAAGCTGTCGAGAATCCGGAAGCTCTTCGCGCCTTGGAACGTTACGTAATCATTCACAGTCTCGACAAGCATTGGCAGGACCATCTTACGGAAATGGAAGATCTGCGCCAGAGCGTGGGACTTCGCGGGTATGGCCAAAAGGATCCTCTAAACGAATACAAAAACGAGGCTTTCGTCTTTTTCGAGGAGATGATGGTCAGTTTTCGTTCGGAGATCTGCATGGGAATCTTTCGATCCGCCACCAACATAAAGGCTTTTGAAAACATGCTGGCGATGCTCTCGAGGAATGTCCGAAGCCAGGGACCGAGTGATGTCGATGGATCGTTGTTGCCGGGAGCGACGGGTGGACGTTCATCGGAGGAAATCAAATTACCTAAAGTAACGATTCGGCGAGAAGGTCCGAAGGTTGGGCGAAACGATCCGTGTCCCTGCGGAAGCGGAAAAAAGTACAAGAAGTGCTGCGGGCGGAAGTCCTGAGTTGAGCTTTCGTCAGAAAGTGGGCGTGGTGTTCGGAACGACGACTATTTCACCGGAATCAGAACTAAGGCCTGACCCATTGCTTCCCACATCGAACTAGGACATTTGCCATCACGCTAAACAGATATTCCCTCGCTGAGCGTTGGTTATGGCCGGTATCGGTCTACCTCTTGACGGTCCTTCTCTGGGTAAGCGCATTCCCCCCCGTAAATCTTCCGGAAGCGGCCTACATATTTGCCGTTCCTTTCCTGCTTTGGGCATTTTGGAAGCCTACCCTAATGAGGTATCTCATAACCGCGGCCCTGGCCGGTTTTACAGCTTGGGTGATTCTTCTTTTCTGGCTCAGGCATGTAACGGTATTGGGGGTGATAGCGCTATCGGCTTACCTGACATTGTACATAGTCTCGTGGTTGTTTGCGGTGTGGTGGGCTGTTCCCCGGCTTGAAGGGAGAGGCTTCGGTGCCAGACTCTCGGCCCTTCTCGGCTTGGCCGGATGGTGGGTCCTGCTCGAATATCTGCGCGGATTTCTGTTTACGGGATTCTCCTGGCTGCCCCTGGCCTCAAGCCAGTGGGATCGATCGGCCCTCCTTCAGATAATTTCCTATACCGGATATACCGGCCTCTCATTTGTCCTGATTTTCTTCAATCTGGGTCTCGCTGTTTACCTCAGGAGGATTGTTGCACGGCGTGGAGGGCGCGAATGGTACGAGCGAATCTGCTACGAATTCTATGTAGCTCTCCTCTTTCTGCTGGTGGCGGCCAGTGGACTTATTTGGGCGAAAACATTTGGACAGCGCCAGGAGGTACTCTTTCGAGCGGCGGTGGTCCAGCCGTATATCAAGCAGTCGCTAAAGTGGGATCCGAGCAAGGTGTTGGAGAATTTCAGGACCTTGAGAGTGCAGACACTGTTTGCCAGCGCCAATGGAGGCGAGGTGGTCTTGTGGCCTGAATCGGTTACGCCCCTTCCGATCAAAGGCAACATGGAAGCGCTCAGCTGGACGGAGAGTATAGCGAGCGAGATCGATAAGCCGATTTTGATGGGGAATATGGCAATTGAAGGGGAGACCTGGTATAATATCGTCTGTGCGGTCACTCCTGAAGGCGGATTGGTTAATCCCTACTATGCGAAGCGGAGGCTCGTTCCTTTTGGAGAATATGTGCCATTCGAAAATCTCCTTCCTTTCATAAAAAAGGTCGTCCCTCTGAAAGGATCATTCGGTAAGGGGACGACGGCGGAGCTGATCCCCTTGAAGATAGGTGAGAGCAGTTATCTGGTCGGGGCACTCGTATGCTATGAGGATATCTTCCCGAGATTCTCCCGGGAGATCGCGAAAGGAGGAGCTGATTTCGTATTTGTGGCGACAAACAATGCCTGGTATGGCGAGGAGGGTGGGGCCTACCAGCACGCCGCTCACTCCGTTTTGCGGGCCGTGGAAACGCGCCGGCCATTTATTCGTTGTGGGAATTCGGGCTGGAGCGGGTGGATCGACGAGTACGGGAATGTGCGACAGGTGCTCGTGCGCCCGGATAACGGGATATATTTCCGTGGAAGCGACATTATTAAAGTCAGTCGAGACAGCCGGTGGAAACGTCGAGAGAGCTTTTATGTGAGATACGGAGACTGGTTTGTTGGGGTTTGTGGAGTGCTGACTGTTATGGGATATTTTGGGATCCGATCGCGGAAAGAAGGACAGTACCAGGTTGGGGAGCTTTTGCGGCCGCCGATGCGTGAATAAGATCGAGTTCGTTTTCGAACTTTGTCGTAAGCTCAGACCTCACTATATTGCCCCTCTAAAGGCACTATGCAATCGCAAGTTTAAATCCCGATTTTTTGCCCAGTCGGAAGATGATTCTTCGGCCTGAACCGTCGGGCATCAGTAAGGGCTTCTCATTGAGAGTTTGCAGATACTCAAGCACCACCGCCTGCACCCGAGGGGGATAAGTTGCGGTGGGGAATAAATGCGCTTCGACCGCACAGCCCCTCTCTATAAGAACGCCGTCACTGTGAGTCAAATTGCGAAACAGATCGTGGTCGTCACGATAGTTGTTGTAGCGAGCTTTAAAGGGTTCGAGCTGCTTGTAGAAGCTGTTACGGGCGAAGATTTTCAAGGCATCCATGAGGGACTTGTTAGCGGTGTCCAGGCGGACATAGTTTTCATCAATGAGGCGCTGCAGCCTCGAGCATTCGGTGTCGATTTGCTCCAGTTCGAGTTGGAGGGCTTTGAGGGCCTGATCGAGTCGACGGATCTTTTCGCCCCTTGAGGCGCTTTTGCCCGGGTGGGCATGCTCGGCCAGGGGCAGTCTTTTCAATTCTTCGGTGCATTGCTGTTTTTGCTTCAGGAGGGCTTTGGCGGCACCGCTTTTCTCCTGCTTGTCCTCAAGGTGTTGGGCTAATCGCTTGTAGTGGACGGTGCGATAAGAGGTGATCTGATTAATCCCAAAGTGCTTATCGAGGTATTTGAAGTCATTCTCCTGAATCCAGCGACTGAACATCCCTTTGATTACCTCTTCATTTCGGGCCTGCTGATCGGTCGCCAGGATGCTCACGGTAATGGTTCGATTTTTTGGATTGGTCGCCTCCACGATCCACTGCACCAGTTGAGGATTTTTCTTCCAGGGGCCCCGCTGATAGCGAAGATGATACTCCTGGAGATCTTCGGCATGGTTGCGCGCGCGCTGCAGGCGCAACTGCCCGTCGATCCGTTGGAGGGGCTGGGCGCTGGCCTTGTAACCTTTTTCCCAGGTAATGATTTCGAGTTGAGGATGCTCCACGATGGCTTCGTAAAACCACTCCGCGGCGATCGCCCGGTCCACGTAAATGCTCACCTTCTTATCAGCCGGCAACTGCACCAGCTCGAGCATCGCTTCGCAGTTGGGGATGAACCGTTCCCTTATATCCTCATAGTTGTCAGTGCTCGCAAAATAGACCGGATAGCCCTTGAGGGTATGAATAAAATCGCTGTGGAGCGCTTTGTCGGCCAGACGGATACCCGGACACCATCCCGCCAGCACCTTGCTCATTCCGGTGTAATGTTTGGTGTGCGGATCATAATAAAAGCTCTCTTCATCCGAAGCATTCAGGCCCCTCGCGTTCACTCTGAGGATCTCTCTTAAAAGCCCTTCATCGGCCAGGGCGCTAAGGCTTTGGCGTTGCAGATAGGGGGTATACAGGACTCGCCCGATGAGTTTTTGCAGGTCTTCGAGATCGAGCAGTTTGCTCTGCTCGATATTGACCGCGGCCAACAACCCGCAAGCCACCCATTGTTTCAAAAGCCAGCCCTCTTCGCGATCAATCTGAGCGACTTCTCTGAGCGCGGCACTGAACAGAATTACTCCCAGGTGCCGATACCATTGCACCGCTTCGGAGCTCTCCCTCGAAAAATCGGGAGACTCCTTGCGATTGTCCCCTTCGCTTTCGGGGCTATTTTCTGCTTCTTGCTCCTGTTCGTCCCTCCCCGAGTCCTCCGGGCAATCCCAGGGAGTCTCCCGATTTTGCGCCCTCTCGGCTTCGGCCTCCTTTGCCCGGGCCTCTTTAAGCTCCTTAAAGACAGGGCGCAAAGTTTCCCCACTGAGGTTAACTCCGAACACCTCCTCGATCTCCCCCCGTATCTTCTTGCTGTAGCCATACCGACTCTCCCCATAGATCTGCCCGAAGCGCACCCGCCCAAAACTCCGGATTTCCCTCGTCAATTTGCGATGAGCGCTGCGTCCCGCCAGCACTCGCGCTAAGGTCTCGGCATCTCCGCTTTGAAGCGCCTCCCCCCACCGCTTCATCGTTTTGGGGTCAACCTCAAATTGCTTCTCTAAGCGCCCTTTCTTCAACCCCGCATTGTAGAGGCGCCCCACCAATAGCTTGAATTCAACTTGCTCCCGATCGTCCTCTACGACTTCAAAAAGCTCATGCCCGTAATAGACGTG